>NZ_MVHU01000004.1 GCF_002086285.1 Mycolicibacter kumamotonensis | reverse complement strand
CCGGTCGAATCCCGTTGTGCTAGACTACAACTCGTAGTCAAATCATCTCTGACTTACACAGAATTCGTGACAGGCTCGTGAAGTCGACGTGGATACCGACGAAGCACCTGCCGCACCGTGACCAATTGCCTGTGCTGGGTATTGCTCTTGGTTCCCTTCGCCGCCAAGTGCAGCAGGTAGTCGTTCCACCGGTCCGGGCTCAACTGGTCCAGGTCGCGCACATCGTGTTCGCCGCACCTCGCAAAATATTTCGTCCTGTCCCGATTTTGCCGTGCCGATTGGGCACTCTTCCAAACTCCGTTCACTCCCGTAAGGGCCTCGACGGCATCGGCGAATTGAACCCGGAGACGCGCATCACACGGCCACTCCCGAAGATCAATGACAGTAGGCGCATACGCCCCTGGAAGGGAGGCGACCACCACTTGCGGATCCTCGCGGCGCGTGACAACGCCGTCAGCTGACTCTCGGCGCGAACTTGCCGTCATGCGCCGGACCCGGTTAAATCGCGAATCTCAACAAGGTCGCGCGCCAGGGCTGACACCAGATCGCTCGTGGTGGCCATCTGGGCATTCGGGAGGCCGAACAGCCGGTCGAAACGCAGCCGTTGCACCCGCGGCATATAGGTATTCCGCGTCGTCTCCACCGACCTGTGACCCAAAACGTCCTTCACCGTGCGGAAGACCTCGTCGTAGCGAGACCCATCCCCGTAGGCGATGCTCTCGTCCCACCCGTGCGCGGCGTCGAGCCGCTGATGCAGTTGAACTGCCAGCGCCAGCGCGAAACTGAAACGAAGGCAATGCGGCGTCACGGTCAACTCGTCACTGGCCGCCCCGCCGGTGGCTTCAACTGCTGACCAAAGCCGCTCGTTGGCCGCATCGAAAACCCCGATCCACGACTCGTGATGAAACGGGGTTCCACCTTCGCTGAGCCACAACGCCATCGGTTCCGGGCGACCGTCGCGGAGCCAGAACAGGCGGCGGCGCAGAGCTGGCTTCAGAGTGTTCAGCGACATCACAGCGCCGTCGTCTCGGACGGCTTCGAACGTTCCCTTGCGAGAGCGCCGGACCTCCGTTACCCAGATGATGTCCTCGATCGCGTCGTAGCGGCCCTCCCGTATTGCCCGGCGGACGGCTGCGGCCCGGGCGACAGTCATGTAGCTGCGCAATGTCTGCATTACAGTGGGCGCCGCGTACCACATCCGCGCCTTGCTGTACTTGGCGATCGCTGCCGGCAACTTCGCCTCAATCGCGTCCGCTGATGGCAGTTCCGCCAGCAGCAGCGCGCCTGCTTCCTGCACGCGCAGACCGGTTGAATAGACGAAGTCGGTGAATGCCGTGTTGCGCAGTGAATTGCGGGCGCGACACGACTCGTCGTCGCCAGCCGCTCGCCACTGGCTCGCACCGATCCGTTCAACACCGCGGCCACGTAAGCCAACGTCACGCCACAGCCGGTAGGTGCCGGGGACGATCCACCGGTCCCTGTCCTTGCGCACGAACGCTGCGTTGGCCCTTACCCCGGGCACCCTTGTGGCACCGTGCCCGCCGGGCACTGGACTCGCCTCAATCACAGGGCCATTCGGTGTGATCAGTACCTTGCGGCTCACGGCCCAGTCGTACAAACCCCTGAGCGCGAAGACCGCCTTGTTCCACGTTGCGCCCGTCACCGAATCAGCGAACTGCAGGTGATCAGTTCGGCGGATCTTGTAGTCGATGAAGTCGTCTTCCGTTGCTTCCAGCCAGGTCAGCGGATCGTCCTGACCTCCAAGAAAGCCGCACCACTTTGCGATCTCGAGTGCGTACGTTTTTCGGGACGACAAGTCCAAGGAGGTGAACTTCGGGCACGAAGTGAAATAGAGCACCAGCCACTCATCGAGTTCGCCGTTACTCGACAGCAGGATCGGCGTACCCGTCACGAGCCCCGGTGGATGATCACGTCCGTCCACCGCGCTGCAGTCATCCAGCACATCCGAATACCCGGACGGCCAGGTACCCGCGTTACTGGTTGTCAGCACTGTCCACGTCTTTGCTGGAGCGGCGGCGGACAGCATGACTGCACCGTAAACCGGATCAAAAGTCCATCGGGCGCGACACGCCCGCACATACCTACTTCCTACGGAAGTTCGGCGGCGACCCGTCGTGGCCCATCCAGGCGTCCGTGGCCGCGCACCAGGGTGGCTCCGATCCCGGCGACCCAGTCCGCTTGGCCGGTGTCATCCCAATCGCCGACGAAGCCGTTGCGGCGGCGGAACACCTCACCGGCATCGAGTGCGCCGGTGACCGCTTCTCGTGCACCGGCCACCCGGCGGGCATCGCCGAGCGCCAGCACCGGGCGCAGCAGTGCCTTGCTGGGAACACAAGCCCAGTAGGAACATTCGCCGCCGACGAGTTCGCGTTCGACGATCGCCACGGTCAGTCCGGCGGCCCGGGCGCGGTCGGCGACGTTCTCGCCGACGGGTCCGGCCCCGAGTACCACGACGTCATAGGTTTCGGTCATCTGGGCGAGTCCCCTTCCGGGAAGAACGAGCGGTGTCGCTCTGCGGGCGGTGGTGATGACGAACAACGGAAGGACCGCAGCAGCCCGACGCCGTCTGCCGTTGCCGTTTCATCCCAACACGGACTGCAGCGCTACGCCACCGTGAGCGTGCGCAGTTGTACGCCCGGACCCGGCGTGTCGTGCGCTAACACGCACCCTCGGCGAGAGAAGCTGGCTACCGCAGGACGGCACCGACGCGCTCGGCGGCGCAGGCCACCGCCGCATCGCGGGCCGCACTGGCCTCGTCCTCGGTCAGGGTGCGGTCCGCGGCCCGGAAGCGCAGCGCGAACGCCAGCGACTTGCGGCCCTCACCGACCTGCGGGCCGGTGTAGACGTCGAACAGCGCGATGTTCTCCAGCAGCTCCCCGGCGCCCTCGCGCACCGCATCGGCCACCGACGCGGCGGTGACCTTCTCATCGACCACCAGCGCGAGGTCCTGGAACACCGCGGGGAACGGCGACACCCGCGGCGCAGGGAGGGACCGCGTGATCGGGACGGCGTCCAGGTTCAGCTCGACCGCGCAGGTGCCCTTGGGCAGCCCGGCACGTTCGATGACGGCCGGGTGCAGCTGTCCGGCGTGGCCGATCAGGGTCTCGCCGATCAGCACTTCGGCGCAGCGCCCCGGATGCCACGGCAGATACGCCCCGGAGCGCAGGGTGACCTCCACCCCGCTGGCGCGGGCGATGATGCGGGCGGCTTCGATCGCGTCGGCGGCCTCGACGGCCCGGCCCGGCCCCCACGGGCCGCGGGGTTCGGCCAGCCCGGTCAGTGCCACCGCGATGTGCTGCGGCTGGTGAGGCAGGGCGGCGTCGATGCCGGCGATCTCGGCGTCGGTGGGACGACGATCCACCGCGACGGCGGGGATACCGGCGCCGCCGGCCGGTTGAGCCGGTTGCACCACCTGGGCGATCGAGAACAATGCGACGTCGCTGATACCACGGGACACGTTGCGCCCCAAAGCTTCCAGCAGGCCGGGCAGCAGTGTGCTGGCCAGTGCCGGCCGGTCGGCCTCCAGGGGGTTGAGCACCGACACCGTGGTGCGGCGCGGGTCGTCGCCGGCCAGCCCCCAGGTGTCGAACACCCCGGCGGGCAGAAACGGTGTGGTGAGCACCTCGACGTAGCCGGCCAGCGCCAGCGACTTGCCGATCGCGCGGCGGCGTCGCTGCACGTCGGTCAGTCCCCGCCCGGCCGGCGCCGCAGGCAGCACCGAGGGAATGGATTCCAGCCCTTCGAGCCGCAGCACCTCCTCGACCAGGTCGGCGGGCTGACGCAGGTCCGGGCGCCAGCTCGGCGGGGTGACGGTCAGGGTGCCTCCCGCGGCCAAGACCGCGCAGCCGATCTGGGTCAGCCGCCGTGCGGTGGTGCCCTCGGGGTAGCTCACCCCGGCGACGCGATCCGGCAGGTCCGCGGCGATCTGGATCGCCGGCTGCGACCAGTCGGACACCGGGGGATCGCCCCGCCAATCGGTCAGGGTGGGTTCGACGACTCCCCCGGCGATCTCGGCCAGCAGTGCCGCGCAGCGGTCCAGCACAGCCACCGAGATGGCCGGGTCCACGGACCGTTCGTAGCGTCGGGCCGCCTCACTGGGCAGGTGCAGCCGCCGTGCGGTCCGCGATACCGCCGCGGGATCCCAGATCGCGGCCTCCAGCAGCACATCGGTTGAGTCGTCACGCATCTCGGTGCTGCCCGAGCCCATCACGCCGCCGATCGCGGCGGTGGCGACGTCGTCGACGATCAGCACGTCGACGGGTTCCAGCTTGCGTTCGATGTCGTCCAATGTGGTGACGGTCTCGCCGGGGCGGGCGAAGCGGACGTCGAATCCGCCGGTGATCCGCGCCCGGTCGTGGGCGTGCATCGGGTGGCCGAGTTCGAGCATCACGTAGTTGGTGGCGTCGACGGCCGGGGAGATCGCCCGGATACCGCAGAGCAGCAGGCGGCGCTGCAGCCACCACGGCGACACCGCCGCCGGGTCGATCCCGGTGACCCCGCGCAGCGCGAAGCGGCGCACCCCGGTATCCGGTTGCACGCTCAGCGGCCACGCCTGGCCCTCGGCGGGCAGGGCGGGCACCACAGCGGGGTCGACGAAGTCCAGATCCAGCGCACTTGCCAGATCACGTGCCAGGCCGCGCACCGACATGCAGTAGCCGCGGTCGGGGGTGATGGCCAGCTCGTAGACCACGTCGTCGAGGCCCAGCACCTCGGTGGCGTCGGCACCCGGCTCGGCCGTGCCCTCCGGCAGCACGAGGATGCCGGAATGATCTGTGCTCAATCGTATTTCGGATGCCGAGCAGATCATCCCGTCGCTGGTGCGGCCGTAGGTCTTGCGGGTGGCGATGGCGAAGTCGCCGGGCAGCACCGCGCCGGGCAGTGCCACCACCACGAGGTCGCCGACGGCGAAATTGGTGGCGCCGCAGACGATGTCACGCGGCTCGGGTTCCCCGACGTCGACGCGGCAGGCCCGGATCGGCTTCTTGAACTCGGTGAGTTCCTCGATCTGCGCGACCCGGCCGACTTTCAGCGGCCCGGTGACCGGCCCCAGGGTGTGCACGGCCTCGACCTCGTGGCCCACCCGCAGCAGCGCCTGCTCCAACGCCCCGGCGGACAGGTCGAAGCCCGGCGCGCCCGCGGTCAGGGTCTCGCGCAGCCAGCTGTAGGGAATACGCATCAGGCACCCACCCCGAACGGCAGGGAGAACCGCACATCACCCTCGACCATGTCACGCATATCGGGAATTCCGTTGCGGAACTGCAGGGTTCGCTCCAGCCCCATGCCGAACGCAAATCCGGAGTACTCGTCCGGGTCGATGCCCACCGCGCGCAGCACATTCGGGTGCACCATCCCGCAGCCCCCCCACTCGACCCAGCCGGGCCCGCCCTTTTTGCCCTCGAACCAGATGTCGACCTCCGCCGAGGGCTCGGTGAACGGGAAGAAGTGCGGCCGGATGCGGGTGCGCGCGCCCGGGCCGAACTCCGACTGTGCGAAGGCGTCCAGGGTGCCGCGCAGATGCGCCATGGTCAGGCCTCGGTCCACCGCCAGCCCCTCGACCTGGTGGAACACCGGGGTGTGGGTGGCGTCGAGTTCGTCGGTGCGGAAGGTGCGTCCGATCGAGACGACGTAGACCGGCAGTTCGCGGGCCAGCAGGGCGCGGATCTGCACCGGGGAGGTGTGGGTGCGCAGCAGTCGGCGCGATCCCGGCGGGGCGATGTGGAAGGTGTCCTGGTCGCTGCGCGCCGGGTGGTCGACGGGGAAGTTCAGCGCGTCGAAGTTGAAGTGCTCGGCTTCGACCTCCGGGCCTTCGACCAGCTCCCAGCCCATCGCGACGAAGGTGTCGGCGACGTGTTCGGCCAGCATGGTGATGGGGTGCCGGGCGCCGACGGGTTGGCGCGCCGAGGGCAGCGTGACGTCGATGCTTTCGGCGGCCAGCACGGCGGCGTCGCGTTCGGCGCGCAGGACCGCCAGCCGCTCGTCGTAGGCGCGCTGGGCTTGCGTGCGGGCGGCGTTGACGCGCTTGCCGGCGTCGGCGCGGTCGGCCTTGTCGAGTTTGGCCAGTGCTTGGCGGGCCAGGGCCAGCGGCGCCTTGTCACCGAGGTGCTCGGTTTTGGCGTGCGCCAGCGCGTCCAGGTCGGCGGCGGCGTCAAAGGCGCCCTGCGCTGCCTGCAGCGCCGAATTCAGGGTCGCGTCGGAGACGACGGACGGGTCGACCGGTTGTTCGCCCACGCGACGAGACTCCCATTGCTTGCTGTGACTTTGGCTGAGACGCAAGCGTCGATCTTATCGGCCTAACGGCGACAGCCCCGCACGCGGTGTGCGGGGCTGTCGGCCGGTGGGTCAGCTCTCGTCGTCGGCGGGCTTGGGTACGGCGCCGTCGGTGCCGGCGGTGCCTTCGCCACCGGTGGTGCCGGTCGGAGCGGTCGGCTTTTCGGGCGTTTCGGCCTTCTCGGAGCCGGAGCTGCCGCCGGTGCCGCCGGTTCCACCGGTGCCGCCCTTGATGCTGCCGGTGCCGTCACCGCCGTTGCCGCCCTGGCCGCCGTTGCCGCCGTTGCCCGGGTCGTCCTTGTCGGTGCTGCTGCCGCCGTTGCCGCCGTTGCCGCCGTTGCCGACGATGGCCGCCTGGCCGTTGGTCGGAGCGGTGCCGCCGCCAGAGAGCAGCTTGCCGCCCTGGCCGCCGGCGCCGCCGTCGCCGCCGTCGCCGGTGGTGCTGTTGCCGCCCGCGCCGCCGTTACCGCCGTTGTGGGCACGCCAGGTGGCGTCGCCGCCGTCGCCGCCCTTGCCGCCCTTGCCGCCGATGTCGGTCGTGCCAGTACCTCCGGCGCCACCATTACCGCCGGTTCCGCCGGAGCTGAACATATTGGCTCCGCCCAGGCCGTCGGCCCCTTCGCCGCCTTCGCCACCGGCTCCGCCGGTCTCGCCGTTACCGCCGGCGCCGCCGTTGCCACCGCTGCCGCTGAAGGCGAGGATCTGGCCCTTGCCGGCTAGGTCTCCGTTGGAGTCGTTCCAGCCGGTGGCTTGCGCGCCAGCGCCGCCGTCGCCACCCTTGCCGCCCGTGCCGTCATCACTGGCGCCGCCGGCACCCCCGTTGCCGCCGCTGCCGGCGGTGATGGTCCCTACGCCGCCGTCGCCGCCCTTGCCGCCTTCGCCGCCGTTGCCGGATTCGACGGTGGGAGCGGCGGTTTCACCGTTGCCGCCGTCACCGCTACCACCGTCGCCTTCGCCATCGCCGTCGCCGTCGTCGGCCGGGACGGTGGACGCGCCACCGGCGCCGCCGTTGCCGCCGGCGCCACCCCAGATGACCCGGGTCCCGGCGTCGCTGGCGGCAGAGCCACCGTCGCCACCGTTGCCGCCGGTGCCGCCGGTGCCGGTGATCGCGGTGCCACCGGCACCGCCGTTTCCACCGGCGCCGGAAACGCCCAGGATGGTGCCGGCGGCGAACTTGTTGCTGAACCCGTCGATACCCCAGCCGCCGTCGGACTTCCAACCGGTTGCGGTACCGCCTACACCGCCGTCACCGCCCTTGCCACCACCGGCACCATCCGCGGTGGCCGCGCCGCCGGCACCGCCGGCGCCGCCGGTGCCGCCGTACTGGCTGCCTATCCCGCCGTTACCGCCATTGCCGCCAACGCCGCCGTTGCCCTGTTCTGTGCCGCCGGCGCCGCCGTTGCCGCCGACGCCGCCGTTGCCGCCGGTGGTTGCCCTGTCGATGCCGGTGTCGGGGTCACTGTAGGCATCGCCACCATTGCCGCCGGTGCCGCCGGTGCCACGGACGCCGCCAGCACCGCCGTCGCCGCCAGCACCGCCGTTCCAGTGGGTGGGGCTACCGTCCGCACCATCTCCACCCTTACCGCCCTGCGGAAGTGGCGTGGTATCGGATGGGCCGTTCGCGTTTCCAGCGCTACCTGCTTTGCCGGCGGTGCTGTCGGCACCGCCGGTACCCGCGGCGCCGCCCTCGCCCGCGGAGCCGTTGTTGCCGGCTTCGCCGCCCTTGCCGCCTGAGCCAGAGCCATACTGGCCCTGTTCATCCCATTGGCCTTTTGCACCATCTCCGCCGTTGCCGCCCACGCCGGCATCGCCGCCGTCACCACCGTTGCCGTTGGTGCCCGACTCGGATGCGCCGCCGGCGCCACCGGCACCGCCATTGCCACCGTTGAAGCCATCGCCGCCATTACCGGTGCCGCCGTTTTCAAAGCTGCCGGTCACCCCGGTCCCGCCGTTGCCGCCGTTTCCGCCGTCACCGCCCTGACCGCCGGTGCCGGTGCCGGCGCCCTTGCCCCCGGCGCCACCGTCGCCGCCGTTGCCGCCGTTGCTCGGCTTGGCGCCCTCGCCTTCGGCGCTGTTGGCGCCGTTACCGCCGTTGCCGCCGTCGCCGCCCTTGCCATTGCTGCCGGCGAATGCGTCGCCACCGTTGCCGCCGGTGCCGCCATCGCCGCCGTAGGCACCGTTTCCGCCGGTGCCGCCATCGCCGCCGTCGACGTGCTCCGCGGTGCCCGCAGCCCCGTTACCGCCGTTACCGCCCTTGCTGGCCTCGGAGGGCGCGAGGCTGCCGTGGGCGCCGCCGGTACCGTTGTTCGCGTCGGCACCGCCGGCCGCGCCGCCGGCGCCACCGTTGCCGGCCTCGGCGCCGTTGGCGCCGGCCTGGCCGCCGTTGCCGCCGTTACCATCGCCGCCGTTGTCCCAGGTGCCATCGGCCCCGTTACCGCCATCGCCCCCCGCGCCGACCGCACCGCCGGCGCCGCCGGCACCCCCGTCGCCGGAGGTGCCTGCGTTTCCGGTGTCGTTCCGCAGTTCCCCGGCCGCTCCGCCCTGGCCGCCCTGACCGCCGTCGAAGCCATTGCCGCCTTGATTGCCATTGCCGCCATTGCCGTTGTTGACGCCCGCTGTGCCCGGGCCGCCGTTCGTGCCCTTGATCCCGTCGTGCCCGGCGCCGCCGACACCGCCGACACCGCCGTTGCCGGCATTGCCCGCATCGGTGCCGCTCGCGCCGCCCTTGCCGCCGACACCGCCCTGGCCACCGACGGCCGCGTCGCCGCCCGCCGTGCTGCCGTTGGTGCCACCGATCCCACCGGCACCACCCGTACCACCGGTTCCGCCGTTGCCGATCTTGCCGCCGTCACCACCGGCGCCGCCGTTACCACCGGTACCGGCACCGTGAGTGGCGTCACCGTTACCGCCTACGCCACCGGTGCCACCCGCGCCACCGTTACCGGCGTCACCGCCGCTGCCGCCGGCGCCACCGGTGCCACCGTCGCCCGCGGCGTGGTCCGCGGTGGCGTCGGCGCCGGCGCCGCCGGTACCGCCCTTGCCGCCGTCGCCGTTGATCGTGCTGTCCTCGCCGGTTGCGCCCGCGCTGCCGAGCGTGCCGCCCTTGCCGCCCTCACCGCCGGCTCCCCCGGCACCGCCCGCGCCACCGTTGCCGCCGGTGCCGCCGTCGAGGTGCTCGGCGTCGCCGGCTGCGCCGGCACCGCCCTGGCCGCCCGTCCCGCCGGCGCCGCCCTTACCGCCCGCACCGCCCGTGCCGAACAGGGAACCGCTGGCGTTGCCGCCCTTGCCGCCGGTGCCGCCGACCGCGCCGTCACCGCCATTGCCGCCGACGCCGCCGTCGGCCCAGGTGCCGGGCGCGCCGTCCGCACCCGTGTCGCCCGCGCCGCCGGCACCGCCGGCGCCGCCGATCCCGAACAGCCAGCCCATGGCAGCGCCGCCGTCACCGCCGTTTCCGCCGATGCCACCGGCACCACCGGCACCACCGATGCCCATAATGCTGCCGCCGGCACCACCATCACCGCCGGCCTGTCCATCCCAGCCGGCACCGCCGGCCCCGCCGTTGCCGAACAGCCCGGCCGAACCGCCGTCGCCGGGCTCGACACCGTCCTCACCGGCGTAGCCGGCGCCACCGGAGCCGAACCAAATGCCGCCGTCAAACCCGTTGGCGTGCTCCGCAGTGCCATCAGCGCCATCACCCAGGTAGATCTGGCCCGCCGGAGCCCAGTCGTTGACCATGTCGACGAACCACGCGTTGGACGGGTTGTCGATCCAGGCGTCGATGGATGTGTACAGCGGCTGGTAGAAGAACGTGTTGAACAGCGCGGAGAGGTCGAATGCGCTGGTGTCGACCGCGAGGCCGGGGTCAGCCGGGGAGTCGAACCAGGAGCTGATGTCCCAGCCGCTGCTGTCCCATCCGACCGTCGAGTCCGAGGCCGGCGCGAACAGGTCGGTCAGCCAGTCGAAGTCCAGGTCGGCGTGCGCCGTGGGGGCCGTGGTCAGCGGAGCCATGCCGAAAGCCAGGAACGCCGCCACCGTGCTGCCTGCACCGGCCAACCGCTTACCTGCTCGACGGGCGTGGTCCTGCCCCCGCTCCCGACCTGACATGATTCCCCGCTTCTGCGCTGAAGGCGACCTGTAGAACTGTTCAAAAAGATGGGTTGTTCACGCAGACTATTCCAAGGAACGGGGTTCCTCCACTCGACTGCAGAAATCGATTGCCGCAGAAAGGCGCCCGCGACGGGCGATTACTTGGCGGCGGGAGGTTCGCGGTGAACCGCCTTGAGCCGGTACATCATCAGATCGGCGGGCACACCACTGGTCTTGGCCGACAGCACCTGTCGGCGGACTCGCTTGGCCGTCACGCCCAATTCGTCGAGGTCGGCGGGGTCGATGCGCTCCAGCGTCGCCCCGGACACCACGATGCCGCCCTTGACCGCGCGCTCCATGACCCGGGCGGCGATGTTAACGTCCACGCCGAGCCAGTCGTCGGCCAGCCGCTGCGGCCGGCCGGTGTGGACGCCGGTTCGCATTCGCGGGGTGAAGCCGTTGACCTCGACGCCGCCGATGGCCTCATCGGCCTCCAGCACCGCGCTCACCGCGACCAGCGGATCGCGGAACACCGCCATGATCCCGTCGCCCATCCGTTTGACGATGCGGCCACCGGCATCCAGCAGCGGCGGTTCCACCGCCTGCGACACCCGGCGCAGCAGGGTGAGGGTGGCGTCGTCGCCGGACCGCAACGACCACGTGGAGAAGCCGACCAGGTCGGTGAAGACCAGTGTCGACTCGGCGTTGGCCGGCGCACGTGACATCCGTTCGGTCAGCGCCTGCCAGATCTGCAGCGCCCCCAGGCTGACCTCACGCGACGCCGCGGACCGGTCGCCCATCAGACGGTCGGCCGCCCGCGCGGCGGCCTGCGGTCCCCCGTCACCGGCGGTGGACAGCGGGTCGCCGAACTCGGGGTCACCCGGCAGCACACGACGGACGCGCCGGACCAGGTCGACCACCCGTACGTCGTTGGTCGTGCGGTTCAACCAGGCCGCTGCCTCATCGAGGGAGAACGAACGGCGGCGATGAGCGCGGGTCTTTTCCGGTATCTCCACCACCTCCTCGAGCTCGCCAGCCTGCCGACCGACCGGCTCGAGGTCCATACGGCTCAGCGTAGGTGGCGTTCGCGGCGCCCGGCAACGGCTCAGGTACGTGGTACACGCCACGGTCGGCGATCTCCGCGCGACGCGCCCGCGATAATGTAGACAACACGCGTTGTCACACTTATGGTGATGCTCAGGTTCGCCAGACAGGAGACGTGATGACCGTCACATCGACCACGTCCGCCAAGCGGGCGTCCGTGCCCGCGGAGCAGAGTGCCGCCTCGAAGATCTCGCCCAAACCCGCCCCGGCTGTCGAGCCCTTGAACTCCGACTCGCTGACCTGGAAGTACTTCGGTGACATCCGCACCGGGGTGATGGGCATGTGGATCGGCACCATCGAGAACATGTACCCCGGCCTGGGCGCCGGTGTGGAGGAGCACTCCAGCCTGTGGCGTGAGCCGCTGCAGCGGGTCACCCGATCGGTCTATCCGATCATGGGCGTGGTCTATGACGGTGCCCGCGCCCAGCAGACCGGCGCCGCGATCCGCGACTGGCACCGTGACATCAAGGGAACCGACGCGCAGGGCCGGCGCTATCACGCACTGGACCCCGAGACGTTCTATTGGGCGCACGCCACGTTCTTCATGCTGATCATTAAGCTGGCCGAATACTTCTGCGGCGGACTGACCGAGGCCGAGAAGCACCAGCTCTTCGACGAGCACGTGCAGTGGTACCGGATGTACGGCATGAGCATGCGCCCGGTGCCGAAATCCTGGGACGAGTTCTGCGAGTACTGGGACCGGGTCTGCCAGGAAGAGCTGGAGATGACGCCGGCCGCGCAGGGCATCTTGGACATGCGCATCCCCAAGCCGTGGTTCGTCATGATGCCCACACCGGTGTGGGACCAGCTGTTCAAGCCCGCGCTGGCCGCCCAGCGCTGGGTCGCCGCCGGGCTGTTCGAGCCGGTGGTACGCGAAAAGGCCGGTCTGCGCTGGTCGGAGGGCGACGAGGTGCTGTTCCGGCTGCTCGGCAAGGTCAGCCAGCTGGCGTTCACGTTCGTTCCCGAGGAGATCCGGCTGCATCCACGCGCGCTGGCCGGCTACCGGCGCGAGCAGGGCAAGATTCCCGCCGACGCGCCGCTGGAGGAAGCACCGTGGCACACGGCGCCGCCCAAGGACCGTCGCGGCACCGGGATGCACTACATCCCGCCGCGGAGAATGAGCCTGATCGAGCGGGCCGGATCGCTGGTGCACAGCACCTTCTCGCTGGCCGGGGTGCGGCCGCCGCGGCCACGGCCACGGCCCAAAGCCGCCTAGCCGCCGGCGGCGCCGCGCTGCGCCCGCGCGCTCTGGTACAGGCAGATCGCTGCTGCCGCAGCCACATTCAGACTTTCCGCGCCGCCAGACATGGGGATCCGCACCCGATGGTCCGCGGTGGCTGCGGCGGCGGCCGGCAGGCCCTGGGCTTCCGGGCCGAACAGCCAGGCGGTGGGCGCGCTCAGCACCGGATCGGCGTCGTCGAGGCACAGCTCGCCGTCCAACGCCGTTGCCAGCACCTGTAGCCCCGCCTCTCCCAACGCCGTCAGCACGGCATCGGTGTCGGCGGCCACCACCACCGGCACGTGGAAGATGCTGCCCGCCGAGGCGCGCAGGCACTTGCCGTTGTAGGGATCGACGCTGTTGCCGGTCAACACCACCAGGCCGGCGCCGGTGGCGTCGGCGATGCGGATCAGGGTGCCGGCGTTGCCCGGCTCGCCGATCCCCACCGCCACCGCCACCAGCTTCGGTGCAACGGCCAGCAAGGCCTTCAGGTCCGGCTCCGGCTGCGCGCACACCGCGACCAGCCCAGCCGGGGTGACGGTGTCCGACAACGCTTTTGCCGCCCGGTCGGTGACCACGTGCACCGGGGCGGACGCCGCGGACAGCAGCTCGCCGTGGCGCTGCGCCGCCGCCTCGGTGGCGAACACCTCGACGAGCAGGCCGCGGCGGTTCGCGGCCTCGATCAGATTGGGGCCCTCCGCCAGGAAGCGCTGCTCGCGCTTCCTGGCGGCGTGCCGGTGCAGCTTGACCGCCGCGACCACGCGGGCCGAACGTTCGGTCAGCATCCCAGAAAGACCCGGCAGGGTCAGGCGGCCTCGCCGGAAGGCGCGTTGACATCCTCGGGCAGCGCGGCCTTGGCGACCTCGACCAGCGCGGTGAACGCGGCCGGGTCGCTGACGGCGATCTCGGCGAGGTTCTTGCGGTCCACCTCGACACCGGCGGCCTTGAGGCCCTGGATCAGGCGGTTGTAGGTGATGTCGTTGGCGCGGGCCGCCGCGTTGATCCGGGTGATCCACAGCTTGCGGAAGTCACCCTTGCGGGCCCGGCGGTCACGGTAGGCGTAGGTCAGCGAGTGCAGCTGCTGCTCTTTGGCCTTGCGGTACAGGCGTGACCGCTGGCCACGGTAGCCTTTCGAGGCCTTCAGGATCGTGCGACGCTTCTTCTGGGCATTGACCGCCCGCTTCACGCGTGCCATGGGGTGTTCCTACTCTCGTTGGGACGTAAGGGATTTGCGTTGCGAGCGGCCGTCAGCCGTTCAGCATCGCCTTGACGCGCTTGGTGTCGCTGGCAGCAACCTCGGTACGCCCGGCCAGGCGGCGGGTGCGGGTGCTCGGCTTGTGCTCAAGCAGGTGGCGACGGTTGGCCTTCTGCCGCACGATCTTGCCGGTGCCGGTGCGACGGAACCGCTTTGCGGCGCCACTGTGGGTTTTCGCCTTGGGCATGTTTCCTCAGTTCTGGTGTCGTGGTCAGTTGTCGGGTTTGGGCTCGGCCGCGTCCGTCGGGGTCTGCGGGGCGGGTGCGGGCGGAACCGCGCCCGCGCCGGCCTGCTCGGCCGCCTTGGCCCGGGTTTTCGCGCCGCGGTGCGGAGCCAGCACCATCGTCATGTTGCGCCCGTCCTGCTTGGCGGAGGTCTCGACGAAGCCGTACTCGGCGACATCGGCGCCCAGCCGCTGCAGCAGGCGGTAGCCCAGCTCCGGCCGGGACTGCTCACGCCCGCGGAACATGATCGTCACCTTGACCTTCGCCCCGGCTTCGAGGAAGCGGACCACGTGGCCCTTCTTCGTCGCGTAGTCGTGGTCGTCGATCTTGGGACGCAGCTTCTGTTCCTTGACGACGGTCTGCTGCTGGTTCTTGCGAGACTCGCGCTCCTTTTGGGCCGCCTCGTACTTGTACTTGCCGTAGTCCATGATCTTGCAAACCGGCGGTTTGGCGGTCGGGGCTACTTCGACAAGGTCGAGATCGGCATCCGCGGCGACGCGAAGCGCATCTTCGATGCGCACGATGCCTACCTGCTCCCCTCCCGGGCCGATCAAACGGACCTCAGGTACGCGAATGCGCTCGTTGACGCGGATCTCAGTGCTGATGGGACCTCCCTGGGTAGTCTTTCGGTCGCGGCCGCCGCAGTGCTCGTCCGGACGCAGCGGCGGAAGAACCACCCACCAGCAAAAAAGCCCTGCACGAAGCAGGGCCCGATACCGACCGATCGCGGCTCCGATGCTATCGAGGCCGCCTGCGCAGGGCGCAGAGCAGGCGGTTCGCACCGCCTGCGACCGGACCACTTCGCCTACGGATTGCTCCTGGCTCGTGGTGGGAGGGAACTCCACTTGCAGTCCTGGCGTACGCCGGGACGGTCGCGGCACACAGTCTAGCAGCAGTTCGGCATTCCTCCAGCCCGCCGTTTCGCCCGGGGGCGGGCCTCACATCGGTTTCCCGGTTTGACTGCTTATTCTCGCGGGCTATGACGCTGACCGGGCCGCGTCCGCGCGGCCGTTCGACCTCGCGGTTGCACTGGGTGCCCGCAGCTACCGCCTGGGCTGTCGGCACCGCCGCCACGTTGTCCCTGCTGGCGAGCATGTCCCCGGTGATCCGCTGGGTCATCCGGGTGCCGCGCGAATTCATCGACAAGTACCTGTTCAATTTCCCCGACACCAGCCTGGCCTGGACGGTCGTGCTGGGACTGCTGGCCGCGGCGCTCAGCGCACGCAAGCGCATCGCCTGGTGGTTGCTGATCGCCAACCTGCTGGTCGCCGGCGGCTGGAACGTGAGCCGGCTGGTGTCGGGAAGCACCGACCGGCTGCAGATCATCAGCGGCGCCGCCGGCCTGGCCCTGCACGCCGCCGCGCTGGCGGTGCTGATCCTGGCCCGCGGTGAGTTCTGGGCCAAGGTCCGCCGCGGCGCCCTGCTCAAGTCCGCGACGACCCTGGCGGCGGGCTGGGCGGTGGCGATCCTGCTGTGCTGGGGGCTCATCGAGCTGTTTCCCGGCACTGTGCAGCGGCCGTTACGGCTGCCGTATGTGGTGAACCGGGTGGTCGGCTTCGCGCTGCTGGAACCGGACTTCTTCCCCGGCAAGCCCGACTTCGGGCTCAAGGCACTGTGCGGCCTGCTCGGGGCGCTGGCCCTGATCGTCGCGGCCATCGTGTTGTTCTTGTCCCAGCGCGCCGACAACGCCCTGACCGGCCAGGACGAGTCGGCGATCCGCGGGTTGCTCGAACAGTACGGCCAGAACGACTCGCTGGGTTACTTCGCCACCCGCCGCGACAAGTCGGTGGTGTTCGCCCCCAGCGGGCGCGCCGCCATCACCTATCGGGTCGAGGTGGGCGTCTGCCTGGCCAGCGGCGACCCGGTCGGCGACCCGCGGGCGTGGCCGCAGGCCATCAACGCCTGGCTGCGCATCTGCCAGGACTACGGCTGGGCGCCCGGGGTGATGGGCGCCAGCCTCGCCGGGGCCCAGGCCTTCCGGGAGGCGGGCCTGAGCGCCCTGGAGCTCGGTGACGAGGCGATCCTGCGGACCTCGGAGTTCAAACTGTCCGGCCCGGACATGCGCGCGGTGCGCCAGGCGGTGACCCGGGCCCGCCGGTCGGGGCTGACGGTGCGGATGCGCCGGCACGGCGACATCGGCGCCGACGAGATGGCCCGGGTGATCGAACGCGCCGACGCCTGGCGCGACACCGAATCCGAGCGCGGATTCTCTATGGCGCTGGGCCGGCTGGGTGACCCCGCCGACGCCGATTGCCTGCTGGTCGAGGCGGTCCACGGCGACCCGGCAACCGGCTCACCCGACGGCGACGTGGTGGCGATGCTGTCGCTGGTCCCGTGGGGGCGCAGCGGGGTGTCGCTGGATCTGATGCGCCGCGCACCACACTCCCCCAACGGCACCATCGAGTTGATGGTCAGCGAGCTTGCGCTGCAGGCCGCCACCATCGGCGTCAGCCGCATTTCGCTGAACTTCGCGATGTTTCGGGCGGCGTTCGAGCAAGGCGCCCAGCTGGGTGCCGGTCCGGTGCTGCGGGCGTGGCGCCGGCTGCTGATGTTTTTCTCACGCTGGTGGCAATTGGAGACGCTGTACCGCTCGAACATGAAATACCAGCCCGAGTGGGTGCCGCGCTACGCCTGCTACGAGGACGCCCGGCTGATCCCGCGGGTCGGGGTCGCCTCGGTGATCGCCGAAGGTTTTCTGGTGCTGCCGTTTTCCCGGCGCAACGAACAGCACACCGGGCACCACTCGTCGGTGCCGGCGGCAGTGGCCGCCACCGGACGGCTGCACGCCGACGGCAGCGCCCCCGACGCCGAGACCACCGGCACGCCCGACGCATCCGAGCCCGACGCAGCCCTGCCCCGGCTTCCCGAACAGGTCCGGGTCCGAATGGCCAAGTTGACGTCGTTGCAGGACAACGGTATTGACGCCTATCCGGTGGGCCGCCCGCCCAGTCACACCGTCGCGCAAGCGTTGCAGGCCGGCGCCGAGGACACCGTCTCGGCGGCCGGGCGGGTGCTGCGGATGCGCGACTACGGCGGCGTGTTGTTCGCCCAGCTGCGCGACTGGTCAGGTGAAGTGCAGCTGCTGCTGGACAATTCGGTTCTGGCCGAGGTCGGCACGGCGCGGGCCGCGGACTTCAACTCGGTGGTCGATCTCGGCGACCTGATCGAAGCGACCGGCCGGATGGGCCACAGCCGCAACGGGACCCCGTCCCTGCTGGTGACGCACTGGCGGCTGGTCGGCAAATGCCTGCGCCCGTTGCCCGACAAGTGGAGGGGCCTGACCGATCCCGAGGCCCGGGTGCGGACGCGCTATGTGGACCTGGCGATCAACTCCGAGTCACGCGAGCTGCTCGCGGCCCGCAGCAGTGTGTTGCGCTCCCTTCGAGACACCTTGTTCGCCAAGGGATTCCTGGAGGTCGAGACCCCGATCCTGCAGCAGTTGCACGGCGGGGCCAACGCCCGGCCGTTCGTCACCCACATCAACGCCTACGACCTCGACCTGTACCTGCGCATCGCCCCGGAGCTCTACCTCAAGCGGCTGTGCGTCGGCGGGGTGGAGCGGGTGTTCGAGCTGGGCCGGGCGTTTCGCAACGAAGGCGTCGACTTCAGCCACAACCCGGAATTCACCCTGCTCGAGGCGTACCAGGCCCACGCCGACTACCTCGCCTGGATCGACGGTGCGCGCGAGCTCATCCAGAACGCCGCGGTGGCGGCCAACGGCGCGCCGGTGGTGATGCGGCCGGGCGCCGACGGTCGGCTGGAAGCGGTGGACATCTCCGGGGACTGGCCGGTGCGCACCGTGCACGACGCGGTCTCGGATGCCCTCGGCGAAAAGATCGACGCCGACACCGATCTGGGCACGCTACGCCGATTGTGCGACGGGGTGGGCGTGCACTTTCTGCGGCAATGGGATGCCGGGGCGGTGGTGCTCGAACTCTACGAGCACCTGGTGGAGGCCCGCACCGAGCGGCCCACGTTCTACACCGACTTCCCCACCTCGGTGTCGCCGCTGACCCGGCCGCACCGCTGCAAGCCGGGAGTGGCCGAGCGGTGGGATCTGGTGGCCTGGGGCGTCGAGCTGGGCACCGCCTACAGCGAGCTCACCGATCCGGTGGAACAGCGCCGCCGGCTGCACCAGCAGTCGCTGCTGGCCGCCGGCGGCGATGTCGAGGCCATGGAGCTCGACGAGGACTTCCTGCAGGCCATGGAGTACGCGATGGCCCCCACCGGTGGCCTGGGGATGGGCGTGGACCGGATCGTCATGCTCATCACCGGCCACGGCATCCGCGACACGCTGCCGTTCCCGCTGGCCAAGCCGCGCTGAACGGCGGGCCATGATGGAGGGGTGCACGCCGCCGCCACCGTAGCCCGCGTCCGCCGCGCGATCTTCGCCCGGCACGCCCACCCGTGGAGCGCCTGGAGCCGCTGGGCGACGACGCCACTGATCCTGGTCCCGGTGTGGCGGCGCTCCTGGTCCGACGCGGCATGGGTGTCGGCCTGGTTCGCGCTGAACCCGGTGATCTTCGGGGCACCGGCCGACGTGTCGGCGTGGTCGACCCGCGCGATGCTCGGCGAGGAGCAGTGGATCACCGACCGGCCCGCCGACGTCGCCCTGCTGGTGAACCTCGCCGGTGCCGCCGCGACCGCGACCGCCCTGGTCTCCGCCCGGCGCCGGCGGTTGCTGCCCACCGCGATCGCCACGGCAGTGGCGATGACGCTGACCATGGGCTACTGGGAATTCATGGTCCGCTATCACGACCGCCGCCGGTAACGTGGCGAGCATGGGTGACGATCCGACCGGCCCGCAGGCCGACCCCGGTTTCGACGACGCGGGCGTACCGACCTTCGACTCGGTGCGCGACAAGATCGAAAACCGGTATCAGACCTCGATCGGTGCGCAGGAGCTGGAGTCGGAGACGCCGGAGGGCCGCCGCGTCGAGCAGCAGTACGAGGACAGGCAGCGCGCAGCCGCAGACCGGTTGGAGCAGATCCGCGCCTCGATGCGCGACGACGAGCGCTGACCGGTGCGCAGTTTCACCATCGATGAACGGCGAAACCGTTTGGCGCGCCGGCATTTCCTGACCGCCGATGCCGCGACCGAGCCGATGACCCAGGTGGCGGCCGCGCTGGTCGGCCTGCACGCCACCGATCCGGGCACCCCGTATCTGTCGCTGTGGGCGCGATCGTCACCGTTCGCGGTGGCCGACCTCGACAGTGCACTGTATGAAAAGCGGTCGCTGGTCAAACATCTGGCGATGCGCCGCACCCTGTGGGTGGTCGATCCGGCCGATCTGCCCGCGGTGCAGGCCGCGGCCAGTGACCGGGTGGCCGCCACCGAGCGACGCCGGCTCGTCGCCGACGTCGCCAAGGCCGGCGTGGCGGCCGACGGTGAACGCTGGCTCGCCCGGGCCGGTGCGGCGGTGCTGCGTCACCTGGGCGAACACGGCCCGACCAGCAGCACCGAGTTGCGCGCGGCCCTTCCGGAACTGGCCGGAGCCTACGACCCGGCGCCCGGCAAACCCTACGGCGGGCCGACCCCGCTGGCGCCGCGGGCGCTGACCGTGCTCGGCGCCCAGGGCGACATCGTGCGCGGACCCAACGACGCCACCTGGACCTCGTCGCGGCCACGGTGGGCCAGAACCACCGACTGGCTCGGCGAGCCGGGCGAAACGATGCCCGCCGAGGCGGCACAGGCACAGCTGGTCACCACCTGGCTGCGGGCGTTCGGGCCCGCCACCGCCGACGACATCAAGTGGTGGTTCGGCACCACCAAGACCGAGGTCAAGAAGACGTTGAGCGAGATCGGCGCCGTCGACGTCGATCTGCACGGCACACCGGGTTTCGCGCTGCCCGACGATCTGGAGCCCGAACCCGACGTCGAGGCGTGGGGTGCGCTGCTGCCCGCGCTCGACGTCACCACGATGGGCTGGTATCACCGCGATTGGTATCTCGGCGAGCATCGCGGCCAACTGTTCGACCGCAGCGGCAACGCCGGGCCCACGGTGTGGTGGAGCGGCCGGATCGTGGGCGGCTGGTATCAGAACGCCGCCGGGCGGGTCGAGTTGCAGCTGCTGGAGGACCCTGGCCGCCTGGCGCGCCAGGTGCTGGACAAGCGGGCCCGCCGGCTCACCGACTGGCTGGACGGGGTGCGGGTGTCACCGCGGTTTCCGTCACCGCTGATGAAGGCGGCACGCTGAGGGCGTAGCCGCGCGAAGCCGTGAACTGCCGTGTGAGTATCGCGTACCCCCGGCCCCGACTGGGTCGCTGCGGGCAGGACGGAGTCGAAAGACGCCGTTGCCGACGCCTAGGCGCTGGCCTTGCGCTTCCGCTTGACCGTCTTGGCGGGTTTGGCCGGTGCGCCGAGGATTTCGGCGAGGAACTTGCCGGTGTAGCTCTCCGGGATGGCCACCACGTCCTCGGGTGTGCCGGTGGCCACCACCGTGCCGCCGCCCGCGCCGCCCTCGGGGCCCATGTCGATGATCCAGTCCGCGGTCTTGATCACGTCCAGGTTGTGTTCGATGACGATCACCGTGTTGCCCTTGTCGACCAGGCCGTTGATGACGCCCAGCAGTTTGGCGATGTCCTCGAAATGCAGGCCGGTGGTGGGTTCGTCGAGGATGTAGACCGTGCGCCCGGTGGAGCGCTTCTGCAACTCCGAGGCCAGCTTCACCCGCTGCGCCTCACCGCCGGACAGCGTCGGCGCCGGCTGACCCAGCCGCACATAGCCGAGCCCGACGTCGACCAGGGTCCGCAGATAGCGGTGGATGCCGGTGATCGGCTCGAAGAACTCCGCCGCCTCCTCGATGGACATGTCGAGCACCTCGGCGATGGTCTTGCCCTTGTAGTGCACCTCCAGCGTCTCCCGGTTGTAGCGGGCGCCGTGACAGACCTCGCAGGGCACATAGACATCCGGCAGGAAGTTCATCTCGATCTTGATGGTGCCGTCGCCGGTGCACGCCTCGCAGCGACCGCCCTTGACGTTGAAGGAGAACCGGCCGGGTTGGTAGCCGCGGACCTTGGCCTCGGTGGTGGCGGCGAACAGGGTGCGGATCTTGTCGAACACCCCGGTGTAGGTGGCCGGGTTGGAGCGCGGGGTGCGCCCGATCGGTGACTGGTCGACCCGCACCAGCTTGTCCAGGTGGTCCAGGCCGGTGACGCGGGTGTGCCGGCCGGGCACCAGCCGGGCACCGTTGAGCTTGTTGGCCAGCACCGCCGCCAGGATGTCGTTGACCAGCGTCGACTTGCCCGATCCGGACACACCGGTCACCGCGGTGAGCACGCCCAGCGGGAACGCCACGTCCACCCCGGCCAGGTTGTGCTCGCGGGCACCGACCACCCCGAGCTGGCGGCGGTGGTCGATCGTACGGCGAACCGCCGGCACCGCAATGCTTTTCGCACCGGACAGGTAGGCCCCGGTGATGGAGTCGGGGTTGGCCAGCAACTCGGCATAGGGCCCGCTGTGCACGATCCGCCCGCCGTGCTCCCCGGCCGCCGGCCCGATGTCGACGATCCAGTCGGCGTGGGCGATGGTGTCCAGGTCGTGCTCGACCACGATCAAGGTGTTGCCCAGGTCGCGCAGCCGCACCAGGGTTTCGATCAGCCGGCGGTTGTCGCGCTGGTGCAGCCCGATCGACGGCTCGTCGAGCACGTAGAGCACCCCGACCAGGCCCGAGCCGATCTGGGTGGCCAGCCGAATGCGTTGCGCCTCACCGCCGGACAGCGTTCCGGCGGCCCGCGACAAGGTCAGGTACTCCAATCCGACGTCGAGCAAAAAACTCAGCCGGGACTGGATCTCCTTGAGCACCTGCCCGGCGATGGCCTGCTCGCGCGGGCCCAACGTGAGCGCGTTGAGGAAATCGGAACAGTCCGCGATCGACAGATCACTCACCTGCGCAATGGATTTGCTGCCGTAGTCGCCGGCGGCCAATGTCACCGCCAGGATCTCCGGCTTGAGCCGGGTGCCGGCGCACTCCGGGCACGGCACGTCACGCATGAAGCCGGCGTAGCGTTCCTTCATCTGCTCGGACTCGGTCTGCTCCATCTTGCGCTGCAGGAACGCCATCACACCTTCGAAATCGGTGTAGTAGGAGCGGGTTCGGCCGTAGCGGTTGCGGTAACGCACGTGGACTTGCTCGTCGGAGCCCTCCAGGATGGCCCGGCGGGCCTTGGCGGGAAGTTTGCGCCACGGGGTGTCGACGTCGAAACCCATCGCCGCACCGAGACTGGCCATCATCCGGGTGAAGTACTCACTGGTGGGCCCCATCGACCACGGCGCCACCGCGCCCTCGGCCAGGGTGCGGTCCGGGTCGGGCACCACCAGGTCGGCGTCGACCTCCTTGCGGATGCCCAGCCCGGCGCATTCCGGGCAGGCCCCGTAAGGCGAGTTGAACGAGAACGACCGCGGCTCCAGGTCGTCGACGGCCAGCGGGTGGCCGTTGGGGCAGGCCAGCTTCTCGGAGAACCGCTGCTCGCGGTGCGGGTGGTCGTCGTCGCGGTCGACGAACTCCAGCACCACGATGCCGTCGGCCAGGCCCAGCGCGGTCTCGATGGAGTCGGTGAGCCGCTGCTTGGCCGACTCTTTGACCGTCAACCGGTCCACCACGACGTCGACGTCGTGCTTCTCCTGCTTCTTGAGCTTGGGGGGATCGGTGAGCGAGTGCACCACGCCGTCGACCCGGACCCGGCTGTAGCCCTGCGTGTTCAGCTTCTCGAACAGGTCGGCGAACTCACCCTTGCGGGTGCGCACCACCGGTGCCAGCACCTGGAAACGCAGGCCCTCATCCATGGCCAACACCTGGTCGACGATCTGCTGCGGGGTCTGGCGGGCGATGCGCTCACCGCAGACCGGGCAATGCGGCGTGCCGGCCCGCGCATACAGCAGCCGCAGGTAGTCGTAGACCTCGGTGATGGTGCCGACCGTCGAGCGCGGGTTGCGGTTGGTGGACTTCTGATCGATCGATACCGCCGGCGACAGACCCTCGATGAAGTCGACGTCGGGCTTGTCCATCTGGCCCAGGAACTGCCGGGCGTAGGCCGACAGCGATTCGACGTAGCGGCGCTGGCCCTCGGCGAAGATCGTGTCGAAGGCCAGCGAGGATTTACCCGACCCGGACAGCCCGGTGAAGACGATCAGCGCATCACGTGGCAGGTCCAGGTCCACACTGCGCAGGTTGTGTTCACGCGCACCTTTGATGATCAGCCGGTCAGCCACCCGTCCATGCTAGGTGGCGCTACCGACAACCAGGTCAGGGCCAGTACGGTTGCGGATATGACCTCCCAGATCGCCGTTGACGACGCCTACACCGGACACGTCGAACCCGGAACAGCGGCCCGCCGCACCCTGCCCGGGGCGACGATCATCAAGACGTCGGTGGGCCCGATGGACAACAACGCCTACCTGGTGACCTGCACCAACACCGGTAAGACGTTGTTGATCGATGCGGCCAACGACGCCGAGAATCTGGTGGCGCTGGTGCGCGAGCACGCCCCGGACGTGGCGCTGATCGTGACCAGCCACCAGCACTTCGACCACTGGCAGGCGCTGGCCGCGCTGGCCGAGGCGACCGGGGCGCCGACGGCAGCGCACGCGCTGGACGCCGACCCACTGCCGGTGACCCCCGACCGGCTGCTGGCCGACGGCGACACGGTGAGCGTCGGAGACCTGACCTTCGACGTGATCCACCTGCAGGGCCACACCGAGGGGTCGGTGGCGTTGGCGCTGGACGGTGCGGCCACCGGCGGTGTGACGCAGTTGTTCACCGGGGACTGCCTGTTCCCGGGGGGTGTCGGAAAGACCTGGCAGCCCGGGGACTTCGAGCGCCTGCTCGGCGACGTGAGCCGCAAGGTGTTCGACCGGTTCGGTGATGACACCGTGGTCTATCCCGGGCACGGTGATGACACCACACTCGGTGCCGAACGCCCGCATCTGGCCGAGTGGCGCGAACGGGGTTGGTGAGCTCCTTCCGAAGCTAGGCAGGACAGGTCTCCAGATCCAGATTCCACTCGGTCGTGACAATGCGAAGCGGATCGGGGGCGGGGTCCGTCAGGGCAACGGTCTCGCCAATGAGGTCCGCGTCTCCGCGGCCCTCAAATAGGGCCACGCAAGGCTCAGCGTCAAGCCGAGATAAAAACCTCACGGCAGCTACACCCCTGTCGTAGAGGACTCCAGCAATCGTCTGGGTAACCACGCGACGACTCGTCGTAATCTCGTGCAGATCAAGATGCTCCATGCCATTTTCGACCAGAAGCGGGGCGTGCCTGTCTTCTATCTCTTGACGGACCGCCCCGTCGGTTAGGTCAATAATCGGGCCATCGATTCTTAGTAGCGCTGGAACTAGTACGTGCTGGCGGCGCCAGCTTGCAGTCACGGGCGCAGCGGCGAAGTCTTCAGCCGCTTCAGGCCCGTATCGTTCGATATGCCTGAGCTTGGCACCGAGATTTGGCCGGAGGTCGGCCAGCACTTCGCGGAGGCAGGTTTCGGGCATGTCCGCCAGATAGAGAGTGCGAAAGCGGTGGTGAATGTCGTCGAACCGATGGCTGAAGCTGTATAGCTCGAGTGGCGTGAATTCGAGTGGAGTTGCGTGGTAGCCAACTCGCCACAACGGAATTTCGGAGCCGACGTTGCTCACGCCTGAAAGCTAGCGACCTGTCTAGCCGCCTGCACCACCCTCGCGAAATCAGCCGTGTCGGACGCGCCGCCGAGAACTTCGACTGGCGCACGATCGTCCAGACGTGTGTTCGTGCCGAACAACCAGGCCCGAGCAGTCTTGTCGTCGTACGCATCGACCAGCATTCGGACTACTTTGTAGCCCTCTCGCAACCTACGTTCGGTTGCATCGTGTGGTTCCGGGCCGCCTTCTCGCGCGTATCGGCCGATCTGTTTCGCATCGGCAAGTCCTGCGAGGGCGGCGGCGATTCGTTGTCCGACCGTCTCCTGCAAATAGCCAGCGATTTCCCGAATTGGGCGGGTCGTTGCCTCGAAATCGAGCTTCTCAGCGGCGCTGGCTGTTAGAACAGACATTTGGAACCTCCGGACAGACTGTATCCACCACAAGACTACCACTAGAACTACCCGGAACAACACCACAAACAACACCACGTGGGCGGTCGTCACGCCGGGATGGACGTAACGGTGGAACCGCGGGCCCTGTCGCAGCGTCCCCTGAAACTCGGGGCGGCTGGCGTTCAGCGCCAGCGAGCAGGCGTCGGCAACACGCGCATGGCAGGCCGAGGCGTTGCCGTGAGGGTCAGCCGGTGGTGTGCACGATCAGCACGTCCACCTTGGCGCGCCGTGACACGTTGGCCGGCACCGACCCGAGCAGGCGCCCGGCGATCGTGCTCAGCCCGACGTTGCCGACCACCAGCAGGTCAGCCTTGACCTCCTCGGCCAGATCCACCAGGGCGTCGACCGGCGCGCCGACCACGGCGCGCTCCTCCACCTCGTTGGCCCCGGCCGCGATGGCGCGCTCCTTGGCCTCCTTGAGGATGGCGTAGATCGGAGCGTTGCCGGAGGCCTTGTAGCTCTCATCCTTGAGCAGGTCGGCAGCCCGTGGGTCGTCTTCGTGCGGCAGGTAAGCGGTGGCGATGACGACCTTCGCGCCCTGCCCGGACGCCAAGTGCCCGGCGCGGTCGACGGCACGCAGCGACGAATCCGAGCCGTCCGTACCGACCACCACCGTCTTGTAGCCGCTCATCCGTAACCCCTCCGATGAAAAGTTGCCATGTGCACTGTCATGTTCTAAGCCATGGCGACATTAACGCGTCAGCGGCCCCGATGGGGGCGATTGGCATCACATGTCGCCTGCGTTGCTGCCCACACATTCGCACTGACAGGCTGCAAAACCGGATTCGCGGCCGTCGTGACGTAGCTGACAACACGCGCCGGGCGGTAGCGTGGGAATTCCTCACCCTCATCCCCAGCGATAGGGCACGCCGTTGAGCCAGGTACTGACCCGCGCCCCGGTGAGCACGGCAACGGCACCGTCCCGCGGACGGCCCAGGCCCCCCGATGCGGTCGTGATCGCGGTGGCGGCGACGATGATCAGCGGTATCGGGGCGAGCCGGCCGTCGCTGTGGTTCGACGAGTCGGCCACGATCTCGGCGTCGACGCATCGCTCGCTACCCGAACTGTGGCACCTGCTGAGCCACATCGATGCGGTGCACGGCCTGTACTACCTGTTCATGCACGGCTGGTTCGTCGTCTTCCCCGCCACCGAGTTCTGGGCGCGGGTGCCGAGTTGCCTGGCGGTCGGCGTCGGCGCCGCCGGAGTGGTGGTGCTGTGCCGTCAGTTCGCCGGCCGGCGGCTCTCGGTCTGCGCGGGCACGCTGTATGCGGTGCTGCCGCGGGTGACGTGGGCCGGGGTCGAGGCCCGCCCCTACGCGTTCGCGGCGGCGGCCGCGGTGTGGCTGACCGTGCTGTGCGTCGCGGCGGCGCGGCGCAACACCGGGCCGCTGTGGGTGGGTTACGGCGTGGCGGTGGTGGCGTCGACGGTGCTGAACATCTTCACGGTGCTCATGGTGGCGGTGCACCCCGTGGTCTTGCCCGGCAGCGGACCCTCGGCGCGGCGGCGGTGGGCGACTGCGGCCGGCATGGCGCTGGTGGGGTTGGCGCCGTTTCTGTGGTTCACCCAGAACCAGATTCGGCAGGTGGCCTGGATTCATCCGCTGAACCTCGCCACCGTGCTCGAGATCGCGCAACAGCAGTTCTTCGACAAGAGCGTGCCGTTCGCCCTCCTGGCGTGGCTGCTGATCGTCGGCGCGGTCATCGCGGTGCGGGCCGGGGCGCGCCCGGCGCCGGCCGGCGGGGTGCGGCAGCTGCTGACGCTGTGCACCGCGTGGCTGATCATCCCCACCGTGGCCACGGTGGTCTATTCGGCGCTGGTCAAGCCCGTCTACTACCCGCGCTATCTGATCGCCACGGCGCCGGCGATGGCGATCATCTTGGCCCTCACCGTCACCACGATCGCCGCGTCACGCCGGGCGCTGATCGGCCTTGTGGCGGCGCTGGTGCTCGCCGCGGCGCCCAATTATGTTGCCAACCAACGAGATCGGTACACCAAGGAAGGCTGGGACTACAGCGCGGTGGCCGACGTGATCGACGCGCATGCCCGGCCCGGGGACTGCCTGCTGATCGACAACACCACCCGCTGGCTGCCCGGCCCGATCCGGGCCCTGCCGGCGGGACGGCCCAACACGTTCGCCAAGCTGCGGGACCCGGGCCTGGGGCCGCGCCGGCAGGACCTGGGCCGGCTCTGGGACGGGCATCTGGCGGTGTGGGCTTTGACCGATCAGCTGGTCGACTGCCCGACGATCTGGACGATCACCGATCACGATCACGCCCTGCCGGCGCATCAGGTCGCTGCGATGCTGCCGGTGGGCACCCGGTTCGCCCGCACTCCCGACGGCCAGGTGCTGCGCCAGCTGGGTTTTCGCGTCGTCGAACGCTGGCAGTTCACCTACTCCCAGGTGATCAGATCCATCCGGTGAACCCGCATTCGGCCCGCCCGGGCCGTCAGTCGTGGGCGCCGGCCAACGATTCGGCACCCCGGCTGGCCCGATAGGCCACCACGCACCCCAGGGCGGCCAGGACCGCGAACGTCGCGAACAGCCAGCGGGCCGCCGGCAGTCCGGTGCCGATGGCGGTGTTGACCACCAGGCCGGCGAAGCCCGCCCCGAACGCCCCGCCGATCAGCGCCACGGTGTTGATGGCCGCGGCGGCCGTTCCCCCCTCGGCGGGGTCATCGACACAGCTCATCGCCCACGCCGACAGGTGTGGCCAGCCGGCGCCGACACCGATGCCGACGACCAGCAGGGCCAGCGCCCAGATCGCACCGACCGCGGTCGGGTTGTAGTGGCTCATCCGGGTGAACGCCACCACCGCCAGGCCCGCCGACATCACCAGTGGTGCGCTGATCACCAGTCCGATGATCACCCGCACCTTGCTCACCGAGGCGCTGGCGATCTCGCTGAACGTCCAGCCGGTCGAGAGGGCGGCGCCCAGGAACCCGGCCATCACCGGCGGCAGGTGGGCCAGCCGCTGACCCAGCAGCGGGATGTAGAGGTTGGCCTTCGTGGTGGCCATCAGCAGGCCCAGCGTCACGTAGATCCACTTCTCCCGGCCCGGCTGGAAGGCGCTGGGCGGCAGCACCGCGGCCGACGAGCGCCGGTCCAGGATGAGGAACACCACCAGTAGGACGGCGCCGGCGAGCAGCAGCCCGGCCGCACCCACCATGTTGTGCGGCAACTGCGCGACGCTGACCGCCAGTGCGGCGCCACCGAGCAACAGCAGCGAGCGCACCGGGATCTTCATCGGTTCGCCGTGGTGGCTGCCGCGCCCGGCGGCCAGCACCACCGTCACCGCCGCGGCCATCACCCCGGTCAGCATCGCCATCACACCGAATGCCCACCGCCACAGGCCGAACTGGGCGAACAAGCCGCCGGCCGCGGGACCGACCAGGGTGCCGACGCCCCACATCGCCGAGACCAGCCCGGACGCCCGCGTCCACAACCAGCTGGGCAGGACGGCGTTGATCAGCGCGTAGCCCAACCCGGCCAGCAGGCCGCCACCCATGCCCTGCAGGGTGCGGCCGATCAGCAGAATCTCCATCTGGGGCGCCATCGCGCACACCACGCCGCCGACGCCGAACGCCAGCAGGCCCAGCAGGTAGGACGATCGGGAACCGATCCGGACCAGCACCGCGTTGGCGGCGGCGGCGGCGATCACCGATCCGACGAGATACAGGGTGGTCACCCAGGCGTAGAACCGCTCCCCGCCGATGTCCCGGACGGTGCTGGGCAGCAGGCTGATCGTGAGGAACTCGTTGGTGGCGTAGAGCGCGACACCCCCGGCCAGCACGGCCGAGGTACCCAGGTAGCGCCTGCCGAGCAGCTCGCGCCAGCTGCCAGTGTTTACAGCGGAGTCGGTTATCACCGCTTCAGTCAGATCCACCACCGCTTGCAGTCAATCACGGATCACCACGACACGCGAAAATGCATGCCTTGCTGGCGCGTCACTTGATTCCGGCCGCATCCATGCCCCGCAATTCCTTCTTCAGGTCGGCGATCTCATCGCGGATTCGCGCGGCAAGCTCGAATTGCAGGTCCCGGGCCGCGTTCATCATCTGCTCAGTGAGGTCTTTGATGAGGTCGGCAAGCTCGGCCCGCGGCATGTTGGCGGTGTCGCGGCCCTCGAACACTCCGGCGGAAACGGCGCGTCCCGGTTCGCCCTGGGCCCGACGCCCACGTGACGAATTGCGGCCCGACCCGGCGACCTCGATGGATTCGGTGTCCTCCACCTCCCGATACACCTGGTCGAGGATGTCGGCGATCTTCTTGCGCAGCGGCTGCGGGTCGATGCCATTGGCCTCGTTGTAGGCGATCTGCTTGGCGCGGCGCCGCTCGGTCTCGTCGATGGCCTCCCGCATCGAGTCGGTGATCTTGTCGGCGTACATGTGCACTTCGCCGGAGACGTTGCGGGCGGCGCGGCCGATGGTCTGGATCAGGCTGCGGGTGGAGCGCAGGAAGCCCTCCTTGTCGGCGTCGAGGATCGACACCAGCGACACCTCCGGCAGGTCCAGGCCCTCCCGCAGCAGGTTGATGCCGATCAGGACGTCGTAGTCGCCCAGCCGCAGCTGGCGCAGCAGCTCCACCCGGCGCAGCGTGTCGACCTCGGAGTGCAGGTAGCGCACCCGGATGCCCATCTCCAGCAGGTAGTCGGTGAGGTCTTCGGCCATCTTCTTGGTCAGCGTGGTGACCAGCACCCGCTCGTCGGCCTCGGCGCGCTGCCGGATCTCGGCGATGAGGTCGTCGATCTGGCCCTTGGTGGGCTTCACCACCACCTTCGGATCCACCAGGCCGGTCGGGCGGATCACCTGCTCGACGAACTCACCGCCGGCCTGGCTGAGCTCATACGGGCCCGGGGTGGCCGACATGTAGACCGTCTGCCCGATCCGGTCGGCGAACTCCTCCCAGGTCAGCGGCCGGTTATCGCAGGCCGACGGCAGCCGGAAGCCGAACTCCACCAGGTTGCGCTTGCGCGACATGTCGCCCTCGTACATGCCGCCGATCTGCGGCACGGTGACGTGCGATTCGTCGATGATGAGCAGGAAGTCCTCGGGGAAGTAATCCAGCAGGGTGGCCGGCGGGGTGCCGGCGCCGCGGCCGTCGATGTGGCGTGAATAGTTCTCGATGCCCGAGCAGAACCCGACCTGGCGCATCATCTCGATGTCGTAGTTGGTGCGCATCCGCAGCCGCTGGGCTTCCAGCAGCTTGCCGTGGCGCTCCAGCTCGTCGAGCCGGGCGGCCAGCTCCTCTTCGATGGTGGAGATGGCCTGCATCATCCGCTCCGGGCCGGCCACATAGTGGGTGGCCGGGAAGATCCGCAGCGAATCGACCTTGCGGACCACGTCCCCGGTGAGCGGGTGCAGGTAATACAGGGCCTCGATCTCGTCGCCGAAGTATTCGATGCGGACGGCCAGCTCCTCATAGGACGGGATGATCTCGACGGTGTCGCCGCGCACCCGGAAGGAGCCGCGGGTGAACGCCATGTCGTTGCGGGTGTACTGCACGTCGACCAGCAGCCGCAGCAGGGCGTCACGCGGCACCTCGGCGCCCACCTGCAACTCGACCGAACGGTCCAAATAGGACTGCGGGGTGCCCAGGCCGTAGATGCACGACACCGACGCCACCACCACCACGTCGCGCCGGGACAGCAGGCTCGAGGTCGCCGAGTGACGCAGCCGCTCCACGTCGTCGTTGATAGAGCTGTCCTTCTCGATGTAGGTGTCGGTCTGCGCGATGTAGGCTTCCGGCTGGTAGTAGTCGTAGTACGAGACGAAGTACTCGACGGCGTTGTGCGGCAACATCTCTCGTAGCTCGTTGGCGAGCTGCGCGGCCAGCGTCTTGTTCGGTGCCATCACCAGGGTGGGCCGCTGCAGCCGTTCGATCAGCCAGGCCGCGGTGGCCGACTTGCCGGTGCCGGTGGCGCCCAGCAGCACCACATCCTTCTCCCCCGCCTTGATGCGCCGCTCCAGGTCGGCGATGGCGGCGGGCTGGTCGCCGGCCGGCTGATAGTCGCTGACGACGTCGAAATGGCCGCCGGCCCGCACGATGCCTTCGACGGCGTCGGCGGGCGGCCGGTACTCCGAATGCGCGACGACAGGGTGTTCCGTTGCGAAAGCCACGAACCCAGGGTAAGCCGGGTGTCTGACAAGGAGAGGCGGTCAGCGGTGCACCCACCGAAGCACGAAACCTTTGACCTGGTCGGATACACCAATACCGACCCGAAAGGGGTGGTGCGCGCGGTCGACGTCTATACCGTGCAGCCGTGGGGCCTCTACCTGGCCCGGCCCACCCCGGGCCGGGCCCAGTTCCACTACCTGGAGTCCTGGCTGCTGCCGGAGCTGGGGCTGCGTGCGACGGTCTTCCACTTCAACCCGGGCCACGAGCGTGACCAGGACTTCTACCTCGATGTCGGCGAGTACACGCCCGGACCGGTGCAGTGGCGCTCCCGGGACCACTACCTGGATCTGGTGGTGCGCACCGGGCAGGACGTCGAGCTCACCGACGTCGACGAACTGATGGTCGCGGTGCGCGAGGGCCTACTCAGCCAGGACGACGCCGAGCGGGCGGTGGCCCGGTCTGTCGCCGCCGTCGACGGCCTGGCCAGCCACGGCTACGACCTGCAGCGCTGGCTGGCCTCCCGGGGCATGCCGGTGTCGTGGCCGGTCAGCGATGGTCTTACCGGGTCGCCACCGGGATCATTTAGGTAGTCTCGTCAACATGAACGCCAACCTGCGAATCGGTGTCGCCACCGCGACCACCGCGGCCCTGCTCGGGTGCGGTCAACTGATCCCGGCCACGGCGGCAGCGGCCCCGGAGGAGCTGCACAACGTCACCTACATCGCCCGGGTCGACGCCTGGACGACCGGCAGCGTCGTCACCTTCATGCTCAACGACTATCAGACCGCCAGCGGCGACATCGACAGCTTCGGTGCCCCGTTCGAGGCCAACGCGGTGCTGTCCGATCCCAGCAAGGCGGGCATGGTGATCCGGCTGCGCTGGCCGTCGTCGGCCAACGTGCACTGCGAGATCCACGTGGACGACATCGTCGCGGTGAAGAGCGACCGATTCGTCACCACCTGGAAGGACAGCAGCGACCCGCGCAACGGCGCGATGCTGTGCGGCGCCTTGATCAGCAGCATGGCCTGACCGGCCTCAGGGACGCCAACCGGTGTCGTCGGCCCAAGCCCACGCCCGCCGGTAGGCGGTGTCGAACCAGGGTTCCTTGACGTCGGCGTAGGCCTCGATGCCGCCCTCGACGCCCGCGCGTTCCGCCTCGCGCTTGACCGCCAGATACTCGTTACGCGCCTCGGCGTCCGCGGACAGCCAGGCCGGAAACAGCAGGGCGAACTGCTGATTGGGCCAGCCCGCCACCCGGATGTGCACGTTGGTGGCCCGCCCCGGGTCAGCGGAGGCGTGAAGACGTTTCTGCCACAGCGCCGGATCGTCGCTGTGGTCGAACTCCGCGACGGTGCTGCGGGTGTCGGGTTTGCCGTTGTCGGCGGTGATCGCCTCGATCCGCGGGTAACCGGCGCGCAGCAGGGCTTCGGCGAGTTCGTCGGCCACCGCCAGGGATTCGACCGTGACCTGAACGTCGATGACGTCCTTGGCGTCCAGGCTGGGCACCGCGGTGGACCCGATGTGATCGACCCGGGCCGCCCGGTGCCCGCAGGCGGTGCGCACCCGGGCCAGGATGCGCTGCGCCTGATCCGGCCAGGTCGGATCGGCCGGCATCAGCTGCGCCGGAGACGGCACCGTTTGGCCGGTTCTGAGGTTGTGCGCGAACGGCTTGATGCGCTGCTCCCACAAGTCGAGCGCCTGCTCCGCCAGTTGATCCGGATCGCCCGAGTTGTCCAGCCACACGTCGGCGACGTCGCGCCGTTGCGGCTCGGTGGCCTGCGCGGCGATCCGGGCCCGGGCGTCCTCCTCCGACATCCCGCGGTACTGAAGGAGTCGGGCTACTCGTGTCTCTACGTCGGCGTGCACCACCACCACCAGCGGGAACAGCGGAGCCATCTGCGACTCGACCAGCAGCGGAATGTCCTCGACGATCACCGCCTCGTCACCGGCCGCTTCGATCAGCTCCGCGCGGCGCGCCGCCACCAGCGGGTGCACGATCCCGTTGAGCGTCGCCCGCTTGTCGTCGTCGCTGAAGGCGATCGCGGCCAGCGCCGGACGGTCTAAAGCACCGTCTGGAAGCAGGATGCCCGGCCCGAAGGCCTCGACCAGTTTGGCGAGGCCTTCGGTACCGGGCTCCACGACTTCACGGGAGATGACGTCACCGTCGACGATGACGCCACCCTGGCGGCTGAAGGCAGCCGACACGGTCGACTTACCGGCGCCGATACCGCCGGTCAGACCGATACGCAGCATCTGCGCCCTTTCACCGCGCTTGGGCGCGAGTTAAGCGCTGTTACCGGCGAGCTTCTCCCGCAGCGCGGCGAGCTGCTCGTCGCTGGCCAGCGAACCGCCGGCCGGAGCCTCATCGCGGTGCGAACCGTTGGCACCCGAGCGAGGCTCGGCGTGCTCGGCGGCGGCGAACTTCTCCATCTGCGCGGTGTGCATCTTGTGCCGGCGCTCGGCCTCGGCGTACCGGGCCTCCCACTCGGTGCGCTGCTTGTCGAAACCTTCGATCCACTCGTTGGTCTCGGCGTCGAAGCCCTCGGGGAAGATGTAGTTGCCCTGCTCGTCGTAGCTGTCGGCCATGCCGTACTTGGAGGGGTCGAACTCCTCGGTGTAGTCCTCGTTGGCCTGCTTGAGGCTCAGCGAGATCCGGCGCCGGTCCAGGTCGATGTCGATGACCTTGACCATCGCGTCGTCGCCGACCGCGACCACCTGGTCCGGGACCTCGACGTGCTGCTCGGCCAGCTCGGAGATGTGCACCAGACCCTCGATGCCCTCCTCGACGCGGACGAACGCACCGAACGGCACCAGCTTGGTGACCTTGCCCGGAACGATCTGGCCGATCGCGTGGGTGCGGGCGAAGTGCCGCCACGGGTCTTCCTGGGTGGCCTTGAGCGACAGCGAAACCCGCTCGCGGTCCATGTCGACGTCGAGCACCTCGACGGTGACCTCGTCGCCCACCTGCACCACCTCGGACGGGTGGTCGATGTGCTTCCAGGACAGCTCGGAGACGTGCACCAGGCCGTCCACGCCGCCCAGGTCGACGAAGGCGCCGAAGTTGACGATCGAGGAGACGACACCCTTGCGGACGGCGCCCTTCTGCAGCTGGTTGAGGAACTCGCTGCGCACCTCGGACTGGGTCTGCTCCAGCCAGGCGCGGCGGGACAGCACCACGTTGTTGCGGTTCTTGTCCAGCTCGATGATCTTGGCTTCGATCTCCCGGCCGATGTAGGGCTGCAGGTCGCGGACGCGGCGCATCTCGACCAGCGAGGCGGGCAGGAAGCCGCGCAGCCCGATGTCGAGGATCAGGCCGCCCTTGACGACCTCGATGACGGTGCCCTTGACGGCCTCGTCCTTCTCCTTGAGCTCTTCGATCGTGCCCCAGGCGCGCTCGTACTGGGCGCGCTTCTTGGACAGGATCAGCCGGCCCTCTTTGTCCTCCTTGGTCAGGACCAGGGCCTCGACCTCGTCACCGACGGACACCACCTCGTGCGGGTCGACGTCGTGCTTGATGGACAGCTCGCGGCTGGGAATGACACCTTCGGTCTTGTAACCGATGTCGAGCAGGACCTCGTCCCGGTCAACCTTGACGATCGTCCCCTCGACGATGTCGCCATCGTTGAAGTACTTGATCGTTTTGTCGATGGCGGCGAGAAAATCCTCGGCCGAGCCAATGTCGTTGATGGCTACTTGCGGCGAGGTGACGGTGGGACTTGGCATGTGTGGGGTTGCTCCGGACAAGTTGAGGTAGTAGGGACGGGGTGAAGTCACGCATGCCTGGGCATGCGGTGGCCACGATCTCGGTCTAGGACAAGTCGAGGCCTACCTGTCGAGGCTACTCGACGTGTTGCACGCTGGACAAACCGGTGGTCTACGCTGCCTCGCTATGCCCCGGATGCGGAACCGCCGAAAGGTCGGAGCGCCGCTGTTCGTCATCGTCGCGCTCACCATTCTCACCGCGCTGCTGCTCCTGCTGTTCACCGCCGCCAACCCGGCCGGCACGCTGATCGCCTTGGTGCTGGCCAGCCTCTCGATGCTGGTGGTGCTGTTCTGCTACCGGTGGCTGGATCGCTGGGAGCCCGAACCCCGGCGTCTGCTGCAACTGGCCTTCCTGTGGGGAGCGTCGGTCGCGGTGGTGCTGGCGGTGGGCCTGGAGACGTTCGGGTCCTCGGTGGCCACCGTGCGACCGCTGGTGTCGAAGGCCTTCGACATGGCCGCGATCCAGGCGCCGTTCATCGAGGAGGCCGCCAAGGGCCTGTTTCTGCTGATCATGCTGACCGGCCGGCGGCGCCACGAGCTGAACTCGCTGACCGACTGCATGGTGTATGCGGGCATTACGGCGGTGGGATTCGCCTGGATGGAGGACATCGTCTACATCGCGCCCGCCGACTCGCCGGCCAAGATGGCCGCCGTGGCCGTCGCACGGCTGATCTTCGGGCCGTTCGCCCACCCGCTGTTCACCACCATGACGGGCATCGGGGTGTTCTTCGCGCTGCGCCGCCGCAGCTTCGGGTCCAAAGCCGTCGTGATCGTGCTCGGGTATCTGGCGGCGGTGGGCATGCACGCGCTGTGGAATGCCTCACTGGCGACGGCCGGCGGCCAGTTCTTCGTGGTGACCTACCTGACCTGGATGGTTCCGGTGTTCCTGCTGATGGTGCTGCTGGGCATCCTGAGCCGCCGGCACGAGCAGCAGCTGGTCGCCGCCAAGCTGCCGGCGATGGTGGCCGGCGGCCTGATCAGCCCGAACGAGGAGACCTGGCTGGGTTCGATCCGGGCCCGCAAGCAGGCGATCCGCGAGGCCAGACGCATCGGGGGCCGCCCCGCCGCGCAGGCGGTCAAGAGGTTCGCCGCCCAGGTGGTGGAGCTGGCGTTCGTGCGAGACCGCATCGACCGGGGCTTCGGCGACCCGGAGGTGTTCGCGATGCAGCACGAGGACGCCTACGGGGTGATGGCCGCCCGGGCCGCGGCGCCCGTGCTCTACACGATGGCGGGATACCGCGCGCCGGGGCTGGTACGGCGCTGATCGGTGCCGATCGCGCCGAGTGTGCGCTGTGGTGCGCATCGGCCGGATTTGCGTGCGAAACCGCGCACTCACCGCGACTTGCGCTGGCCGAGGCTAATGCGCGGCGGCGTCCCAACTGCGCCCGTAGCCGACGGCCACCTCCAGCGGCACACTCAGCTCGTAGGCGCTGCCCATTTGAGCGCGCACCAGCGCCTCCAGCGGCTCGCGTTCACCCTCGGCCACTTCGAAGAGCAGCTCGTCGTGCACCTGCAGCAGCATCCGGGAGCGCAGCCCTGAGGCCTTCAAGGCCTGGTCGACGTTGATCATCGCGACCTTGATGATGTCGGCCGCACTGCCTTGGATCGGGGCGTTGAGCGCCGCGCGTTCGGCGGACTCGCGGACCTGGCGGTTGCTGCTGTCCAGTTCCGGCAGGTAGCGCCGCCGGCCCAGCACCGTCGAGGTGTAACCGTCCTTGCGGGCCTGCTCGACGACCTGATGCAGGTAGTCCCGCACCCCGCCGAACCGGTCGAAGTAGGCGTCCATCTGCTCTTTGGCCTCTTCGGTGGAGATCTTGAGCTGCTGGGCCAGCCCGTAGGCGCTCAGCCCGTAGGCCAGGCCGTAGGACATCGCCTTGACACGGCGCCGCATATCCGGGGTCACCTCGTCGATCGGCACGCCGAACGCCCGTGACCCGACGAACGAGTGCAGGTCCTCGCCGGTGTTGAACGCCTCGATCAGACCCGCATCACCGGAGAGGTGCGCCATGATGCGCATCTCGATCTGGCTGTAGTCGACCGTCATCAGCTCGGCATAGCCCGCGCCGACGACGAAGGCATCGCGGATCTGCCGGCCGGCGTCGGTGCGGATCGGAATGTTCTGCAGGTTGGGGTCGGTAGACGACAGCCGGCCGGTCGCCGCGATGGTCTGGTTCAGCGTGGTGTGGATACGGCCATCGGAGGCAACCGATTTGAGCAGGCCGTCGACGGTCACCTTGAGCCGGGTGACGTCGCGGTGAGTCAGCAGGTGCTCCAGGAACGGGTGGCCGGTCTTGTCGAACAGCGACTGCAGCGCGTCGGCGTCGGTGGTGTAGCCGGTCTTGGTCTTCTTGGTCTTGGGCATGCCCAGCTCGTCGAAGAGCACCACCTGCAGCTGCTTGGGCGATCCGAGGTTGATCTGCTTGCCGATCACCGCGTAGGCGGCTTCGGCGGCGTCGCGGATCTCGTCGCCGAACCGGCTCTGCAGCTCGGTGAGCCGGTCCAGGTCGACGGCGATCCCGGCCGTCTCCAGCTCGGCGAGCACCCGCTGCAGCGGCAACTCGATGTCAGCGAGCAGTGCGGCCGAGTCGATGCGGGCCAGCTCGGCGTCCAGCGCGTCGGCCAGATCGGTGACTGCGCGGGCCCGCAGCAGCGCGGTCGCCACCGCCTGATCGTCGATGCCCTCGGCGTCGTCGAGCAGCGAGAGTTGTTGCTGCTCATCGGATTCGGCGCGCAGTTCCCGGCGCAGGTAGCGCACCGACAGGTCATCGAGGCTGAAACTGCGCTGCCCGGGCCGGACCAGGTAGGCGGCCAGCGCGGTGTCGCAGGTGACGCCGTCGAGGGTCCAGCCGCGCCCGGCGAGGTCGTGCAGGGCCAGCTTGGCCTCGTGCAGCGCTTTGGGCCGGTCCGGGTCGGCCAACCAGGCGGCCAGCGCGGCGTCGTCCTCGGCGGTCAGGGTCGCGGTGTCGAGGTAGCCGCCGTCACCGTCGCCGGCGGCGATCGCCAGCGCGGTGGTGTCGCTGTCGTAACTGCGATGGCTGCCGATGACGGCCAGCCCGGCGCGCCGTCCGTCGGCGCAGTGTTCGGCCAGCCAGGCCGCGACGGTGCCGGGTTCCAGTGCGCCGCCGCGCACCTCGAAGCCCTCGTCGACCTCGGGCTCTGCGGTCGACAGCGTCTCGAAGAGCCGGTCGCGCAGCACCCGGAATTCGAGGTCGTCGAAGAGTTGGTGAATCTGCTCGCGGTTCCACGGCAGCAGCCGCAGTGTGTCCGGGGTCTGGGCCAACGGCACGTTGCGCACCAGGTCGGTGAGTTCGCGGTTGAGGATCACCGCGGAAAGGTTGGCGCGCAACGCATCCCCGACCTTGCCTTTGACGGTGTCGACCTGATCGACCAGTCCCTGCAGGGAGCCGTACTCGACGATCCACTTCGATGCGGTCTTCTCCCCGACGCCCGGGATGCCGGGCAGGTTGTCGCTGGGGTCGCCACGCAGCGCCGCGAAGTCCGGGTACTGGGCCGGGGTCAGGCCGTACTTCTCCACCACCGCCTCGGGGGTGAACCGGGTCAGGTCGCTGACGCCTTTGCGGGGGTAGAGCACGGTCACGTTGTCGTTGACCAATTGCAGTGCGTCGCGGTCCCCGGTGACCACCAGAACCCGGTAGCCGTCGGCGTCGGCCTGGGTGGCCAGCGTGGCGATCAGGTCGTCGGCCTCGTAACCGGGTTCCGACAGCGTGGTGATGCCCAGCGCGTTGAGGACTTCCTTGGTGATGTCGATCTGGCCGCGAAACTCGTCCGGGGTGCTCGATCGGGTCGCCTTGTACTCCGGGAAACGCTCGGAGCGGAAGGTCTGCCGGGACACGTCGAACGCGGCGGCGACGTGGGTGGGAGCCTCGTCGCGCAGCAGGTTGATCAGCATGGCGGTGAACCCGTAGACGGCGTTGGTGGTCAGGCCGCTACGAGTCTTGAAGTTCTCCGCGGGCAGGGCGTAGAACGCCCGGTAGGCCAGCGAGTTTCCGTCCAGCAGCAGCAACGTCGGTTTGGTCTGGGTGTCTTGCGCAGCGTCGGTCGGGGCGGTCTTGGCTGAGCTCACGGAGACAACTCTATGCACGACGCGACGCTGTCGGGCGGGACGGTCTGCAGCGACGGTGGGACGGTAGTGGCGTGAAGGAACGATCATGCGCGCGTCGACGGTTGGCCGCTGGCACGACGACCGTGCTGTGTGCGGTTGCACTCGGACTAGCGGGGGCGGCCAACGCCGAGCCCGGCACCCCCTTCCCCGCAGATCAGGTAGGCATCCTGCCAGTCGCGCTGGCAGACCTCCCGGAACGGGCCGGGCTCAACCCGGAGAACGAACCGAGCGTGGACACCGAACCGATCAACCCCACGTGGTGGCCGAAGGGCGTCCCGCCCGGATCATGGTGCGCCGTCCTCGGCGGCGCCACCGAGACGGTGTTCGATCCAGCGCCGATCTCTTTCCGGCGGGTCCGCTACACCGGGTGGAGTAACGCGATGCTGAAACAGGAGATCGGCGTCTACCCCCAACCGGCGCCCGCGGCCAAGGTGACGCAACGGATCGGCAAACTCCTGACGGACTGCAGGAACTCAGGCAACTCGGTGCTGATCACCGACATCGGCACGCAGTCGCTGACCGATCTGACCGTCACACCGGCGGCTGTGTCATGGCGGGTCACCAACTCCAGCGAGGCACGGCCCGACCTGACCACGCAGAGCCACTATGAACTGCGCAGCGTCGACAACGTCGTCATCGCGGTGATGAACTACCAGATGGGCTCCACAAACATCGCTGCCGGCGTAGCTGAGATCGTGGCCGCCCGAGTCGGCCGCAGCTAGGCCGTAGGGCAGCACCAGGAGATCGGTGTCCAGCACCGCCCCCGCCGGCTGAACTGCAACACGTTTCAGTTTTGCCGGTCTGGTTCGGTACGCTGGGCGGGTGCCAGCAGCCTCTTCACAGCCCGCCATCGATGGGTGGTACGCCACCGATGACGCCGGCCTTCCCCACCTGATCGGCGCCAAGTGTCCGCAGTGCGGCACCTACGTGTTCCCGCCGCGGGAGAACAATTGCCCCAACCCCGCCTGCGACGGCGACGTGCTGGAGTCGGTTGCCCTGTCGCGGCGCGGCACGATCTGGAGCTACACCGAGAACCGGTACCTGCCGCCGGCGCCCTACCCGGCCAGCGACCCGTTCGAGCCGTTCGCGATCGCCGCGGTGGAGCTGGCCGACGAGGGGCTGATCGTGCTGGGCAAGGTGGTCGAGGGCACGCTGGCCGCGGATCTGAAGGTCGGCATGGAGATGGAGCTGACCACCATGCCGCTCTACACCGACGACGACGGCGTGACGCACACCGTCTACGCGTGGAAGAAGGTGGACTCCAATGCCTGAGCCGTTGTACATCCTGGGTGCCGGCATGCACCCGTGGGGCAAGTGGGGCCGCGACTTCACCGAGTACGGCGTGGTCGCCGCTCGTGCCGCGCTGGCCGAGGCCGGCCTGGACTGGCGCCAGATCCAGCTGGTGGCCGGCGCGGACACCATCCGCAACGGCTACCCCGGCTTCATCGCGGGATCCACGTTCGCCCAGAAGCTGGGCTGGAACGGGGTGCCGGTGTCCTCGTCGTATGCCGCCTGCGCGTCCGGTTCGCAGGCGCTGCAGAGCGCGCGCGCCCAGATTCTGGCCGGGTTCTGCGACGTCGCGCTGGTGATCGGCGCCGACACCACCCCCAAGGGCGCGTTCGCTCCGGTCGGCGGTGAGCGCAAGAACGACCCGGACTGGCAGCGCTTCCACCTGATCGGCGCGATGAACCCGGTGTACTTCGCGCTGCTGGCACGCCGCCGGATGGACCTCTACGGCGCCACCTCCGAGGACTTCGCGGCGGTGAAGGTGAAGAACTCCCGGCACGGGCTGTCCAACCCGAATGCCCGCTACCGCAAGGAATCCGCGGTCGAGGACGTGCTGGCCAGCCCGGTGGTCTCCGACCCGCTGCGCCAGCTCGACATCTGCGCCACCTCCGACGGCGCGGCCGCGCTGATCGTGGCCAGCGCGGAATTCGCAAAAAAGCACCTGGGTTCACTCGAGGGTGTGCCGTCGGTGCGGGCGGTGTCCACCGTCACCCCGCAGTACCCGCAGCACCTTCCCGAATTACCGGACATCGCAACCGATTCCACCGCAGTGGTGGCGGCGCCGGAGCGGGTGTTCAAGGACCAGATCCTCGACGCGGCCTATGCGGAGGCGGGTATCGGCCCCGAAGACGTCAGCCTGGCCGAGGTCTATGACCTGTCCACCGCGTTGGAACTGGACTGGTATGAGCACTTGGGCCTGTGCGCCAAGGGCGAAGGCGAGCAGCTGCTGCGCAGCGGCGCCACCACCATCGGCGGCCGGGTGCCGGTGAACCCGTCCGGCGGGCTGGCCTGCTTCGGGGAGGCGATCCCGGCGCAGGCCATCGCCCAGGTGTGCGAGCTGACCTGGCAGCTGCGTGGCACCGCCACCGGCCGGCAGGTCGAGGGCGCCACGGTGGGCGTGACGGCCAACCAGGGCCTGTTCGGTCACGGCTCGTCGGTGATCGTCGCCCGCTGAGTTGACCTTCTCCCCCGTGAGAGTGCGCGTCTGCACACGACACGCCGCGATGTGCCGTACAACTATGCACGCTCGCGGCACGGGGATCCTGTTGCAGTGAGCAGCACCGAAACCGTCGTCGTCAAGGTCAAGCCGGGCAGCCGCAAGGGCCCGCTGGTGGAGGCCGACGACGACGGTCAGCTGACGGTCTACGTACGCGAACAAGCCGTGGACGGCAAAGCCAACGCGGCGGTGATCCGGGTGCTGGCCGAGCATTTCGGGGTACCGCGCAGTCGGGTCGAACTGGCCTCGGGAGCAGGGGCGCGAATCAAGCGTTTCCGGATCGATCGGTAGTCGGCGCGCCGAGAATCCGCACCGTCCCCTGCGATCCGTCGATCTCGACGAGTGCCCCATCGGGGATCGCCCGGGTGCCGTTGCCGGTCCCGATGACACAAGGGATTCCGAGCTCACGGGCGATGATCGCCGCGTGCGACAGTGTCCCGCCGACGTCGATCGCCATGCCGGCGACCGTCATGAACGTCATCACCCACGAGGGATCGGTGGTATGCGCGATGAGCACCTCATCCGCGCCGAGCACCACCGCCGAGGCGGGTTCGGTCACCACGCGCGCCCGCCCGCGAGCACAACCCGGACTGGCGCCGACCCCGGTGATCATCGACGGCACACCTTCGACGGTGCCGCACGACTGCTCGCCCGGATCACCGGCAAACGACAGCGGTGGTTCCAGGGTGGCGCATTGCGAACGGATACATTGGCGGGCAATGATATCGGCCGACGTCAGGTGCACCTTCGATCGGAGTTCATCCAGGGTGTGCCAGACGGCATCGTCGCCCAGATAGGACACCGCGTGGCGGGCGACATCGAGGTCTTGCAGGAACGCCGCCTTGCCGATCTCCCGGCCGACCAACGCTCGACGGGCCATGGCGATCAGACGCGCGACCGCCCGGCGGCACGGGCGCGGAACCGATGCGCACAACGCCGCCTCGGCCCGGCGTCGTTCATCACGGCGTTCCTCCAGTGCCGCAACGCGATCACGCAAACGGTCACCATCGACCCATGCCTGTGCGGCCTGCAGCACCGGCTCGGGGTCCTGACGCCACGACGCGGAGGCGATCTCTCCCTCGTCGGGACCGTGGAATCCATGCTCAGAAATAAAGTGCTCCAAAGAGATCCGGCCTCCGGCCAGCAGCCACAGATCCCGGGCAAGGTGAGCCTCCGGAAGGTCCCCGTCTCCGGAGAGCAGGTCGATCACCTTGGTTCCGGCGAACCGCTCCACGGCCTGGTACAGGGACTGGCACAAGTAGGTCTGCATGGTGTGAGCGGTCAGTGTTTCGCCGAAACGCGCCGCGGCCCCGGCCAACAACGCTTGGGGGTCCACCGCGGGCTTCGAGACCTCCCGCTGCCATGCCCGTCGCGAGATCGCACTGGCGCGTCCCAGGCGCCGGCCGAGCATGCCCAGGGCGATCGGGGCGCGCGCCGTCATCCGCAACGCGGTCGCGACACGGGCACCCAGCGGCGCTGCGTCGACATCTTCAGCCGCCCCGAGCAGCTGCTCACTGAACGCCTTGGGATCCACGCCGGGGACCTGGGCGACTTGGCTCAACAGCAGATCGACCGACAGCACCGGCCATCCTCGGGCCAGCGTGAGAAGCGGCATCCGCCCGTCCTCGCGTCTCGATATGACGCCGACGCGGATCTGGGATTCGCGTTGTGCCATGGTCAGTCCCGCGCTCCACATCGACCAGGTCAGGGGTGTGGGTACCCCGGGCAGCGCCTCGCCGATGTTCACCCGGGTCCAGCGACTGCCGGGAGGGCGCGGCGGATCGTAGAATTCGGCGGCTCTGGCCCTCGCCTGCAACGCGTCGAATGTGGTGACGGGACGGGCCTGCAGAATCCAGACCTTGCCCTGCCCATCGAGGGCCCATTCGATGTCCTGCGGGCGCCCGTACCTGCGCTCGATCGCCAGCGCATATTGCGAGATCTCACGAATCTGGTTCTCGGACAACGAGAGTTGCATCATATTCCGCTGGCCACGCTTGATCGCCAGGATCTCCAGCGAATGTTTGTCGACGACGACGCGGTCCGGCGTCACCGTCCCGGCGACAACGGCCTGCCCCTGCCCTTGTGCGGATTCCAGGACCAGTCGGTCACGACAGCCGGTCAGGGGATCAACGGTGAAGGCGACACCGGCGCAAGATGCGCAAACCTGACGCTGGACAACCACACCCATCCCGGACTCTGCAGATCCCAGGCCTTGGGTTCGACCGTATTGACGGGCCCGTGGCGATGACGCAGAAGTCCAGCAGTCGCGGACGGCGTCGAGCAGTTGTTCTGCCCCTGTGACATTGAGTGCTGTCTCATAGATTCCGGCGTGCGAAGAGGTGGCTCCATCCTCGGTCAACGCTGATGAACGCACGGCTACGGCAACGTCCGGACCCAGGGCCCGATAGCTCGCCACGATCGCATCACGGACCTCGCCCGAGGGTGTCGCGGGCGGGCCTGCGGCGACGGCGTCCCGGTAGGCCGCGACGCCGATGACGAATCCGTCGGGGACCGAAAGTCCGGCTGCCAGCAACTCGCCCAGATTGGCGCCCTTGCCGCCGCTGAAGCCGGCGTCGGCGGCACGGATATCAGCCAGGGCCTTGATGATCGGCGTACTCATCTGTCCGGCGTTACCGCGAGGTCCAAGCGTGGCGTCCTCCGATCTTCGCGTCCGTCGGATCACGCTAACGCGACGCCTTCCGGTTCGGAAGCGGTATCACCGAAGCGGGGTGAGGACGGGCCCAATCCTGAGAAATCCATTGCCGGTGCGTTCGCCCGCTGGGTGACCTGGACATTTTTTTACAACATGCATTCATATTTTTGAACGGCCGTCAGCGCCGGAGACGCTGCTCAGCCCGGAGATCTGCGCTTTCGTTCGACCATTGTGCCTCCGGGTTATCCAGGTTAGATCCGAGATTTGGGCCCCCAGCTCCCCCACGTACACCAGGCACTACGCAGCCCTATATCGCGACGCCCAGGATCGTTTTAGAACAAGTTCTACTTATTTGTATACAAATCAGGTGTATCTCAGTTAGCCTCATCTCGTCCCTCTCCGTGCTGTGCATCACTAACCCGAAGGAGACCCCTTGCACGCCACAGTTCGCCCCTACGCCACCGCCGGTGTGGCACTTGTCGGGGCCAGCCTCATTGCGGCGACGCCGGTGGCCGCGCCATTGCCCACCCTGTCCGATGCCCTGTCCCCCGCGGTGCAATTGACCGGGGCGTGGGAGGACGTCGTCAACGCCGCGTCGGCCAACCTGACCACGCTGCTGAACAACTGGTATTTGGCGCCCGGGGTCGGGATGCAGCAGTTCTGGGCCAACCAGATGGACTACGCCGACCAACTGCTCAACGACCCCGCCGGCAGCACCAACAGCGTCAATGAACAGCTCCAGCTGCACCTGAATGCGGTGATCTCCGGGTGGGCGTTGCAGAACACCACCGACGAAACCCAAGCCACGGTCATCAACCACACCATGGACAGCACCCACGCGCTGATGTTCGGCCAGGTCGCCGGGTATCTGCCCGCCGACGTGGATCCCAACCAGATCCTGCCGATCATCAACATGCTGGGCTCGCCGGCCAGCGCGGTCTTTATGGGCATGATCGGCCCAGCCGTCAGCCCCTGGATCGCGTTGCTGAACAGCATCACCGACGGTGACAGCTTCGGCGACACCCTGACCAACATGTGGGGCGCCATGCTCAACGGCGCCACGTTGAACCTGGATTCGTTGTTGCCGATGATCAACGACGCCGGATTCTTCCCGGCCGGCATGACCATGGACCACCTGGACTTCGCCTTCGGTGGCCTGCTGTCTACGGGAGCGGCCGCTGTGAGCTACCAGGTACTGGGACCCGGCGGTGAGCTCGCCGCCGAGGTACCGGCGGTCGGCGGCTCCTTGTTCCAAAGTGTCGGCTTGGAATTCAGCGGAGTCCCGGTCCTGGGCACCCTGGACCTCAACAGTGCCGGGATCGGCCCGATCGCCGCGTGGCAGGCCTGGGGCCAAACCGTCGGCGCCCTGCTGGGTTCGGGCTGGGATGGCAAGGGCGCGGTCGTGGTGACCCCGCCGCTGGCGGGCGCCGAACTGCCCCTGCTGCCCACCGATCTGGTCGATGACGGCGGCGCCGGCGCAGCATCCGACGCATTCGGTTGGCTGGGCGATCTGTTCGGCCTCTGATCGCCCAAAGCCCTTATCCCCCTCTTTTCTCAGAAAGGTTTCCGTCAAGATGAGTCGTCATCACACCAACCCGCGCCGTCACTTTCGGGCGGTTGGCACTGCCAGTGCGGTGGGCGCATTCCTGGCCTTCGGGATGGCCCCGCTGACCGTGCCGACGCCGGCGCAGGCCGACGAGTTCGATTGGATCGCTGAGCTTTTCGATACTTCGGCATGGCTGGACCCCGGCCCGGCCGAGGTGGGCGCCTTCGACTGGACCGGCATGATCGACCAGTGGGTCTATGACCCGCTGCATGACAGTCTGCAGTCCTGGATCACCAGCGACTTCGGTGAGATGGTCAACGGCTGGATCAACACCGCCGCCGGCCAGTTCCTGATCGGCAACGGCGTCGACGGCACCGCCGAGAACCCGGACGGCGGCAACGGCGGCCTGTGGTTCGGCGATGGCGGTGACGGCTGGGACAGCACCGAAGCCGGGGTCGCAGGCGGCAACGGCGGCAACGCGCCGGGCTGGCTCGGCGACGGCGGCGATGGCGGTGACGGCGGAGCCGGCGCCGACGGCGGCGCCGGCGGAGCCGGCGGCAACTGGATGGGCAACGGCGGCAACGGCGGCAACGGCGGCGCCTCCCTCGACCCGACTATCGCAGGCGGCAACGCCGGTGCTGGCGGCAACGCGTCTGGATGGTTCTTCGGCAACGGCGGCAACGGCGGCAACGGCGGTACCGGCGCCAACGGTGCCGCCGGCACGTGGGCCAACGGCGGCGACGGTAACGGCGGACGCCCCAGTGCCGGGGGCAACGGCGGGGGCGGCGGCCGCAGCAGCTTCATGTTCGGAAACGGCGGCAATGGTGGCGATGGTGGCCGCGGCGGCAACGGCGGGGACGGCGCCAACGGCACCGCCGAGCACGTCAACGGCGGCAACGGCGCAAATGCCCAGGTCGGCCTTAGAGCCGGCACGGGTGGTGCGGCCGGGGCCCGCGGCTCCACCATCTACAGCGACCCGTCCTTCGGACGTGCCGGGCAGTACGGTGCCAACGCAGTCGGCGGCAACGGCGGCAACGGCGGCAACGCCTACCAGGACGCCAACGGCATCTACCTCGGCAACGGCGGCGCTGGCGGCAACGGAGCCAACGCCGGTGGCTACTCGTTCGGGACCGGCATCGGCGCCGACGGCGGCAATGGCGGCAATGGTGGCGCCGGGGCCAACGGCGGCAACGGCGGTAGCGGTGGGTCCGCTGGCCTGTCTTCGGCTGGAGCCAGGGACAGTGGCGCAGTGACCGGCGGCAGAGGCGGCGACGGCGGCGACGGCGGCTTCGCCGGCGCCGGCAAGGGCGGCAACGGCGGCAACGGCGGCTCGGGCCGCGGCGAAGGCGGGGGGCTTGGCGGCGATGGTGGCAACGCCGCCACCGATGACCCTACCGTCCAGACCATTGGTGGCAACGGCGGCACCGGGGGTTCCGGCTTTACCGGTGGCCCTGGCGGCGACGGCGGCAAGGGCGGCACCGGTACCTATGCCGGCGGCAACGGCGGCAACGGCGGTAGCGGCGGCAGTGGCGGCGGCCATGCCGGCGGTAAGGGTGGTGACGGCGGTACCAGCACCGGCTGGCAGCACGACGGCAACACTTACAGCATCGGCGGCAACGGCGGCAACGGCGGCAGTGGCGGCGGCGGCGCCGGCACTGTCGCCGCGGGGACTGGTGGGGCGGGTGGTGCCGGCGGCAACGGCGCCCCGGGACCCGGTGTGGTCAGCGTCGGCGGCAACGGCGGCAACGGCGGCAACGGCGGGGCCAACGTGGGCAGCGCCCTGTCGGGTGGTGGCGCCGGCGGCGACGGTGGGGCAGGCGGGGCCGGCGGCTCCGGCACTGCCTCCGGCGGCAACGGCGGCACCGGCGGCAACGGCGGAGCCGGAGCAACAACAGCCGGCAACGGCGGCAATGGCGGCATCGGGGGTACTAGTGGCGGCGTCGAAACGCCGGCCAACGACCTGGGTATCGGGCCCAGCCACGCCGGCAACGGCGGCAACGGGGGCGCCGGCGGGGCCGGCGGTGGTTACGTCGACGGCGGTTCCCCCTCCACCGATCCGGTCGGCGGCAACGGCGGAACCGGTGGCAACGGCGGCAACGGCGCCGGCGCCGTCAACGGCGGCACCGGCGGCAGCGGTGGTACCGGCGGTGCGGTCGGCGAGACCCCCGGCGGGCCCGGCCAGCCCGGCGGTGCTCCCGTCGGGACGACCGGCGGCACCGGCGGCACCGGCGGTCAGGGCGCGCACCCCGCACCCGCGGAGTAGGCAGACGCCCCAAACGGGAAGGCCCGGCACGCCACCGCGTGCCGGGCCTTCCCCGGCTCAAAGCCACGTCCGCCGACCCTCAGGCCTCATAGCCCCCTATGACGCACCCAGCACGCCGCGGGCGGTCAGCTCGGCGATCACCACCTTGGCCCGTAGGTCCGCCCGCTCCATGTTCGCGGCCCGTGCGGCCTCGGCATCACGCGCATGGATCGCCGCGGTCTCCGCTTCGTAGGTGTGAGCGAACTCCGCATTGCCCCGGGGGTAGCTCCCCCAGAATCCGCGCGGCGCGAAGACGCGTGCCGCAACGATCGCCGCCTGCAACCGGGGGCCGGCGTACTCCTCGACGATGATGCGCCGGTAGGCGTAGGCCGCTTCCTGAAACGCCCCGGGCTCCTTGCTGGCTCGCAACGTCCGCAGTGCGGCATCGAGTTCGGCCAGGACCCGCGGGGTCGGATTGGTGGCCGCTCGTGCCGACGCAATACCGTTCAGCACCCCGTGCAGCTCATGCTGTTCGAGCACGGCGGCCTCATCGAACCGCTCGACGAACACACCCCGGTGGTAATGGCTGACCACCAGGCCTTCGTACTCGAGTTGATCCAGGGCCTGCTGCACAGGCAGTCGGCTGACACCCAGGTTCGCCGCGATCGCATCGCGGTTGATGCGGTCGCCGGTGCGCAGTTCACCGGATAGGACAAGGTCGACGATGTGGCCGGCGACCAGCTCCTTCTCTTTGACCCCGTATTTCTTCGGCACCGCAATCCCTAGCCGGAAGCGTCGCCTGATGTCTCCCCCGACGAATCTGCCTGCGGCAGCAACTCTTCCAATGTCGACCGAGCGATCCTACGAAAGGCCCGTCGCGGCCGGTTGGCGTCCAGAATGGCCACCTCAAGGGTGCCGGGCCCCAACTTGCGGGACTCGGATCCATTGCCGGTGTCGGGCTGCTGCAAGGCGTTGACCGCGAGCCGCAGGGCGTCGGGCAGTGCGGCGTTCTCGGTGTAAGACTCCTTGAGCGCGGCGATCACCGGCTCAGTGGTGCCGCCCATCACCACGTAATGCGGCTCGTCGGTGATCGACCCGTCGTAGGTGATCCGGTACAGCTCAGGGGCTTTGGCCTGACCCTGGTAGGCCACTCCGGCCACGCACAGCTCGACTTCGTAGGGCTTCGCCTGCTCGGTGAAGATCGTTCCCAGGGTCTGGGCGTAGACGTTGGCCAGCTGGCGTGCGGTGACGTCGCGGCGGTCGTAGGCGTAGCCGCGGGTGTCGGCGAACTGGATGCCACCGCGGCGCAGGTTCTCGAATTCGTTGATCCGGCCCGCGGCGGCGAACCCGACCCGGTCGTAGAGCTCGCTGATCTTCTGCAGTGAGCGCGAAGGATTCTCGGCGACGAACAGCACCCCGTCGGCGTAGGCCAGCGCCACCACGCTGCGGCCGCGGGCGATGCCCTTGCGCGCCAGCTCACTCCGCTCGCGCATCGCCTGCTCAGGGGAGATGAAGTACGGGAAGCTCATTTCTTACCCCGCTTGCTCTTCGGCTCCGGATCCCGCCCGCGAGTGCGACTCTCGATGACTTCCCGGGCCAGCTCGGCGATGCGCTCCTCGGGGATGTCGACGGCGCCGTCGGCGTCGATGGTGACCGCCGTCGGGTAGATGCCGCGCACCAGATCCGGTCCGCCGGTGGCGGAATCGTCGTCGGCGGCGTCGTACAGTGCCTCGACCGCCACTCGAAGCGCCGAATCCGCGTCGGCCACCTGCGCGTACAGCTTCTTCATCGAGGACTTGGCGAACAGCGATCCGGAGCCGACCGCCTGATAGCCCTCCTCCTCGATGTTCCATCCCCCGGCGGCGTCGAACGACACGATGCGCCCGGCGTGCTGGGTGTCAGCCTCGTCGATGTCATAGGCCACCAGCAATGGCAGCGCCAGCAACCCCTGCATCGCCGCGCCCAGGTTGCCGCGCACCATGATCGCCAGCCGGTTCACCTTTCCGGCGAACGTCAGCGGCACCCCTTCGAGTTTCTCGTAATGCTCAAGCTCGACGGCGTAGAGCCGGGCGAATTCGACGGCGATCGCCGCGGTGCCGGCGATGCCGGTGGCGGTGTAGTCGTCGGTGATGTAGACCTTCTGCACGTCACGCCCGGCGATCATGTTGCCCTGGGTGGAGCGCCGGTCCCCGGCCATCACCACACCGCCGGGGTATTTCAGCGCGACGATCGTGGTGCCGTGCGGCAGCTCCGCCCCGGCGCCGGAGCTCTGGCCCGCGCTGCCCGCCGGCAGCAGATCCGGCGCCTGGCGGCGCAGGAAGTCCGAGAACGACGACAGGTCTACCGAGGCCGACGGCAGCCCCGGGAGCGCGGATTGGACGGGAAGACGGTCATGGAAGGGCCAGCTCACTGGCCGCCCTTTTGGACGTACGCGCGCACGAAGTCCTCCGCGTTCTCTTCCAGCACGTCGTCGATCTCGTCGAGCAGGTCGTCGGTCTCGCCGGTCAGCTTCTCGCGACGCTCCTGGCCGGCGGCCGCGGGACCGGTGGGGTCGTCCTCGTCGCCACCGCCACCGCCACGCTTGGTCTGCTCCTGAGCCATCGCTGCCTCCTGCATCTCCATCGGCTTGCGCATCACGCGCACGTCGGTTTCTCCACCCTACCGTCGGTACCGGCGCGGACGTGGGCTAAGGCGCGCGGCGCCTAGGTGGTCAGTTGTTCGACCAGCTCAGCTGCGCTGTCTACCGAGTCCAGCAACGCCCCGACGTGGGCCTTGCTGCCGCGCAGCGGCTCCAGGGTGGGAATGCGGACCAGCGACTCCCCGCCGAGGTCGAAGATCACCGAGTCCCAGCTGGCCGCCGCGATGTCGGCGCCGAACCGGCGCAGGCACTCGCCGCGGAAGTAGGCACGGGTGTCGGTGGGTGGGTTGTCCACCGCGTCGAGGACCTGCTGCTCGGTGATCAACCGCTGCATGGAACCGCGGGCGACCAGCCGGTTGTAGAGGCCCTTGTCCAGCCGGACGTCGGAGTACTGCAGGTCGATCAGGTGCAGCCGCGGAGCCGACCAGCTCAGGTTCTCGCGCTGCCGGAAACCCTCCAGCAGGCGCAGCTTGGCCGGCCAGTCCAGCAGGTCGGCGCACTCCATCGGGTCGCGTTCCAGCTGATCGAGGACCCGGGCCCAGGTCTCGATGATGTCGGTGGCGCGCGGATCCGGATCGCGGGCGTCGACCAGCTTGGCCACCCGGTCCAGGTAGATCCGTTGCAGCGCAAGGGCGGTCATCTCCCGGCCGTCGGCCAGCGCCACGGTCGCCCGCAGCGTCGGGTCGCGACTGATCACGTGCACCGCGCGCACCGGACGGGCCAGCGTCAGGTCGGTCAGGTCGATGCCGTGCTCGGGGCCCTCCTCGATGAGGTCGAGCACCAGCGCCGTGGTGCCCAACTTCAGATACGTGGAGGTCTCGGCGAGGTTGGCGTCGCCGATGATGACGTGCAGCCGGCGATACTTGTCGGCGTCGGCGTGCGGTTCGTCGCGGGTGTTGATGATGCCGCGCTTGAGGGTGGTCTCCAGGCCGACCTCGACCTCGATGTAGTCGGCGCGCTGGGAGAGCTGGAAGCCCGGTTCGTCCCCGGCGGGGCCCAGGCCGACGCGGCCGGAACCGGTGACCACCTGCCGCGACACCAGGAACGGGGTCAGGCCGGCGATGATCGCCGAGAACGGTGTCTGCCGGCTCATCAGGTAGTTCTCGTGGGTGCCGTAGGAGGCACCCTTGTTGTCGATGTTGTTCTTGTAGAGCTGCAGCTTGGCGGCCCCCGGGACGCTGGCCACGTGGCGGGCGGCGGCCTCCATCACCCGCTCGCCGGCCTTGTCCCAGATCACCGCGTCCAGCGGGTCGGTGACCTCGGGCGCGGAGTACTCCGGGTGGGCGTGGTCGACATACAGCCGGGCCCCGTTGGTCAGGATCATGTTGGCCGCCCCGACCTCGTCGGCGTCGATGATCGGCGGCGGGCCCGACGAGCGGGACAGGTCGAAGCCGCGGGCGTCGCGCAGCGGGGATTCCACCTCGTAGTCCCAGCGGGTGCGCTTGGCGCGCGGGATACCGGCCGCCGCCGCGTAGGCCAGTACCGCCTGAGTGGAGGTCAGGATCGGGTTCGCGGTCGGATCCGACGGCGAAGCAATGCCGTATTCGACTTCCGTCCCGATGATCCGTTGCATGGCCTCAGCCTATGCGAGGCCATCAGCGGGGCCGGTTGGTGAGTAGGGTCCGGTGGGCCATCTCCCGGGCCGCGGCGATGATGACGTCCGCGTCCGGCTCGGCCTCGCCCAGGTAAGCGGCGTTCAACAGGCCGTCGACGGCGTAGTACAACAGCCCTGCCGTGGTGGCCGGATCGGCCACCGTGGCGGCCCCGGCAACTACGGCGGCGGCGATCGCGTCGGCCAGCAGCGTGATGACTTTCGAATCGGCTTGGCGTAGTTGGCGCAATCCGTCACCGGAGGCTTGTGAGAACACCGCCCGGTGCAGCGCCGCGTTGGCGATGTCGTAGCGGACCATCTGCTCGATCAGCGCATCGATTGCCGCGGGCCAACCGGGGGCCGAGGGCGTCGTGGCGGTGAGCTGGCCCCGCACGGTGGCCAGGAAGGTCTCCAGGTAGTCGGACCACAGTTTCGCCAGCAGGTGATCCTTGGAATCGAAGTACAGGTAGAAGGTGCCCTTGGCGACCTGGGCCGCCGCGGTGACCTTGTCCACCGTCAGCTCGGTCGGCCCGTCGGCCAGCAGCAAGCCTCGGGTCACCTCCAACAACTGACGTTCCCGTTGTTCGGCGGGCAACGTCGTGCGTCGTCGTCGAGATCCCTGTTGCGCCAAGGCACATCTCCTTTCTCGGGATCGGTGCCGCCGGCGCCGAACACGTTTGACAGTGGCGTGCAGCCACCGCTACGGTAACATGACTGACGGTCAGTCAGTTAGTTCGACCGGACGAGGAGGCTCGCATGGCAACGACACATGTCGCTCAGGACGTCGCCGTCGACGAGAGTCGCACCAGCGCCTTGAGCCTGATGGCACTCGGGCGGGTGGTCCTTGCCGCCGCCTCGCTGGCCGCACCGCGGGGCTTCGCCAGAATCCTGGGCGTCACACCCTCCCCCGAACTCACCTACCTGACCCGGATCTATGGCGCGCGTGCATTCGCGATGGGCTTGGGCTACCTGACCAGTGCCACCGCGGAACGCCATCGCTGGAGGCGGCTCGCCCTGGCGGTCGACACCACCGACACCGTCAACGGCGTCGGCCACCTGATACGCCGCGATCTGCCGTTGCGGGCGGCTCTGAGCATGGTGGCCCTGACGGGCACCTATGCGGCTATCGGCGCCACCAAAGTCGCAACCGAGCAGCTAGGCAAATCGGGCTAGGCGCGGGTGGCGGCCGGCGCGAGCGTGCGTAGTTGTACAAGATTTGCGGCGTGTCGATGTGCAAACACGCACGCTCGCGCCACTGGGGGCTTCGCGCCACCGGGCGCGGCTAGAGGTACTGGCCCAGGTTGGATTCGGTGTCGATGGCACGGCTGGCGCTCGAGCTCTTGCCGGTGACCAGGGTGCGGATGTAGACGATCCGCTCCCCCTTCTTGCCCGAGATCCGCGCCCAGTCATCGGGATTGGTGGTGTTGGGCAGGTCCTCGTTCTCGGCGAACTCGTCGACGATCGAGTCCAGCAGGTGCTGGATGCGCAGACCGGGCTGACCCGTCTCCAGCACCGACTTGATCGCGTTCTTCTTCGCGCGGTCGACGACGTTCTGGATCATCGCCCCGGAGTTGAAGTCCTTGAAGTACATGACTTCCTTGTCCCCGTTGGCGTAGGTGACCTCCAGGAACCGGTTGTCGTCGATCTCGGCGTACATCCGGTCGACGACCTTCTCGATCATCGCCTTGATGCAGGCCGCTCGGTCCCCGCCGAACTCGGCCAGGTCGTCGGCGTGCACCGGCAGCCCCACGGTGAGGTACTTGGAGAAGATGTCCTGGGCGGCTTCGGCATCCGGGCGCTCGATCTTGATCTTGACGTCGAGGCGGCCGGGCCGCAGGATCGCCGGGTCGATCATGTCCTCCCGGTTGGAGGCGCCGATCACGATGACGTTCTCCAGCCCCTCCACGCCGTCGATCTCACTGAGCAGCTGGGGAACCACCGTCGTCTCCACATCCGAAGAGACGCCGGTGCCGCGGGTGCGGAAGATCGAGTCCATCTCGTCGAAGAACACGATCACTGGGGTGCCTTCGGAGGCCTTCTCCCGCGCACGCTGGAAGATCAGCCGGATGTGACGCTCGGTCTCGCCGACGAACTTGTTGAGCAGCTCGGGGCCCTTGATGTTGAGGAAGTACGACTTGGCCTCGTGGGCGTCGTCGCCGCGCACCTCGGCCATCTTCTTGGCCAGTGAGTTGGCCACCGCCTTGGCGATCAGCGTCTTACCGCAGCCGGGCGGACCGTAGAGCAGCACCCCTTTGGGCGGACGCAGCGCGTACTCGCGGTAGAGGTCCTTGTGCAGGAACGGCAGTTCCACGGCGTCCCGGATCTGCTCGATCTGGCGAGTCAGGCCGCCGATGTCGCCGTAGCTGACGTCGGGCACCTCCTCGAGCACCAGGTCTTCGACCTCGGCCTTGGGGATGCGCTCGAACGCGTAGCCGGCCTTGGTGTCGACCAGCAGCGAGTCGCCGGGGCGCAGCTTGCGGGGACGCCGGTCATCGGACATGGCGTCCGGGTTGCTGTCGGGAAGGTCGGGGGCGACCAGCGGCTCGGCCAGCCAGACGATGCGCTCCTCATCGGCGTGGCCCACCACCAGCGCCCGGTGACCGTCGGCCAGCACCTCACGCAGGGTTGAAATCTCGCCGACTGATTCGAAGGCGGTGGCCTCGACAACGGTCAGTGCCTCGTTGAGCCGCACCGTCTGACCCTTTTTGAGGGTCGAGACGTCGATGTTCGGCGAGATGTTCAGCCGCATCCGTCGCCCGGAGGTGAACACGTCGACGGTGTCGTCGTCGTGGCTGGCCAGCAGCACGCCGTACCCGCTGGGCGGCTGGCCCAGCCGGTCGACCTCCTCGCGCAGCGCAAGCAGCTGCTGACGTGCGTCCTTGAGGGTGTCCATCAGCTTGGAGTTGCGCGCAGTCAGCGAGTCGATGTGGGCCTCGAGCTGCCGCACGTCACGCCCGACACGGGCGCTGTCCTGCGGGGCGCTGTCCAGCTGTTCGCGCAGCACCGCGGCCTCGCGGCGCAGCTCCTCCAGCTCGGCCAGGTCGTCACCGGGGATACCCGGCCCGCTGGACGCGTCGAAGGCCTCAGAACGCCCTGAGTCTCCCATGTTGTCCATGTTGCGCTCCTTTCCCGAACTGGAAGTTGAAGCGACGGATACCTCAACGCTACCGGCCATTGTGCATTCGCGTGCGCAGTGGGAATCCGACACACCGGAAACGCTGTTAGCCTTGATGACAATTCAAGCCGTCGAAAGGACCTTTGTGACCGTGAAATACCTAGCCACAGGCTTCGCAGCAGCCGCGATCGTCGGGGCAGCCGCAGCAGGTGTGACTTCGGTTGCAACCGTCGTTCCGCAGGTGCAGCTGACGGTGTTCGGCGCGCCCCTGCCGCTCGACCCGCCGGCCGCCGTGCCGGCGCCCGAGCAGTTGACCGACGTTCTCAACACCCTGGCTGACCCGGCCATCCCCGCCGCCGGCAAGTCCCACCTGGTTGAGGGCGGCCTGGGCCCGGTCGAGAGCAGTGTCATGGACCGCAAGATGGCCAAGGGCGTGGCGAACGGCAAGTTCCCGCTGTCGATCGGTGTGGCGAACATCGCCCCGGCCGGCCCCGGCGCTGCCACGGCGGACGTCACCGCCTCCGGGCCGCAGATGGAGCCGCGCACGGTCAACCTGATGTTCGTCGACCAGGGCGGCTGGAAGCTGTCCCGGAGCTCGCTGATGACGCTGTCGCAGATGACTTCGTCGAACTGACCGCTGCTGGATGGCCCGGCAACGCATCGCCGTGAGCACCGCCCTGGCGGCGGTGCTGGCGCTGTCGGGCTGCACCGGCCACCAGTCGGCGCCACCACCACCGGCCGAGCTGCCAACGACGTCGACCACGACGGCGCCCGCGGAACCTCCGGCGTCGGCGATGCCGGCACCCGAGGCGCTGACCGACGTGCTGTACCGACTCTCCGACCCCGACCTTCCCGCGGCGGACAAGGTGGGCCTCATCGAGAACGCCAAGCCCACCGACGCCGAGACCATCGCCAAGTTCGGCACCGCCCTCAAAGACGGCGGCTATCTGCCGTTGAACCTCGAGGCCGCCGAGCTGACCTGGTCGGACCGCCATCCGGGCAACGTGACCGCCGACGTCACCGTCAACACCGCCAACCCCGACGCCGGCGGATTCACCTTCCCGATGGAGTTCGCGCCGCACCACGGTGGCTGGCAGCTGTCGCAGGAGACCGCCAAGACCTTGCTGGCGTTCGCCGAGGCGCACTCCGGCTCCTCGACGCCGGCCACCCCGTAGCCATGTGGATCGGCTGGCTGGAGTTCGACCTGCTGCTAGGCGACGTGCATTCGCTCAAAGAGAAGCGTTCGGTGGTGCGGCCGATCGTCGCGGAACTGCGGCGCAAGTTCAACGTGGCGGCCGCCGAGACGGATTCGGCGGAGCTGCACCGGCGCAGCGGGATCGGGGTGTCCGCGGTGTCCGGCGAGCGGGGCCATCTGGTGCAGCTGCTGGACGCGGCCGAACGTCTGGTGGCCGCCCGCCCGGAAGTCGAACTGCTGTCGGTGCACCGCGGGCTGAACCGCAGCGACGACTAGCGCCGCGACGCAAGCGGTTTCACCGATCACACCGGGCGTTTGCGCCTCAACCGGGTGGGGGTCACCGTGCCCGGCGCCAGCCGTCGGGCGGTGACCAGGAACGCGGTGTGACCGCGCATGGCGTGCTGGGGCCGCACCGCCAGGCCGACGACGTTCCAGCCGCGCTGCAGCGTCTCCCAGGCCCGCGGCTCGGTCCAGCACTGCTGTTTGCGCAGCGCCTCCACCACCTCGGAGAGCTGGGTCACGGTGGCGACGTAGATCACCAGCACCCCGCCGGCGATCAGCACCCGCGACACGGTGTCGAGCACCTCCCACGGCGCCAGCATGTCGAGCACCACCCGGTCGATCGATCCGGCCGCCATGTCGCAGTCCGCGACGTCACCCATCACCAGCTGCCAGTTGTCGGGCAGGTGCCCGACGAAGCTCTCGACGTTGGCGCGGGCGTGCACGGCGTGGTCGTCGCGCAGTTCGTAGGAGATCACCCGGCCCTCGGGGCCGACGGCGCGCAGCAACGACAGGGTCAGCGCACCCGAGCCGGCGCCGGCCTCCAGCACCCGGGCCCCGGGAAAGATGTCGCCCTCGTGGATGATCTGCGCGGAATCCTTGGGGTAGATCACCTGCGCTCCGCGCGGCATCGACATCACGTAGTCGACCAGCAGCGGTCGCAGCACCAGGAACGGATCACCGTTGGCGGACTTGACCACGCTGCCGTCCGGCAACCCGATCACCGCGTCGTGCGGGATGGCGCCGCGATGGGTGTGGAAGTCACCGCCGGGCACCAGCACCGTGGTGTAGCGGCGGCCCTTGGCGTCGGTGAACTGCGCCCGGTCACCCGCTTGGAAGATCCCGGATTCTGACACAGCCGTTAACCCTAAGGCGTGTTCGACGAACAGGTTGTCGGTGCCTGCCCGTAGGGTGCCTGACTATGAGCAGGCCGGCGTTGTCCCCGTCACGCGCGGTCGACTTCAGACAGTGCCCGCTGCTGTACCGCTTCCGGGCGATCGACCGCCTGGCCGAGGCGCCGTCGGCGGCGCAGTTGCGCGGCACGCTGGTACACGGTGCCCTGGAACGGCTCTACGCGCTGCCGGCGTCCCAGCGCGGCCCGGAGACGGCTGCCGATCTGGTGGCTCCGTCGTGGGGAGACCTGATCAGCGCCGAGCCGGCTTTGAGTGAGGGGCTCGACACCGACAAGCTGCTGGCCGAGGCCCGCAGGCTGCTGTCGGGCTACTACCGGCTGGAGGATCCGCGCCGGTTCGATCCGCAGAGCTGCGAACAGCGCGTCGAGGTCGAGCTGGCCGACGGGACCCGGCTGCGCGGGTTCGTCGACCGCATCGACGTCGCCCCTTCGGGCGGGCTGCGGGTGGTCGACTACAAGACCGGCAGGGCTCCCTCGGCCAGCGGGCGGCGGTCCGGATCCGCCGAGTCGAAGGCGTTGTTCCAGATGAAGTTCTATGCGGTGGCGCTGCTGCGATCACGCCGGGTGCTGCCCGCGCAGCTGCGGTTGATCTACCTCGCCGACGGCCAGGTGCTGGACTACTCCCCCGACCACGCGGAGCTGCTGCGTTTCGAGAAGACCCTGATCGCGATCTGGCGTGCCATCCAAACCGCCGGTGCCACAGGCGATTTCCGGCCCAACCCGTCGCGGTGGTGCGACCGGTGCGCGCACCGCACGCGGTGCCCCGCATTCGGCGGGACACCGCCGTCCTACCCCGGCTGGCCGGCGGACGACGCGGCGTGAGCGGCGCCTACTACCGTCGGGCGCCCGGGTGCGGGCCCGACGAGGGGGTCTTCGAAGCCACCGATTTCACCCGCAGTAACTGGGGAGCGCAGCTGCAGCACGGCTCACCCCCGCTGGCGCTGCTCACCCGCGAGATCGAGCGCCTGATCGCCGGATCGGGCCAGCGGATCGCCCGGCTGAGCCTGGACATCCTGGGCGCCATACCGGTCGGCCGAGTGCGGGTGCAGGCCCGGGTGCAGCGGCCCGGTCGGCGAATCTGCTTGCTGGAAGCCGAGATGCATGCCGACGACGACCGTCCGGTAGCCCGGCTGAGCGCATGGGCGCTGGCCACCGCCGACACCGCGGCGGTGGCCGCCGACCGGCACCCGCCGCTAGCGGACGGGCCTTCGCTGCCGCCGCCGGACTGGTTCGCCCAAGCCAGTGGATACGCCCACTCGGTCAAGTGGCGGGTGCAGCCGGACTCCGCCGACGGCGCCGCGGTGGCCTGGCTGAGCTCGCACCTGCACCTGGTCGACACCGAGCAGACCACCGCGCTGCAGCGACTGGCGATGGTGGTCGACTCGGCCAACGGCGTGGGCGCGGCCCTGGACACCGAGCAGTACATGTTCATGAACACCGACACCGTCGTACACCTGCACCGGCTGCCCGCCGGAGAGGAATTCGGCCTGCGGGCCCGCGCCTCGATCGGTCCGGACGGCATCGGCGTCACCACCGCGGAGTTGTTCGACCGCAACGGCTTCATCGGAACGTCAGCGCAGACACTGCTGGTGCAGCGGCGCTGAACGTCTCAGCTCATACGACCGCGGTGAAGGCAGCGATCGCGATCCCGCCCAGGACGGCGACAGCGTCCTCCAGTAGCGCGATCGGCAGGTCGTGGCCGCCATTGACGGCGACCAGGCGCTGCCGGGCGGCAAAGCCGCCCAACGTGCCGATCACCACGCCGATCACGGCCGCACCCAGCGCCGTCCAGGTGAAGTTCCAGGCCGTGCCGAGTACCGCACCCGCGAACCCACCGAGCAGGATCCGTGCGGCGAACTGCAGGGGCACCGTGCGATTCGGCGTTCGGGGCAACTGATCGTTGACGAGTTCGCCGACCGCCAGCACCGTCAAGACGGTGACGGTCACCGGGTGGCTCAACCACTCGGCCCAGGTGCCGTTGAGGTTGATCCAGTGCAGTGCGGCGGCCCAGGCCATGACGGCCGGCGCGGTGAACGCACGCAGGCCGGCGACCGTACCGATCAACAGCGCGAGGAGCAGCACGAGGAAATGCGTCACGAGAGCCTCCTAGGGTCTCCCGGACGCTAACACGTCGGCAGCGCTGCGACCTGCACTGATCAGAATCGGCAGAATCTGATGTCCGAGGCGAGGATGGCCTTGGCCCCGATGGCGGCCAGTTCGTCCATGATCGCGTTGACCTCGCGCCGCGGCACCAGCGCGCGGACCGCCACCCAGTCGGGGTCGGCGAGGGGGGCGATGGTCGGCGACTCCAGCCCGGGAGTGATCGCGGCGGCCCGGTCGAGCACCGCGCGCGGGCAGTCGTAGTCCAGCATCAGATACTGCTGGCCGAACACCACGCCTTGGACCCGGGCGGCCAATTGATCACGGGCGGCGGCGGTCTCCGCGCTGCGGCCGTTGGATACGGCACCCTCGATCAGCACCGCTTCTGAGTCGCACAGTGATTCCCCGAAGGCCACCAGGCTGTGCTGGCGCAGGGTGCGACCGGAGCCCACCACGTCGGCGATCGCGTCGGCCACCCCGAGTTGGATCGAGATTTCCACCGCCCCGTCGAGGCGGATGACGGTGGCTTCAATTCCCTTGGTGGCCAAATCTTTCCGGACCAGGTTGGGATAAGCGGTGGCGATCCGCTTGCCGGCCAGGTCCGCAGCGGTCCAGTCCCGCCCGGCCGGGGCGGCGTAACGGAACTTCGACCACCCGAATCCCAGCGCCAACCGCTCGGCGACCGGCGCCCCGGATTCGGCGGCCAGATCCCGGCCGGTGATGCCGAAGTCGAGCTGACCCGACCCGACGTAGATGGCGATGTCCTTGGGTCGCAGGAAGAAGAACTCGACCTTGTTCACGGGGTCGAGAACGGTCAGGTCCTTGGCGTCCGAGCGGCTGCGGTAGCCGGCCTCGGACAGCATCGCCGCGGCGGATTCACTGAGCGCCCCCTTGTTGGGGACCGCGACACGCAACATGCTCACAGCTTCCGGTAGACGTCGGACAGCGTCAGCCCGCGCGAGATCATCAGCACCTGGGTCCAATACAGCAGCTGACTGATCTCACCGGCCAGCGCGTCGTCGGACTCGTGCTCGGCGGCCATCCATACCTCGCCGGCCTCCTCCAGAATCTTCTTGCCGACGGCGTGCACCCCAGCATCCAGCGCGGCCACGGTGGCGCTGCCGGCCGGTCGGGTGGCGGCGCGCTCACCGAGCTCGGCGAACAGCTCCTCGAACGTCTTCACGAGCAGGGATTGTTTCATGCGCCGGCGGAGGCCGTCACGGCAGTTTCGCCCGGAGCCGGCCCGCCACCGGCGCGAGCGCTGCCCGCCACCGGCACGAGCGTGCACAGATGTACAGGATTTACGGCGTGTCGGCGGACAAACACGCACGCTCGCGCTCATGGGACTCGCGCTCATGGGGCTCGCGCTCATGAGGGGTGGCCAGGTCGGTGTAGATGTCGTGCAGGTCGGCCAGCCCGAGACCGGCCAGCGAGGCCACCTGCCGGCGCCGCGGCCCGGCCGGTACCGGCACCGCGTTCGGCGCCACCAGCACCGCGCAGCCGGCCGCTTCGGCGGCGGCCGCCCCGGTCGGCGAATCCTCCACCGCCAGACACCAGCCCGGGTCGAGCTCCAGCAGCGCCGCGGCCCGCAGGTAGGGATCGGGTGCCGGCTTGCCGCGCGACACCTCATCGCCGCAGACCACCGCCGAAAAGTAGTGCCGGCCGATGGTGTTCAGCGCCCGCTCGGCCAGCGCCCGCGGGGTGTTGGTCACCAGGGCCACGGGCATGGCCGCCGCGGCCAGTCCGTCGAGCAGCTCCCGCGCGCCGTCGCACCAGGGCAGGCCGGTGTCGAACAGCCCGGCGGTGTAGTCGTGCAGCCAGTTCGCCGAGTCGGCCATCGCCGCCGGGTCGGGCGACAGGCCCAGATCGTCGTAGACGATGCGCATGGTGTTCTCCGCGCAGCCGCCGACCGTGGTCGCCCGCACCTCCGGGGTCAGCACCCCGCCGAGGCGGTCATAGAGCGCGTCCATCGCGACATCCCACAGCTTCTCGGAGTCGACCAGGGTGCCGTCCATGTCACACAGCACCGCGCGCAAGGCGCCCATCAGGACAGCATCTCAGCTCAGTCCTCCGGGTTGTAGCCGAGGTTGGCGCCGAGCCAGCGCTCGGCCTCGGCCAGGGTCCAGCCCTTGCGCTTGGCGTAGTCGGCGACCTGGTCCTGGGCCAACCGGCCGATCACGAAGTACTGCGACTGCGGGTGCGAGAAGTACAAGCCGCTGACGGCCGCGCCGGGCCACATCGCCATCGAGTCGGTGAGCTCGATGCGGGTGCGCTCGTGGACGTCCATCAACTTCCAGATCGTCGCCTTCTCGGTGTGCTCCGGGCAGGCCGGGTAGCCCGGGGCGGGGCGGATTCCCTGGTACTTCTCGGCGATGAGTGCGTCGTTGTCCAAGTCCTCGTCCGGCTGGAATCCCCAGAACTCCTTGCGAACCCGCTGGTGCATCCGTTCGGCGAAGGCCTCCGCCAGCCGGTCGGCGACCGACTCCAGCAGGATGGCGCTGTAGTCGTCGAGATCGGCTTTGAACTCCGCGATCTTCTCGCCGCTACCGAGTCCGGCGGTGACCGCGAAGGCGCCGATGTAGTCCGCCAGACCCGTGTCCTTGGGGGCGATGAAGTCACCCAGCGACCGGTTCGGGATGCCGGCCCGGTGCGCGCCCTGCTGGCGCAGGTTGTGGAATACGGTCAGCACCTCGGTACGGGACTCGTCGGTGTAGACCTCGACGTCGTCGCCGACGGCGTTGGCCGGGAAGAACCCGATCACCGCGTTGGCCGTCAGCCACTTCTCCGCGATCGCGCGGTCGAGCATCTGCTGGGCGTCGTCGTACAGCTTGCGGGCGGCCTCACCCGATGCCGGGTTGTTGAGGATGTCGGGGAAGCGGCCCTTCATCTCCCAGGCGTTGAAAAACGGCTGCCAGTCGATGAACTCGCGCAGTTCGGCCAGGTCGTAGTCGAGGAACTCGCGCACGCCGAGGCCCTGGACGGGTACCGGCGGCGTGTAGCCCTCCCACTCGATCGGCGTCCGGTTCGCGCGGGCCTTCTCCAGCGGCACCATCGGCCGCTCGTTCTTCTGGGCGTGCCGTTCCCGCAGGGACGCGTAGTCCTTCTCGGTCTGCTCCAGCAGCGCCGGTCGTTGCTTGTCGTCGAGCAGCGCGGCGGCGACCGGAACGGAACGCGAGGCGTCTTTGACCCAGATCACCGGACCGCTGCGGCGCGGCGCGATCTTGACCGCCGTGTGGGCGCTCGAGGTGGTCGCGCCGCCGATCAACAACGGAATCTCCAGGCCCTCGCGTTCCATCTCGGCGGCGAAGCCGGCCATCTCCTCCAGCGACGGGGTGATCAGGCCGGAGAGGCCGACCATGTCGGCGTCGTACTCGTTGACCGCGGCCAGGATCTTGTCGGCGGGCACCATCACACCGAGGTCGACCACGGTGTAGTTGTTGCACTGCAGCACGACCCCGACGATGTTCTTGCCGATGTCGTGGACATCGCCCTTCACGGTCGCCATCACGATCGTGCCGTTGGTGTGGTCGGCGTCGCCCGGCTGCTTCTCCGCCTCGATGAACGGCAGCAGGTAGGCCACGGCCTTCTTCATCACCCGGGCCGACTTCACCACCTGCGGCAGGAACATCTTGCCCGCGCCGAACAGGTCGCCGACGACGTTCATGCCGTCCATCAGGGGGCCCTCGATCACCTCGATCGGCCGGCCTCCCGCGGCGGCGATCTCGGCCCGCAGCTCCTCGGTGTCCTCGTCGACGTGGGCGTCGATGCCCTTCACCAGGGCGTGCGTGATCCGCTCGCGGACCGGCAGAGATCGCCACTCGGCCGCAGCGGGATCTTCGCCCCTCTCAGAGGAATTGAACCGTTCGGCGATCTCCAGCAGCCTTTCGGCGGCGTCCTCGCGACGGTTCAGCACGACGTCCTCGATACGCTCCCGCAGCTCTGCGTCGATCGAGTCATAGGGCACCAGGGCCCCGGCGTTGACGATGCCCATGTCCAGACCGGCCTTGATGGCGTGGTACAGGAACACCGCGTGAATCGCCTCGCGCACCGGGTTGTTGCCCCGGAATGAGAACGACACGTTCGAGATACCGCCGGAGATGTGCACCCCGGGCAGGTTCTCCTTGATCCACGCGCAGGCCTCGATGAAGTCGATCCCGTAGGTCGCGTGCTCCTCGATGCCGGTTGCCAGCGCGAAGCAGTTCGGGTCGAAGATGATGTCCTCGGGCGGGAAGCCGACCTCTTCGGTCAGGATCCGGTAGGCACGCCCGCAGATCTCCTTGCGGCGCTCCAGGTTATCGGCCTGGCCCTGTTCGTCGAAGGCCATCACGACGACGGCGGCGCCGTACTTGCGGCACAGCCGGGCCTCATGGACGAACTTCTCCTCGCCCTCCTTCATGGAGATCGAGTTGACGATCGGCTTGCCCTGCACGTTCTTCAGGCCCGCCTCGATGACCTCCCATTTGGAGGAGTCGATCATCACCGGGACCCGGCTGATGTCCGGCTCGGTCGCGATCAGCTTGGTGAACCGATCCATCGCGGCGACACCGTCGATCATGCCCTCGTCCATGTTGATGTCGATGACCTGCGCACCGACCTCGACCTGCTGCAGCGCGACCGACAACGCGGTGTCGTAGTCCTCGGCCTTGATCAGGTTGCGGAACCGGGCGGAGCCGGTGATGTTGGTGCGTTCACCGATGTTGACGAACAAGGAGTCGTCGGTGATGTTCAGCGGTTCCAAACCCGCGAGCCGGGTGGCGACCTCGATCGTCGGCAGCTCGCGTGGCGCCTTGCCCTCGACGACCTTGGCGATCTCGGCGATGTGCTCCGGCGCCGTTCCGCAGCACCCCCCGACCAGGTTGACCAGGCCGGCCTCGGCGAAGTCGGCGATGTAGCCGGCCTGACGCTCCGGGGACTCGTCGTATTCGCCAAAAGCGTTGGGCAGACCGGCATTCGGATAGCACGAGATGAAGGTGTCCGCGATCCGCGCCATCTCGGCGATGTAGGGCCTCATCTCCGGCGCCCCCAGCGCACAGTTGAGGCCCACCGCGATCGGCTTGGCGTGCCGGATCGAGTTCCAGAACGCCTCGGTGACCTGACCCGACAACGTGCGCCCGGAGGCATCGGTGATGGTGCCGGAGATGATGACCGGCCAGCGCCGACCGCGGTCCTCGAACAGCGTCTCGACGGCGAACACCGCCGCCTTGGCGTTGAGCGAGTCGAAGATCGTCTCGATGAGAATGATGTCGGCGCCGCCGTCGACCAGGCCGTTGGCGGCTTCGAGGTAGGCGGCGACCAGCTGGTCGTAGGAGACATTGCGGGCGCCGGGGTCGTTGACATCCGGCGAGATCGACGCCGTGCGCGTCGTCGGCCCGAGCGTGCCGGCCACGTAGCGGGGCTTGTCCGGCGTGCTGTATTGGTCGGCCGCCTTGCGGGCCAGGGCGGCACCGGCATAGTTCAGCTCGTAGCTGAAGTCCGCCATGTCGTAGTCGGAGAGCGAGATCGCGTTCGCGTTGAACGTGTTGGTCTCCAGGATGTCGGCGCCCGCCTCGAGGTACTCGCGGTGGATCCCCTCGATGATCTGCGGCTGCGTGCACGTGAGCAGATCGTTGTTGCCCTGCAGCGGGGTCGGCCACTCGGCGAACCGCTCGCCGCGGTAACCGGCCTCGTCGGGCCGGTCCCGCTGAATCGCCGTGCCCATCGCGCCGTCGATCACCATGATCCGCCGGCGCAGCGCAACCGTCAGCTCGTCGGTGGCGTCGGGCCGGATGTTGGGCGCGAACGTTGCGGGATCAGCGGCGGTCATGCGAGTTCCTTCCATGGCGGAAGGCGTCCTTAGATCTGCCGAGCGTGGCGGTCACCGGTAGGTACCGGCGAACCGTTGCAACGCCTCTCGGCGGTAATAAAGTCTACGTGGTCACTTCGCGTCGGGACGAATGCCCCCGGCCGGCCGACCCGGCCGGTCCGGCACAGCCCATGATCTTTGCGCAGGCCTTAGGCTGGGTTGGTGACCCGACCGGAGGACGGCACCGCGTTTCCCGACCTGCACGACACCATCGTGGTGGCCGCGTTCGAGGGCTGGAACGACGCAGGTGATGCCGCCAGCGACGCGGTAGCGCATCTGTCCAGCATCTGGGGGGCCCGGCTGATCGTCGACATCGACGACGAGGCCTACTACGACTACCAGGTGAATCGGCCGGTGATCCGCCAGCTCGACGGCGTCACCCGCGAGCTGGTGTGGCCGTCGATGCGTATTTCGCACTGCCGGCCGCCGGGCAGCGACCGCGACATCGTGCTGATGCACGGCGTGGAGCCGAACATGCGCTGGCGGACGTTCTGCGCCGAACTGCTGGCGGTCATCGAACAACTCGACGTGGACACCGTGGTGATTTTGGGTGCGCTGCTGGCCGACACTCCCCACACCCGTCCGGTGCCGGTGTCCGGGGCGGCGTACTCGGCGGAGTCGGCGACCCGCTTCGGCCTGACCGAGACCCGCTACGAGGGGCCCACCGGGATCACCGGAGTGTTCCAGGACGCCTGCGTGGCGGCCGGGATTCCCGCGGTGACGTTCTGGGCGGCGGTGCCGCATTACGTCTCGCAGCCACCCAATCCCAAGGCGACGGTCGCGCTGCTGCGCCGCGTCGAGGACGCCCTCGACGTCGAGGTGCCACTGGGCGACCTGCCGGCCCAGGCCGAGGAGTGGGAGCAGGCGGTCACCGAGATGGCCAGCGAGGACGACGAGATCGCCGACTACGTGACCTCACTGGAGGAACGCGGCGACGCCGAGGTCGACATGACCGAGGCGCTGAACAAGATCGACGGCGACGCGCTGGCCGCCGAGTTCGAACGCTATCTGCGCCGGCGCCGGCGTTGACTCAGTTCTCGATGGAACCGGTGTAGGTGCTGGTGGAGCGGCCCAGCGCGGCGACCTCGGCGTCCATCCGGGGCACCGCCTCGGCGGCGACACTGCGGATCGGCGCCTCACCGAACTTGCTGGACAACAGCGGCTTGAGCCAGCGGAACAGCCCCACCCAGCCCGGGCAGTAGACCCGGGTGCGGCGCTCTTCGATGCCCTTGACGAAGGCGTCGGCGCACTCCTCGACCGACGTGGTCTTATTCAGCGGCCACGGCAGCTTGGACAGCATCTCGTTGGCGCTCGGCAGGTCCTTCTTGGTGTCGCGCACCAAGGCGGTGTCGATCCAGGACATGTGCGCCGAGCCGACGGTCACCCCGAGGTGGGCGACCTCCAGGCGCAGCGTGTTGGCCAGGTGCTCCACCCCGGCCTTGGACGCGTCGTAGGGCAGCATTCCCGGGGCGGCGGCGAACGCCGCCAGCGAGGACACGATCAGCACGTAGCCGCGGCGGTCGATGACGGCGGGCAGGGTGGCCCGCACCGTGTTGAACACCCCGACCAGGTTGACGTCGATGACCTGCCGGAACGCCGCGGGATCGACGCCGAGCACCGACCCGTAGCTGGCGATGCCGGCGTTGGCCACCACGGTGTCGATGCGGCCGAAGCGCTCGACGGCCTGTTCGGCGGCGGCCTGCATTGCCTCCAGGTCGCGCACGTCGGCTACGACGGTCAGCACCCGGTCACCGCCGAGTTCGTCGGCGAATTTCGTGAGCTGAGCCTGGTCCAGATCGGTCAGCACCAGCTTGGCGCCCTGGGCGTGCAGCTTTCGGGCCGCCTCGGCGCCGATCCCGTGCGCGCCGCCGGTGATGAAGATGACTTGGGAGTGAATGGCAACCATGCGGCCAAACTACTCCCGGCGCAGCTCGGGGCGGTAGCGCCTAGAGGGATATGCCCAGCAGGGCATCGACCGCGGTGGCCACCAGCCCCGGAGCGGCGGTGTCATGGCCGCCGTACTCCAGTGCGTCGGTAGCCCAACCATCCAGTGCGGCAAGCGCTTTGACAGTGTCCAGGTCATCGGCCAGATAACGGCGCACCCGCGCGATGACGTCCTCGGCGTTCGGCCCGGCGGGCAGCGCGGTCGCGGCACGCCAGCGGTTCAGCCGGGCTCCGGCCGCCTGCAGGGTCTCGTCGTCCCAGAACCGATCGCTGCGGTAGTGCCCGGCGAGCAGACCCAGCCGGATCGCCGCCGGCTCCACACCCTGGGCGCGCAGCTTCGAGACCAGCACCAGGTTGCCGCGGCTCTTGGACATCTTGTGCCCGTCCCAGCCGATCATGCCGGCGTGCACGTAGTGTCGGGCGAATCGGCGCTCCCCGGTGAGGGATTCGGCGTGCGCGGCGGAGAACTCGTGGTGCGGGAAGATCAGGTCGGACCCGCCGCCCTGGATGTCGAGACCGGTGCCGATGCGGCTCAGCGCGATCGCGGTGCACTCGACGTGCCAGCCGGGCCGTCCGGCGCCGAACGGTGCGGGCCAGCTCGGTTCGCCCGGCCGGGCGGCGCGCCACAGCAGGGCGTCCAGCGGATCGGTCTTGCCGTCCCGGTCCGGGTCCCCGCCGCGCTCACCGAACAACTCCAGCATGGTGGCGCGGTCGAACCCGGACTCATAGCCGAACTGATCGGTGGCGTCGGCGCGGAAGTAGACATCCGGGTGCTCCCCCTCGACGACGTAGGCCGATCCGGCGGCCAGCATCTTTTCGACCACCTCGACCACCTCGTCGACGGCCTCGGTGACCGCCACGTAGTGCTGCGGCGGGAGCACCCGCAGTGCCGTCATGTCCGCGGCGAACAGCTCGACCTGACTGGCCGCCAGGCTCGGCCAGTCCACGCCGTCGCGCTGGGCGCGTTCGAGCAGCGGGTCGTCGACGTCGGTGACGTTCTGCACGTAGTTCACCTGATGCCCCGCGTCGAGCCAGAGCCGGTGAATCAGGTCGAACACCAGGTAGGTGGCGGCGTGGCCGAGATGGGTGGCGTCATACGGGGTGATGCCGCAGACGTACATGGTGGCCGTCGGGCCCGGCGACACCGGGCGGACCTGCCGGTCGGCGGTGTCATACAGGCGCAGCGCCGGGCCGCGCCCGGGCAGGGCCGGAACAGCCGGCGCGGACCACGATTGCATGCCCTCGACTGTAAAGCCCGTCCCCTACAGGACTGTCCGCCGCATCGCGTCCAGCAGTGTGGGCGCCACCTCCGGCCGGCACATCAGCAGGTCGGGCAGGTAGGGGTCGGGGCGGTTGTAGAGCAGCGGCGACCCGTCCAGCCGCGACGCGTGCAGCCCGGCCGCCAGCACCACCCCGGCCGGAGCCGCCGAATCCCATTCCCACTGCCCGCCGGCGTGCAGGTAGGCGTCGACGTCACCGCGCACCACGGCCATCGCCTTGGCGCCCGCAGAGCCCATCAGCACCGGTTCGATCGGCAGCACCGCCCGGATGAGGCGCACCACCGCGGGCATCCGGGAGGCGCTGACCGCGACCCGAATGGGGATCGTGTCGTCGGCCGGCTCGGCGCCCGAGGTGACCGTGTCGGTGCGGAAGACGACGTTGCCGCGGGCCGGCAGCGACACCGCGGCATCGGTGATGGCACCGGCCCCGCCGGGCAGGCCGTCGCGCTGCCACAGCGCGATGTGCACCGCCCAGTCGTCGCGTCCGGGCGTGGTGAACTCGCGGGTGCCGTCGAGCGGGTCGACGATCCAGACCCGCTCGGCGTTCAACCGGGCCAGATCGTCGGGGGATTCCTCGCTGAGCACGGCGTCGTCGGGGCGCGCTTCGCGCAGCCGGTCGAGGATCAGCTGGTTGGCGCGCGCATCGCCGGCGTCGCCGAGACGCCACGGGTGACCGAATCCCACCTCGTCGCGGACCTCCAGCAACAGCTTTCCGGCCTCGACAGCGAGTTCGGCGGCCAGCGCCGCATCGGTCAGCGTCACCCTGGAAGTATCCCCGACCGCGCGGCAGCGGCCGATCGCGAGCCGGTCAGAACGCCGGCCAGGGTATCGGACGATGGCTGTTCGGGGCGGGCATCACCGGGTGCTCCAGCAGGTTCCGCACGCGCCGGCGCAGGGCGTTGAGCTCGGCGGAGGTCAGATGCGGTTCCAGCGCGGCGGCCAGCGGGCCGTTCAGCGCCTCGGCCAGCCGCGACAGCGACGGCAGCGTGTCCTCGGCCATGTCTTCGACGGGCTTGCCGGCCCAGCCCCACAGCACGGTGCGCAACTTGTCGTGCGTGTGCAGGCACACGCCGTGGTCCACCCCGTAGACCGTGCCGTCGGTGCCGCACAGAATGTGCCCGCCTTTGCGGTCGGCGTTGTTGATCACCACGTCGAAGACCGCGATGCGGCGCAGCCGGACGTCGTCGGCGTGCACCAGCACGACCGGGTCGCCGGCGTAGTCGTAGGCCCGCAGCACCGACAGATAGCCGGGCGGGATCTTGCCGACCGGCGCCAGATCGACCAGATCGGGCTCCGACGGCACGTCGTCGCTGTCGCCGGGCTGGTCCACCCACAGCTGCACCATGCCGGGTCCGGCCGGACCATCCCGAATGATCGTGTAGGGCACCAGGTTCCAGCCCAGCTCGACCGAGATCAGGTGGGCGGCGAGCTCGCGGCCGGCCAGGGTGCCGTCCGGGAAGTCCCACAGCGGCTGCTCGCCGGCGATCGGCTTGTACACGCAGTGGCTGCGGCGCGCCCCCAGCGTCGCCTCGCACAGGAAGGTGGCATTGCTCGCCGAGCGGATGCGGCCCAGGACCTCCAGCTCTCCGGAGCGCAGCGCCTCCCGATCGTCAGAGATCGACGTCATCGGGCTCATCGTCGGGCCCGAAGGCGCCCCGCCGATAGCCGTTGGTGCGGACGCAGATGTGGCCGGCCGGGTCCAGCGGCTCATCACACAGCGGGCAGGGCGGGCGGCCCGCCGAGATGACCCGGTTGGACCGGGTGGCGAACTGCCGCGCCGACTCCGGGGTCAAGAAGACCCGCACCGCGTCCGGGCCCTCCTCGGTGTCGTCGAGCACCACCGAGGCGTCGAATTCGGTGTCGCTGACCGCGAGCAGCTCGACCACCACGGTCTGCGCCTCGGAGTCCCACCCCAAACCCATGGTTCCGACCCGGAATTCGGCGTCCACCGGCGTCACCAGGGGGCTCAAGTCGTCGATCTCGGCCGGTTCCGGCGGTACCGGCGTACCGAAACGGCGGTTGACCTCCAGCAACAGCGCACCGATCCGCTCGGCGAGCACCGCGACCTGTTGTTTCTCCAGCACCACCGAGACCACCCGGTCGTCGTGCACCGCCTGCAGGTAGAAGGTGCGGTTCCCTGGTTGGCCGACGGTCCCGGCCACGAAGCGGTCGGGAGTGCGGAAGACGTGGATAGCTCGGGACATGGCATCTCCAAAATACCGGCAGTGGGCCACCACACCGGTATCTGTGTCGGCTAGGTGGTGGACCCACCGACCGCGGCGTCGCTCGAGGAGCCGTCCGGGGGTGGCGAATCCTTGACCGCGGCGGCCAGCGAGGCGCCGGTGTGGTTGAGGTGGATGACGAACGGGCGCAACGGCGTGTAGCGGATCACGCTCGCCGAGGCCGTGTCGGCGGTGATGCGCTGGAAACCGTCCAGGTGCACACCGAGTGCGTCGGCGATGACGGCCTTGATGACGTCGCCGTGGGTGCAGGCCAGCCACAGCACGTCGGCGCCGTGCCGCTCGGCCAGCTGCCGGTCGTGGTCGCGGACCGCGGCGACCGCCCGGGCCTGTACCTGCGCCAGTCCCTCGCCGTCGGGGAACACCGCCGCGCTGGGCTGCGCCTGCACCACCCGCCACAACGGCTCGCCGGTCAGCTCGCTCATCTTGCGGCCGGTCCAGGCCCCGTAGTCGACCTCGGCGAGACGCTCGTCGATCGCCGGTTGCAGCCCGAGCGCGGCGGCCAGCGGTTCGAGGGTGCTGCGGCACCGCAGCAGCGGTGAGCGCACCAGCGCCTTGATCGGCAGACCGGCGAGCCGCTCGACCAGCTGCGCGGCCTGCTCCCGTCCCCGGTCGTCGAGCTCGACGCCTTCGGAGCGTCCGGCCAGCACCCCGGCGGTGTTGGCGGTGGAGCGGCCGTGCCGCAACAGGATGACGGTCATGGCTGGGCCGCCAGCACACCGGTGGCCAGCAGGACCAGGATCGTCGTCCCGGCCAGGACCCGATACCCGACGAACCAGTACATGCTGTGGGTGACCAGGAACCGCAGCAACCAGGCCACCGCCGCCCAGCCCACCGCGAAGGCGATCAGGGTGGCCACCAGCAGTTGCGGCCCGTTGGCGCTCATCCCCGCACCGGCCGGGTGAAACGCGTCGGGCAGGGAGAACAGCCCGGAGGCGAACACCGCCGGGATGGCCAGCAGGAATCCGAATCGGGCGGCCAGCTCCCGGTCCAGGCCGGCGAACAGGCCGGCGCTGATGGTCGCCCCGGACCGCGACACCCCCGGCACCAGGGCAAGGGTCTGCGCCGAGCCCACCAGGACGGCGTCACGCCAGGTCAGCTGCTTGGCGTGGCGGGTCTGCCGGCCCAGGTATTCCGCGGCGGCGATCACCGCCGAGAACACCACCAGCGCGGTGGCCACCACCCACAGGTTGCGGACCCCGGAGCGGATCTGGTCGGTGAACACCAGGCCCAGCACGCAGATCGGGATGGTGCCGATGATGACGTACCAGCCCATCCGGTAGTCGGCTTCGCGGTCGGCGGCCAGCCGTGTCTTGGTCAGCGCCGATGCCACCCCGGACAGCCAGGCCGTGGCGATCCGGGCGATGTCCTTGGCGAAATAGACCAGCACGGCCGCCTCGGTGCCGAGCTGGGTCACCGCGGTGAACGAGGCGCCGGCGTCACCGGCGAAGAACAACCGGGACACCAGCGCCAGGTGCCCCGAGGACGAGACCGGCAGGAACTCGGTGAGCCCCTGCACGATCGCCAGGACGATGACCTGGGGCCATGACATCGCCGGTTCCAGTACCGGCACCACGACCTCGGACACGCCAAAGACCGTACCGCGGGTGTCGGCGCGGACTTCCGGAGGTGGCGCCGCCCGGTCGACCGGCGCACACTGAATTTCACCGCTGCCGTCGTCACCGGCGGTGAACCCCGGGGGCGTGTTCGACGTATTCCCCACCGGAAGGTTGGTGATGGAGATTCCGGAAGTCGGCGCCATGCGGATGCTCTATGACCAACACGCGACCGCGCTGGCCCGTTATGCCCTCCGGCTGACCGGTGACCGCTCCCGGGCCGAGGACGTCGTCCAGGAGACGTTGCTGCGTGCCTGGCAGCATCCCGAGGTCGTCGACGATGCCTCCCGATCGGCACGGGCCTGGCTGTTCACCGTCGCGCGCAACATCGTCATCGACGAATACCGCAGCATGCGGTTCCGCTCCGAAAAACTCTCGACCAACGGCGACGGGCCGCCGGACCCGCCCGGCCCGGACGACCTCGGTATGGCGCTGGACCGGATGCTGGTCGCCGACGCGATGGCCGCACTGTCCGCCGACCACCGTGCCGTGCTGCGGCGCTCCTACTACCAGGGCTGGAGCACCGCCCAGATCGCCACCGACCTGGGGATCGCCGAAGGCACCGTGAAATCGCGACTGCACTACGCCCTGCGCGCATTGCGCACTTCGCTGGACGAGATGGGGGTGACGCGATGACGCGCCGCTTCGACCCGGGGCCGATCAACGGCAACGGCAACGGTCACCCGTATTCGACCTGGGACGCCGCCTATGTGCTGGGGTCGTTGTCGAACGCCGACCGGAGCGAATTCGAGGCACACCTGGACCGCTGCTCGTCGTGCCGCGGCGCGGTGACCGAACTGGCCCCGCTGCCCCGGCTGTTGTCGCTGCTGTCCCGCGACGAGGTGACCGCCCTCGACGCCGGCCCGGCGCTGCAGCCGGTGCCGGGCACCGTAGCGTCGCCGGCCGCGGCGGCTCCCCCGGTGGAGACGGTCATGCCGTTCTTCCGGACCGGCAATTACGCCCCGGTCGCCGATGAAGCGACCGCCGTCGACCTGCCCGTCGAAGGGGCCATCCCCGCCGAACTCAACGGGTGGTACCTGCGCAACGGCCCGAATCCACGCACCGCCGGCGGCCACTGGTGCATCGGCGACGGCATGGTGCACGGGATCCGGCTGATCCACGGCCGAGCGGCCTGGTACCGCAACCGGTGGGTGCACACCGACAGCTTCGAGCATCCGGCCCCGCTGTACGGCGCCGACGGCCGCCGCAACCTGCGCTCCAGCGTCGCCAACACCCACGTGGTGCGCCATGCCGGAAAGACCCTGGCGCTGATGGAGACGTCGCTGCCCTACCAGATCACCAACGATCTCGAGACGTTGGGCGCCTACGATTTCGGCGGCAAGCTGGCCGACGCGATGAACGCGCATCCCAAGATCTGCCCCGACACCGGTGAACTGCACTTCTTCGGGTACGGCAGCCTGGTGCAGCCGCACGTCACCTACCACCGTGCCGGCGCCGACGGTGAGCTGACCATCAGCCGGCCCATCGACGTTCCGGCGCTCACCTTGATGCACGACTTCGCGCTCACCGCCGAGCACATCGTGTTCCTGGACCTGCCCCTGCTGTTCGACCTGGATCTGGCCGTGACCATGGCCGACAACCAGGATCTGCCGTACCGGTGGGACGACTCCTACGGCGCCCGGCTGGGCGTCCTGCGCCGCGATGACCCGTTCGGGGAGCTGCGCTGGTTCGACATCGACCCGTGCTACGTCTTCCACATCGTCAACGCCTACGACGTCACATCGCCGACGGGTGATTCGATTGTGCTGCAAGTGATCCGATACCCGGAGCTGTGGCGCGACGACAGCGCGTTCGATGCCTCCGCGGCGCTGTGGCGCTGGACGATCGACCTACGGACCGGCACCGTCGAACAGACCCAGATCGATGACCGCGGCGTGGAGTTCCCGCGCATCGACGAGCGGCGATACGGCCGCCCGGCCCGCTACGCCGTCACCGTCGGCACCAACACCCTGGTCCGCTACGACCTGCGCGACGGCAGCGCCGAGGAGCACCGGTTCGGCGGCAACGGTCCGCGCGGGGCCGCCGATGAGGCGATCTTCGTCCCGGCCGACGGCCGGCCCGACGACGAACTGGCCGGTTGGTACCTGAGTTACGTCTACGACCCGTCCCGCGACGCCAGCGACCTGGTGATCATCGACGCCGCCGACTTCACCGGCGAGCCGGTGGCCCGCGTCCGGCTGCCGCGGCGGGTGCCGCACGGATTTCACGGCAACTGGATCACCGCCTGATCGCCGCGGCGGTGAACCAGCCGGGGTGGTCGTTCGTGTCATCACCGGGAGGTAAGTCGCATGCCTATTGCCGCAGTCGCGGTCACCGACACGGTGAGCTCCAGAGACGCCCAGATCACGGCGCTCTACGACGAGCACGCGGCGGCCCTGCGGCGCTATGTCCTGCGATTGACCGGGGACCGGGGCCGGGCCGAAGACATCGTCCAGGAGACGCTGCTGCGGGCCTGGACGCACCTGGAGATCACCGGGAGCTCGGCCCGCGCCTGGTTGTTCACCGTCGCCCGCCACCTGGTGATCGACCAGAGCCGCAGTTCCCGGGCGCGCCACGAGGTCGGCTCGCTCGAGGACGCCCCCGAGCCCGCGGGCCCCGATGAGGTCAACGCGACCCTGGATCGGATGCTGATCACCGAGGCGTTCGTGCGCCTGTCGCCGGAGCATCGCGAGGTGATCCGCCGGTCGTACTACGCCGGCTGCACCACCGCACGCATTGCTGCCGATCTCGGGATCGCCGAGGGTACCGTGAAGTCGCGGCTGCACTACGCCATCCGGGCGCTGCGGCTCGCATTACAGGAGATGGGGGTGACCCGATGACACAGAAGTGGGGTCACGCCACGCCGGAAGGGCGCGGTGGGCCCGGTGACGCACCGGACATCGGACATGCCTACGCGATGTGGGATGCCGCCTACGTGTTGGGCTCGCTGTCGGCGACCGACCAGGAGGAATTCGAAGGGCACCTGAGCGAGTGCCCGTGGTGCCAAGGCGCGGTCGCCGATCTCGAGGGGGTGCCGGCGCTGTTGTCGCACCTGGACCTCGAGGATGTGGCGTTGCTTGATGCGGACCGCGACGAGAACCCGCTACCGGCGCTGTCCGCGCCGCGGCGCCACTACCGGCCGCGGCTGTCGTGGGTGAGCTCCGCGGCCGCGGCCGCCGTACTGGCCACCGGCGTGTTCGTCGGTGTCGCCACTCAGTCGCCGCCGCCGGCGAAAGTCGCGGCGATGCCGATGGCCCAGGTCAACACCGCACTGCTGGCCTCGACGGTCTCGCTCAGCGATCAGGACTGGGGCACGCTGATCGAGCTGCGCTGCGTCTGCCTCGCCGACAGCAGCGCCCCGCATGACCTGCTGGCGATGGTCGTCGTGGGCCGTGACGGCAGCCGCAACCGCCTGGCCAGCTGGGTGGCCAATCCCGGCCATACCGCGACACCCACCGGTAGCACCTCGATGTCGGCCGATCAGATCGCCTCGGTGCAGGTGGTGTCCGCCGACAGCGGCGAGGTGCTGTTGCAGCGCACGCTGTGATCCGAAGCGCACGCTGTGATCCGAGTAGCGGATCAGCGCGCCAGGCTGTGCACCATGCCGCCGAACACCCCGGGCAGGGCCGCGCAGGCCGGCACGATGGCTCGCCGGGCCGCGCGCGGTGCACTGGCCAGCACCAGCGTCCGGGTCACCAGACGGTAGTGGCGGGTGATCCGGTGCCACGCCTGCTCGTAGGACGCCGGGGTGTCGTCGACGATCGCGGCCACGGCCGCCGCGGCCTGCTTGACGGCCAGGCTGATACCTTCGCCGGTCAACGCGTCCTCATAGCCGGCGGCGTCGCCCACCAGCAGCACCCGGCCGGCGACCCGGCGCGAGACGACTTGTCGCAGTGGGCCGCACCCGCGGGCCGGACCATGCCCGCAGTCCCGCAGGTGGCGGGCCAGCCAGGGGAACCAGGACAGGTCGGGGCGGCGTGAGGACAAGATGGCCACTCCCACCAGATCCGGCTGCACCGGCGTGACATAGGCCTCGCCCCACCGCGACCAGTGCACCTCGACGAATTCCGACCACGCCGGCACCGCGTAGTGCCGGCGCACCCCGTAGCGCCGGGGCGCTCCGGCCACCACAGAAATCCCGACCGCACGACGCACCGCGGAGTGCAGTCCGTCGGCGCCGATGAGCCACCGCGCCCGGATCCCCGCCGCCGTCACCCCGTACCGGTCCTGCTCGACGCCGGAGACCTTTTCGGTAACCCATTGGGCCCCTTGCTCTTTAGCGCGTGCGGTGAGCGCGGCCTGCAATGTGGTGCGCCGCACCCCCTGACCCAGTGGACCGGAGAACCGCGCTTCGGCCCGGTGCCGCTCACCGACGTAGGCGATACCGGCCAGCGGCATCCCCGCCGGGTCGATCCCGAGCGCGGCCAGTTCCGCCACACCGCCGGGCATCAACCCCTCCCCGCAGGCCTTGTCGATCGGGTCGGCGCGTGGTTCGGCCACGATCACCGAAAGCCCCGCCCGGCGGGCACACAGCGCGGCGGCCAGACCGCCCGGGCCGCCGCCGGCAACCACGATGTCCGCGTCGAAGGTCGTCATGCATACCCCAGCGCGTCGTTCTCCACCCGAATCCGAACCACCAGCAGCACCGCGTTGGCCACCCCGAAAGCCAGGGCGGTCAGCCAGGCGGAGTGCACCAGCGGCAGAGCCAGCCCCTCAGCCACCACCGCCACATAGTTGGGGTGATGCAGCCACCGGTAGGGCCCGGCCCGCACCAGGTCGGCCTGCGGGATCACGATCACCCGGGTGTTCCATCGCCGGCCCAGCGTGGCGATACACCACCAGCGCAGCGCCTGGCTCGCGATGACCACCGCCAGCATCGGCCAGCCCAGCCGTGGGATGAAAGCCCGTGGGGCCACCCACACCTCGATCAGGCACCCGGCCAGCAGCGCCGCATGCAGCACCACCATCACCGGGTAGTGGCTGCGCCCGAACTCCGCGCCACCCTGGGTGAACGCCCAGGCGGCGTTGCGCCGCGACACCACCAGCTCTACAAGCCGTTCGATCCCGACCACGACGATCAGCAGGGTGTACATGGCTTACCAGCGCAACAGCACGAGTTCGGAGCAGAACGCCGGACCCATGGCGATCATCAGCCCGATCGATCCGGCCGCTGGCCTCTCGGTCAGCGTGTCACGCAGTACGTCAAGCACCGAGACAGACGACAGATTCCCGTTGTCCCGCAACGATCTCCGGGTGCGGTTGAGCGCATCGGCGCTCAGGTCCAGGCCGTTCTCGACGGCTTCGATCACCCGGGGGCCGCCGGGGTGACAGATCCAGGTGGTGACGTCGGAGGTTTCCAGCCCGTAGTCGGCCAGGAATTCGCGGACATCTTCGCCGAGATACTTCTCGGCCACGGTCGCCACGTCGGCGGACAGAATGATCCGGAACCCGTCGCTGCCGATGTGCCAGCCCATGACGTCCTCGGTGTCGGGATAGAGGTGGCTGCGGGTAGCCAGCACCTTCGGCCCTGCCGACGCGCGCTCGGCACCGGTCGCGATGACCGCGCCCGCGCCGTCACCGAACAGACTGGACGCGACCAGATTGGCGACCGAATTGTCGTTGCGCTGAATTGTCAACGAGCACAGTTCAACCGCGAGCAGCGCCGCGACGTGACCGGGGAAGGCGCGCAGATAGTCGTGCATGCGGGCCACCCCGGCGGCACCGGCGACGCAGCCGAGGCCGAACAACGGGACCCGCTTGACGTCGGGCCGCAACCCGACGCGCGCGGCCAGCCGCGCCTCCACGGTCGGCACGGCAAGACCTGTCACCGTCGTCGAGAAGATGATGTCGACCTCGGCGGGCTCGACGCCGGCGTCCTCCAGCGCCATCACCAGTGCCTGCTCACCGAGGTCGAGCGCCACCTCGAGATAGGCGTCGTTGGCCTCGGTGAAGCCGGTCAGGGCGGCGTAGCGTTCCAGCGGCAGCGCCAGCCGACGGTTTTCGACACCGCTGGCGGCACCGAAGCGCCGAAACTCCGGACCGGCGAAACCGGCCAGGGCCGCGGTCATTTCGTCTTGACGGTAGCGGTACGGCGGAAACGCCACGGCCGCAGAGGCGATAGCAGGCAAGGTACTCACACCCGGGACTACGCGGCCACCGGCCCAACGGTTCAACCCGAAAACGGGATGCGGATCGGTTGAACCGCAATAGTCTGAAATCCGTATCTACCCAGAAGGACTGTGACATCTGAATCGGAAGGATCCGATGCTGCGCGGAATGGCTCGGGCTGCACTCGCCAGGCCGCGCAGCATCATCGCCGTGGCGGGGCTGATCCTCGTCGCGGCGGCCGTCTTCGGCGCCCCGGTGGCCGGGAAACTGTCGGCCGGCGGGTTCTACGATCCGGACTCGGAGTCGGCTCGGGCCACCGCGCTGCTGGTCGACAAGTTCGGCCAAAGCGACCAGCAGATGCTGATCACCGTCACCGACCCGCACGGCGCAACCGGCGCTCGGGCCGCCTCGGTGGCCACCGCGATCATCGATCGGCTGCAGGCCTCACCGTGGGTGTACGGCACCTCCTCGACCTGGACCGGCTCACCGGGGCTGGTCAGCACCGACGGCAGGTCCGGACTGATCATCGCCCAGTTGCGCGGCGGCGAGAACAACGCCCAGCACTACGCCAAGTCGCTGATGGACGAGGTGGTGCACGACCGGGATGGCGTCACCGTGGCGGCCGGCGGCAATGCGGTGGTCTATGCGCAGATCAACGAGCAGAACCAACACGATCTGTTGATGATGGAGGCGATCGCGATCCCGCTGAGCTTCCTGGTGTTGGTCTGGGTGTTCGGCGGGCTGGTCGCGGCGGCGCTGCCGCTGGCGGTGGGTGCCGTGGCGATCGTGGGCTCGATGGCGATGCTGCGGCTGGTCACCGCCTACGCCGATGTGTCGATCTTCGCGCTGAACCTGACCACCGCGATGGGGCTGGCGCTGGCGATCGACTACACGTTGCTGATCATCAGCCGCTACCGCGACGAGCTGGCCACCGGCGCGGAGCCCCCCGACGCTCTGATCCACACCATGGCCACCGCCGGCCGGACGGTGCTGTTCTCGGCGACCACCGTCGCGTTGTCGATGGCGGTGATGGTGCTGTTCCCGATGTACTTCCTGAAATCCTTCGCCTACGCCGGGGTCGCCACGGTGCTGTTCGTGGCCGTCGCGGCCATCGTGGTGACCCCGGCCCTGATCGCGGCGCTCGGGGGACGGCTCGACGCGTTGGACGTGCGCCGGCCGTTGCGGCGCCTGCTGGGGCGGTCCCCACCGGCGCCCACACCGGTCGAGCAGCAGTTCTGGCACCGGTCGACGAAGGCGGTCATCCGCCACGCGGTGCCGATCGGGGTGGCTGGCGTCGCGGTGCTGCTCCTGCTGGGGGTGCCGTTTCTCGGCGTCAAGTGGGGGTTCCCCGACGACCGGGCACTTCCGCACTCGGCGTCGGCGCACCAGGTCGGTGACCGGCTGCGCACCGGATTCGCCGACGACTCCGCGACGACGGTCAGTGCCGTCATCCCGGACGCGACCGGACTCGACACCACCGACCTGGAGCGCTACGCGGCCGCCCTGTCGACCGTGCCCCACGTGGGGGCGGTCACCGCGCCGACCGGCACGTTCGTCGGCGGACAGCCGGTGGGGCCACCGGCGGCACCGACCGGGCTGGTCGACGGCAGCGCGCTGTTGACGATCGCGAGCACCGCGCCGCTGTTCTCGGCGGCCTCCGACGAACAGCTCGACCGGCTGCATGAAGTCAGCGTCCCGGGCGGGCGGCAGGTTGAGCTGGCCGGGTTGGCACAGACCAACCGCGACAGCGTGGCCGCCATCACCTCACGGCTGCCGCTGGTGCTGGGGTTGATCGCGGCCATCACGTTCGTCCTGCTGTTTTTGCTGACCGGCAGTATCGTGTTGCCGCTGAAAGCTCTCGCGCTCAACGTGTTGTCGTTGACGGCCGCCTTCGGGGCGCTGGTGTGGATTTTTCAGGATGGCCATCTCGGGGCGCTGGGCACGACGCCGACCGGAACGCTGGTCGCCAACATGCCGGTGCTGTTGTTCTGTGTCGCGTTCGGGTTGTCGATGGACTACGAGGTGTTCCTCATCGCGCGGATCCGGGAGTACTGGCTGGCGTCTGGCCGCAGCCCGGCCGACAACGACGCCAGTGTGGCGCTCGGGCTGGCCCACACCGGGCGGGTGATCACCGCCGCCGCGTTGGTGATGTCGATATCGTTCGCCGCGCTGATCGCCGCGCAGGTGTCGTTCATGCGGATGTTCGGCGTCGGGCTGACCCTGGCCGTGCTGGCCGACGCCACCCTGGTACGCACGGTGCTGGTACCGGCATTCATGCATCTGATGGGCCGGGCGAACTGGTGGGCGCCCGGACCGCTCGCCCGGCTGCACCAGCGGATCGGGCTCAGTGAGGACCATCCCCCGGCGGCCCCCCACAGCGGGCGGCACCGCCGGTCCGGCCGGGCTCCCGTCGAGTCGGTGGTCGAGGACGCGCTCGGCTATCGGGCCGCGCTCAACGGGCGCCCGACACCGCGTCACGCACGGCCGCAGCCAGACTCCGCTCGTCGCTGAGATCCAGGCCCAGCAGGCTGCGGCTGGCCCTGGCCACCACGTCCTCGTCGTGCGGAACCGGGCAGTCGAGCCCGGGGCGGTAGATCTCGACCACCAGCGCCTGTTGTTCGATGCGGAAGGAGAAGCTGCGCCCGTCACCGACCTCGCCGAATCCGCTCGCGAACGCGCCGGTCCAGATTTCCTCGATGAGGAATTCAGAACATGCCAGTTGCCAATCTTCGGCCACAGTCATGGCCGCGAGATTACACCTAAGCGAACTTATTGTTACCCGGACATGCCGATCCGGCCTCGGGGCCCTCCTTAGAATCGAGGTTCGCCCCCGTGTCGACCATCGACCGCGATAAGCCGGAAGAGCCGCCCGTGCTGAAGCACTCCCCCCGCCCGCCCTTGCGAGGCCTGCTGGTCTCGCTGTTGCTGCTGCTCACGGCGTGCTCCACCAATCCCGTCACCGCGCCGCCGCCGACGATCCCGCCGGCACAGCCCGCCGTCTCGCCGGCGGCGTCCCAGCGCCCGGCCGGCACGGTGCGTCCGCTGGGCGGCCGGGCCGCCGGCGCGGTGTTCGACGCCGCCACCGGGCTGTTGGTGGTGCTGTGTCCCGGTGCGGACGCGCAGGCACCCGCGGCGGTGGACCTGGTCGGCGGGCCCGGCCACGCCGTCCTGGCGCTGCCGGGACCGGCGACCGCGGTGACCGGCGACGGCGCGGGTGTCGCCTACCTGTCGAGCCGCGGCGGCTACTTCACCGTCGACCTGAGCAGTCGCCGCATCAACCGGATCGACGTCGACGACGCCGCCGACCTCGACTTCACCGCGATCGCGCGGCGTGGTGACGGCACGCTGGTGCTGGGCACCGCCGACGGCGCGGTGCACACCCTGACCTCCGACGGCACCCGGACCGCCGAGCGGGCGAAGATCTTCGCCCGAGTCGATGAGCTTGTGGCGCAAGGCAATACCTCCGTCGTGCTGGACCGCGGTCAGACGTCGGTGACCACCATCGGTCCCGACGGCAAGCCGCAGTACGCGCTGCGCGCCGGCCAGGGCGCGACGACGCTGGCCGCCGCTGCGCGCGGACCGGTGCTGGTGGCGGACACCCGCGGCGAACAGCTGCTGGTCTACGGCAGCGACCCGCTGATGCTGCGGCAGGCCTACCCGGTGCCGCAGGCCCCCTACGGGGTGGCCGGCGCCGAGGGGTTCGCGTGGGTGTCGCAGACCGCGACGAACACCGTGGTCGGTTACGATCTGAGCACCGGAATTCCCGTGGAGAAGGTTCGATACCCGACCGTGCAGCAGCCCAACATTCTGGCTTTCGACGACACGTCGGACACCTTGTATGTGGTGTCGGGCGCCGCAGCCGGGGTCCAGGTCATCGAGCATGCGGCGAGGCAACGTTGACCGCGCTGCGCCCGCGGTGGCTGCCGGCGGGCTGGGACAGCGAACTGTCCGATGAATACGACTGGATTCCGCTGCGGTTGCCTCCGGAGGTCACCCGCATCGGCGCTTCGACCCGGTTGGCGATCGAGGCCGAATATCGAGGGTGGGAGTTGACCCGGGTGCGGTTATACACCGACGGAAGCCGGCGGGTGTTGTTGCGCCGCAAGAAGTCCCAGTTGAACGCGGTCAACGGCAACCGCTGCGTCGACCAGCCGGGGTTGTAGGCCGATGGGCTGGTACGGCGCACTGCGCCGCGCGCTTTTCCTGGTGCCCCCTGAACGCATTCACACCATCACCTTCGCGGCGTTGCGCGGCGCCACCGCGCCGCCGCCGGTACGCCGGATGTTGCAGCACCGGCTGGCGCCCCATGACCCGGTGTTGGCCAGCACGGTGTTCGGGGTGCGCTTCCCCGGCCCGCTCGGACTGGCCGCCGGGTTCGACAAGGACGGCGTCGGGTTGAAGGCCTGGGGCGCACTGGGGTTCGGTTACGCCGAGGTGGGCACCGTGACCGCGGCGCCGCAGCCCGGCAACCCTGCACCGCGGCTGTTCCGGCTACCCGACGACCGCGCGTTGCTCAACCGGATGGGGTTCAACAATCACGGGGCCGGCGCGCTGGCCGCCCGGCTGGCCCGGCATCAGGCCGATGTGCCGATCGGAGTCAACATCGGCAAGACCAAGACCACCCCGGCCGAGGAGGCGGTCTCCGACTACCGCGCCAGCGCCCGACTGCTCGCGCCGCTGGCCTCCTATCTGGTGGTCAACGTCAGCTCGCCGAACACCCCGGGGCTGCGTGACCTGCAGGCGGTCGAAGCGCTGCGGCCCATCCTGGCCGCGGTACGCGCCGAGACCACCCGGCCGGTGCTGGTGAAGATCGCACCGGACCTGGCCGACGACGACCTCGATGCCGTCGCGGACCTGTCGGTGGAACTGGGCCTGGCCGGCATCGTGGCCACCAACACCACCGTGTCCCGCGACGGGCTGATCACCCCGGGCGTGGCCGAGCTGGGACCGGGCGGCATCTCCGGTCCCCCGGTGGCCCGCCGGGCCCTCGAGGTGTTGCGGCGGCTGTACGCCCGGGTCGGTGACCGGCTGGTGTTGATCAGCGTCGGCGGGATCGAGACCGCCGATGACGCCTGGGAGCGGATCACCGCCGGCGCCTCGCTGCTGCAGGGCTACACCGGGTTCATCTACGGCGGCGGCGGGTGGGCCCGCCAGATCCACGACGGCCTGGCCCGCCGACTGCACGAAGGCGGGTTCGGGTCACTGTCCGAGGCCGTCGGCTCGGCGGCCCGTTAACGCTAGCGCCCGTCGCGCGAGCGTGCGCGCTTGTACGCGACTCGCCGGTCGCGGCCGTGCAAACACGCACGCTCGCGGGAGGGGCGGGGTGTGCTCGCGGGGGGTCAGTTCCGGTGCTGCACTACTTCTGCTCGTAGGTGCCGACGATGACCGCGCGGGCGATGGCGTGCATGAACAGGTTGAAGCCCAGGTAGGCCGGGCTGGCGTCCTCGGCCAGCTCCAACTTCTCGACGTCGACGGCGTGCACCGCGATGTAGTAGCGGTGCGGGCCGTGACCGGCCGGCGGCGCAGCACCCACGTAGCGGCGCATCCCGGCATCGTTGACCAGGGTCAGCGCATCCCCGGGCAGCAGGCTCCCGTCCCCGACACCCTCGGGCAGCTCGGTGCAGGTGGCCGGCAGGTTGGCCACCGCCCAGTGCCAGAACCCGGATGCGGTGGGCGCATCGGGGTCATAGACGGTGACCGCGAAGCTGCGGGTCTCCTCCGGGAAGCCCGACCAGCTCAGCTGCGGGCTGGCGTCCTGTCCCCCGGCGCCCATGATTCCGCTGACCTGCGCGGTGGCCAGCGGCTGGCCGTCGGTGACCGACGAGGAGGTCAGGGTGAACGTCGGCAGCTTGGGCAGGGCGGCGTAGGGATCGGGCGCGGAGCTCATAGGAGTGGTCCTCTCGTCGTTGGGGTCAACCTCGTCGTCTTCATCAACAGTGTGTCAGGAAGTGGAGCAGTACCCGGGTACCGAACTCCAGGGCGTCGACGGGCACCCGCTCGTCGACCCCGTGGAACAGCGCGGAGAAATCCAGGTCCGGCGGCAGTCGCAGCGGGGCGAACCCGAAGCATCGAATACCCAACTGGGCGAACGCTTTTGCATCCGTTCCCCCGGACAGCATGTAGGGCACGGTCCGGGCGTCGGGGTCACAGGCCAGCAGCGCGGCGTTCATCGCCTCGACCAGGTCGCCGTCGAAGGACGTCTGCACCGGCGGCAGGTTGGTGACCCATTCCCGGGTCACGGCCGGGCCGATCAATTCGTCGACCTCGGCTTCGAAGGCCGCCTGGCGCCCGGGCAGCACCCGGCAGTCCAGCACGGCCTCGGCCGTCGCCGGGATCACGTTGGCCTTGTAACCGGCCTGCAGCATGGTCGGGGTGGCGGTGTCGCGCAGGGTGGCGTTGACGATGCGGGCGATCGGGCCGAGCTTCTCGATCATGCCTTCCAGATCTGGCGAGTCGACGTCGATCTCGTGGCCGGTCTCCTCGCTGACCGCGGCCAAAAACTGCTCGACGGCCTCGGTGAGCACCAGCGGGAACCGGTGCCGGCCCAGTCGTGCCACCGCCTCGGCCACCGCGGTGACGGCGTTGTCGTCGTTGACCATCGATCCGTGCCCGGCGCGGCCGTTGGCCCGCAGCCGCATCCAGCACAGCCCCTTCTCCGCGGTCTCGATGAGATAGAGCCGGCGCTCCCCGCCGTCACGGCGCGGCACGGTCAGCGAAAAGCCGCCGACCTCGCCGATCGCCTCGGTGACGCCGGCGAACAGGTCCGGCCGGTTCTCCACCAGCCAGTGCGCGCCGTACTTTCCGCCGGCCTCCTCGTCGGCGAGGAACGCGAACACCAGATCGCGCGGCGGGGTGATCCCGGCGCGGGCCAGGTGGCGGGCCACCGCGATGGTCATGCCGACCATGTCCTTCATGTCGACCGCGCCGCGGCCCCAGACGTAGCCGTCGGTGACCGCGCCGGAGAACGGGTGCACGCTCCACTCGCCGGCTTCGGCGGGCACCACGTCGAGGTGGCCGTGGATCAGCAGCGCCCCGCGGCTCGGGTCGCTGCCTTTGAGCCGTGCGAAGACATTCCCCCGCCCCGGTGCGCCGGACTCGACGTACTCGGTCTGATAGCCGGCTTCCTCGAGCCGTGCGGCCACCCACCGGGCGCACTCGGCCTCGCCCTTGGTCGTGTCCGGCTCGCCGGTGTTGGAGGTGTCGAATCGGATGAGCGTGCTGACGAGGTCCACGACTTCGTCGGCAGGATCAGGGCGCACCGTCACAGTTACCTTTCCTACCACTTCGGTGGCCGGGCTTTCGGCTGCCGCCGCACGGGCTGGGTTTGGGTCCGGCGTTCGGCATCCGTTAGCCTTAGCTGCCCGGGCGATCCGGGTCGGTCCGAGTGGCGGAATGGCAGACGCGCTAGCTTGAGGTGCTAGTGCCCTATTAATGGGCGTGGGGGTTCAAGTCCCCCCTCGGACACATCCGGCGACACGACTTAAGTCGGCCGTCGCCTTGACTTGTCGCAGGTGGGGATCGTAATCAAGACGTAGGCCCAGGCTTGCGTACACCTGAGCACGCTCCGGCCCGGTTGCTTCACCGAGCACCGCTGCCAGCCCACCCAACTCCTGCACCAATTCGGTGATCTGTGCAGCAGACATGGCGCGAGGTTGCTCGACTCGTTCCAGGCGCGCCTTCAGTTCGTCGCGCTCGGCGCTACGGCGGCGCAACGCTTCGGTGAGATCTTCGACAGCCACGCCGGACTCCACGGCGGCAATCAAAGCGGCAACCTTGCTGTTCGCTTCGCTGAGTTGGCGCAGCAAGGCGGCGTTGCCGGCTCCCGGGTCGACTTCCTGTCCGCGGGCCAGGTCTTCTGGATCGGCCAGGCTGGCGATCCATTGGTCGAGTCGGGGTGTCACCGCGTCCTCACGCAGGTAGACCGTGCGCGGGTGATCAGTCAGGTCTACAGGTACAGAACGCGACTTACCCAGTTCACATCGGTACAGGATGCGTGTTGCTTGCTTCCCGCCGCGAGCGGCGCCCTGCATCCGCCGTCCACACACAGCGCAGAACAGGATTCCGCGAAGCGCATACGGCACCGTCGATTCCCTGCTGCACACCAGGCCGGGACCACGCCGGGTCTGGGTGCGAAGACGAACGGCCTGCGCCAGTTCGTCGGTGATCAGCGCTTCATGAGTGCGGCGGTCCGGCACGACCCAGGCAGCCTGATCGCGCCACCGCATCCGTGTCTCATACCCCGCAGCGACATCGTCAGGATTGACCAGGACTTCGTATTTCTCCTGCTTGCCCCACACGCGCACACCGAGATAGGTCGGGTTGTCGAGGATGGCGCGGATCGCCGAATGAGACCAGCCTCGCGGGTCACGGTGGCGATTGCGTGCCGGGTCGTATTGGCTCGGAGACGGCACACCGTCGTCGGTGAGCCGCTGCGCAATGTAGCGCAGGCCCGCGCCGTCGGCGTACATGCGGTAGATCCGCTCGACGACCGGCGCCGTCGCGGGGTCCGGTTCAAGACGGTGCAGCCGCTGCCCAAGACTTGCCTTGGCAGGGTTCGGGTGCGGGCCGGCATCAACGAGCCGGTAACCGTACGGCGGTCGACCACCGAGATATCTGGTCGTGTCCTGCGCCAGTGTCGACATCGCGGTGCGCACGCGCATCTGGATTCGAGCGCGCTCACCCTTGCTCATGCCACCGAACAGAGTCATCACCAGGTCGTGCGCCTCAGAACCGGGATCGACCGCGCCACCGACCTCGGGCACCCACAGGCCGACTCCGTAGTGCGTGAGCACCGGGAAAGTCAGCGCGAACTGCGGACCGTAGAACGCCCGAGCGGGTTCCCCGATCACGACGGCATCGAAGCCACGGTCACGACCGGCGACATCGGCAAGCAGCCGTGATGCCTCTGGCCTGCGCTTCCACGGCAGCGAGCGGCTCTGCCCCACATCGAAGTAATCAGTGACAAGGACTCCGCCGTGCGGACCGATTAGGTCCGTGGCGCGCCGCTTCTGCCAGCTACGGCTCGCCTCCGGATCTTGAGCGTCTTCCGTGCTCACTCGGCCGTAGAAGGCGAACCTCAGGCTCACGCGACTCCCCTGTCTGATCCGAGCATCCGGTCCCGCACGGCCATTATGACGCGCACCAGCGCGCGGTTGGCCTCATGCGGAAGGCAATAGCTCTCTGGTACGACAATTTCAACACCTCCCTCTGACATCGTCGGCGCATCGCTGCGACCGTTGTACTCGGAGTGAGGATGTGCTGTTTGGGAACCGTCAGCCATCGTGTCCCCCTGGCGGATCTCCATGCTGGTCGCGGACTTGACGACGGGCTTCCACCAATCCAATGCGCCGGGTGTGGATGCGTTGGAGGGCCGCGGAGTAGACGAGGGTGCGCTCCCCCGCACTGGTGTGTCCGGCGTGGTTGAACTTCCAGAGCACCTCGTCAGCATCCAGGCTGGCCTGCGCCTCCGTTGTAGGGACGTCACGCCCGATTGGCCACGTATGAACCTGGTGTTCAATCGGTTTGGCGTTTTTCTTGCTCGTCCAGGTCGCACGTGCGGCGCGCAGGGCGCCCATGGTGGTCGAGTAGTGCCGCGATTTGGTGGTGATGTGTCCGCGATAGCCCAGCGTGTGCAGCCATCGCCCAATTCCGGCCATCGGCTCAACACGTTCGGCGAGTTCGGCGATGGTGGTCAAGATCGACCGGACGTGTTCGCTGACGTCGAGGGTGGCGATCGCTTCCGTCGAGAGTCGCCGGGCGGTGATACCGAAGTCCTGCAGGGATTTGGTGACGTATTTGGCCAGGTATGCCGCCACCCGGCGCGGCGACAAGCGAGCTGTCGGCGCTGCGCCGACCGGTTCGGCCATTGCTTCGCCGCTGAGCGGTTGGGCGTCGATCTGGGTGCCGAACCGCAGCTCGCGTACGTCGCCATCGAGGGCGAGAACGTCAACACGGATCTGGCGCGCAGCACTCTGAATCAGCGTGGCCAGCTCGCCCGCGGTGATCGGCGATACCCAGCCGCGGGGTCCGGCACCCGAACGGGGCTCCCCACCGCCACAGGTGGCGGCGGGGCCGTAATGGTTCTGGTCACTCTGGGTGGTGGGTGCTGACGGTGGGTCGAGGCGGATCAGGGCATGGATGTGCGGGATGGCACGGGCTTGCAGTTCGACGACCTTGACGAAACTCACGCGTACCGAGCCCCGGTCCATCCCACGTGCTCTCAACTGTGCTGCTACGGCGCGCCGCAATGCGATGGTGAAACGGCGCCACAGCTCGGGCAGATGCCAGGTAAAGAGAACATGCCCGACGTAGTCGTAGCACTGGCCGCATAACGGCTGGCCCACTATTGGATCACCGACGGAATGGGTTAGGTTGCACCGCACTGGATTCCCATGAATACAGCGGCTTCCTGGACTCGTCGATGTGGGGCGGCAACGCGCGCCGGTGGCGTGGTGCACCGTGCCGTAGCTCGGCGCGGTCAAGGTGGCGAACACCTGTGGGCGAGCGGCGACCTCGGCGGGCATGTTGTGGTGGCCGCCGGCGGCACCGGCGTGCACCAGCTGCCAGGTGTCACGGGCGTACAGGTCCGAGCATGACGGGCAGACGCTGGCTCGGCGGTTGTTGCACCGTGTCCACACCACCTGCCGGCGCCCAATAGAGCCAGCGCCGACCAGCTGAATCGGGTGAGCACAGCATCCCACCGATTCGACACGCCGCCACCACATCTCGAAACCCGCAGAGGATGCGCGCCGAACCATCTGGGTGATCACCCGTGCGGAGTCGGTGGTGGTGGGCAGGCCCGGCAGCGAGACCACCGATCCGCCCACACCGTCGGCTGGAGCACTCACTGTGGTTCCCGGCCCTGCGAATGCTCACCGCCCGTGCGCGGCGCCCGAAAGGTGCGGGCCAAGCCGGCGATGTCGCGGTCAGTGACGTGAAAGGCGCGCACCCGCACCGGCTCAGCGGTGCCGTCGATCATCACGTACCCGACCCCGGGGGTGGCATCAGCAATCAGATCGCATTCGGCACCAGCATCACGAGCCCCCTGGCCGAGCACCATCGTGGTCTGGGTGGCCTCAGTCATGCGCAACCCGATCCGCACCGTGAACAACTGCCGCACCGGCAGGGTGTCTTTGGCCGGGTCCTGCACCGCCGCCACCACCGAAATCCCGACCGCACGACCCTGCGACAACAACAGCCCCAGCAGCTGCTCGATCTCGGTGCGCAGTTTGCGGTCGGTGACATAGGCGGTCAGTGCGGCGATCTCGTCAACGATCAACACGATCAGCGGCTCGCTGGGCGTGGGGTTGTGCAGGCGAGTGTGTCCACGCAGCCGGTTGGCGCGTGCCTGCATCAGCTCCACCAGCTCGTGCAGCAGCACCACCACGGGTTCACCGGTGTGGTGACAGAACCGGGTGAACAGCGCTGCGCCAGCGCCGAGTTCCATGCCGCCTTTCGGGTCGATCACGCACAACCTGACCCGGCCGGACTTGACCTCGGGCGCTAGTCCGGCAATCAGCGACCACAACACCGAGCCCTTCCCAGCCCCGGTGGCACCGGCAACTAGGAGGTGCTGACCCAACACGGGTAGGCGCCACCAGGCGCGGGCTTCGGTGATGCCGACCCGCACCGCGCCCAGATCAACGGGGATCGCAAGGCGCGGCATGGACAACGCGATCGGTTGGCCGAGTACATCACCGCGACCGATGATGATCCGCACCTGCCCCGGCGTGGTGGCCCGGATTGTCAACCGCTCGGCCCGCCACGCCGCCGCCAACGCCGGACCGCGTTTCTGCCAGTCGGTGAGGCATTGGCCGGTCACGACCTTCACGGTCAGGGCGTCAGCGTGATGGCCGATGCGCGCCGAGATGACGGCCGGTACCAGGGTGCGCTCGCCGTGTTTGGCGGTCAAACCGTGCAGAGCGCACACCGATTCCCAGGTGCGGTGATAGCGCCACCACGCCAGCCAGCGGTGCCGCAGCGGTGCGCTCACCCACCGAGTGAATGATGCCGGTTCCAGCACAGCCCAGCCGATATATGCCGCGACCGCCGCGAGAGCAATCCCTAACCCGGCGCGGGCGCCGTGGCCAACACCGACCCAGATCGCCGCAACGGCGGGGATGCTCAGGGCGGGGAACAGGATCGCCCACCACAGCAACTGTCCGGTGGCTTTGACTCCTGCCCAGATCAGCTCGCCGATCCAGTCATCGTCTGTTTGATTAGTGTTGTGGTTCTTACGGTTTGGGGTATTGGACATGGGGATCTGCTTTCGCTACGGCGGGAAGATGATGGGGGCGCTGACCCGGCAAGCGCGCGCTGCTGCGGTTGCTTGCCGGGCCAGGCCTTGGTTACCGGGGCGGCTGGGCCGGCTTGGCCGCCGCGGCCGGGTCGGCGGCGGTGATGGTTTCGGCGCGGTACGCGATGCCGGAGCGGCCGTCCTGCGACCACGGCAGCGCGACCAGACCCGACACCGCGACCGGCTGTCCGACCGTGAGCTTCGGCTCCCCGACCACAGTGACGGCGAGCACCTCGCCGCCGGTGGCGTCCAGGGCGATCAACTGCACCTGCCACAACGCTTGACCAGTTGCCTTATCGATGCGTGGCGTACCGGTGTCGAAATTGGTGCGCTGCTCCGGAATCCGGGTGCACAGGAACGTCACGCCGGTCGTATCGATTTTCAGTTTCATCTCGGTGCTGTCCTTCCTTTGTTGTTCTCACGCGGGCGTGTTCATCCGCGGATCAAGGACAGCGCTACCGGCGATGCTTCTGGAAGTGACGGGCAGTGATAACAGTGATAACCGCAAACGCGCAAACCTGGCTGACCTGCGCCGATGTATGCGGCATGATCGACACCATGGCCGCAGCCGACCCGATCCGCGCACTCAATGCGCAGCGGCTCAGCGCGGCCCGGAAACGCTACGGCTACAGCCTGCGTGAGTTGGCAATCGAGGTTGAAAACGTCCGCAAGCTACGTGGCGATGCCGACCTACCCGAACGGGAGTCCCTACGACAAAAGATCGCCCAGATCGAGCGAACCGGGATGCTCGGCCCGATGTGGCGTGAAGACCTCGCCGCGGTGTTCGGCGTCGAACCCGACGAGTTGTTCAGCGTGCCCATCGCCACCGCATTGCCGCACCCGCTGCTGGTGCGACTTCCTGTCAACCGCGACGTACTCGCTGTCATCGAGTCCCGGCAACAAGCCCATATCGAAGTCGAGCACACCTTCGGCCCTCAGCACGCCCGCCCCCTGGTGGAATCCGACCTTGCCACGATCGAATCCCTGATTGCGCACGCACCTTCGCAGATCAAGACCGAGATGCGGCATGCTGCCGGGGCTACCGCCGAGGTCGCTGGATGGATCGCCCAAGATGTCGGTGATCACGCCGCCGCAGAGAAACTCACCCACACCGCTGCCCTGCACCTGCGCACAGCCGGCCCAGCATTCAACGCCATGATCCTGATGCGCCAGTCCAACATCCTGACCCGCAGCGACCCCGACCTGGCCGCCGTCTTGGCTGCTGAGGCCGCCGAACTGATCGACGGGCGCGACGTGGGTCGCCTGGCCGCCAGTATCGCCCGCCAACAGGCCCTAGCTGAGCTGTTTAACCAGAATGAGCGAGAATTTCATCGCCGTGCCGCCGCTGCCCTCGAACTCGGCGATCTGCAACCCCATCCTCATGATCATGCGATCTACGCCCACGCCGCCTACGTCGCCAGCGAGATCGCCTTCGGCTACCTCCGCATTGATGACCCCGACAAGGCCGTCGCCCTGCTCGCCGGACACCATCACGCCTGGACCGCACACCAGTACCGCGATCAGACCGTGGCCGACATGCGGCTCCTGCACGCCTATATCGCCACCGGCGAATACCAGCAAGCACTGGCCCTCACCGACACGGCGATCCCGGGCTACCTCGCGGCACCCTCGCAGCGGGCCAGACTTCATCTGGCCAAGGCGGGCACACTCGTGCGCGACCGCCGACGACGACGAAACAAGGACCCGATCCTGCAACAGCTCGCCGGCCGTATCAAAAACGCCACCCAAGGAGTCATCGCATGAGCCGTCGAGTCATTCCCGACACCACCAGCACAGACCCCGCAACTGCCCGCTCTATCGCGGTGCTGCCGGTCGGCTCATTCGAGCAACACGGCCCCTACCTTCCGCTCGGCACCGACACGCTCATCGCCAGTGCTATCGCATCGTCAATCAGTCAGCACCACAAAGTGTTTCAGTTACCGCCGGTTACATTCGGCTGCTCTCACGAACACGTGGCCTACTCCGGCACCGTGAGCATCAGCGCCACCACCCTCGCCGCGATCGTCGCTGACATCATCGAATCACTGTCACAACAAAACACCGCCGGATTGATCATCGTGAACGGCCACGGCGGCAACGCTGTACTGACCAACGTCGTCCAGCAGGCCAACCAGCCCAAGGCCCCCATCAACGTCGGGCTCTACCCCAGCCGCGAAGACTGGGCCGAGGCCCGAACCGCCGCAGGCATCCATAGCAGCAGCCACGACGACATGCACGCCGGGGAACTGGAGACCTCCATCTTGCTCGCCACCGACCCCGACTACCTACGCGAAGGCTGGCAGACCAGCGACCACACCGCCACCGACCGCCGCTACCTGACCACCATCGGCATCCACGCCTACACGCCCACCGGCGTCATCGGCTACCCATCACAAGCCACCGAAACCAAAGGCAGCCAAGCCCTCGACCACCTCGGCCGCAACGCCGCCACGCTGATCGGACTCCTCACCGGCCAATAAGCCAAGCAGCCGGGCGGGGCGGCTACCGTCCGCTGGCGCTCCCGTCCGCCGCCCCGCAACACCCCAGCTCAAGACCGCCGACGCCCACCAGCAGCCACCGTGGACCCAGCTCGTGAGAACTTTCTTTACTGGTATCAAGTAACTAGAGTCCGATACGCTTGGCGATGATCTCGTTCATGATTTCGTTGGTGCCGCCGCCTATTCCGAGAATCCGGCAGTCTCGATAGTGTCTCTCGATCTCAGACTCACGCATGTAGCCCATCCCACCGAAGATCTGAACCGCCTCGTTGACCACGTAGTCGCACGCATACACAGCGGTGTTCTTGGCCATCGACACCTCGGCAACGACATCCTCCCCTGCTAGCCACCTCTGCATGACCGCACGGGTGTAGGTGCACGCCACGTCGACCTGTCGAGCCATCTCGGCAAGCTTATGGCGAATGACCTGGCGCCCCGTCAACGGTCTACCGAACGTTTCACGCTCCCGCGCCCAACTCTTGGCGAGATCGAGAGCCCTATCCGCCGTCGCGTACGCCTGGACAGCGATGCCGAGCCGTTCAGCCTGAAATTGCTGCATGATCTGCAAAAACCCGCTGTTCTCTGCCCCCACCAGGTTCTCAGCCGGTACGCGAACGTCGACGAAAGACAACTCGGCGGTGTCGCTACATCGCCACCCCATCTTGTCCAACCGGCGGGACACTTCAAATCCAGACGAATTCTTGTCGATCACGAGCAATGAAACTCCCCCGTAACCCGGTCCGCCGGTGCGTACCGCCGTAGTAACGAAGTCCGCCCGAACTCCGCTGGTGATGAACGTCTTTGCTCCGTTGACCACGTAGGTGTCGCCATCGCGCACTGCGCGTGTGCGCAAATTCGCGACATCTGAGCCTGCCCCAGGCTCGGTAACGCCCAGCGAGCCGATCATCTTTCCTGCGAGCGTCGGACGGACATATCGTTCAATCAGGACTTCGGAGCCATTGGCGGCAATGTGGGGAAGGGCAATGCCATGGGTGAACAAGGCGGCGCAGACGCCAGTGGACCCACCTGCGGCCAGGATGGCCTCAGTGACCAGTGCAGAGTCAATCGCGTTGCCGCCGCTGCCGCCGACTTCTTCCGGGAACCCGATTCCGAGAAGCCCGACCTCGGCAGCATTGAGGTGCAGGTCGCGCGGGATCTCACCCACCCGCTCCCATTCCGCTAGCTTCGGCGCGATTTCACGTTCGACGAAAGACCGCGCCATTTGACTCAGCGCTCGTCGCTCCGGCGTAGTCCACACCTTCGGGGCGACAACGAAACGAGCTGCCCCATCCTCGCATGCCGTGGTCGTGCCTGCGTCCGTCATCTCAGCCTCCGCGAGAATTTGATGGATTGATTACAAGGTGGCTGACGCTTGCCGTCCTCAGGATGGGCAAGGAGGACGCGACGCGCAGCAGCCTAAGCGGTCCGGCGGCGTGTAATCTGCAGCGGCGCAAGGACGTGAACATGAGAAGTGAAGCATGGTTCTCTTCAGAACCGGACGAGCCCTCGGATGTTTTTTCCTGAACGCATATCCTGGTAGCCCTCATTGATTTGGTCGAGGGAGTATTCGCGGGTGACCAACTCGTCGAGCTTCAACCGCCCGGCCGAGTAAAGCTCGACCAGCCGCGGAATATCGTGTGGCGCATTAGATGAGCCATATAAGGCGCCACGAATCTGCTTTTCGTAAAGCGTCATCTCCAGCAGTGACCCTGAGATCGACGACTCGTCGGGATGCCCGATGGCCGTAACCACGACGCGTCCGCGCTTTCCGACCAAGGCCAGCGCTTCGGCGGTATAAGAGGCCTCAGCCACATCAGTGGTGAGGATGCAGACATCGGCCAGCTTGCCCAGCGTCATATCGCTGACTAGCGACCAAGCTTCATCCATCGAGGCGGCGGTATGCGTCGCGCCGAACCCGCTCGCTTGCTCTCGTTTGAACTCCACCGGATCGACCGCCACAATTGCCAGCGCCCCCGCGATTCGCGCGCCCTGAATCGCATTCATTCCGATTCCGCCTGCTCCCACTACCACGACGGTGTCCCCGGCGCGCACCTCCCCAGTCCGCACCGCAGATCCGTAGCCGGTCGTGACGCCGCAACCGATCAACGCTGCCCGATCCAGAGGGATTCCGCCGTCAATCTTGACCACGGATGCCTGCGGCACCACTGTGTACTCGGAAAACGTTCCGAGCAAACACATCTGCCCGACGTCCTCGCCTCGTGCGTGAAAGCGATAGGTGCCGTCGACCTGCGGTCCCATCATCAGCGCCGCTCCCAGATCACAAAGATTGCCCATGCCGCGCGCGCAGTAGGAGCAGCGCCCACACGAGGGGAGGAAGGTCAAGATGACAGGATCACCTTCGGACAGATCCTCAACCCCTTCGCCGCACTCCGCGACTGTGCCAGCACCCTCATGGCCCCCTACTACCGGCAATGGGATCGGGAGGTCGCCGGTGACCAGATGTTCGTCGGAATGACACAAGCCGGTGGCCGCCAGCCGCACGAGGACCTCCCCGGGACCTGGCGGATCCAACTCGACTTCTTCGACCTCCCACTTCTGCTCCAAGCCCCACAAAACAGCGGCACGTGTCTTCATGCTGAAGTCCCTTCTATCTAATGACGCTTCTGAAGTAGTAATCCCGACTGCGCACGGTCACAAGAACTCGTCCTGAATGTCTCCCGACATGTCGCCGTAGGCCGCGGCGACCACTCGCCCGCACCCGGGCTCGTACCGGACTGGCATCACACATCGAGCAGGTCGTGACGCTTGTCGGCTTCGAGGATTGCCCGATATTCTGGAAAAAGGTTTTTCGCCTGCGGAATTAGCTTGATCAGTTTCGTGACAGGACCTTTCGCTCGTACCGTTCCCTTGGCCATCGCCATGGTCAAGTTCACCTTCCCCAACCAGAACCTATTTCCGGTATCCGCGGACATGAACAATTCGACATTCGGTGTAACGCCACTGTCCGCGCCGGTTTCTATCACCCTCTTCGGCATATCCACGGTTACTACCGCATCTGGATCGGTGTAATGAATCCGCAACACCACCCCGGACCCGGCAAGTCTGTTCGCAAGGTCTTCGTTCTCCAACCCTCGTCGAAAGATTCCGGCGAGGTAGCGGTAAACCTCTTCCGCATCAGCGAAGACAGCCATCGTGAATCTCCATTCTGGTTGACGCAGTCCAAGCACTCAAAAAAATTCCGTTGGGTCGCACCCAGTTTGATTTCCACCGCAGGTAACCTGCATTCATAGGAGTAGATTTCCTGCCTCCCTCAGCGCCTGCGCGAGTCGACGTTCGGCTTGCGGCAACTGCGCAGCGAGACAGGCCGCGCCACTCGCTCGCCGGCGCGGATCTGCACCGCGTTCGTAAGCGGTTCGCGCGACAGCGGTCCACAGCTTAGATGCGGTCTTCGCAGCCTCCGCTGCTCGGAACGCAGGTTCGAAACCCAACTCTTCAGCGACGCGCCGACATCCGCGTGCCTGCAGATCTCGGAAAAGACCGCCTCCGGTTCCGGCCTTTTCGATGAAGGCGCTCAGCGCAAACAAGGCACCGTCGAGGGTGTCGTCGTCAAAGATCTCCGGCCACCGCTCGAGGTCCTTCACAAACGTCGACACACCTGATAATCCACGCGCCTGAGATTCACAATCGGAGCCCTCGGTAATCGGCGCGCTCACAAACGAACCCTGCATCGCGTCCGCAGACCTACGGAAGGCCGACCGGGCAGCATTGCCGAGATCTGGTGCCGCGCTGGGCCACTCGACCACGTAGGTGGTGTGCCGCGTGGGGACGGGAAATCCCGTCGATGCGCGTGCCTTTCGTAAATTCTCATAAGGCACGGCTTGAGTTACATCGCGATCGTTATCGACTACGAACGCGAGTTCCTCGTCGTCGTCGTACCCAACGATCACGACATCGTGTCGGCTCATACTCAGACGCGTTCTCAGATAGGGCAATTCGGCGATGTCAGTCCACACCATGACCGGGGTACCGGCATCGATCTGTTCGGTCACCCATTTCCAACCGAGATCGGGGTCGTCTGTCGAACGGCACTCGAAGCGCGCACCCAACCGGGTCAAGTATTCGTCTTCGAGGTCCGCGCTGCGTCCAACGAGGTAGATCGGTGGATTTAGGTGTGCCGAGCGAACATACGAGAAGTCGAGGGCCCCGCCGAGCGCAAACACGATACCTTCGTCCGGGGTGTGGCCACCCCAACGGACCCCCGCCCATTCGGTCAAATCCCGAAGAGCACCCGATCCGCAATGTCCCGCCGTGTCGTGGCGATACGGCACCACTATCGATGCCATCAATCCTCCTCCAAGTGACTAACGTGCAGGCGGCAACTTATCTGAGTCATAGGGAACGCGAGATGATTTCCTTCATCACCTCGTTCGTGCCGGCATAAATTTTCTGCACGCGTTGATCCACCCACAATCTGGAGATGGGGTACTCGGTCATGTAGCCATATCCGCCGTGAAGCTGCATACAGTCATCGAGTACCTTCATCGCTCGCTCCGTGGTCCACCACTTCGCCATGGCGACGGTCTGCACGTCGAGTTGACCCGCAAGGTGCAGGTCGATGCAGTAGTCGAGGAATACTCGCGCGATGCGCGTTTCAGTCGCAGCTTCCGCCAAGGTGAATTTGGTGTTCTGGAAGCCGAAGACGGGCCGACCAAACGCCTCCCGTTCGCGGGTGTATTTGAGCGTTTGATCCAGGGCGAGTTCCATCGATGCGACAGCTCCCACCGCGACGATGAGTCGCTCTTGTGGCAGCTGCGTCATCAGCTGAATGAAGCCCTGTCCCTCAGCCTGGCCCAGTAGATGCGAGCGCGGAACTCTCACGTCATCGAAGAACAATTCGGAGGTGTCCTGGCCGCGTTGGCCGATCTTGTCGAGAACCTTGCCCCGCCGGAATCCGGGCCGGTCAGCCTCGACAGCGATCAAAGAGATGCCCGCAGCGCCCTGGCTCGGATCTGTCTTGGCAACAACGATGATGAGGTCGGCCTGTTGGCCGTTGGTGATGAAAGTCTTGGAGCCGGTGACTACGTACTCGTCACCGTCCAGGATGGCTTTTGTCTTGACGCTCTGCAGATCGGACCCAGTCCCCGGTTCCGTCATGGCTATCGCCCCGATCATTTCACCGGACGCCATCTTGGGAAGCCACTGCGCGCGCAGCTCTTCAGTCGCGTAATGCAGGATATAGTGGGCGACGATTCCGCTGTGCAGTCCCGCACCCCATGAGCTGTCACCGATGCGGGCCTGCTCTTCGAGCACGACCGCTTCGTGCGCGAAAGTTCCGCCCCCTCCGCCGTATTCCTCGGGTACGGACATGCAGAGCAATCCCAGCTCGCCCGCTCGGTTCCACAGTTCTCGGTCGACGTGGTGCTGGTCGGCAAAGCGTTGCGCATGCGGCGCCAATTCGGCCGAGAAGAACTTCGAAGCGAGATCACGAAGCTCGAGTAATTCTGCATTCATCCAGGGAGAGATTGGGGACGACATGATTACCTTCCGACTGTTGCAATTCCAGGGATTCGACGTTATGACGTTTCGATTTTGATGAGGTATTCGCCGGCAGAGTGGCGCGCACGGATGGCCTTTTTGTCGTACTTTCCGACGCTCGTCCGCGGAATATCGGACACGAAGCTCCATCGCTCAGGAACCCACCATTTGGCGACTTTGCCCGAAAGGAACGATCGGAGTTGGTCAATGTCAACGTCGGTTCCTGGGTGGACGACGACAAGCGCCAACGGCCGTTCCTGCCACCTATCGTCCGCGACGCCGACCACCGCCGCTTCGTACACGGCAGGGTGCCCGATCAGCGCGTTCTCCAGCTCCACCGAGGAGATCCATTCGCCACCTGACTTGATGACGTCTTTCGAGCGGTCGGTCAGGGTCAGATAGCCCTCGGCGTCGATCCTGCCCACATCACCGGTACGCAACCATCCGTCGTCGAACTTCTCCGTATCGTTGTCTCCGAAATAAGAACCGGTAATCCAAGGGCCGCGCGCCTGAATTTCCCCAACTGACCGACCGTCCCACGGCACGGGTTTCCCGTCGTCGTCCCGCAACCGGATTTCGACACCGCAGATCGGCCGGCCCTGGGATGCGCGCATCTCCCATCGTCGCGTCGTGTCGGCTCCGCGAGCCGGACGTGCAACGGTCGCCAGCGGAGAGGTTTCGGTCATCCCCCATGCCTGCACAATGGGCACGTTGTACTTCTCTTCGAACGCCCGCATCAAGGAAAGCGGAACAGCAGATCCCCCGCACGCCACCAGCCGTAGCGAAGAAATGTCCCGCCCAGGGTGCGAATCCAGATATCGGTCGACATCGTTCCAGATCGTCGGCACTGCACCGGCGACGGTCGGCCTGGTGTCTTCGATGATCGACACCAACGGCTCGGCCTGGAGAAACCGGTCGGGAAGCACCAAATCCGCGCCGGACATCAACGCGGCGTAGATAAGCCCCCAGGCATTGGCGTGAAACATCGGGACGATGGCCAGCACACTGTCGGCCTCGCTGACTGACAACGCGTTAGCTGTGCAGGCGGCCAGGGAGTGAAGGTACGTCGAACGGTGGCTGTAGACGACGCCCTTGGGATCTCCAGTGGTGCCGCTCGTGTAACACATGGCCGCGGCCGACCGCTCGTCGAGCTCAGGCCAGTCAAATGACTCTTCCTGACCGGCAAGCACTTCCTCGTAACGCAGAACGGTCTTCCCGCATCCCTGTAACGGGGCGAGGTCGCCGTCTCCGGTAACGATGACGGTGTGCACCGACGCCATCGCTGGGAGCGCGGGCGCCAACAACGGGGCGACCGAAGCGTCGACGAGGACGATCTGATCGCACGCGTGGTTGGCGATGTACGCGAGTTGCTCCCGAGCCAAACGAATGTTGAGCGTGTGCAGGACCGCTCCCATGGAGGGAATCGCACAGTAGGCCTCCAGATGCTCTTGGTTGCTCCACTGGAAGGTGGCCACGCGTTGGTCTGCCGTGATGCCAAGGCTGCGCAGCGCATTAGCAAGGCGAGCCACTCGCGCCAGCAGACTACGGTAGGGCGTTCTCCGATACCCATCTCCGGTCGGAGTGATGACCTCGCTGTCACCGTGTATGGCTGCCGCATGCTGAACAATCGCCGACACCGTGAGGGGAACATTTTGCATGGTGCTTTGCATGGTGCAGGGCCCTTTCAGGCGAAGAGGTCGGGACGGCTGTTCGGCTGGTCGATGAATGTTCCGTAGTGCGTTCTCAAAGCCTGCACGATGTCCGCTAGGGGTAGATCGTCGTAGGCTCCCCGGTCACGGAGATATTCCATGTGCTGGGTGCCGTCCCCGGTGAACCCGTGCAGCAGCGCGTCGCTACGCCCGTCGAAGTCGATGGGCGAGACACCGAACCGTGCGCACAACTCCCGATTGAACGCCGGGGTCGCCTTGACCCACGCACCGTTGAGAAGCATGAGACTGTAACCGTGATAGACGAAAATGTCGGTACCACCCATACGCTCGCGCAATGTCTTGGTCTGGAAGTGGTTTCGGACATCGGCGAACCCCAGCCGCGCTTGGATTCCCGCCGCTCGGCACGCCGCAGTCAGGAGCACGGCCTTCGGGATGCAGTAGGCTCGTTCTGCGGTTGCGACGGTGCTGGCGCGATAGGCGTGCGGGTTGTCGGTCACCGTGTACGGGTCGTACCAAATGGAGTCACGGACCGCGGTGAAGATGGCGATCGCCTTCTCGGTGTCGCCGCAGGCGCCACGGATGGCCGATGATGTGAAGTCACGCACCGAATCGTGTTGCCAGTCAAGGAACTCCGTGGGATCGAGGTAGGGCCTGTGGCCAACGGTCATCGGCGCTTCATCTCCAACGGAAGTCCGTCCACCGGAATGGGCAGCGAGGTGTTGTCCCATCGGATGTGATAGTTCTGCGGAACCGTCCAGGTGAACGAACGCAGCATCCTGTGCAGGATTGCTTTGACCTCGAGGGTCCCGAACTGCATGCCAATGCACTTGTGCGCTCCACCACCGAACGGTACCCAGGCGAATCGGTGGTGTTGGTCCTCACGCCGAGGCTCGCCAAAACGTGAGGGATCGAACCGGTCCGGATCACTCCAGATCTTCCGATCGAAGTGATTCACGGCGGGCGTTATGGCGCACAACGTGTTCGCGGGGATGTGATATCCGTCGAGGGCGACATCTCGAACCGTCTTGCGCATCACCAGCGGAACAGGTGCAAGCAGTCTGAGCGCTTCCTTGAGCACAAGGTCGATAACCGTCATCTTCTCCAGGGCTTCGATGTCTGGCAACCCGTCACCGACGGCCTCGGCTTCCGCAGCCGCTGCCTCCTGCCACTCCGGATACTTGGCGAGGAAATAGGCGACCGCAGTGGTGGTGATCGTCGATGTGTCGTGGGCCGCCATCATCAGGAAGATCATGTGATTCACCACGTCCTCGTCGGAAAACCGCTCCCCGTCCTCGGTGGTGGCTTGACATAAAGCAGCGAACAGATCGTTCGTCTCGCCGGCTCGCGCGGCCGGCAGATGCCGGAAGAAGTAGTCCTCCAAGACGCGCCGGCCTCGCACACCAGCGCGGAATCTGGTTCCCGGAAGGGGAGCACGCACAAGGGAACTCGCCGCCCGGACCGTGGCGACGAACGCCTTGTTGACAGCATCGCTCTCGTCCTTGCCGCGGCCGCCCATGAAGACGTCAGTGGCTATGTCGAGGGTGAGTTCCTTCAGCAGTGGGTAGATGCGAACCGACGGACCCACCGGCCACGCGGGCACTGCCGTGCGAACGCGTGGGGTCACCTGTTCGACATATCCGGTCAGGCGGGGACGCGTAAACGCCTCTTGCATGATGCGCCGGTGCATCAGGTGCTCGTCGAAGCTCATGAGCATCAAACCGCGATGGAAGAAGGCGTCGATCAGGAAGGACCAGCCGTCCTGAGAGAATGCCTTCGCTTCGCTCGTGAATGCCTCGCGAGTAGCGTCCGGGCCGGCGATGACCACCATCTTGTGGCCGAACGCGCCCATCCACGACACCGAACCCAGACGGTCGTAACGCTCCCGACTGAAATCCGAGCCGAATCGGATGTAGTCGAGCGTGTGACCCACCAAGGGCAGTCCCGCATCCCCCCGGATAGCTTTCAACCCACTTCCCGCGGGTACTGGTGACAGTTCACGAACCGGCCAACCACGACTCCATCGACGCCATCTGTCGTCGACGGCGTCAGGCGCGGGGACCATGATCACAGAGGACAACCGCTCCTTCACGTGGCGTGCAGGCGCGAGAAGATGATTCGTCATGGTTCCTCCTCCTGGACGCTTGGCCGCTCTGACGGCGTCGCCACTAGTCTTTACAAATGTGCGATTGATGTCAATATCTGGACAATATTGGTCTAAGTGGTTAAGTGAGCGCCTCGGACCCCTGATCGTCCCGGCGACGCAACAGCTTCCATTCGGAGCTGCTTTTTACCGCTAGGGGCCCAACCTTTCTCAAGACGTAATCGCTGCTTCGCGGATTACGGGTGAGGAGTCGGTAGATGAAGGTAGGGCCCGGCCAGTTCGTCGGGATTTCCCCACTCGAGGTCCGATACCAGCTCGCACAGAGCGCCCACACCGACCTCCCTAGTCGCCGTTTCAAGCGCGTGTTGTAACGCTGCGCAATCTCTGACTTCACATCGATCGCATGACCTGGATGGGCAGCCACGACCTTGATGAGCGTTGCGATGTGACGAACTTGTGACTCGATCATGTAGAGGATCGACCCCGAGCCCACATTCGTGTTGGGACCATAAAGCAGGAACAGGTTCGGGAACATGGGGACAGTGATGCCCAGATATGCGTGTGCCTGGGTCTTCCACACCTCGGCCAAGGAGACTCCGTGGGAGCCGCGCACGGACATTGGGGCGAGGAAATCGGTGGCGCGAAACCCGGTTCCGTAGATCACGACATCTGTAGGACGAAATTCGCCGTCCTCGGTCGTGACACCCTTGTCGCAGAGTTTTGCAATCGCGTTCGGCACCAACGACACGCGATCACTCGCGATTGCTGGATAGTAGTCATTCGAGAACAGCACTCGCTTGCACCCTGGCGCGTCGGAAGGCGTTAATTGCTCGCGCAGAGAGCGGCTGGCGACCTGCCGATGTAGGTGGTGGCGCGCGATCGCACCGAGGACGCGTGAGAGGGGCTTCGCGTCGACTAGCGTCACAGCGAGCAACTCGAAAATTAGCCATACCGCGAAACGCTCGAGGCGCAGCGCCATCGGCAATAATTCGCTCACCCTGTGGTGACGGCCTCGATATGTGCTGTCCCATTTCGGGAGAATCCACGGAGCCGTACGCTGGTACAGCGTGACATGCTCCGCCTCCTGGGCGATGTGTGGCACGAATTGGATGGCACTTGCTCCTGTGCCGATGACGGCGACTCGCTTGCCGCGAAGCGACACCGATCGGTCCCAACGTGCCGAATGAAAGCGCGGCCCCTGGAAGGAGTCTGCGTCGGCAATATCGGGTATGTAGGGCAAGGAGAGCTGACCCACGGCCGAGACGACGACATCGCAGGTTATTGTCTCGTTCGAGTTCGTAGCCAGGGTCCAACGCCCGAACTGCTCATCGAAGCTCAGGTCGACAACTTCGGTCTCTGTGCGTAGATGTGCGTCCAGTCCGCCACTCTTCACGAGTTGTTGGAGGTACTTGAGTATCTCGGGTTGCTCGGCATATCGCCGTGACCAGCGGGCATTGGGCTGGTAGGAGAGCGAGTACAACGCTGACGGCACGTCGCAGGCCGCTCCCGGGTAGGTGTTGTCACGCCAAACACCCCCGATGTCTGCAGCCTTTTCCAGGATCGTGAAGTTCGTGAACCCGTCCTTCTTCAGCCGGTGGGCCATCGCAACCCCGGCGAAGCCGGCCCCGATGATCACGATCGACGGATCGTACGCGCGACAGGCCGTCGCGAAGTTGCTGCTCATGAGGCAGAGACGACTGACTTCACGCTGCGGCGGTCGAGGTGGTGTAGGTGTAGGAGCATTGCCTGTTCGGACACTTTCACCTGACTTCCGAGGCTTCAAGGAAGCGTCCCGCTCGATGAATCGCGTCTCGGGCTTCGGGAAGAATCCGGAACATAGCCTGGAATACATGGATCTGTCCCCGGTATACCTGGATCTCGACGTGGGATCCAGCTGATTGAAGTCGCTCGGCGAGACGGCGCGAGTCATCGATCAACATTTCTCTCCCGCCCACCTGAATGAGGATCGGCGGCATCGAGGTGAGGTCCGCGTCAAGCACGCTGAGGCGCGGATCTCCGCGATCTGCGCCACCTACGTAGAGGTCAAGAGCGCGCGCCGCTGATTGAGCGGAGGCAAAAGGATCCCGGCGGCGAATTTCACGCGCTCTGGCAAGTTCGCACCTGAGATCCAGGACGGGAGACATCAGCAGCATCGCATCAGGGAGCGGCAATCCAACTGCACGTGCGCCCAAGGCCGTGGCCATCGTGAGCTGACCGCCCGCTGAATCGCCGGCAACCGCGACGGTGCGCTGACAAGAACCCGGGGACCCTCCGCTGGTAAGCCAGCGATACGCATTCAGCGCATCGTCCGCGGCTGCGGGATAGGGATACCGCGGGGCAAGACGATACTTCACTGCGAAGATGGGGCGCCCGCTCGCCGAGGCGAGTTCACCAAGAAGACCGCGGTGCGTCTCCGGCGAGCACATAGAATAGGCGCCGCCGTGGATGTACAGCAAAGGGTTGGCATGCGGATTAATGGCAGGCGTGGTGATCCAGTCCCCACGAACCGGGCCTCCGGCGAATACAGTGTCAACCTTGCGCACTGTGACGCCGCGCCGAGGCCGTGAGGCTACGAGCGCTGTTCGAAGCACGCGATCCATCACCGCAAGTCCGTAGGCGTTTGATGGCATCAGCTGCGCCAGTGGCCGCAGCGTGGTTCGCGAGGACATCGCGACGAGATGACTGGCAAGACTGGGCTGCCAGTCAGGGGCATCCATTCTGGTCACCGGGGACACACCTCTTCGGGCCGATTCTCGAATCGGTAGTCCGAGAGGCGAAAGGTGCGGCTCCGCCAATAGGTCTCCAGAGTCGTTGATGGACGGAGTGGAACGTCACCGTGCCTGTCGAAGTAGTAGCTGTTGGCATTGGAACAGCTCGGCTGCCAGAAAACCTGTCTGTGACGCCGCCTTAGCACTTCGGCGAAATAACGGTCGTTCGCCTCCTTCTTGACCTCCACGCAGTTAGCACCCAGCGCCCGCGCGCGACGAAGACACCGGACGATGTGCCGACTCTGCGCCTCGATGAGCGTGAAGTACGAGGAACCGTTGTAGCCGTACGGGCCGAAGATGTTGAAATGATTCGGAAATCCCGGGACGCTCACCCCTTCGAAGGCCTGCAGTCGATGCTCGTCCCACCATGTAGCCTGCTCCAGCCCGCCGCGTCCCTTCAATACGTAAGTTGGCATGTTGCCCGACTCCATCACTTTGAAGCCGGTGGCCAGGATCAAGACGTCAATGGGATGAGCTTTGCCGTCTCGAGTATGGACGGATGCATGGTCGATATGGGTTATGCCGCTCGTCTCGAGCGAAACGTTGGACCGGTTGTACGTTGCGAGATAGGAATTGTGGAAGCTGGGTCGTTTACAGCCCAACGAGTAGCGCGGAATGAGTTGTTCTCTCGTCGTCGGGTCATGGACCTCACGCCGCATGTACCGCTTTGCGGCGCTCTCCATGACATCGGCGAACGGTATCACCGTATGAAAGTGAGCGGCGATTGGGAAAGTGATTTCCACGAACGCCTGGCTGGCGGTCCGGGTCGCCAATTGTGCCCCCGGCAGGAAATGTAGAAGCCTTCCACCCCACGTCGGTATGGGGAAGTCTGGCTTCGGCAGACAATAAATTGGAGTTCGCTGAAATACCGTCAGACTCTCTGCTTTCTTTGCGACTTCGGGTATCAGTTGCACCGCCGATGCACCGGTACCGATTACTGCAACCCTCTTCCCGCTGAGATCTTTGGCATTGTCCCATCTAGCCGTGTGGAGCGTAACGCCGGCGAAATCTCGCACCCCCTTGATTTCAGGCCACTTTGGCCGACTGAGAACGCCGGAGCAATTTATCACGAAGCGTGCCGTGAACTCCTCACCATTGGCACTGGTCAAATGCCACCGTGTTGCGTTCTCGTCGAAACAAGCCTCGGTAATGGTTGTGTTGAAACGAATATGGTCCCAGAGCCGATACTTTTCAACACATCGCTCGGCATAGGCTTTGAGCTCATTGCCGTGGGCGTACGTGCGCGACCAAGAGGGCCGCATTTCGTATGAGAATTGATAACTGAACGACGGTATATCGACAGCGATACCCGGGTAGGTGTTCCAGTGCCACGTACCACCTACGCCATCGGCGTCATCAACCATCAAGAAGTCGGTAAATCCCGCCTTCATCAAGCTAATGCCAGACCCGATGCCGGAAAATCCAGCTCCTATGATAATTATCTCGTAATTACGGTCGGACTTGCGATCCATTCCTGTATTTCACCGTTCTGACGGTCAGCCCTGCAAACTTGTATTCAGAGTGATTGCGTCAGCTCGACGTGTGTATCGTCGCGCCGGGTTATCACGTAATCATGAGGATTCAAGCGGGATAGTTCTCTCGTAAACTGGGTCGCGAAACCTGGGTACATCGTGCCGTTGTAGCCGTCCTCGGTCAAATACCAACTGCTGCACCCCGAATTCCAGGTCGTTCGTCGAAGGCGGCGCTGAATTTCGGAGTGATAGCGGTCCTGACGATCCTCTCTCACATCCAAAGTGCTGATGTCATTTTGCTGAAGGAGCTTGATCGCCTTGACGATGTAGTCGATTGCGGCCTCCATATATACGAGCGCCGAGTTGTGGCCTGGCCCGGAATTCGGTCCGAAAGTGAAGAATAAGTTCGGATACCCGGCCACGCTCACGCTCTTGAACGCGAATGTCCCCTGAGACCATTCATCGCCGAGCTTCCGACCGCCGAGGCCGCTGATCGGGAACGGGGTGCCGCGTTTGCACACATCGAAGCCGGTGGCAAACACGATGCAGTCCACTTCGTGCTCGACACCGTCGGCGGTCCGGATCCCGTTGGGTGACAATGTGGCGATCGGCCAGCTGATCAGCTTGCAGTTATCCGCCTGTAGCGCAGGGTAATAATCGCTGGTCATGAGCATACGTTTGCAGCCGGGTCTGAAATGGGGCGTCAACTGACGTCTCAACCAGGGGTCTTTCACCTGCCGACGCAGATGAGCCTTCGCCGCCAGCTGTATCGCCGATGTCGCGGCGGTGTTCCAGACCATACCCACTGCCATCACTTCGTGGGTCCAGAACCAGGCGTCGCGGAGCGCTTGTTCGCTCATCGGCAGTCGTTTGAAGGTCGAACGCGCCCAGGCCGGATGCTTGAAGTTCACCCGCGGTAGCACCCAGCCGGGCGTTCTTTGGAAAACTTTGACCGACGCAGCCGACTTCACGAGCTCAGGAACGATCTGCACCGCGCTCGCGCCGGTTCCGATGACCGCAACCCTCTTATCGCTGAGGTCATAGCCGTGATCCCATCGAGCACTGTGAATTTTCTTTCCCTCATACGAATCAATTCCTCGAATATCGGGAAAGCTGGCGTTGGCAAGTGGTCCACTGGCCATCACAACTGACCGGGTGTGATACCGCTTTCCATCTGCTGTGTCGGCCATCCAGATGCCGGCATCCTCATCGAATTCCAAGGCAGTCACGTCGGTATCAAACTGGATGAACCGGGCAAGATCGTACTTGTCGACCATATCGTCGATATATTCGAGGATCTCAGCGCTCCCCGAGTAGGTTTGAGTCCAGCCCGGATTCGGCTCGAACGAGTAGGAGTAGAGAAGCGAGGGAATATCGCAGGCCGCACCGGGATAAGTATTGTCTCGCCAGGTGCCTCCGACGCGGTCTGACCGTTCCAGGATGACGAAGTCATCCGTGCCCTCTTGAAGCAGTCTGATCGCCGCACCGATACCTGCGAACCCGGCGCCGACGATCAACGTCGTCGTGGTGCCTGTCATTTGGCAACCGGTTCGTAGGTCAGTTCGTCCGTCCAGGATGGCGGCCGACCGAAGATCTGAACAGGGAAAACATCGATCGCATTGCCAAGGCGCTGAGACACGAAGTGCAGAGGCTGGGACCGCTTGATGGACGACGACATGTGCGCCTTCAAGATGTGATAGCCGGGCACCCTACGCGTGTGTTCACTGCGATCGCCGACATTGGCGTACCGCGTCACTGCGTTGTATAACTTCTCCTCGGACAGACCCATAGCGTTGAGATTCATCAACATGCGCGTCAACAGCGGGATATACAGCAACGCGCCGGTGAGAATGCGCGGGTCGACCAGAGCGCCCGCAGTTTGAATGGCGTGGATTCGCATCGGGCTGGCGCCCAGGTCGTTCAAGACCTGGAAGCCAACCGCGAGATGCCTTGATTCGTCGCTGTTGACCTTGTTGAACACCTCCCCGCAGACGGGGTCGTCAACCTCATCGAGGAGAAACTTCAGCAGCGCTCCATCGAGCGCAGTCTCCAGTGCCGGGATCGCGGCCCCGATGACGGTCAGGGGCAGGGCTTCGGCGTAGCGGTCCAGCCATTCGATGACCAGCCGAATATTCTTGTTCGGGATCGGTTTCTTGCCTTCCTCGAGCATGCCCCAGCGACGCATCAAGGCAAGTTCGGCGTTGGCGTGACGCTGTTCCTCGGCGTGAAAGTAACGGTAAATGTCTCCGAGCGCTTCGAATGGCGCCTTTGGAGCCATCGCGGCGAAGGCACGCGCTCCAACATGCTCAATCCACACCACGTCGGACATGAATTGCTTGAGTTTGGGACGCTGTTCGTCGGTGATCAGTTCCGCCCCAGGAGCGTCCCAATCGATATCGGCCAGAGCCCACTGCCTGTTTTTGATCGTCTCGAGCATGTCACTGTATGCGAAAGCCACTTTCCTGCTCCTTTACTCGGCTGAATCGTTCCACGAGGCCATGCGCTCCACGAGGCCCAGCGTGCGTGTGAAAGGACCAGGAAGGCCCCTCTTGAGTTGCCACAAGACTTTGGCGTCAAGTTGCGGCACTACGTAAATCCGTCCGCGATCATGTGCGTCCAAAGTCATGCGAGCTACGTGCTGTGGCGAAATGCCGGTCCATTTCATCAGGTTGGTCGCGAGTCTTGCAGCCGCCTCGTCGATTTGAGGATTGTTGACGATGTTCGTCTTCACGAAGGTGGGGCAAAGCACTGTGACGTTGATGTCAGTACCGCTCAGTTCGGCCGCCAATGTCTCCGACAGAGCGAGCACTCCGGCCTTGCTCACGTTGTAAGCCGCCATCCGAGGGGCCGAGCCAAAGCTCGCTGCGGACGCCACATTGATGACTCCGCCGTGCCCATTGCTGCGGAGCCGAGGCACAAAAGTCTCGCAGCCGTAGATAACGCCCCAGAGGTTGACAGAAATCGCCGCGTTCCAGTCCTCGATCGACGTCGCGCCGATGCGGTTGCCGCCCGCACCGATTCCGGCGTTGTTGATGACGAGGCTCGCAGCCTTCTCGAACCAGTCTTCGCTCACATCAGCGAGGTTGCGGACCTGCTCAAGATCGGTGACATCGCATTCGATGTCGAAGCCCTCGCCGCCAGCCTGCCTCACCAACTCTGCCGACTCTTTTGCAGTGACGGGATCTTTGTCGGCGCACACCACGCGTCCACCTCGGCGCGCAAGCTCCACGGCGAATGCGCGGCCGATACCGCTTCCTGCGCCCGTGACGACTGCATCGGCGCGGTGCGTTCTGCCTGGTGCGCCGCCGAAGGGCAGCAATCTCATCCGTCTGCCTTTCGGGTCGCGACATGGACGTCTGCTGTGGGGAAACTCTCATCTGGGGGCACCAGCCACCATTGGTGTCGCATGCCACCAGTTTGGTGGTGGAACGAGCACCTTGTCAAGATGGAGAGGTGCGGTCGAGAAACAAGCGCTGGGGTGGTCGGACCGGGGCCGAGCGTCGTGCCGAGCGACGGCAGCAATTGATCGAGGCCGCAACCGAGATTTGGAGTGAGAGCGGTTGGGCCTCGGTGACTATGCGCGGTGTATGCGGCCGCGCAGGGCTGAACGATCGATACTTCTACGAGGGCTTCAAGACGCGCGATGAGCTGCTCGTTGCTGCGTGGGATGGCGTCCGCAATGACATGCTCGGCGAGGTCGCTGCGCTCTTCAACGAGCGTGCGAATCGGCCGCCGATCGAAACCATCACCGCGGCGATCGCCGTCGTCATCGACCGGATCGCACGCGATCCCGGCCGGGCACGCATCCTGCTTGCTCAGCATGTCGGTAGCTCACCGCTGCAAGACCGCCGCGCCGTGGCGCTACAGGAAGCAACGCAGTTGGTCGTTGAGGCAAGCCGGCCACACCTCCGACAAGATGCCGACGAGATGGCCCTTCGCATGGACACTCTGATCGCCGTAGGCGGGTTCGTCGAAGTCATGACAGCCTGGAACTCGGGTCTGCTTGCGGTGACCGAGAAGGAAGTGGTCGCGCACACGAGCAGACTGGCTGAGACCCTCGCTCAACGCTATGTCGTCAGCGACTGATCCAGGCCCACAGAGCCAACCATCTCCGTGGCCGTCGCTGCCGAACCGCATTCGTGGTTCGACCGTCCCGGCGCCCACGTGACCGACGGCGCGCGCGTGAGGCTGCCGGCGTCGCACGCTGTTCGGAAGGAGCGACGCAGGAACGGTGCTCCTGCGTCGCCGAACTTCCGCACCGTTGCTATCCCGGCTGAGCGATAATTCTCTGTGAACCGTCTTGGTCGAACAGTTCCTTGCTCCAACGCTCCAGGACCGCGGCGCTGTCCCAATCATCAGGGTGGAAACCCGGGCGGTTGTAGGAACGGAATCGCCGCAGCGCATCGGCGGTGAACATCGGGGTGCGACTGAAGCGGTACAGACTGCGCACCAGGGTGACCGGGTTATATGAGGCTTTGTCAGCGGCCATGGACAGGGCAGTCTGCAGAATGAGTTCGCCGAACAGAATTACTGAAGCGATCCGCATGCCCCGTACACGGGTGCGCTCGGTTGCTCCCACCAGCCGATAGACATCAAAGGCAACCGCTTTGTGCTCCGACTCCTCGAAGGCATGCCACAGCAGAATCGGTCGAACCTCTGTCTGGCCGATGAGCTTCTGGGCGTCTTCGCTGGTAAGAATGATTTCTGCCAGCGTAGCGGTGTAGTGCTCCAACGCGGAGGTCATGGACAGCCGCATTTCCGGCGAAAAGCGCCGTTCCAATCGCTTGATCAAGCGTCCGACATGACGGTCGATTCGCGCGGTCGGATAACCCATGACCTGGAGTCGCTCGTTGAGGAGACGATGCTGGTGTCGATGTGTGGCCTCTTGTCCGATGAAACCCTTGACCGCTGTCTCTAGTTGGGGATCGTCGATGGAACTCTGGAAGTTCCTGACCGAGCGGATGAAGAAATCCTCGCCTTCCGGGAACGTCGCAGAAAGCACCGAGATGAAATGGCTCATCACCAGGTCGCCATCCACGAAGTGTTGCCGCTTCGTGGAGGTCGGCATCGGAAACCGAACGCGCCTGGGTTTTGGCAGCACCCGGGTCGGGGTCGGGGCTTGATCGTCCGACATGTGAGGTCCTTCCTCGAAGTTTGGATCTGACTTTATGCCTTGTCAGATAAGACTGCCAGACTGTAGGACATGAGTCCAGCACGTGTCTATGGCGGGCTGTCCGCAACTCAACGCGATGCGCAGCGTCGCGTGATGTTGATTGATGCGGCGGTCTCAATCATGGGCACCCACGGAGCTGCCGCGTGCACCGTGACCGCCGTGTGTGCGAAATCAGGAGTGACGAGCCGGTACTTCTACCAACAGTTTCGCGATCGAGACGCGCTCTTGCGTGCGGTATTTGCCAAGATCTCCACTACCTTCCAAGCGGTGATAACCAGCGCCATTCCGGACGACACGGTTGCTCCTCAAGAACTCGCCTTCGCTCCGATCAAGGCCCTGGTTCAGGTGATCGAGAACGATCCCCGCATGGCCCGCATACTGTTTGTCGAGTCGGGCGCAGAACCCCTCCTTCGGCAGCTGCGAAGCGATCTGATGACCGATTTTGCGGAGCTGGTGCTCAGAGAGGCCCGCTTGCACCTCGATATACCCAGCGATGTGCTTCAAGTCGCAGATCTCGCCGCTACCTACGGTGTCGGGGGCCTGTTCGAGATACTCCGTCGCTGGATAGATGGACAACTGAACCTCTCGACTGAAATGCTTATCGAGCACTGTGCGGGTTTTCTCGGCATTCTCGGCCTGTATACCCTCGGACAGGCGCCTGATCAGGCCGCTCCGCCGCTGGCCAAAGCCGAGGAGACCCGATAGATTCTGGCCGACCGGCGTTATGCACTACTCGGTTGGCTGAAGGGCATGGCGCGACACTGACAATCGCTGCGGGTGTTCACCCGAGATCGCGAACCGTAGACTCCACGCGCGCCGGACGAGGAACTCGATACGACCTCGCACGGGCCCTGTGTGCCGTCCCTCCCCAGTCAATTCCTTCGATCGCTCGATCTGCAGCGAACGCACCGCTTCGATCCTCGCCATTCGACGGAACCACGGCGCGGAACAAATCCGACGCCCGCCTGCGCCGTTGTCACCTGATGTTAATTGCGGCTAACATCAGCGCCTAGTAGATCGACGTCGATGCTCGCCCGGAAGGAAAACTTTGGTACAGGTCCTGCCCGATCGGGTCGACGACACCGCGCCCGGCTATCTCAAGAACCGCGAAGGACTGAGCGCGCAACTCGACACCATCGCGGAGCAACTGGCGCTGGTCAACGGCGGCGGCGGCGCGAAATACGTTGCGCGCCACCGTAAGCGGGGCAAGCTGCTTGTCCGCGAGCGCATCGAGCTGATGCTCGACCCCGACACGGCGTTCCTCGAACTATGCCCCTTCGCCGCCTGGGGCAGTAAGTTCCCCGTCGGCGGTAGCGTGGTGGTAGGCATCGGCGTGGTCGAGGGCATCGAGTCGATGATCATCGCCCACGACCCCACCGTCCGCGGCGGCGCATCGAACCCTTATACCTTCCGCAAGGTGTTCCGCGGCATGGCCATCGCGCGGGAGAACCGACTGCCCATCATCAACATCGTCGAATCTGGCGGCGCCGACCTGCCCACACAGGCAGAGATCTTCGTGCCCGGCGGACAGCTGTTCCACGACTTGACCCAGCACAGCGCAGCGGGGCTGCCGACACTGGCCCTGGTCTTCGGCAACTCGACCGCGGGAGGTGCGTACGTCCCGGGCATGTGCGACTACGTCGTGATGGTGCGCAACCGTTCCAAGGTGTTCCTCGGCGGTCCGCCGCTGGTCAAGATGGCCACGGGCGAGGTCTCCGATGACGAGTCGCTCGGCGGCGCCGACATGCACGCCCGCACCTCGGGGCTGGCCGATTACATGGCCGAGGACGAGCAGGATGCGATCCGCATCGGCCGTCGCATCATGGCGCGGCTCAACTGGCGGAAGAACGGCCCCGGACCCACCACGCCGCCGCACCCACCGGTGCACGACCCCGATCAGCTGCTCGGCATCGCGTCGGTCGATCCGAAGGTGCCCTTCGACCCCCGCGACGTCATCGCCCGAGTGGTCGACGGCTCGGCCTTCGACGAGTTCAAACCTCTCTACGGCACGTCACTCGTCACCGGCTGGGCCTCGATCCACGGCTTCCCGGTCGGCATCCTCGCAAACGCACGGGGCATCCTGTTCAGTGAGGAGGCCGAGAAAGGTTCGCAGTTCATCCAACTGGCAAATCAGATCGACACCCCCCTCATCTTCCTGCAGAACACCACCGGTTTCATGGTCGGTGCCGAGTACGAACAGGGCGGCATCATCAAGGACGGCGCCAAGATGATCAACGCCGTATCAAACAGCACGGTCCCCCACGTGACCATCACCATGGGTGCGTCCTACGGTGCCGGGAACTACGGCATGTGCGGGCGATCGTACTCACCGCGTTTCCTATTCGCTTGGCCTAACTCGAAGTCGGCCGTGATGGGTCCGGCGCAACTGGCCGGAGTGCTGTCCATCGTGGCGCGCGAGTCCGCCGCCGACCGCGGGCTGCCCTTCGACGAGCAGGCCGACGCCCAGATGCGCGCCGCCGTCGAGGAACAGATCGAGCGCGAATCCGTCGCACTGGCCAACAGCGGCCGACTTTACGACGACGGGATCATCGATCCCCGCGATACGCGGACCGTTCTCGGGTTCTGCCTGTCGGTGATCCACAACGGCGAGGTCCGTGGCCAGCGTGGCTACGGCGTGTTCCGGATGTGATGGCGATGCCCAAGATCCGCAAGGTCCTGGTCGCCAACCGTGGCGAGATCGCGCGGCGGGTGTTCCGCACTTGCCGCGATCTCGGGATCGCCACCGTCGCGGTCTATTCCGACGCCGACGCCGACGCGTGGCACGTCGCCGACGCCGACGAGGCCGTGCACCTTCCCGGCTCGTCTGCCGCCGAGACCTACCTCGACATCCACCGGATCATCGCCGCTGCCTCGCTCACCGGCGCGGACGCAGTACACCCCGGCTACGGCTTCCTTTCGGAAAACGCCGGGTTCGCGCGCGCCTGTGCCGCCGCCGACCTCGTCTTCATCGGTCCGCCGCCCGGGGCGATCGACGCGATGGGCTCGAAGCTGCAGGCCAAGAAGACGATGTCCGACGCGGGGGTGCCTGTGCTGCCCGGTGGCGACACGACGGGGCTATCGGCCGAGCAGCTGGCGAAGCTGGCCGCCGACGTCGGCTACCCCGTGCTGGTCAAGGCCAGCGCCGGCGGCGGTGGCCGAGGCATGCGCATTGTCGCGTCGCCGGACGAGCTCGACGAAGCGGTCACCTCCGCTTCGCGTGAGGCCGCCGCCGCGTTCGCCGACGGCACCGTCTTCCTCGAGCGTTACGTCCAGCGCCCACGCCACGTCGAGATCCAGATCATGGCCGACACGCACGGAAACGTCGTCTCTCTGTTCGAGCGCGAGTGCTCCGTGCAGCGTCGACACCAGAAGGTGATCGAGGAGGCGCCGTCACCGGTCGTCGACGACGCGTTGCGCGCTCGGATGAGCGAGGCCGCCATCGCCGCCGCGCGCGCCGTCGGCTACGTAGGCGCCGGGACGGTCGAGTTCGTCTACGACGCCGCTCAGGATGGCAAAGCCGACTCCTTCGCCTTCCTAGAGATGAACACCCGGCTGCAGGTCGAGCACCCGGTTACCGAGCTGATCACCGGCCTCGACCTGGTGCGTGCCCAGCTGCTCGTAGCCATGGGCCGCCCGCTGCCTGAGGAGATGCACAACCCGCGAATTCGCGGTCACGCGGTCGAGGCCCGGCTGTGCGCCGAGGATCCGGCCGATGACTACCGGCCCTGTACCGGCACCCTGCGCACCTTGGATGTCCCGGCGCTTGCCGGCGTGCGGGTTGACTCGGGTTTTCGTGCCGGTTCGGTCATCAGTCATTACTACGATTCGCTGCTGGCCAAGGTCATCGCGTGGGCACCAACGCGCGACGAGGCACTTGCCAGCCTCTCGGCGGCGCTGGCCGGCGCCCGTATTCACGGCGTGACCACCAATCGCAACCTGCTTGTTCGCGTCCTGCGCCATGACGAGTTCGCCGGGCGGGGCACCGACACTGGGTTCCTTGACCGACACGACGTCGCCCAACTCGGCGCTGCCCTCCCAGACACGCAGTCCGAGCGCCTGCACGCCGTCGCGGCGACCGTGGCCGGGGTGGCCGCGCGGCGTGCCGTCGCAACTCTGCAGGCCACGTTGCCCGCCGGCTGGCGCAACAACCCTTCGCAGCCGCAGACCACAACCTGGCAGACCCAGGGCGGGCGCGAAGTGCGCGTCGGGTACACGTTAGGTTCGACAGGGACCTGCCTGCAGGTCGACGACGAGCCGTTGGCCGACGTCGAGGTTGTCGAGGGCAGTAGCGAGCGGGTGGTGCTGCGCGTCGACGGGGTGCGCCGCACTTATGATGTCGTCCTCGACGGCGATGTTGCCCACCTCGACTCGGTCGCCGGCTACTCCGCCCTGCGGCTGGCGCCACGCTTCGTCGACCCGAGCACTCTGAACCCGCCCGGGTCGCTCACCGCGCCGATGCCGGGCTCGGTGATCCGACTACCGGTCGCCGAGGGCGAGACGGTGTCAGCCGGTCAAACGCTCGTCGTCCTGGAGGCGATGAAGATGGAGCACACCGTCGCGAGCCCGATCGACGGGGTGCTGAGCGCCCTGCCGGTCCAGGTCGGCCATCAGGTCTCGAGCGGTGACGTCCTCGCCGTGGTCGAGGCGGTGGACGGCGGTGAAGTGGCGTCGGACGCCACGGAGCTCTAATGAAGCCGGCGCGCTCCCGATCGGTGGCGCGTCGATACCGATGTGAGGAGTGTCATGGAATTGCACGAGACAGAGGAACGTCAGGACCTGCGCAAGGCGGTCGCCGAGATCGCCAAGGACTTCGGACACGAGTACTACCTGGAAAAGTCGCTGGCCGGCGGGAAGAGCACCGAGCTGTGGCAGGCCGTGGGCAAACAGGGCTTCCTCGGGGTGAACCTTTCCGAGCAGTACGGCGGCGGCGGCGGCGGCATCTACGACATGCAGATCGTCGGTGAGGAGCTCGCCGCGGCGGGCTGCCCGCTGCTGATGACCGTCGTCTCGCCGACCATCTGCGGCACGATCATCCAGGCATTCGGCAGTGAGGAACTCAAGCAGCAGTGGCTGCCGGGCATCGCCAGCGGCGAGACGATCATGGCATTCGCGATCACCGAGCCGGACGCGGGCTCGAACTCGCACAACATCTCCACGACCGCGAAACGCGACGGCGACGACTGGGTCATCAACGGCACCAAGTACTACATTTCTGGTGTCGACGAAGCCGAAGCGATCCTGGTCGTCACCCGAACGTCTACCAACGACAGTGGTCGCGGACTACTCAGCTTGCTCGTCGTGCCCACCGATGTCCCCGGGCTCACCAAGTCACTCATCCCGGTGCAGGCGGTCACTCCAGAGAAGCAGTTCACTCTATTCTTCGATGACGTCCGCGTGCCGGCCGCCAACCTTATCGGCGCGGAGAACGAGGGCCTGCGCCAGGTCTTCATGGGCCTGAACCCGGAGCGAATCATGGGGGCGGCGCTCGGCAACGGCATCGGTCGCTACGCGCTGGATAAAGCCGCCGATTACGCCCGCAACCGCCACGTGTGGGGAACGCCGATCGGCTCGCACCAAGGCGTATCGCACCCGCTCGCCCACGCCAAGATCCAGGTTGAGCTGGCCCGGTTGATGACTCAGCGTGCCGCCTCCCTGCACGACGCCGGCGATCCGGGGTCGGGTGAGGCGTCGAACATGGCGAAATATGCCGCAGCCGAGGCGGGCATCCTGGCGCTCGACCAGGCGATTCAAACCCACGGCGGCAACGGCATGGCCACCGAGTACGGCCTCGCCACGTTGTGGGGTCCGGCCCGGCTCATGCGCACCGCGCCGATCAGCCGCGAAATGATCCTCAACTTCGTGGCGCAGCACAGCCTGAAACTGCCCGCGTCCTACTGAGTCGCCGCGGAATGAAAGGGAATCGAATGCAACTCGGCATCGGTCAGTGGGTGAGCCGGCGCGCCTTCCTCAACGGCGGGCGCACCGCGTTGATCAGCAACGGCGCGCACATCACCTACGCCGACCTCGATCGGCGCACCAACCAGGTCGCCGCCGCACTCATCGCCCTCGGCGTGCGCAAGGGCGATCGGGTCGCGATGCTGCTGGTCAATTCGACCGAGTTCATCGAGGTGCTGCTGGGCTGCGCCAAAATCGGCGCACTTGCAGTTCCGCTCAACGTGCGCCTTGCCGGACCCGAGATCGGCTACATCCTGGCCGACTCAGGCGCCGATGTTCTGGTCTTCCACGAGCCGTTCGCCGCGCAGGCCAGGAGCGCCGTCACCGAGTCCGGAGTCCGCGTGCGCCATGTCGTGCGCGCCGGTGGGGTGCCGGCGCCGGGCGAGCTCGGCTACGAAGACGTCGTCTCGGGCGCCGCGCCCGAACCGCTCAACGGTGACGTCGACGGCCGCGACCCCGCGTTCATCATGTACACGTCGGGGACGACGGGCCGACCCAAGGGCGCGATCCTCACCCACGACAACCTGCTATGGAACGCGATCAACGTCCTCGGCACCGACATCGGCCTGCGGGGCGAGGACGTCACCGTCGCGGTGGCGCCGATGTTCCACATCGGCGGGCTGGGAGTACACACCCTGCCGCTGTTGTACGTCGGCGGCACCAGCGTGATCATGCCGTCCTTCGAGCCGCGAGCGACGTTACAGGCGATGGCCGACCACCACGTCACGGTCCAGTTCATGGTGCCGGCCATGTGGACCGCACTCACACAGGTGCCCGACTTCGACTCCTTCAACCTGTCTGCGCTGCGTTTCGCCATGGGCGGCGGGTCGCCCGTCCCCCTCACGGTCATCGACTTCATGCGCGAGCGAGGCGTGCCCTTCACCGAGGGCTTCGGCATGACCGAGACCGCTCCCTTGGTGACCGTCCTCGACGCCGAGAACGTCAGCACGCGGGCCGGGTCGATCGGCCGCGTCGCAATGCATGTCGACGCCCGCATCGTCGACGACGACGACCGCGACGTCGCGACCGACACCGTGGGCGAACTGATCGTGCGCGGCCCGAATGTGTTCACCGGCTACTGGATGAAGGCCGAGGCGAGCGCCGAGGCGTTACGCGGGGGCTGGTTCCACACGGGCGACCTCGGGCGCATGGACGCCGAGGGCTTCATCACCCTCGTCGACCGCAAGAAGGACATGATCATCTCCGGCGGCGAGAACGTCTACCCGATCGAGGTCGAGCAGGTTCTCTTCCGCCACCCGGCGGTGTTCGACGCCGCCGTGATCGGCGGTAAGGACGCGAAGTGGGGCGAACGCGTCGTCGCGGTCGTGGTCGCCGACCCGGCGACACAGGCGCCGAGCGCCGAGGAGATCGTAGCGTGGTGCCGGGAGCGGCTGGCACACTTCAAGTGTCCGCGTGACGTGCACTTCGTCGCCGAACTGCCGCGCAATGCCACCGGCAAGCTGCTCAAGACCGAGCTGCGCGCGCAGTTCACGGGCATCGAGGGCGGAGTCGTTTTGCGCTGAGTCGTGCCGCTGCACATCGCGGGTTCGAAGCAGGGCCCCTAAATCATGAACTGAGAAGAGGATGCGACAGCATCGGCGGGGGCTAGCGGTTTCGTTCACCTCCCTTGATTTGGTGCGGCGGGTGCCGACGCAGGCAACCCCAGCGCCGGTAGGATCCCAGCCCGGCCCAGCGGATCGGACGGCGAACAACGTAACCACAAATCGACAGGAGGCCTGAAAGTGGCCGGTTTGCGCCGCAAACTGCTCCTCGAGGCCGCCGCCGACCTGTTCGCGCGGCAAGGCTTTCACGCCGTGGGCATCGACGACATCGGTGCCGCAGCAGGGGTGAGCGGGCCGGCCGTCTACCGGCACTTTCAGAACAAGGACGCGATCCTGCGCGAGTTATGCGACGCCGCCATGACTGAGCTGCTGGCCGGCGCCCGGCGCGCCACCAACGCCGGCACACCGACGGAGGTCCTGCACGCCCTTGTCGACCTACACGCGGCCTTCGGCGCGCGACGACGCGGCCTGTTGGCCGTCTACGCCCGCGAGCACCGCTCGCTGTCGCCGCTGGCGACCCGTGCCCTGCGACGCCGACAGCACAGGTACGAGTCCTTCTGGGTCGACGCGCTCGTACGAGCACGGGGCGATCTGGACCGTGAGCGCGCACAGGGCCTGGTCGCCGCCGTGCTGTCATTGCTCAACGCGTCCGCGTACATGCCGGCGTCGCTGGACGACGCGACGATTGAGGCGATGCTGGCCGCCGCGGCCGTTGCGGCGCTGTTCAGCCGCGCGGTTACACAGCAGGTAGACGGCGCCCCGCACCGGATTTAGTGTGTGTCGAGCAGCGATTCGGGAACGTCCACCACTCGGGATCGCACGTACTCCCCGAGCCCCTTGGCCTGCGCGTCCGGCCGGGTCGAGGAGGCCACCCCGTCACCGAGCAAGCCGTGCACCACCACGTTGAGCGCGCGCAGGTTCGGCAGTTCGAAGCGCTCGATGCGCAGGTGCGCCGTCTCCGGCCCGAGCAGTGTGCGCAGCCGCTCGACGCTCAGGTACTCGCGCGCCCACGCGTAACCGGGGTCGTCGCGTGCCCACAGTCCGAGGTTGGCGTTGCCGCCCTTATCTCCGGACCGCGCACCGAGTACCGACCCGAGCGGCGCGAGCCGCGTCGGCCCGGATGGCGCCGGCAGCTTCGCGGGCGGGGCGATCCCAGCCGGCGGGACCGCACCGGTCGGCGGGTCAGGGATCACGTGCCGATTGCCGTCGGCGTCGACGAGCACGTGCGTGAGGGCCGAGCGCGGAACGTAGGCCGGCCGGTAGACGCCGAACGCGGTCTCCGAGGACGGTGGCGTGGTGGTGTGGAAGCCGGCGAAACCAGCCAGGGCGATCTCCATGACCCCGCCGGAGAAGGCTCGGCCCACCTTTCGCGGGTCGGCGTCCTTCACCGTCACACGCAGGTGCGCGCAGGCTTGCTCGTTCGTCGGCGCATCGGAGACGTCGAAACGCAACAGTCGCACGTCGACTTCGTCGAAGGCGTCGCGTCCGCCGAGAACGTCGAAGAGCTGCTGTTCGGCGAAGGCCGCCTTGGCCTCGATGTCGAGGCCGGTGAGCACCATGGTCATCGTGTTGCGGAAGCCGCCCACCTCGTTCAGCGCCACCTTCAACGTGTCCGGCGGCGGACTGCCTTTCGTACCGCTGATCGCGACACGGTGCTCACCCTGTTGAGCCAGGCGAATGGTGTCGAAGTGGGCGACGACGTCGGGGCCGAGGTAGGCAGGTTCAGCGATCTCGTAGAGCAGCTGGGCGGTGACCGTGCCGACTGAGACCAGTCCCCCGGTGCCGGGATGCTTCGTGATCACCGAAGAGCCGTCCTCGGCGACCTCGGCGATCGGAAACCCCGGGTAGCGGCGGTCGGTGATCTCGTCGAGGAACGCGTAGTTGCCGCCCGTCGCCTGAGGGCCGCACTCGATCACGTGCCCGGCGACGACCGCACCCGCGAGCCGATCCCAGTCGGCGCGTGCCCAGGCGTGCCACCAGGCCGCGGGACCGACCACGAGGGATGCGTCGGTGACCCGGCCGGTCACGACGACGTCGGCGCCCGAATGCAGCGCCTCGGTGATGCCCCAGGCGCCGAGGTAGGCGTTGGCCGACACCGGTTTGATGTCGCCGACGGGCGGCGTGATTGCGTGGAGGTCGCCACGTAGGTCGTCGCCCTCGACGTGCGCGACGCGCGCGGTGAGGCCGAGACGTGCGGACAGCTCGCGCAACGCGGCGGCCAAGCCGGCGGGATTCAGCCCGCCCGCGTTCGCGACGACCTTGATGCCACGATCGAGACAGGTGCCCAGCACCTGTTCCATTTGGGTGAGGAAAGTCCGCGCGTACCCGCCGGACGGGTCTTTGGCCTGGGCCTTGGCCAGGATGAGCATGGTCAGCTCGGCCAGATAGTCACCGCACAGGACGTCGATCGGTCCGCCCTCGACCATCTCGCGGGCTGCGGCGATGCGGTCGCCGTAAAAGCCGGAGCAGTTGCCGATGCGGACCGGGACGCTCACCGCTGACCCCCTGCGAACTGGCCCGCCACGCGCCCGCCGCCAGGGGGCCCCGCGAAGGCCTGGGCGATCGCGAGCCACTGGTCGGCCAGCGGTCCGTCGGCGACCAAAGCGGTGTCGTCGCGGTGGCGGCGTTGGGTCACCAACAGGCAAAAGTCCAGCGCCGGCCCGCTCACGCGGTTGGCGGCGTCGGCTGGCCCCCACGTCCAGACGCTGCCGTCCGGAGCGGTCAGCTCGACGCGTACCGGGTCCGCGGGGAGGTCCAGACCGTTGGCCAGGTAGCTGAAAGCGCGCGCACCCACCCCGATGTGGGCCACGTGCCGCAGCCGTGCCGTGGCCTCGCGGGTCGCGCCGAGCGCGTCGACGATGTCCTGGCCGTGCGCCCAGGTCTCCATGAGTCGCGCTGTCAGCGACGAGACCGCGCTCATCGTCGGCCCGAACCACGGCAGGCGGGTCGCCGGGGCAATGTCCGCGAACGCCGCAACGAGGGCTGCACGCGACGTGTCGAACCACGCGAGCAGGTCGGCAGCCGGCATTTGACGGTAGCGCTCAGCGATGACGTCGGGTGAGATGCTTCCGTCGGCCATCATCGGCAGGTAGTCGCTGCTGAAACCGTCGGGGTCGGTGGCCGAGCGCACCGCCACGTCGTCGAAGAACGCCAGATGGCTGATCTGGTCGCGGATCGCCCAGCCCACGGCCGGAGTCGGCGCGTCCCAGCCGCGCGGACCTTCGGGCAGCGGTGCGATGAGTTCGCGCAACGCGGCCGTTTCGGCTTCGATGTCGGCGATTACCGACTGCATGGTCACCGCCATGTCAGCGTCCCTTCCACTGTGGTGCGCGCTTCTCGCGGAACGCCGTCGGGCCTTCCTGCGCGTCGTCGCTCAGATAGACCGGCTCCCATATCTCGTCGGCCAGGTCGTAGGCGGCGGCGAGGTGGTGCTGTGCCGAGAGGTACACGGTGCGCTTGGACGCAAGCACCGATAGCGGTGCGTTCGCGGCGATGCTGAGCGCCAACTGCCGGGTACGCTCGCGCAACTGATCGGCCGGCACCACCTCATTGACTAAGCCGACCTGGTGGGCGCGCTCGGCGGTGATCGGGTCGCCGGTCAGCAGGATCTGCATGGCAACGCGTGGGGGCACCAGCCACGATAGCGGTGCCGCCCACGGCGACCCGCGGCCGACTTTGACCTCGCTGACGGCGAAGGTCGCGTGTTCGGCAGCCACGACCAGGTCGCACTGCTGCGCGAGCAGGAAGCCCCCGGCGAACGCGACACCGTTGACGGCCGCGATCGTCGGCTTCGCGACATCGATGTTGCGGCCGAACTGCGGAGCGAAGTCCTTCGGGGGCACCTTGAGCGCGTTCTGCGCCATCTCCTTCAAGTCCCCGCCGGCGCAGAACGCCTTATCGCCCACGCCGGTGAGGACGAGCACCTTCGCCGCGTCGTCGTCATTGAAGCGGCGTACCGCGTCGAAAAGCCCCGTGCGCACAGCGTTGTTCAGCGCGTTGCGCGCCTCGGGCCGGTTGATCGTCAGCCAGGCCACGCTGTCGACGACCTCGTAGCGAACCGGTTGCTCGGCCACCGAGCCTCCGTCCCTCACCGTCGCCTCGCATGTGAGTGGCAGCTCACCCCGGCACCTCGACAAACGGGTCGGCCAGCTCAACGGTGGCTTCACTCGGCACGCACGGACCATCTTCGCTCGAGACGAGCAACTCGAGGTCGACGAGGCGCCGTCCGCCATCGTCGCGTTTGGCCACGACCTTGCCGCTCAGGGTTGCGGTCTGGCCCGGATAGATCGACCGGATCATTGAGATTCTGCGGCGCCGGATGAGCGCGTCGGGTCCGGCCCATTCGTTGAGGCCGCGGTCGATGAAGCCATGGAAGAAGAGGGTTGACAGGTAGATCGTGCGCTGGCCCTGGCTGCGCGCGTAGTCGGGGTCGTGGTGACCGGGGAACCAGTCCCATGTCGAAGCCGCGTTCATGCAGATGCGCTTGTAGCTGATCTCGATCGAGACGGGCGTCAGGGTGTCGCCGACGGCGATGTCCTCGAACCGCACGGGGACGCGGACCATGCTGCGCTCGGTGGAGTCGTTCATGATGCGCCTTCACTATCGGCGGTGTCGTATCGGAAGAGCACGTTGGTGTTGCGGCCGATGACCTCACCGTGCTGGTCGGAGAAGGTGCTCACCGTGGTGATGAACACACCGGTGCCCACCCGCGTCGTCTTGGGCTCGGAGATCGAGGCGATCTCCTCCACGATCGACACGTGATCGCCTACCCGGGGCCGGCGTTCGAACTCCGTCGTCGTCGAGGCGTTGATGATGTGGTGGCCCGGCAACGGGACGCTGAGCGCGAACATCATGTCGGCACGCGCTAGGTACCCGGGCACCCACTGCGGCGCGAAGCCGAGGCTCATCAGCAGCCCGGGCGGGCAGTCCTCACCCTCCCAGTAACGGGGGTTCGCGTCCTCGACGAGCGAGCAGTAGTACAACACCATCGAGCGGTCGATCGGGAACCACGCATGCCGCGGTTCGGAGCGATGACCGACCCACGCCCGGCCTTCGTCGAAGGTCCCGAACGTCATCCCGAGGCCGGTGACGTCGCTCGTTGGCGCGCTCACCGGGTCACCTGCACGACGGCGCTCCCCTTTATCGCGGGTTCGCCGGTCTGGCGCGTGACCACGAGTTCGAGGTCTGCCACCTGCTGCCCTCCGGCCTCGCGCACGCCGGTGACCCTGCCGCCGAAGCTGAGCAGGTCACCGGGCCATACCTGACCGGTGAACCGGATGCGGAACGAGCGGATGTTGGCCAGCCCCACCCAGGCGGTCAGCCGCTGCGCGAGCACACCGCCGTGCAGCAGTCCCATGCCGAACACACCGGGCATGCCGGCCGCGCGGGCGAACTCTTCGTCGTGGTGGATCGGGTTGAAGTCGCCGCCGGAGCCGGCGTAGCGAACGATGTGCGAGCGCGTCAGCGGGCCGAACTGTGAGGTCGGCATCTCGTCGCCGATGGCCAACGCCACCGGCGCGGGGGATGTCGTCATTGGGTGGAGCCTCCGGTTTCGATCAAGACGTCGGTCTGGCGCACGACGAGTTCGTCGCGCTGGTTGGTGAAGTCGGTCTCGATCGTCACGATTGTCATGATGCCGCCGCGCTTCCCCTCGCGGCTGGTCACGTTCGACACCCGACGAGTCTCGGTGAGCTCGTCGCCGACGAACACCGGCGCGAAATACTCCCAGCCGCACTCACCGTGCAGTACGCGTCGCAGGTCGAGCCCGAGGGCGCCGAACATGTCGTCGTCGGCGCGCCAGTGAGCCGAGGAGACGACGAAGGTCGGAGGAGCGGGGATCGCGCCGAAGCCGGCGGCGCGGGCGGCCGCGACGTCCTGGTAGATCGGGTCGCGGTCGCCGAGCGAAAGTGCGAACTCGCGCACTTTGGACCGGTCGACGGGAAACGTGGTCCTCCCGAGTTGCGTCCCGATGAGCGATGCGTCAGCCACTCTGGTCACCTTTCCCGCCGGCGAAGGCCGGCGCACAATCGCGAATGAGGCTGCCGAGGTTCTCGGCGATGCGCTCGGGCGCGAGACCAATCGAGGGTGAGTAGAGAACGATGTGGTCCAGCACGCCCTCGTAGCGGCGCAGCCCTTCTCGGACCTCGGCGGCGGTGCCGGCCACCGCCATCGCGTCGATCATGTCGTCGGTGACCGCGGCGAACATGGCCGGCAGGTCACGCCGTGCGAACGCGTCGCGGATGGCCGCTGCCTGCCTGGCGAAACCGCTGACGTCGAGCACGTGCTCGTAGGTCTTCACCGAGGAGTAGAACGCGATCTGCTGCGCGGCCTCACGACGTGCGATCTGTGGGTCGTCGTGCACCGCGCAGATGACCATCGAGACGATCTCAATGTCGGCGGGATCGCGTCCGGCCCGCTCCGCACCGCGCACGACGGCTGGGCGGGCGACCTCCTCGACGTAAGTCGTGGTGAACAGCGGATGACCAGCCAACCCGTCGGCTACGCGCCCTGCCACCTCGCACATCCGCGGACGCACGCCCGCGGTGATGATCGGGATCGCTCGCTTCGGCGGCGCGACGTCGCCGGTTGGGACGAGATTCATCCGGTAGAAGCGCCCCTCATGGCGCACGGGGCCCTCGTGCAGGTTCCAGATCCGACGCACGAGCGGGACCAGCTCCTCCATGCGCAGAGCGGGAGCGGAGGTGTCCTCCACGCCGTGCCAGTCGCTCATCATGCGGCGTGTACCGTTGCCGAGCCCGAGTACGACGCGCCCGCCTGAAAGCTCGTCGAGGTCACGCGCCTCGGTGGCGAGCACGAGCGGGCTGCGCCCGACGCCATACAGGATCGACGACCCGATGCGGCAGCGCTTTGTGCGCGCGGCCATCGCGGCCATCGAGATCGAGCCGGAGCGCGAGTAGAACTCCGAGGCCCAGGCGGCGTCGAAGCCGGCGAGGTCGGTAGCCTCGGCGGTCTCGACAAGGGTGGCCAAGTCCGCGCCGAGCACCGAGACCCCGTACGTGGTCACGACGCCGCCAGCCTGAATCGGACCAGCCCAAGGTCCTCGTTCACCCGCTCGAACACTGCGCGCACTCTCGCCCCGATCGCAACTTCATCTGGGGCCACGCCCTCGAGACTGGCCAACAACTGCGGCCCCTCGTCCAGACGAACGAGCACGACGACGTACGGCTCGCTGCGCGGGAACGAGTCCCACGGGGGGCGGTACACCGGCGCGAAACTGACGATCTCACCAGTACCCGCCGCGGTCTCCCAGGCCAACTCACCGTCATGGCAGACGGGACACACCAGCCGCGGGTAGAGGAAAGGGTGGTCGTTCGCGCACCGCTGGAAGACGAGTACACCGCGGGCCGCTGCTGCGAAGTAGGGACGGTTGACATCGGTCAGCGGCGGCAGCGCCTCAGGATCGTGCAGACCGTCGAGAGAACTCGAAGCTGCGGTCATGACGCTCCCTCCATCACCATGCTGACGTGACTGCACAGCATCGAGCCGTAGCTGTGCACGAACGCGGTATCCGCCCCGGGCACCTGACGGCCCTCGGCGCGACCGGACAACTGCCAGTAACCCTCAAGGATCTGCGAAATGCCAGAGGAGGTCCCGGTGTGCCCGAACCGGATTAGGCCGCCGTCGGTGTTCACCGGAAGGTCGCCCCCCGGATCGGCGCAGCCGTCACGGTAGAAATCGCCTGCCCCACCGGGCTTCACGAAACCCGCCTCCTCAAGGATCATCGCCGGGTTGGAGGCGAAGGCGTCGTAGAGCAAAGCGATGTCGACGTCGGCCGGCGCCCGTCCGGAGCGCTCAAAGGCCATCGGACCCGAACGGGCGGCCCCGGTACGACCCGGCCGGGCCAGCGAGGTCAGAAAACCGTGGGTGTGACCCTCTCCAAAGCCCAGCAAATGCACCGGCCGGTGCTTGCCCGCGCGAGCCCGGCGGGCCGAGCCCAGCACCAGCGCGCCACCGCCCTCGCAGGGAATCGAGCAGTGGTAGAAGTGGAACGGCCCGGCGATCGGCCGGGACGCCAGCACGTCCTCCACAGTCAGGCGTTGAGCGCCGTGCGCGATAGCCGCGGGGTTCAGTGCGGCCCACCGGTCCTGCGACACGGTGACCTCGGCGATGTCCGCCTTGCCCTGTCCCGTCTCGTGCATCCAGGCCTGCGCGATCAAACCGTAGAGCGCCGGCACGGACGGTCCATAGGGCATCTCGAACGCGTGGTCACACACCAGCGCCATCAGTTCGCGCCCGCCATCGCGGATCGGTGGAAACTTGCCCGCCGACACGACCAGCACCGTCTCGGCCTCGCCCCGGGCGATGACGTTACTCGCCATGCGCGTCATGGCGAGATGGGTCCCGCCGCCAAGCTGACAGGTCATCTGAAGTTTCAGATTGTGCAGCCCGAGATAGTCCATGAGGTCCTCGGACAGGAAGATCGAACCCTCGTTCGTCATCGGCCCGGCGCACACCAGACCGTCGACCTCGTCTGGGACCACCCCTGCGTCGGCGAGAGCCGCGACCGCGGCGCGCACATGCAATTCAGTGGAGGTGTACGGAACGTTTCTCCCTGGAGCGAGTTCGGCGGCACCGATGATGGCCGGCTGGTCGTGTGGCATCCGGACTCCTCTCGACCACGCGTCCAACGCCGGTCCCGACGTGAACGACGGTTAGCATAGCGTGCCTAGAGGTCCGCGTCACCCCCGCCCGCACCCGCCGCTAGCGCGGTATGGATTCTCTGGAATGTCCTTGCGCCTCTTCCCAAGAGGGTGCTGCGATGACCGAAACCCGCGCCGATCGTGTCGTTTCTCGACGATGTCCAGGTGACAGATGAGGCCGATCGTGAAGCCCGCTGGTTCCGATGGTCGCCCGGCACACGCCGGGGCGGATCTATAGCCCTCAGTCGCGCGTTTTTCTGAAGTGGCGCGGTGAACGACCGGTCCACCGTTTGAAGGCATGTGTGAAGTTCGTGAGCTCCGCGTACCCGAGTTCTGCCGCGATCTCGCTTACAGACAACGATCTGTCGAGAAGTCGCAGAATTGCTCGCTCCCGCAAGAACGACTGACGCAATTCGCGAAAGGTGGTCCCCTCTTCGCGGAGGCGCCGCTTCAACGTGCTCGGGGATATCGAAAGCTCGCCCGCCGTCCGGCTGATGTTCGTTTTTCCGGGATCTTTTTCGAGCAGGTCCCTTACTTTTTCGGAGACCGACGTGTCACGTCGTTGATCGAGAGTTCGCTGCAAATCGGTGACGGCAATCCGGTACGCCACAGGATCGGAGAATCGACAGACCTCCTCGAGCGAAGCCGCGGGAACGTGGACGAACGAGCTGGGGGCGTCGAAGAAGATCCGACCCGCCAACACTTCGTCATGAAGAACCCACGACTCCGGCGCTGAATGACTTAAATGCAGTTCAATATTCGGTACGGCACCCGCGAGCATGTCGAGCAGACGCAACAGCGCCAGCCCACCGTAGGTGACGGCCAGGCAGTTCAGGCCCGCGTCACCGGTGCGACCGGTGAGCCCGATCGTGAGGCCGCGTTCCGTCGAATGGAACGTCGGGCTGAGGGCTGTGGTGATCACCGGCAGATAAGCAAGCAACTCGACAACCTCGGCTACCGAGCCCGCGCTGACCAAGGGAACACTGAGTGCCCCAAAGGACGTCAGTTTGGCGTGTTCAGCGAACGCGAAACCCAGACGGGTTCCCTGATCACAATCGAAATCGGAATATATCTCCCTGAACCACCGTAAGGGGACCTGCGCGTCGCGACCCACCAACATCGACTCGGTAACGTGCTCGCGAACCATGATGCTGCGGAGCGCAATGCTGGCGTCATGCCCCAGCGCCTCACTGTCCAGCATCTGCAGGAAAGCCAGCGCTGGCATACCCGAGTCGTCGAGTTTCACGTGCCTCCCTGCGCGTGAGCTAAAAACACAACTTTTTGACTCCTGCGAGCCTAGCGACGCTGGTCACGCGCGACAACGCTAAATAGAGGAGTTCCAAATTGAGGAGAGTTAATCATGGCAGTCGTCACCTTCGTCTCTCACGACGGCGAGAAGTACGAAGCCCCCTTGGCCGAAGGGCAGTCCTTGATGCAGGTTGCGGTCAACAACGCGGTGCCCGGCATCGACGGCGATTGTGGAGGGGAAGCCGCATGCGGAACGTGCCACGTGATCGTCGCTCCCGAGTGGTCGGACACGGTGGGACTCTGCGGCGCCAACGAAGAGGAGATGCTCGCGATGAACCCCGAGCGTCAGCGGACGTCGAGGCTGTCTTGCCAGATGTCCGCCTCCGAGGCATGGGATGGCTTGACGGTCGAGCTACCTGAGTTCCAGCTCTGAAACAACGTCATGGATTTGGAGGAAACAATAATGAGTATTCCCGCGGCAGTGGCCGCCAAAGCCCAGTCTGCCGTGCCTCTGGAGCTGCAAATCCGCGGCGCACACCTCTACGACAAGACACGCCGGTGGGTAACCGGAACCAATGGTAAGAAGATCTTCACCGAGACGCCCATTCCTCCGGTCGAGGACGTTGATATCGCCGACATCGATCTCAGCAACCCGTTCCTCTACCGCCAAGGCCGCTGGAAGTCCTACTTCGAACGCGTGCGCAACGAGGCGCCGGTGCACTACCAGGCTCACAGTGCGTTCGGCCCGTTCTGGTCGGTGACCCGCCACGCGGACATCATCGCCGTCGACAAGAACCACGAGGCTTTCTCCGCAGAGCCGTTCATCATCATCGGGAGACCGCCCCGCTTCATGGACATCGCCATGTTCATCGCGATGGATCCGCCACAACACGACTTGCAGCGCGCTTCCGTCCAAGGGGTTGTCGCGCCGAAGAACCTGCGCGAGATGGAGGGGCTGATCCGCTCGCGTGTCCAGGAAGTGCTGGACGATCTACCGGTGGATCAGCCGTTCAATTGGGTGCACCACGTCTCCATCGAACTGACAGCGCGCATGCTCGCGACCCTGCTGGACTTCCCGTACGAGCAGCGGCACAAGCTCGTGGAATGGTCGGACCTCGCCACCTCCATGGAGCAAGCCAATGGTGGTCCTTCCGACAACGACAGAGTGTTTCGTGGCATGGTCGACATGGCGAAGGGTCTCAGCGCTCTCTGGCATGACAAGGCGGCCCGTACCGCCAACGGGGAGCGACCGGGCTTCGATCTGATCACGATGCTGCAGGCCAACGAGGACACTAAGGATCTCATCGACCGCCCGATGGAATTCCTCGGCAATTTGGTACTGCTGATCGTCGGGGGAAACGACACGACTCGCAACTCGATGAGCGGAGGGGTTCTCGCCTTGAACCAGTTCCCCGATCAGTTCGAGAAGTTGAAGGCGAACCCTGACCTGATTCCCAACATGGTATCCGAGATCATTCGCTGGCAGACCCCGTTGGCGTACATGCGCCGAGTCGCGAAAAAAGACATCATGTTGAACGGGCAATTCATCCGCAAGGGCGACAAGGTCGTGATGTGGTACGCCTCTGGTAACCGCGATGAGCGTGTCTTCGAGCGGGCCGATGAGTTGATCATCGATAGGAGCAACGCCCGCAATCACATCTCGTTCGGGTTCGGCGTGCACAGGTGCATGGGAAACCGACTTGCTGAGTTGCAGCTTCGAATCCTGTGGGAGGAATTGCTCCCTCGCTTTGAGAACATCGAGGTGGTCGGCGAACCCGAGTATGTGCAATCGAATTTCGTCAGGGGTATCAGCAAGCTGATGGTTCGCCTCACTCCCAGGCCAAGTGCGTGACTCCCGAACGAGCGGTGATCGTCGGCGCGAGCCACGCCGGCGCGCAGTTGGCAGCTAATCTTCGAAGGGAGGGGTGGTCTGGGGAGGTCGTGCTCATCGGCGACGAGGGGGGACTGCCCTACCACCGGCCTCCGTTGTCGAAGGGATACCTGGCCGGCAAGAACGGCCTCGACGACCTCCTGATTCGCGGCGCTGATTTCTACGAAAAGCAGCACATTCGACTCTTGAATGCGACCGTGGAGGCGATCCACCGGAGTGCCAAGCGTGTGTCTCTGAGCACCGGCGACACGCTGACGTACACCAAGCTCGCGTTGTGCACCGGCGCAAGGGCCAGACGACTCCCCACACCAGGGGTGGATCTTCCCGGAATTCACTACCTGCGTACCGCTGCAGACGTCGAGTTGATCCGTGCCGCCGCTACACCGGGTCGGAGGGTTGTGATCGTGGGCGGCGGTTACATCGGGTTGGAAACGGCGGCCTCGCTGTGTTCGCTCGGCATGAACGTCACCGTCCTCGAGGCAACCGAGCGTGTACTCGAACGGGTCACCGCGCCGGAGGTTTCCGCGTTTTACACCCGAATCCACAACGGCGAGGGAGTGGAGATCCGAACACACGCTCTCGTCGAAGCCTTCTCCGGCAACGGCAGAGTGCAGGAGGTCGTGCTGGCAGGCGGCGAACCGATCCCCGCCGACTTGGTCATCGTCGGCGTCGGTGTGGTGCCGAACACCGAGCTCGCCTCGGCCGCAGGATTATCCGTCGACAACGGCATCGTGATCGACGACCAGGCCCGCACCAGCGACCCCGACATCGTGGCCGCCGGCGACTGCACCAGCCACACCATGGCTCGATACGGCTCGCGTATTCGTTTGGAATCCGTATCGAGCGCCGGCGAGCAGGCCAAGATCGCTGCGGCGACAATCTGCGGAAAACACAGCGCAATCGCTGCGCTTCCGTGGTTCTGGTCCGACCAGTACGATCTCAAACTCCAGATCGCCGGTCTCAACACCGGATACGACGAAGTGGTCTTCAGCGGCGACCCGTCGCGTGACCGTGACTTCAGCTGCTTCTACTTCCGCGATCGTGAACTCATCGCCGCCGACTGCGTCAACCGTCCTCGCGATTTCATGTTCAGTAAGCGGGCCATCAGCCAGCAGCTCCGAGTTGACCGCTCAGAGCTCCTCGCCGGCTCGATCTGACACGAGAGCTTGCTAGTTACAAACTGTGGACAACTCCCAGGTACCTGAGTGCTACGCGGGAGATCCGCTCACCGGTGGTGGCGATGTCCGCGGCTGGGAGTACAACATGACTCACTGTCAGTCGCACCAGAACATCTGCGACCTCCTCAACGTCTTCGGGATCGAGATCGTCGAAGTGGTCGTTAAACCACGTGATCAGAGCCGCGGAGCAGAGCTGAAGCAGGGAAGCCGACGTCGGCAGAAGAGGTAGGACTCCAGTAGACGACGAGCCACCGCGATCATTCCCCGAAGGGTTGGACGTCAGAACTGCCTTGAGGAGCGGGCTGTCTTCTGCTTCACAGAGGGTGAATTGCACCGCTGCGGTGATGCCGCCCCGCACGTCGCCCACGTGTTCGGCAAGGACGGCAAGAATGCCTTCCATAAAGCGCTGGCCCTCCGACACCACAAGCGCGTCGCCGAGCCCCTGTTTGTCGCCGAACTCTTTGTACAACGTCGGGCGGGAGACGCCGACCGATTCGGCAACCTCGCTCATCCGGACCTGATCCCAGCCCTTCTCGATGGCGAGTTCTCGTGTCGCCCTCAAAACCTTTTCGCGCACATGCCGGCGGAAAGACACCCGCGCTGGTTCAGTTGGCATAGGAGCAGGATAGGCGCCAGCCCTACATGGGCAGTCAACCGACAGCAGGGTTCATGTGGTCCTGTCGAGGAATTCGACGACCGCCGTCGAGAATGCGTCGTTGTTGTCGCCGGCAATCATGTGTCCCGCGCCCGATACGTCAACGGTTTGCGCGTGCGGAACGACGGTCAGGAAATGCTTTACTGTCTCTTCGGAGACCATGTCAGATAGTAGGCCCCGGACCAGCAGCGTTGGCGCGGACACCTGCCTCGCACCATCAAGAAGGAACGCGCTCATCATGTCGAAGTCTTTAGCGCCTTCGTCTGGATCACCCTGCAGGAACTGGAAATTCGACGTCACGAAAGCTGGATCCCATCGCCAGGCCCAGCGACCGTCTTCGCGACGGGCGAGGACTTTTCGGAGGCCGTCGAGGTTTTCGGGGCGAGGGCGGTGCGGGTTGTAGGCGGCGATCACGTCAGCGGCCGACTCTAGGCTGTCGAAACCTTCGGGGTGTGCCGACATGAACGCTACGACTCGTCGGGCGCCTTCCATCTCCATTCGCGGAGTGACGTCAACCAGGACGACGGCCTGCCATAGGTCCGGCGGGGCGAGCAAGTGTGTTCCGAGAATGGTCAAGCCGCCCAGAGAGGCGCCGATCGCGGCGACGGGGCGGCCGGAATCGGCGTATGAGCGCACGGCCAATAGGTCGGATCCAAGCCGGTCCCCGTCGTAGCGTCCGTCGGGGTCCCAGTCGCTGTCCCCGTGTCCCCTGGTGTCGTACGCGGCCACCGTGTAGCCCCGCTGGTGCAGGCGTTGGGCGGTGACGTCCCAGGCGTGTCGGCTTTGACCTCCGCCGTGAAGGAGCAACACGACCGCCCGCGGCGCATCACAGCGGTAGAGGTCGACCGCCAGCGTCAGCCCGTCCGCCGTGGGCACGCGCTCGACCACAGGAGCCGACGAATCGCCTGTTCTCTTTGCCGACATCAGGAGCTCGTCTTCGGTGCGACGACGGTGACGGTTCCCTGGGCCGCACACACCGCTCTGCCGTCGTTGCAGATGTCGATACGCGCCACACCGCTGGTTCTGCCCAGCGAGATGATCTCGGCTGTGGCTACACAGGTGCCGCTAGAGACCGGACGAAGCAGATTCAGTTTGAACTCCGTTGTCGCGACCCAAGATCCCAGTGGAATCACGGGATAAAACACCACTCCGAGGCAGTGGTCGACCATGGCCGATAAGCAGCCCCCATGCAGGTTCCCGAAAGGCGTCTTCAGGTCGTCGCGTGCGTCCATCTCCGCGACGAGCCGTCCCGCAGTGAATTCGGTGTGACGGAAGCCGAGGTAACCGGCCAACCCGCCCGTGGTTTCTGCTGCGCTCTTTAGTTGCTCAGCGACCTGTTCGTTGAACGTGGTGAATTGCACAGGCCCTCCTACCTCATCTGCCGTCGAGACATTACGCCATAGATGTCACATCGGTCGAGCGTGGTCACCCGCCAGGATCGCCGGAAGGAGAAACCTCGACAGAAACGCCCGGAGTCCGTCACGACTGCGCTCCCGCGGCCCTCGAACAGTCAGCAGGCTCAATATCGTGCGGACAACCCACTCGGCGGCGTCGTCGACGGAGACGCCCGGTTCCACGCAACTCCAGTGTCTGGTGAAGATGGGACGCAGAAATTCGGTGACGATTTCGAAGAGGGACGTCGAGGTCCCCGCCGCGAGACCCACGCCGGCGAGTTCCTCGTCGCTGCCGAACAACAATCCGATGATCTCTTCGCGGCGCGCGGCCTCAACCGTGTATTCCACGAAATCGACGAGCGCGGAGCCCAGGTCGGCGTGCGCCGCGATCCGCGGGCTGATGCGGTCGAGATAGCGCTCGGCGGCGCGAATGATGACACCCGACATCACCGCCTCCCGACTGGGGAAGTAGCGATACACCGTTGCCCTGGACACACCCGCTGTTCTGCCGATGTCCTCCATGGTCGTGCCCACCACACCGCAACTCTCGAGGCACCGCTCGGCAGCATCGAGCAACCGGTCGCGAGCGGACCCACGATCTGTCGGCGCGGCGGCGCCCCATCTCAACAACCTCGTCGACACACAGCCAGTATGCCGCGAGCGCACACCATTGTGACTTGCCCACGCACATGACACCATCGCAGTTATGTCTCAAGTCAGCCCCGTGGCCCTGAGCGGATGCCGATGCCGATGTTGGTAGAAGCGCGTACCCCGGTTGTCGTCGGCGTGGGCGAAGTTACCCATCGCGGGAACGACTTCGTGGACCCGATCGACTTGGCGGTAGAAGCCGCACGCCGCGCGGTCAAAGACGCAAGTCGCCCGGTCGAGCGGCGCATCGACACCGTCGCGACTCCGGGCATCCTGGTCATACCGCGCGACAATCCCGCCAGCAGGATCGCCGAAGCGATGCACATCAGTCCCGCCCGCCGCATCAGCTGTCCCGTCGGCGGAAACACCCCGCAGTATCTCGTCGAAGTGTTGGGTGGCGAAATAGGCGAAGGCCGTGCAGATGTCGTCCTGGTCGTCGGGGCGGAGAGCGGGCATTCCGCACGCAAGCTTCAGGGCGGGGCACTTCTCGACTCGCCGCCCCCACCCCGCTCCGACGACGAATCCCTGGGCGACGCCCGCCCCGGGCTGAGTCAAGCCGAATTGTCGGTGGGTCTGAGTTGGCCGCACGAGGTGTATCCCATCTTCGAGTCCGCGATCGCCGCGCGCCACGGCCGCGACTTCGATGCTCAACGGGAGTGGCTGGGCACGCTGATGGCCCCGTTCACAGCCGAGGCGGCACGCCATCCGGAACAGGCCTGGTTCCCACGCGCACGAAGTGCCACCGAACTCAGCGAAGTCACCGCGGAAAACCGCATGGTCTGCTTGCCCTATCCCAAGCTGCTCAACAGCATCATGTCCGTCGACATGGCTGCCGCCTTCATTCTCATGGCGGCCGAGGTGGCGGACGAATTAGGCGTCGCGCGCGATCGTTGGGTCTTTCCCTGGTCAGCAGCGACTTGCAACGACGTGTACTTCCCCGTGGAACGGCCGGACCTCAGCCGCTCATCGGGTATCGAGGTAGCGGCACGGAAGGCTCTCGATGCGGGCCGGTTGACCACCGACGACATCCGGTGGTTCGACCTCTACTCCTGCTTCCCGTCGGCAATTGAGATGGCTGCCGAGGCTCTCGACTTGGACCCCCTCGACGACAGAGGCCTCACAGTAACCGGAGGCCTGCCTTATCACGGCGGTCCCGGAAACAATTACGTCAGCCACTCGATCGTGGAGATGGTCCGACGGTGCCGACGCGACCCAACCGATGCCGGACTCGTCACCGGCCTCGGGTGGTATTCGACGAAGCATTCGGTCGGTGTGTGGTCGGCCACCCCGCCACCAGCCGGGTGGCGACTGCTCGACACGGCGGTCGAACAAGCTCAAATCGATTCATCGCGGCTGGCCGTCGCAGGCGCCGACGAGGCGACCGGTTGCGCGACAGTCGACGGATACACCGTCGTCTACGACCGAGACGGCCAACCTCGATGGACTCCGATCATCGCGCACCTGTCCGACGGGCAAAGAGTCGTCGCACGCAGCGACGATCCGCAGATCGCCGAGGCGATGGGCGCGGAAATGTACGTAGGTAAAACGGTGTGCCTCCGAAACACAGGGTCGTTCACCGGGTTCGAGCTTCCATGATCGCCGAGGCGATGGTGCTGACCGGACCGCGGAGTCTGCAGCGGCGCCAGATGACCATCCCCGACGTCGGCGACCGGGGTGCGATCCTGCGAGTTGAAGCATGCGGTCTGTGCGGAACAGATCACGAACAATTCACCGGACACCTGCCTGCCGGCTTCTCATTCGTTCCAGGGCACGAAATCGTCGGCATCGTCGAACATGTTGGCGCTGCGGCTGGCCAACGCTGGGGTGTACAAGCCGGCCAGCGCGTGGCCGTTGAGGTGTTCCGGTCCTGCCGAGACTGCCCCGAGTGCCGCCGCGGCGAATACCGGCGGTGCGCGGTGAACGGCATCGCCACCATGTTCGGGTTTGTCGACGTGGAGGTCGGCGCGGGCTTATGGGGCGGATACGCCACCCATGTGGAGCTTCCGTGGGACGCGATGCTGCTCCCGATTGCCGAAGACATGGACCCCGTTCTCGCCACGTTGTTCAACCCTCTCGGGGCCGGTATCCAGTGGGGGGCGACTCTTCCCGACACCAAGGCCGGGGACGTCGTAGCGATCCTGGGGCCCGGCATCCGCGGAATCTGTGCGGCGGTGGCGGCCAAAGAGGCGGGAGCCGCGTTCGTCGCGATGACCGGCGTAGGCCCACGCGACGAACAACGACTGGCCATAGCCAGATCATTCGGTGTCGACCTGCCCATCGATGTATCGCAGGACGATGCAGTGACCGCGCTCCAGCGTGAGACAGGCGGACGGCTTGCCGACGTGGTCGTCGACGTCACCGCTAAAGCACCCTCCGCGTTCGCCGATGCCGTCGGCCTTGCCAGGCCCGGCGGCACAATTGTGGTGGCCGGCACCCGTGGAGGAGGCGGCACGCCCCGGTTTGAACCAGACTTGTTGGTCTATAAAGAATTACACGTCGTAGGCGCACTCGGCGTGGAGTATCCCGCCCACCGGGCAGCCCTCGAGATTCTCGCCCTGGGCCGCTGGCCGTTCGACCGGATCACCAGAGAATCAACCGGATTCGCTGGGCTCGCGCAGCTGCTCACTTCGCTTGCAGATGAAAGTGCCCGATCAAGTGGGGCGCTGCACAACGTCTTTTTGCCCACGCCCTAACGGCGTGGGCAGAGGTTCAACAGAGAGGGCCACCCGTGACCATGGCGGAACGCGTACCGATGCTCGACCGTGAGCAGGCCCAGCTGCGAGCTGCCGAATGTGGGTTGCCCGAAGAGTTGGCAGACCTGTCGGTATTCCGCGTGGCACTTCATCAGCCGCGTGTGGCGGTTGCGCTGTATGGGCTGCTAGACGCGTTACTCTTCCGCGGTTCCCTTGACGCGCGGCTACGCGAGCTGGTCATCATGCGCATCGGCTGGATTACTGGCTCCGAATACGAATGGACTCAACATTGGCGAATCGCCACACTGCTCGGCGTGCCTGAGCATGATCTCCTGGCGGTGCGCGACTGGCAGAATTCCGAAAGCCTCGGGCCAGTCGAGCGTGCGGTCCTCGCAGCGACCGATGATGTGGTACGCGACGGGGTCATCTCCGAGGAAAACTGGGCTGGGTGCCAGAAGGCATTCAATAGCGATCACGCCGTTTTGGTCGAACTTGTCGGAGCAATCGCCAATTGGCGGCTCTTTTCGATCCTGCTTCGATCTCTGAATATTCCGCTTGAGTCCGGTACCGACGGCTGGCCGCCCGATGGGCGAGCTCCTCAGGGTTGCGATTGAGCGAAAAACGTGGACCGGTGCTTGACCGAAGCGGTCAGCGCCCCAATCGCCAGACCACGACCCGTGTCGTAGACGGACAAGTCCCCCCTCGGACACAACTTTTAGGTTAGCTAAGCAATTCTCGGAGCTTGCCCTGAAATACATCGGAGCGGGCTTTTCCGTTTGCTGGTTTCGACCGGATGTCGTGGTTCACCGACACGTGACTACGGATCTTGGTTATTGCTGGTCCATGAACACCGGACACGGTCGGCGGCTGACTGCGTTGGACCTCTATGTGCTCAAGCCAAGGTCGCGACCGTTCGACTGTTCCGACTATCGCGCGGCCTCTACGGCGGCGCGCATCTTTTCCATCAGATTCACGTTCTCCAGGCGCGTCGCGTGCATTTAGCTGACGCCATCCACCGAGTGGCACCACTGATGCGGAAGCGCGTCGCACACATGGCAGCCCACCCTTAGAGCCGCCTCGATATCGTCATTCATGTGCGCCCCCGCCAACTGGCGGGCTTCGCCAGCGGTGAGCACAGTCCCATGACCTTCGGGAACTGCTTGCACTCCGTGGGAACTGCGTTGCGACGCGCAAAAGACGTAACCCCGGCGATATGGCCAGGCCAGTGATCGTTCCGGCGTCTTCGCCTACGGCGTCTATGGAACGATCTGAACATGTCGTACGCGGCGGCGGACCCATCACCAACTGCAGGGGACCGCAGGCCGCAGCCAGGGCAACTACCAAATTCTAACCACATCGTCAAACAAGCAAACTCCGATTTCTGCTTAATAACTTGTTTGACGAATATTATTTGATAGTGTAGTGGAGTGAAATCAATCTCGGTCCCCGCGCGACTAGCCGACGCAGGTGTCCCTGTCGTAACGGGTGACGCTCACAGCGTCACCTACCGCCTCGGAGATCACACAGTTACAGCGGAGTTCTTGGTCACCGTACGACTAGCGTCCCCAGCACCGGTACGTGAGCATCGTCGCCACCATCCCAGCCACCGACTTCTGGTCATCTGCGAAACCATTACAGACGAAGCTCGCTCTGCGCTCCTAGACGATGGCGCAGTCGATCTCAGCATCGGCGATACCGGTGAACTAGTGCTTTCCGGGAAAGTCTACCGAACCCCCACAGCGGGACATCAACTTCGCGCAGTAAGCCAGCGACGGCGACGGCGACACGCCGTGGAGCGAGTCTGCGTGCTGACGCGTGAACACCTGCGTCAGCGCGACATCGCCGCGGCGGTCGGAATAAGTCAGCAGGCGGTGTCCCAGATGGCCGAGAAAGATCCCCTGCCGAAGACCCCCATGCCCGAAGACGCCAGACGTGAGCGCCTCGCCGCGCTCGCGTCGATCCCCGCCGACGACGGACTTGTCGAAACCTACTGGTATGGCATGGAGCCTGTAGTAGAGCAGGTCCGCAGCGCCATCAAGCTCGGTCACGAGCTGACAGTGCGAATCCTCACTGGCGGCGAAGTCGCCGCGGATGCGCTGCGGCCCTGGCGGATACCGACCCGAGGCCTCGTCTACTCCGAGGAATTGATCGATTTGTCCGTCTCTGACTTGGTGGAGTCCACCGCCGACGAAGCGACGCTGACGCTACGGGTTCCGGCCGACCCGACCGTCTGGACGACCGCGGCCTGGTGGCATCGAACCTGCGATGGCGAACACTTCAGCCTGCCGACCGTGGACCCGATAGTGGTACTCAAAGACCTCACTGCTGGCGCAGACCTTGGTGACGGCGCCCCGGATCGGCTCGCTAACTGGATCGCGGCCAGATGACCGCACCGGTATCGGTCGTCCTAGCATGCACCGCGGCAGCCGACGACCACGGCATGCTTGCCCTTCGCGACGTGGCCACGGCTGCCGGCGACCGCGAGTACCTCATCATCGGCGGTCACATGGTCAGGCTGCTGCGCCACATCTACAACGTGCCGGGCACGCCTCGATTGACCTCGGACGCCGACACCGGAATCGACGTCAATGTGGCCTCCGAAGGCGGATTTCACGACCAGCTCACCCACCTCGGATACACGCCCGAGTTGGGCAACCGCTACGTACGCGGTGATCAGGCAATCGACCTACTGGTCCCGACCGAGGCCAAACCGGGCCGACGACTCATCGGAGAGCGGGCGTTCGACGGGGCGCCGGGGCTGCGGTTGGCGCTGGCGCTGAACCCCATCCGGGTAGCAGTCGCCGCCCGGCTTACCAACGGCGACACCATCGGGTTTGAGATACCCGTCCCCGACGTCGAAGCCGCGTTCGTACTGAAAATGCTGGCACGCACAGTCCGCGCCGTCGAGCACGACCTCCAGGACATCGGGACTCTACTGGAGATAGTCGCGACCCAGCCCGAATACCTCGCTGCGGAATGGCACATGGACGATCCCAAGACGACCCGGCGTGGCGAGCGTGGCGATGCAGCACGCGTGGCCGCCCGGATGATCGCCAGCCCGCCGACCATGATGCCAGCCCGCATACGTGCCCTGCTGCGGCGCCACGTCGCCCTGCCTTCCCCCTGACGCGAAGGCCGCAACAGCAGTTTCTCCCCCGCCATCATCCGAGCAGACTCGATGAGCAATCTGAGGTCAGCCACCTTCGGCCGGCAGAGCAAGCCGACAGATCGACCCTTGCTTGTTTTGCCTTCCCTAGAATCGTCAGTGCTGACCGCTAGTCTGCGGTCATGCCGGTGACCCACCCAGAGCCAACGACGGCGACCATCAAACAGCTCTATGGCAATGCCATACGGTGCGCGGAGCCTTCGTGCAACGAGCCGCTATACCGAGTTGATGCCAGCGGAACTGCCCGAACCCTCAACTCGCGTGTCGCGCACATCTGCGCACGCAGGGAAGGCGGCCCGCGTTGGAACGGAGACATGAGTGGCGATGAGAATCGGAGTGAAGAAAATCTTGTGCTCCTGTGTACCAACCACTCATACGAGATCGATGACCCGCCGCTCGTTCATAAATACCCAGCGTCCCTCTTGCGTGAGTGGAAGCGGGCGCAGATAGCCGAGTACGACCTAGCCGTCAACGCTGCCGACTCCGTGACCGTGGGGTACCGACTGACCGACGACGAGGCCCGAGAAGTCATCGAGGCCTCTGATTCCAACGCAAACATCCGCTTGCAGGCGCACACGATCCAAATCGGTGGGTCCGGAGGACTTCTCGGCGGCGGAGGTGGCGGGGGTGGTGTCGTTGGTACCGGCACTTCGATTGGCGGACGTGGCGGTGAAGGTGAAATTCCGAGAATTGAACTCGCCGGCCAACCGGGAAAATTTCCGGGAGCGGGAGGTGGCGGTGGCGGCGTTTTGATGCCTGGCACGGTCGAGCCCCCTCCGCGAAAAGGAACCGAAGGACGTGGTTATATCGCGGGAATCGATGGCGCGCCCGGTGGCGATACGACCGTTGAGTTCGACGGAAAGGTCGTGCTGAGAGCTGAGGGCGGCAAGGGTGGCCTCGCGGGCTCGGGTATCCGCCTGACGAGCGACCGACTAGGTGTCTCGACACTCCTGGTGGCGGATTACGTCCGGATTCAACCGAGTAACCTTGCAACGCTCGTTGACGCTGGTTGGGTGAGCGTTTCGGTGCTCAATCTCCCGGCGACTGTGACGTTTCCCGTTTGCACTCTGTTCGAGGCCGGTGGTGTCGGGGTTGGCGAGTACACCGTGATTTACGAGGTGATCTCGCCGAACGGGGAGGTGCGAACGACGGTGAGCGTGGCTGTAGGGGTGGAGCGGACGGGCGATCTCGTGCGAATTCCTTTCACGGTCGCCCTCACTCCCAGCATCGACGAGTTCGGCATCTGGCGCATAGCTGTTCGGTCTGAACTTGCGTCGATGGCAACACTCGATGTGATGATCAAGCGGACGGGCGAGGCGAATCCACCGACGGCGCCCGCAAATCCGGCAGCATCTTGAGTGCCTTCGAGGTACAGCTTGGTAGTCGAAGGGGTAGGGCGCGCGGTGAGGAGACGCTGGTCAACGGCCCAATTCAAAGGCCCTCAACGCGTGTCGCAAGTGACCAGCTCCCCCCTCGGACACAATGTGTGATGAGTCGCGTCATAGGTGACACCTGAGTCGGATCGTCAGACACTGACAGCCCCGGCCTGTGCCGGGGCTGTCAGTATCTCGAGGCTGCCGCGTCAGCCACCTGCAGCCGGGACGTCGTCGGTAGTGAGGGGCTTGTCGCCCGTGTCGACCAGAAACACCGCAAGCAGTTCCGCCGGCTCGGTGGTGCTGGCGTTCTCACTGACCAGGTGATGTGCCCCAGGGGCTTCCTTCCAGGTCTCGCCGGCGTGGTAGACGCGCATCGGCTCGCCCTCAACCTGACTGCGGACGAGCCCGGACATCACGTAGGCCATGATGAAGGCCGACCGCGCGTGGTGGTGCGCGGCGTTCTTGGCCCCCGGCGGATAGCTGACGTTCACACCCACCAAGGACTTTCCCGGGACATTGGTCGGCTCGTCAAATACTTGACGGACCACCGACTTTGGAGCGGCCTGAGCGGTATCCGGCGCCGTACTGGTGCACCCGGCCACCAGTACGGCGGCTGCCACCGCGAGCAAGGCTTTTGCACGCATTTTGCTGACGTCCCTTCGCATGTGGGAATTCACGCCCGCGCCGGTGCTGCGCGGTGAGCGATCGCCTTCATGGCGTCGCCGAGGGTCAGAATAGACACCCCCAGCAGCACGATGTCCTTAATCAGGAATTGGCCGGTCATGGACAGCAGGGGGAATCCACCGGCCGCCTCCTCGGCCACGCCCGGTGTCGTGAGAACGAACGACAGAGTGCTGACGAAAAGCACTATCGCCAACGCGCTTCCGATCAGCGAAAGCCGCGGAAACCAGGGCTTCAGTACCAGCAACACGGCGGTGGTGATCTCCACGACGCCCAGCAGCGATGAAAACGTCCCGACACTGAACACGCTGTACACCCAACCCATGAAGGGACTGTTGGCTACCAGGGGTTCAATGTTGAGCGCCTCGTAGGAGCAGAACTTGAATATCCCGATCCAGCCGATGACGATAGCCAGCCCATAGCGAGCGACGATATGCGCCAGATCATTAACGATCGGGGCGTTGCTGCGGCAGATTGCGGTCAAATCGGTTTTGGTGGACATTTTTCGATACCTTTCGAGTAATACGGTCAGATGAATCGACGCGGCTGCGGTTCAGACGAAGGTGAAGAGTCGATCGTGGTCGAGACGTGAAATCGGGTTGCTGTAGGTCTTCGTGACGTCCGGGTAGCCCAGGGCCAGCAGCACCGTGGTGGTGTATCCGGTTTCCCGGATCTTGAATGCCGCATCGACGCTGGCCGGGTCGAAGCCTTCCAGCGGCGTCGCGTCGAATCCCAGCTCGGCGGCCGCCATCACCGTCATCCCCAACGCCAGGTAGGCCTGCTTCTCCATCCAGTGGGACAGATCCTTGTAGCCGTAGGTGCGAAGGTCGAGGAAGTCGCGGGTCATCGATTCCCAGTGCGCCTGCTTGGCGGGGTCGGGAAACCGGCCATCGGCCCGCTCTTTGCTGAACACGTCATCGAGGTGGCGGTCGGGCAGATCGGCCCGAGTGGTGAAGATGATGACGTGCGAAGCGTTTCGGATCTTGCTGCCGTTGTCGAGGAATCGCTCACCCAGATTGGCAGCGAGCCGCTCCTTGCCTTCGGGCGTGCCGAGTACGTAGTAGCGGCTTGCCTGCACGTTCACCGATGACGGCGTCGAGCGCAGGAACCGCAGCAGCTGCTGCAGGGATTGCGCGGGGATGGTCTTGCTGGCGTCGAAGTATCTCGTGAGGTGCTTGCTCATGAGGTTGTCGAGGTCCATGTCAATTCACTTTCTTCGCAGAAGGTTTCAGTGATAGGCGCCGGCGGCCTGGTTCACGCGGGGGTGCCGGCGGTGGGGATGTCGATGACGGTCTGGTTGACGTTGTTGATGTAGTTGGTCAGCAGGGCCTGGACGGCGACAGTGATGATCGCCAGGATCTGCGAGTCGCTGTACCCGGCGCTTCGCACGGCGGCCAGGTCGGCGTCGTTGACCCTCCCCCGGGTTTCAATCAACTGCTGGGCGAAGTGCGCGGCGGCGGCCCGCTTGGGGTCGATCGAGCCACCGGAGCGCGCCAGTTCGACGTCGTCGTCCGCCATGCCACCGAGCTCGGTGGAGACGAAGGAGTGCACCGCCAGGCAGTAATCGCAGCCGTTGGCCGCTGACACCGCCAGCGCAATGGTGTGGCGGGTCTTGGCGTCGAGAACTCGGGCCAAGCTGCCCTGCAGAGACAAGACGACGTCCAGGACCGCCGGATTCGACGCGAGCAGCGTGAACATGTCCGGAACGAACCCAAACTGTTTGCCGACGTTGGCCAGAACCCGCTGGGTGTCGGCGGCGATCTCGTCGGATGCGGGGGTGGTCAGGCGTGACATGGCGGATCAACCTCCAGTAGCTGGGATAAATTTTATGGGCTGTCTAGCCCAGTCCCAGAGTGAACACTTCCCAGACTGGGTTGTCAAGCCCATTTTGGGTATGATGGTGACCATGACCGGTAAAACCGCAGTCCAAGAGCCCCGCAAGCTCACCAAAAAAGGTGAGGCGACACGGGCGCGAATCCTCGAGCACGCCGCAGAGCTCATCCACACCCACGGCGTCGCCGCAACGAACAACCAGCAGCTCCGCCACGTCACCGGAGTCAGCGGGTCCCAGCTCAATCACTATTTCCCGACCAAGGAAAGCCTCGTCCTGGCGGTGATCGAGTGGCAGGCCGAGCGCGTCCTGGACTTCTATGGCGGCGAGCAGTTCGCCGGCTTCGACACCGTGGATGCGCTTCGTGCCTGGGTGGACTACTACGTCACCCACGACAGCGCCTACCGGGACGGCTGCACCCTCGGATCCCTGGCGAGCCAGATCCTCAAGTCAGACCTGGAGGTGCACGACGAGCTGGCCCGGGCGTTCATGCAGTGGAGGGACATCTTCCGCGACGGGCTTGAGCGCATGCAGAATCTCGGCCGCATCAGCGCCGACGCGGACCCCGCACAGCTGGCCGACCTGCTGTTGTCGGCGTTCCAGGGCGGCATGCTCCTCAGCCAGGTCCAGCGGGATGTCACCCCGCTCAAGAACGCCCTGCACGCCGCTATCGACCACATCCAGATGCTCTCGACTTAGCGCCTGCGAAATATTGGGCTTGACAGCCCAATATTTGTTGGGGTTGAGTGGGCCTGGCGGCCCGCAAATTCGGTAGCACGCCCCGACCCCAGGAGATGCTCATGCCCAGCGTTGCCCCCGCAGCCGTCAGCAAGGACCGCGCAGACTTTTGGTTCGACCCGGTCTGTCCCTGGTGCTGGATCACTTCCCGCTGGATCCTCGAGGTGGCGAAGGTGCGTGATATCGAGTGCCGGTTTCACGTCATGAGCCTCGCCGTACTCAATGAAGGGCGGGAAGATCTGCCCGAGCGGTATGTCGAGTTGCTGACGACGGGCTGGGGACCGGTGCGTGTGCTGATCGCCGCCGCACAGCGACACGGCGACGACATCCTGCTACCGCTCTATACCGCGATGGGCACCCGAATCCACGACCAGGGCAGGTCGGACACCGCCGAGATCATCGCCGAGGCCCTGGCGGAGGTCGGCGCCGATCCCGATCTGACCGACGCGGCGACCTCTACCGACTATGACGAGGCGTTGCGCGCAAGCCACCACGCGGGCATGGACAAGGTAGGCCCCGACGTCGGCACCCCCACCATCCACGTCAACGATGTCGCGTTCTTCGGTCCGGTCCTGTCGCGCATACCGCGCGGCGAGGACGCCGGGCGGGTGTGGGACGGCATCGTCGCCCTGGCGGCCTATCCGCACTTCTTCGAGCTCAAGCGCACGCGCCACGAAGATCCAGAATTCGACTGAGCGCGAACAGGTTCTGCCGCTGACAGCGCAGCACGACGAATCGATTACCGCCGGGTTGTCTCAGGAATGGCGTTGTCGATGAGCACGGCGGCGATCGCGGCCGCGGTCGGAAACGACTCGCTGTTGAGCACTCGGGTGCGGGCCGAGGCGCCATCGAGTAGCAGTGCCAGTTGTTCCCCGAGCTGTTCGGGGTTGATGGCACCGGCTTCGCGGGCGGTTTCGGCGAGCCGCGCGGCGATGGTGGTCTTGTAGTCGCGGGCACATTGGGATGCCGGGTGGTGCGGGTCGTGGATTTCCACTGCCGCCGCGATGAACGGGCACAGCGGCGTGACCCCCCCGGTCCCGGACGCGGGCACCTCGAAAACCGCGAGGAGTTTTTCGCGGGGGCTCAAGTCGGTGCGATCGAACACCCCGGCCGTGACGTCGGGATCGAATCGGCGCAGGTATTCGGCGATCAGTTCATCCTTGCCGGCGAAGTGCTGGTAGGCCGTGCGCTTGGACACCTGGGCCACGGCGCACAGCTGGTCCATCCCGGTGCCGTTGATGCCCTGATCGCGGAAGAGTTGTTGTGACGCACGCAGAATCCGCTCGCGCGCGCCCCTGCCCCGCCGCACCCGTTGCGGGCCCTTCTCCAGCTCCGTCATGCCTGCAGTATAGGGCCGGTTGGTAACGATCGGTGTACATAGCTTGCGCTCCGGCCGGCGGTCCGTTACGTTAAGCACACTGCTCGGTGTACATAACTTTTTCGAGTGGTTCGGGACAGACATCGATTCAACGGGAGTGATCATGGGGAAACTTGACGGCAAGGTTGCGGTAATCACCGGCGGCTCAAAGGGTTTGGCGTTGGCCGGCGCCAAGTTGTTCGTCGACGAAGGGGCTCATGTGTTCATCATGGGCCGACACCAGGACGCGCTGGATGACGCGGTCAGGCTGATCGGCCGGAATGTGACGGCCGTGCAAGGCGATGCGGCCGACCTCGACGATCTCGACCGGTTGTATGACACCGTCCGGCGGGAAAAGGGCGCGATCGACGTGGTGTGGGCCAGCGCCGGCATGGGTGAGCAGGCAAAGCTCGGAGAGATCACCGAGGAGCACTTCCATGCCGCCTTCTGGCTGAACGCGCGCGGCACGCTGTTCACCGTGCAGAAGGCCCTGCCGCTGCTCCACGACGGCGGCTCGATCCTGATGACCGGGTCGAACGCGTCGCTCAAGGGCTTTCCCGGGTGGAGCGTCTACGCCGGGAGCAAGGCCGTCCAGCAGGCCTGGGCCCGGGTCTGGCTGGCCGAGTTGAAGGACAGGCGGATCCGGGTGAATGTGCTCACCCCCGGCCAGGTTGCCACCGCCAAGCAGGAGGAGCTCTTCGACGAAGACGCCAAACGGCAATTCGAATCGCTGATCCCGCGGGGAGTGATGGGCCGCACCGAGGAGATCGCGACGGTCGCACTCTTCCTCGCCTCCGACGACTCGAGCTACGTCAACGGCATGGAGCTGGTCGCCGACGGCGGCACCGCGGCGATCTGAGCAGGACAGACATCGGCATCCACGGTCACGCCCACAACGAGGAGTAGCAATGACCGAATTCGCCCAACACCGCGCCGCCGTCGTGTCCTTCATAGACGGCATGCACGGGGGCGCGGACCACGACACCATCGCCGGTCACCTCGCCGAGGACGTGGTGCTCAACGGCCCACTCGGCGATGAACCGCTGATCGGCCGCGAGGCGGTGGTGGAGGCCATCCAGACCGTCAGCGCCTTGGCGACCGACCTCACCTACCAGGAGGTCCTCAGCGGCCCGAGTCACCACGCCGCGTACTTCCGGCTGCCAATCGGCGACACCGCGGTCGACGGAACGGACTACTTCCTACTCGACGCCGACGGCAAGATCGCCGAGGTGACCATCTGGTGGCGTCCGCTGCCATCCGCCGTCGAGATGCAAGGCCACCTCGCCCAAGTCCTCGGCATGCAGCCCTGGGCACTACGCACCATGGGCGACTGACGATCGTGGCCGCACCGCCCCTCCCCTGACCCGGACAAGCCGGTATCTGGAAAACACCGAAAGAGAGACCACCTCATGAACAGCATCAGCATCATCGGCACCGGAAACATGGCCCGCACCATCGGCGCGTTGGCAATCGCAGGCGGCAACACCGTGGAGATCATCGGCCGCGATCATTCCAGGGCCGCCGACCTGGCCGAGGCGCTCGGCGGCAATGCCACGGCGGGAGAGTTCGGCGCCGTACCGGCCGGCGACATCGTCATCGTGGCCCTGTTGTATGCCAGTGTCGTTCCGGTCGTCACCCAGTACGGTAATGCCCTGGCGGGCAAGGTCATCGTCGACATCAGCAACCCGTTCAATTCCGCGGCCGACGGGCTGGCCATCCCCGACAACACCTCGGTCGCACAAGAAGTTGCCAAGGCAGTCCCGGCCGGCGCCGGCGTGGTGAAGGCGTTCAACACCCTCTTCGGGCATGTGCTGGAGCGGGGCCTGCCGCTGGATGTCTTCATGGCCGGCGATGATGCACAGGCCAAGGCGAGCGTTGCGGAGTTCGTCAAGAGCCTCGGGCTGCGCCCGCTGGACGTCGGCGGCCTGAACATGGCGCATTGGCTGGAGGGGGCGGGCCTGCTGATGATGGGCCTCGCCCGCCAGGGGGTGGGGCACTGGGAGGTCGCCCTCGGAGCCACCGAATTTCCCCGCTGAGCCGCAGGCCGCTCACGACAGCGTCAATCGAAAGACCCGACCCATCTCCGGTGTCGAGTCGTAGGCTCGATGGGGAGATGACTCGACCGGCACGCTTGAACCCGATGCCGGCGCGCACGTTCCGCGATCGTCGCGACGCCGGCCGGGTACTGGCCGGGTACCTGTCCGATTACCGTGACGCCGAAAATCTGCTGGTGCTGGGCCTGGCCCGCGGCGGGGTCCCGGTCGGCTGGGAGGTCGCGTCCGCGCTGCAGGCGCCACTGGATGTGTTCCTGGTCCGCAAGTTGGGGGTGCCGCAGTGGCCGGAACTTGCGATGGGCGCGCTGGCCAGCGGCGGTCAGGTGGTGGTCAACGATCAGGTGGTCGCCGACCTGGGAATCAGCAGCGAGGCGCTGCAGTCGGTGATCGAACGCGAGTCGGCCGAACTGCGCCGGCGCGAACACGCCTACCGCGGTGATCGGCCGGCCGTCGACCTGCGCGGCCGGGTGGTGATCCTGGTCGACGACGGTATCGCCACCGGCGCGAGTGTGCTGGCGGCCGTGCGGGCGGTCCAGGCGGCCGAACCGGCCAGGACCGTCGTCGCGGTACCGGTCGGCGCGATTTCAGCGTGCCGCAAGATCGCCCAGGAGGCCGACGACGTGGTGTGCGCGTCGATGCCCGAGCGCTTCGACGCCGTCGGGCAGAGCTATGCCGACTTTCGTCAGGTCACCGACGACGAAGTGCGCGACCTGCTGGCCACGCCGACGACCGCTGCCGGCTAGTCGGCCGGGTGCGCGACGGGGTCCTCGGCGGTCTCCTCGACCGCCACGCCGTCGTAGTCCTCCACGGCCTCCGGGTCAGCGGTCTCCGGCGCATCGGAAGCCTCGGCCACGACTTCGTCGTCTTCGACGTCTTCGATGTCACCGGCGTCGACGACGGTCTCGGAGTCGCCGTCGGGCTCGACCGCCTCCGGTGCGGCCGGCGGGCGAATGCGCCGGCGTTCCCGCAGCGCGTCCACGATCAGCAACAGCACGCCCAGCAAGCTCGCACCGATACACACCCATGCCACCAGCGCATTGCTGGTGACCACAGCGAATACCAACGCAGCAAGTCCAATTGCCGCCAATACCAGCGCGATGATCAGCATCGATTCACCTCCCACCCGACGAGCAGATTACTCGATTCCGCGCGTGCCGGCTCGATTCCGACGGGTCAGTTGGTGCCGCGGTTGAAATGGTTGAAGCCGCCGCCGTCGCTGGCTGCGCTGGTGTCGACCGGTGCCGCCGAGCCGCGCTGGCCCAACTCCTCGAGCTGAGATTCCAGGTAGGTCTTGAGCCGGGTGCGGTATTCGCGCTCGAAGGTACGCAGTTGCTCCAGGCGGCCTTCCAACACGGTGCGCTGCTGGTTGATGGTGCCCATGATCTCGGAGTGCTTGCGCTCCGCGTCGGCCTGCAGCGCGTCGGCCTTCTCCTGGGCCTGCCGCAGCTGTGTCTCCGATCGCGTCTGCGCGTCGGCCAGCATGGCGTCGGCCCGCTGCCGGGCTTCGGCGACCGTCGTCTCCGCGGTCTGCCGGGCCTCGCTGAGGATCTGGTCCGCGTTGGCGCGGGCGTCGGCCATCAGCTTCTCGGACTCGGCCCGGGCGGTGCTGGTCAGCCGGTCGGCGGTGTCCTGGGCCAGGCTCAGCACCCGCGCCGCCTTGAGGTGCTGGTCCTCGGGGACCGGCTCCGGCGCGGCCGGCTGTGCCACCGGCTGCGGGTGCGCCGCCGGCTCGGGCGAAGGCTCATAGACCGGGATCGAGGTGGTGGCCTGTTGACCCCCACCGGCGCGGGCCGCGGCCAGGTCCTGGTCGAGCTCGCTGACCCGCTGACGCAGGTCGGCGTTCTCCTCGATGAGCCGCGTCAGCTCGGCCTCAACCAGGTCGAGAAAGGCGTCGACCTCGTCCTCGTTGTAGCCGCGTTTCCCGATCGGCGGTTTGCTGAACGCGACGTTGTGAACGTCTGCCGGTGTTAGTGGCATCGTCTGCCCCCTTGGTCAGGTAGGTAGCACCGATCGGGCAAGTGTAGGTCGACCGGGAATACGCTAGCCGTGTAGTAACTGCCGTCCATCCTGTCACATCAGACGCTGAGCCCGGCAATGAGAATGATATTAAGAGTGAATTTCAAATTGCTGCCACAGAAATCACGCTTCGGCAAACACAACCGGTGAGGCCCATCACCCGTCCCCGTCGGTAAGCCGCGCCCCGAGCAAGGACCTCCCCCGCCGGGGCGGGCGGGGGCGCCGTTATCCCGTCGGGCCGAGGGCAGCAAAGTGTCGGGTGCCCGGCCGGTGAGCGCCGCGTATTTCGCTGCGGCACAGCCGGGTCGAGGATCCGCGTCGTTCGGGGTGTCCCCGCAGCGGCGCGGGGTATCGGGCGGCACCCCCGCGCCGTATTATTCACAACACCGGCCCGTAAATATTGACGGCCAAGAGGCCGCAGGCCGACGCCGGGTATGACCAATCGGAAGGACACCCAGTATGACAACCAATGACGTGGTCGTGGCGACCAGCGCGGCGGATTCGGCGGCGGTCGATGATGTGCGGTCCCGCTACGCCGAGCTGCTCGGCCGCCAAGCCGCGCTCGGAGCGGCGGTGTTCGCCGCGGTCGGTACCGCCGGCCCCGCCTTCGACGACGCCCACCGGGCGGTACAGGCCTTCATCGACCAGGGGGTGCGCCCTCAACTGCGGGCCGCCGTGGAGCTGATCTACCCCGCCTCGTCCGGTGTCGAGCGCTCGCGGCTGCTGGTCGAGGGTCTGCTCGGTGAGACCCAGCTGATCGAGCAGGCCGCGGCCCGCATCGCCCGCGACACCGAGCGGGTGCAGATCGCCGCGCACGTCGAGGCGCTGCGCGTGCTGCTGGAGGCGCTGCTGGGCAAGGTCGCCGACCTACTGCTGCCCGCACTCGCCGAGGCCAGCGGGGTCTCGCTGGCCGATCTGGCCGCCCAACTGCCGGCGATCCCGTCCGAACTTCCGCCGGCCCAACCCGCTCCGGCCGCCCACGGCCACGGCCACGGCCACGGCGGATGCGGCTGCGGCGAGGAGAACGAGGAGATGCCCGAGCTCGACGTGCGCGAGATTCCGCACGCGATCCGGCACGCGACCGTGTTCGGTGCCTTCGACGCCGTTCCGGTCGGGGGCTCGATGATCCTGGTGGCGCCGCACGACCCGATCCCGCTGCTGCACCAGCTCGCCGAGCGCAGCGGTGGCCGGATCGCGGTGGGTTATGAGGAGCGTGGGCCGGAGGCCTGGCGGCTGCGGCTGACCCGGGTCTAGTCCCGGTCGGGGTGGCCCGGCGCTCGTCGCCGGGCCGCCTCCGCCACTCAGGCGGGATATCTCACGCGGCGTGCTGCAGCGCCAGCTCCATCCCGACGAACGCGATCAGCAGCAGCACCATGATCGACAGGTCGATGCGCACCGCGCCGATGGTCAACTGCGGGATCAGGCGCCGCAGCAGTTTCACCGGCGGGTCGGTGATGCTCATGATCAGCTCCAGGATCACCACCGTGGCACCGCGCGGGTGCCAGTCCCGGCTGAACGAGCGGATGAACTCGATGACGATCCGCGCGATCAGCAACAGCCAGAAGACGAACAGCGCGATGCCGAGAATCGTGAAGAACAGCGCCAACGGAATGCGACCTTACTGACGAGGGTGTGCCCGCATCAGCATCGCGCTGACCGGCCCGACTGTCGACCAAGCCTACCGATAGGCGTAGAAGCCGGTTTCGGCGATCCGGCGGCGCTCCTCCGGCGTCACGTCGACATCGGCCGGCGACAGCAGGAACACCTTGGTCGCGACCTTGTCGAACGAGCCGCGCAAGGCGAAGGCGAGGCCGGCCGCGAAGTCGACCAGGCGCTTGGCGTCGGCATTGTCCATCGACACCAGGTCCATGATCACCGGGGTGCCGTCCCGGAACCGTTCGCCGATGGTGCGCGCCTCGCTGTAGTCCTTGGGGCGCAAGGTGGTGATCTTCGACAGCGGGCTGCTCTCGTCGAACATCATCGCCATCCGGCGGGGATCCATCGCCAGCGCGCCGCGGGTCGAGCCGCGCAGCGAGGCGAAGCGGGAGCGCTCGAACTCGCGGGGCCGGTAGCGCGGGTCCCGGACCTCGGCGTCGTAGCCGCCCCGGTAGCCGCCCGGAACGTCGTCGTAGTCGCGGTCGTCGAATCGATCGTCGTAGCGGCCGTCGGGACGCCCGGCGACCCGGTCGAAGACATCCTCGGAGAACCGCTCCGCCCGGGGTGAGTAGTCGCGCGACGCGGCGCGGTCATCGCCGTCGTCGTAGTAGTCGTCGTCGTAGTCCTCCATAGGAGCCATCCCGAAGTAGGCCTTGACCTTGTGGAGTGTGCTCATCATTGGACCCTTCTCTGATGATGACTGTGATGAAGGTGTGACTGAAGTGACTAGTTACGGTGACGGTAACGGCCGAGTGCGCGCTGGACCGGCAACGACACGCGGACAGGCGCAACGCATTTATTCCAGCCACACCAGCGATGCGAGCCGCCCGGTGCGCCCGTCGCGGCGGTGGCTGAACAGATTCGGGTCGGCCGCCGTGCAGCGCGGGTCGATATCGATCGCTTCGACGCCCAATTCCCTTAATTGCCGAGCGATTCCGGCTCGCAGATCCAATCCGGGCGTACCGGCCGAGGTGAGCGTGCGACTGCCGGGCAGCGCCGCCTCGACCTCGTCGGCCATCGCCGGGGGCACCTCATAGTGCGGGCCGCTGATCGCCGGGCCCAGCAGAACCGAGATGTTGCCGAGTTGTGCGCCCGCCGCGAGCATGCCCTGCACGGCACACGCCACCACGCCGTGCTGCGCGCCGACCCGCCCGGCGTGTACGGCAGCGACCACCCCCGCGCGGGCATCGGCCATCAGCACCGGCACGCAGTCGGCGGTCACCACCACCATCGCCAGACCCGGAACGTTCGTGATCAGCGCGTCGGTCGCCTCGAGCGGGGCGTCGCGGGGCCCGTCGACGAGCTCCACGCGAACGCCGTGCACCTGGTTCATCCACACCAGGCGGCCGGGACCGAGGCCGGTGGCCGAGGCCAGCCGGGCGCGGTTGGCCGCCACCGCCGCCGGATCGTCGCCGACGTGGTCGCCCAGATTGAAACTGTCGAACGGAGCCGCCGAGACGCCGCCGGCCCGGGTGGTCGTCACCCGCCGGACGCGAAAAGTCACCGCCCGAGGCCCCGAAGCTAGTGGCGCATGAACGGCGGGACGTCGACGTCGTCGTCGTCGCAGCCGTCGTCACCATTGCGGCCGCCGACGCTGACCGTCGCGCCGTTGGTGGGCGCCGGCACGCTGACGGCGTCCACTGGGTCGAACAGCGACGAGGTCACCTTGCCGGCCTGCCCGGGGGCCACCGCGTGCCGGGCTTGACCGGTGGTACCGGTCACCGGCTTGCGCCCGGACCCGGCCGAGTCGAAGCCGGCCGCGATCACCGTCACCCGGACCTCGTCGCCGAGCGAGTCGTCGATCACGGTGCCGAAGATGATGTTGGCCTCGGGGTGCGCGGCGTCCTGAACCAGCGAGGCCGCCTCGTTGATCTCGAACAACCCCAGGTCGCTGCCGCCGGCGACGCTCATCAGCACGCCCTGGGCGCCCTCCATCGAGGCCTCCAGCAGCGGCGAGTTGATCGCGATCTCGGCGGCCTTGAGCGCCCGGCCGTCGCCGCGGGACGACCCGATGCCCATCAGCGCGGTGCCCGCGCCGCTCATGATGCCCTTGACGTCGGCGAAGTCGACGTTGATCAATCCGGGGGTGGTGATCAGGTCGGTGATGCCCTGGACACCGTTGAGCAGCACCTCGTCGGCGCTGCGGAACGCGTCCATCAGCGAGACCTGGGCGTCGCCCATTTGCAGCAGCCGGTCGTTGGGGATCACGATCAGGGTGTCGCAGCTCTCCCGCAGCGCGGCGATGCCCAGTTCCGCCTGGTTGCCGCGCCGCTTGCCCTCGAAGGAGAACGGCCGGGTGACCACGCCGACGGTCAGCGCGCCGAGCTTGCGGGCGATGGTGGCGACCACCGGTGCACCACCGGTGCCGGTGCCGCCGCCCTCCCCGGCGGTGACGAACACCATGTCGGCGCCGCGCAGCAGCTCCTCGATCTCGTCCTTGGCGTCTTCGGCGGCCCGTCGGCCCACTTCGGGGTCGGCGCCGGCGCCGAGGCCACGGGTGGACTCGCGGCCGACGTCGAGCTTGACGTCGGCGTCGCTCATCAGCAATGCCTGCGCGTCGGTGTTGATCGCGATGAATTCGACGCCCTTGAGGCCCTGCTCGATCATCCGATTGACGGCGTTGACTCCGCCACCACCGATACCCACGACTTTGATGACGGCCAGATAGTTGTGCGGTGGGGTCATCGTTCGTCTTCCTCCCTGGTGGGATTGGATTCCTCTCTGGGGCCTGTCGGCAGAACTCCCCGCGTTGCCTTCCGGCAAACCCTCAACCTCAACCAAAGGCTTAGAGTTATGTCAAGTTGTTCCACGCAACCGCCACAGTAGGGCCGCCGAGGCTGTCACCGGCGCAGACACGCAGGGACACGCCGGGCGAATTTTCTTGGCGCCCGCGGTGATCCCGGCCCGCGCAGCTCCGGCGAGCAAGATTTCCGTCTCGGCGGCGGGCACGGACCGCAGGGGTCCGGCGCTAGCGGACGGTGGGCAGGTCCGGACTCGACACGTCGTAGGTGTGGCCCGGTTGGGTGAGCAACGCCGTCAGCTTCTGCGCCTTCTCCGCGGTGCGGTCGGTGTTGCCCCAGACCACGACCCTGCCGTCGGCCAGCGTCAGGGTGATCGAGGCGACCGACGGGGCGGCCACCCGGCTGACCTGGCCGGCGACCTCGGGCGCCAGCGCGGTCATCACCTGCAGTGCGGCCCGGCTGGCCGGATCCGTCGGCCCGGGGTTCTCGACGTCAAAGATCGGCAGCATCGTCGACGGCGCCGCCGTCGCGAAGTCGACGCCGTCCCGGTCGAACAAATGCGGACCATCCGGAAAGTCCTTGTACACCACCGCGACCCGCTCGATTACCGAGATGCCCAGCGCCGACGGGTACTGCCGCTGCACCCGGGCGCTGGCCACCCGCCGGATCGTGGCGACCCGCTCCGCGACACCGCCGGTGTCGACCTGCAGCAGCGGGGTGCCGAGCTGCACCTTGGCGACGTCGAGCACCTCCTCGCGGGAGACCGCCGCGATCCCGGTCACCTCGATCTCACGCACCGACATCACCGGCGTGAAGTACAAGATGAGCCCGAGCCCGATCACCACCACCAGTGCGAGAAAGGTCAGTAGCACCATCTTCAGGCCCCGCACGGTGCCGCGCGGAACACCTTTGGCAGGCTCGGCCGAGCCTGCCCGCAGCCGCCGCTTGGCCTCCCGGCGGGCTTGTTCGATCGCCTCGGCGCGCGCCTGAGCGGCGCGCCGCTCGGCCCGTTCCCGCCGCGCCCGCCGTCGCGGGCCCTCCACCTCCGCCGGTTCCTCGGCCTGCTGGCCGGATTCGGGTTCGGCGGCGTCTGCGGCGTCTGCGGCGGCGTGCGGCTCACCGGCGTCCACCGGGTCCTGCGGGGGAACGTCCGGGGTTTCGGGCGACTCGGTCACAGCACGCCCGGACGGCCGGGAAGGGTCCGGTCGGCCCGGGACCGCAGCGCGGTCACGATCTCCGGGCCCAGCACGGTCACGTCGCCGGCGCCCATGGTGACGATCACGTCGCCGGGACCGGCAGCCTTGGCCACCGCTTCGGGCACCGCGGCGAAATCCGGCAGGTAGTGCACCGGCACGCTCACGTGCTCAGCAACACTCGCCCCGCTCACGCCGGGCAACGGCTGCTCGCGTGCACCGTAGACGTCGAGCACGAAAACCTCGTCCGCCCCGTCCAGGGCGCGACCGAACTCGGCCGCGAAAGCCTTTGTCCGCGAGTACAGATGCGGCTGAAACACCACCAGGCTGCGCCCGGTCCCGCGCTCGGCCAGCAGCGCGCGCACGGCGGTCAGCGTCGCGGCGATCTCGGTGGGATGGTGTGCGTAGTCGTCGAAGACCCGCACCGAATCACCCGTACCCGCCGACCCGACCAACTCGAACCGGCGCCGCACCCCGTCGAACCCGGCCAGGCCGTCGAGCACCGCGTCCAACGGGGCACCGACCTCGATCGCCGCCAGCAGGGCGCCCAACGCGTTGAGCGCCATGTGCCGGCCCGGCACCCCCAGCCGCATCGCGGCCCGGTGAGTCGATCCGGCCAGCGCGATCTCCGCGACCGCGCCGGTGCCCTGCTGCTCCCAGCTCAACAAGGACCCGGCCAGCTCCCGGCGCCCCGGGGACTCGGTGCCGTAGCGCAGCACCCGGATCCCCTGTGCCGCAGTCCGATCGGCCAGCGCCGCGCCGCCGGGATCATCGACGCAGATCGCCACCGCCCCGCCCGGGGTGATGCGCTCCATGAACGAGTCGAACACCTGGGTGTAGGCCTCGGCGCTGCCGAAGAAGTCGAGGTGATCGGCTTCGACATTGGTCACCACCGCGACGTTCGGGGTGTACTCCAGCAGCGAGCCGTCGCTCTCGTCGGCCTCGGCGACGAAGAACGGCCCGCTGCCGTGGTGGGCGTTGGTGCCGGCTTCGGCACCGGCCGAACCCAATTCGCCGCCGACGGCGAACGACGGGTCCAGCCCGCAGTGCTGCAGCGCGACCACCAGCATCGAGGTGGTCGTCGTCTTGCCGTGGGTGCCGGTGACCATCAAGGTGGTGCGCCCGGCCATCAGCTTGGCCAGCACCGCGGGCCGCAACACCACCGGGATGCCGCGGCGGCGGGCCTCGACGAGTTCGGGGTTGGTCTTGGGGATCGCCGCGTGGGTGGTGACCACGGTGGTGACCCCGCCCGGCAACAGATCCAGGGCCGAGGCGTCATGGCCGATCCGGACCTGCGCGCCGCGGGCCCGTAACGCGTGAATCCCGCGCGACTCCTTGGCGTCCGACCCCGACACCAGGCCGCCACGGTCCAGCAGGATGCGGGCGATGCCGGACATCCCCGCTCCCCCGATGCCGACCATGTGCACCCGGCTCAGCTCCGGCGGCAGCTGCTGGGCGCTCATTCGCCACTCCTGGCCGACCGACGGGCCACCGCGATATCGAGAGCCACCTCTGCCACCCGCCGCGCGGCCTCGGGGTGCCCGGCCAGGGCGGCCGCGCTGGTCATCGCCGCCAGACGCGTCTCGTCGGTGAGCAATCCGGCGACCGTGCTCGCCACGACATCCGGTGTCAACGCCGCATCCTCGATCAGCACCCCGCCGCCGGCGTTGACCACCGGCAGTGCGTTGAGCCGCTGCTCCCCGTTGCCGATCGGCAACGGCACATACACCGCCGGTAGCCCGACCGCCGACACCTCGGCGACCGTCATCGCCCCCGACCGGCAGATCGCCAGGTCGGCAGCCGCATACGCCAGATCCATCCGGTCCAGGTAGGGCACCGCGACATAGGGCGGGTCGTCGTCGGCCGGTGCCGGCAGCTCCAGGGTGTTCTTCGGCCCGTGCGCGTGCAGCACCGAAATACCGGCGGCGGCAAGGTGTTTGGCGGCCCCGGCCACGGCCTGGTTGATCGACCGGGCGCCTTGGGAGCCGCCGAACACCAGCAGCACCCGGGCGTCGTCGGCGAAGCCGAAATGGGCGCGGGCCTGCGCCCGCAGCGCAGCCCGGTCCAGCGTGGTGATCGTCGACCGGACCGGCACCCCGACCACCTCGGGGTGCGCCAGCCCGCAATCCGCCACCGCCGAGAGCACCCGCTGTGCGCCCCGGGCCCCGACCCGGTTGGCCAACCCGGCGCGCGCGTTGGCCTCATGGATCACCACCGGGACCCGGCCCCGGCCGATGCCGCGCGCGGCCAGATACGCCGGCAGTGCCACATAGCCGCCGAAGCCGATCACCACGTCAGCCCCTACGGCGCGCAGCACCGCCCGGGTCTGCCGGACCGCCCGCAGCACCCGCACGGGCAACCGGGCCAGATCGGCGTTGATCTTGCGGGGCAGCGGCACCGGGGTGATCAACTCCAGGTGGTAACCGCGCGCGGGCACCAGCCTGGTCTCCAGACCGCGGGCGGTGCCCAGCGCGGTGATCCGGACGCCGGGCTGCAGGGCGCTGAGCGCATCGGCGACGGCCATCGCGGGCTCGACGTGGCCGGCGGTACCGCCACCGGCCAGGACGACCGATATCGGCGCACCGCGGTCCGGCTTGCTGACCGAGTCGTTCACTCCCCTAACGCCGACCTTCCAATGCGCGTGCGCGCCCGCCGGTCGGACGCCGTTGGGCCGACACCGCCCCGCGGCGTCGGCCGCCTCCATTTTGCCCTGCGCGGCCCGCACCTCGGCGCTCGGCCGACCGGGCCGGAGCCCGGCCCGTGGTGCGCTGGCGTCCGGCCGGCTGCGGCCGGGATCGCAGCCGGTCGCGCAGCGCCTCGATCCGGGTCGGCGCGTAGGGCTCGGGCAGCGGCAGCCGCAGGATCCGGTTCATCCGGTCGTCCCGGCCGGCGCGCAGCGCCGCGACCGCCTCCGGCTCGTGGCGGGCCGCGTTGGCCATGATTCCGATCATGAACAATGTTGTGGCCGTGGAGGTTCCGCCGGCAGAGATCAACGGTAGCTGGATTCCGGTGACCGGCAGCAGCCCGATCACGTAGCCGACGTTGATGAACGACTGGCCGATCACCCACATCGTGGTGGTGGCGGTCAGCAGCCGCAGGAACGGGTCCGCGGAGCGCTTGGCGATGCGCATGCCGGTGTAGGCGAACAGGCCGAACAGGGCCAGCAACCCGAACCCGCCGATGAAGCCGAGCTCCTCGCCGATGATCGCGAAGATGAAGTCGTTGTGTGCGTTGGGCAGATAGTTCCACTTGGCGGTGCCCTGGCCCAGCCCGTCGCCGAAGATCCCACCGTTGGCCAGCGCGAACTTGGCCTGCCGGGCCTGATAACCGGCGCCTTGGATGTCGGCGTCGGGGTCCAGCCAGGACCGCACCCGGTCGGAGCGGTAGCCCTCGGTCACCGCCATGATCGCGGCGGCGGCGACGATGGCCGCCAGCGACGTGGTGAACACCCGCAACGGCAGCCCGGCGTACCACAGCAGCGCCAGCAGGATGATGCCCAGCGACACCGTCTGGCCCAGGTCGGGCTGCACGACGATCAGCACCAGTGCCACCCCCGCGGCAGGCACCAGCGGGACCAGCATCTCGCTCAGCGTCGCGCGCTCCATGCGGCGGGCCGCCAACAGGTGTGCGCCCCAGATGGCGAACGCGATCTTGGCCAGCTCGGAGGGCTGCATGGAGAAGCCGTAGATGACGAACCAGCCCCGGGACCCGTTGGACAGCGTGCCGATGCCCGGGATCAGCACCAGCACCAGCAGCACGATGGTGAACGCGTAGCCGGCAAAAGCGGTGCGGCGCATGAACCGTACCGGCATCCGCAGCGCCACATAGCAGCCGAACAGCCCGATCACCGTCCACAGCACCTGCTTGCCGAAGATCCGCCACGCCGAGCCGTCGAGCCCGTAGGACTCCACCCCCGAGGCGGACAGCACCATGATCAGCCCGAGCGTGGTCAGCAGCGCGGCGATGGCGACGATCAGATGAAACGAGGTCATCGGGCGGCCCAGCCAGGCGCCGAATCGGGTGCGCGGTTGGGCCGTCTTCTCCACGGGCTTGGCCGCCGTGGCCTCGTCGGCGGAGGCCGCGCCCGCGGCGGCATCGGGCCGCCGCCGCAGCCGGTCCAGCACGCCGAGCACGCCGATCACACCGACCCTGCCGCGGCTCGCGCGGCGGCCGCGAACGCATCACCCCGGGCTCCGTACCCGGAGAACTGGTCGAACGATGCCCCCGCCGGGGCCAGCAGCACCGTGTCGCCGGGGCGCGCCAGGCCGCGGGCAGCGGCCACCACCGCCGTCATCACACGAGAGCTCAGCGAATCATCAGACCCATCAGCTACTTGTGTCACACGAGTAACTGGAGACACGGCAGTATCACCCATATCAATATCCTCGCCTGTCACAACGTGTACGACGGGGACATCCGGTGCGTGTCGTGATAACGCCTTGGCAACCGCGCCGCGATCCCGGCCGATCAGCACCGCCCCGGCCAGGTGCCCGGAGATCCGGGCGACCGTCTCGTCGATCGAGGCGCCCTTGAGCAGCCCCCCGGCCACCCAGACCACCCGCGGGTAGGCCAGCACCGACGCCTCGGCGGCGTGCGGGTTGGTGGCCTTGGAGTCATCGACGTAGCTGACGCCGTCGGCGACGACAACCAGTTCCGCACGATGCCGGCCGACCTGAAACGACGCCAGCGCTTCCGCGATCGCCTCGGGCGGCACGTCCACGCTGCGGGCCAGGGCGGACGCGGCCAGCGCATCGAGCGTGCCGACCGGTCCGGGCACCGTAATGGACGCCACCGGCGCGAGCGCCACCTCGTCGGCGAAAGCGCGATCGACCAGCACACCGTCGATGACCCCGAGCTCGCCGGCGGCCGGCTCGCCCAGCCGGAAGCCCGCCTTCACCGCGGCGGGGGCCGCGCCCAGCAGGGCGGCCGCGCGGGCGTCGTCCATCCCGGCCACCGCCACCCGGCCGGTCAGCGCGCGCGCCTTGTCGGCGGTGTAGGCGGCCATGCTGCCGTGCCAGTCCAGGTGGTCTTCGGCGATGTTGAGCACGGCGCCGGCCTCCGGACGCAGCGACGGCGCCCAATGCAACTGGAAACTGGACAACTCCACGGCCAGCAGCTCGGCCGGCTCCCCCAGCACGTCCAGCACCGGACTGCCGATGTTGCCGCACAACTGGGCGCGTCGGCCCGCCGCGGTCAGCATGGCGTGCAGCATCGACGTCGTGGTGGTCTTGCCGTTGGTTCCGGTGACCACCAGCCACCGCCGCGGTGGCCCGTAGTGGCCAGCCGCGTCCAGCCGCCAGGCCAATTCCACGTCGCCCCAGATCGGTACGCCGGCGCCGGCCGCGGCGGCCAGCACCGGGGTGCTCGGCGGAAATCCGGGGCTGGTGACCACCAGGGCGTAGTCCCCGATGCGGGTAGCGGCCCGGGCCGGGCTCAGCGTCGTGTACCCGGCGTAGCGCGACAGGGCCGCCGGGTCGTCGTCGCAGAGCGTCAGCTCCAGCCCCAGCGGCGCCAAGGCGTCGAGCACGGCCCGGCCGGTCACCCCGGCGCCGGCGACGAGCACCCGCGCACCGGGTTCCAGCACGGTCAGCACCTCTACCCGCCGACCGCGGTGAACCACTCGCCGTAGAACATGGACACGCCCAACCCGCAGGCGATGGCCGTCAGCAGCCAGAACCGGATGATCACGGTGGTCTCGGCCCAGCCGGCCAGCTCGAAGTGGTGATGAAACGGCGCCATCCGGAACACCCGGCGCCCAGTGCTGCGAAACGCCAGGATCTGCACGACGACCGAGGTGATCTCGGCGACGAAGAGCCCACCGAGCACCACCGCGAGGATCTCGGTGCGGGTGGTGATCGACAGTCCGGCGATCACCCCGCCCAGGGCCAGCGAGCCGGTGTCGCCCATGAAGATCTTGGCCGGCGCGGCGTTCCACCACAAAAACCCGATGCAGGCGCCGGCGGTCGCGGCGGCGATCAGCGCCAGGTCCAGCGGGTCACGGACGTTGTAGCAGCCCAGTCCGGGCGCGCTGGCACAGGCGTTGCGGTGCTGCATCACGGTGATCAACACATAGGCGGCGCTGACCATCGCCATGGACCCGGCGGCCAGCCCGTCCAGGCCGTCGGTGAAGTTGACCGCGTTCGACCAGGCGCTGACGACCAGGATGACGAACAGCACGAACACCGCCGCAGGCAGGGTGACGGTGGCGATCTCGCGCACGTAGGACAGTTGCTGGGAACCCGGGGTCAGTCCGGAGCTGTTGCGGAACCCGAGCACCAGCAGACCGAACAGCGTCGCCGCGGTCACCTGCCCGACGGTCTTGGCGGTCTTGTTCAGGCCCAGGTTGCGCGACCGGCGGATCTTGATCAGGTCGTCGACGAAGCCGACAGCGCCCAGCGCGGTGGCCAACCCCAGCACCAGCAGCCCGGACGCGGTGGGTCCGGTTCCGTAGAAGACCAGGCCGGCCAGCTGAGCGATCAGGTAGCCGGCCCAGATCCCGGCCACGATCGCCACACCGCCCATCGACGGGGTGCCGCGCTTGGTGTGATGGCTGGGCGGCCCGTCCTCGCGGATCTCCTGCCCGAATCCCTGTTTGGTGAACAGCCGGATCAGCACCGGGGTCAACAAGATCGCGACCAGCAGCGCGACACCGGCCGCGACGAGGATCATGATCATCAGCGATCCCCTGCATCATCGCTGATCAAAGCGTCGGCCAGGGTGGTCAACCCGGCGGAGTTGGAGGCCTTGACCAACACCACGTCGCCGGGCCGCAGTTCGGCACGCAACAGGGCGAGGGCGGCGTCGACGTCGGCCACCGCGGTGGTCTCGGCGCCCCAGGACCCCTCCATGACCGCGCCATGGTGCATCGCGCCCATCGATCTCCCTACTCCGACGACAATGAGACGAGAGACATCTAAGCGCACCGCGAGCCGCCCGATGCGGTCATGCTCGGATATCGCGTCCTCGCCCAGCTCAGCCATCTCCCCGAGCACCGCCCAGCTGCGCCGGCTCGGCATCGCCGGATCCTCGCCGCGGGCGATCCAAACCAGCGCCTGCAGCGCGGCCCGCATCGAATCCGGGTTGGCGTTGTAGGCGTCGTCGATCACGGTCACCCCGTCCGAGCGGGTGCTGACCTGCATCCGGTGCCTCGAGACCGGTCCGGCACCGGCCAGCGCGTCGGCCAGCTGCGCACCGGTGGCGCCGCACTCCAGCGCGACCGCGGCCGCACACAGTGCGTTGGAGACCTGGTGGTCCCCGGAGACCCCGAGTTGCAGCTCGGTCTCGACGCTGCCGGCGTGCAGGGTGAAGCGCGGTCGGGCCAGCGCGTCGAGCACCACCGGCCCGGCCCACACGTCGGCGCCGGCCGTGCGGCCGACCCGCACCACCCGGGCTGCGGTCTTGTCGGCCATCGCGGCCACCGCCGGATCGTCGACGTTGAGGATCACCACGCCGGATTCCGGAACTGCTTGCGCCAGCTCGGCTTTGGTCTCGGCGATCGCCTCGCGGGAGCCGAACTCGCCCAGATGCGCGGTCCCGACGTTGAGCACCACCGCCACCTGCGGCGGGGCGATGGCGGCCAACGCCGCGATGTTGCCCCGGTGCCGCGCCGAAAGTTCCAGCACCAGGAAGTCGGTGTTCTCATCGGCCCGCAGCACCGTCCAGGGATGTCCCAGCTCGTTGTTGAACGAACCGGGTGGCGCCACCACCTGCCCCAGCGGCGCCAGCACCGCGGCCAGCATGTCCTTGGTGGAGGTCTTGCCCGACGAGCCGGTGACACCGATGATCGTCAATCCCTTGGCCACCAACGTCGCCGACACCGCCGCAGCGAGGTCGGCCAGCGCACCCAGCACCGCGGCACCGGACCCGACGGCGTCGTCGTGCTCGAGCGCGCCCGACCGGCTGGCCGATACCGGTTCCGCGGGGCTCACCACGATCGCCGGCACCCCGACCGGACGGGCCGCCAGCACCGCCACCGCACCGGCGGCCACCGCCGCGGCGGCGTGGTCGTGGCCGTCGGCGCGCGCCCCGGGTAACGCCAGGAACAGCGAGCCGGCGGTGACGCGTCGGGAGTCGAACTCCACCGTGCCGGTCACGGTGGTGCGGGCGGCCTGCTCTGGTGAGATGTCGGCGAGGCGGCCGCCGACGATCGCGGCGATCTCCGCGAGGGTCAGCGCGATCACCGGTGCTCCTCGCGCGCTTGCAGCGCCTGGGCCAGCTCGACCCGGTCGTCGAAGGGCTGGGTCCGCCCGCCGGCGGTCTGCCCGGTTTCGTGGCCTTTGCCGGCGACGAGCACGACGTCGCCCGGGCGCGCCCAGCGCACCGCGTGCTCGATCGCGGCCCGCCGGTCACCGATCTCGACCACCTCGGCGGCACCCTCGGCGGCGCCGGCCAGAATCGCGCGCCGGATATCGGCCGGGTCCTCTCCGCGCGGGTTGTCGTCGGTGACGACGACCAGGTCGGCCCACTGCGCGGCGATCCGGCCCATCGGGCCGCGCTTGCCGTGGTCGCGGTCGCCGCCGGCCCCGAACACCACCGCCAGCCGCCCGGCCGTGTCGCGCAGATCGGCGCGCAGGGTCGCCAGCACCGCGGCCAACGCGCCCGGCTTGTGCGCGTAATCGACCAGCGCCAAGAAGTCCTGGCCGCGGTCGACCGGCTCGGTTCGGCCCGGCACCCGGGCATCACGCAGACCGGGTGCGGCCTGCGCCGGTGACACCCCTACCGCGTCGAGGATCGCCAGCGCCACAAGACAGTTCGCGACGTTGTAGTCGCCGGGCAACCCCATGCCGACCGGATGGCGCACCCCCGCCGGGTCGACCGCGACGAACTGTCGGCCGGCCAGGCCGCCGGTCCCGCTGTCTGCCTGCTCGATGCCCCACTGCGCCGGCCGGCCGGTCGCGCTGACCGTGATCGGCGCCGTCGCACGCGCCGCCATCGCCTCGCCGGCCTCGTCGTCGACACAGATCACCGCCGTGGCCGCGTGCAAGGGGGAGGCCGGGTCGAACAGCCGCGCCTTGGCCTCGAAGTAGTCCGCCATGGTCGGGTGGAAGTCCAGGTGGTCCCGGGACAGGTTGGTGAACGCGCCGACCGCGAAGCGGGTCCCGTCGACGCGGCCCAGCGTCAGCGCGTGGCTGGACACCTCCATCACCACGGTGTCCACCCCGCGCTCGGCCATCACCGCCAGCAGCGCCTGCAGCGCCGGCGCCTCCGGGGTGGTCAGCGCGCTGGGCAGGTCGGCGCCGTCGATGCGCACACCCACCGTGCCGATGAGGCCGCAGGTCCGGCCGGCGGCCCGCAACCCGGCCTCGACCAGATAGCTGGTGGTGGTCTTTCCGGCCGTCCCGGTGACCCCGATGACCGTGAGCCGCTCGCAGGGATGCCGGTAGACCTCTGCCGCCAGGTCGCCGAGCACGCTGCGGGGAGCCGGATGCACCAGCACCGGGGTGTCGGGCGCCGTTGCACTGTCCGCGATCTCGGCGGCCCCGGACCCGTCGGAGAGCACCGCGGCCGCCCCGCGGGCGATCGCCTCGGCCACGAACCGCGCACCGTGGGTCGTCGCACCGGGCAGCGCCGCGAACAGGTCGCCGGGCTGGACGTCCTGGGCGCGCAGGGTCAGCCCGGTGATCGCCAGCTCCGGCACCACATCACCGGTTGCCGCGACCGCCCCGATCCGGGCGGCCAGCGCCGCCAGCGGCGTTCCTGCGCCGACGTCAGGGCGCATTGCGGCAGACACCGCCGATCACCTCCATCCGCTGCGGCCGGGTCGTCAGGACCGGACCTGAGACTACCCAGGTGGGCGGGGACCGCGGGGTGGCCGATCCGCATTCTGGCCGCGCCTGCGGGTCAACGGCGGCTACATCGCCTGCAGAAGGAGCGGAGGCCCGGGATCCGGCGATAGCGGGACGTTGTGGCGCTGCAACAGCCAGGCGGCGATGTTATGGAACAGCGGTGCGCCCGAGGTGCCCGGTGATCCGTCCGCGGCGCGATGCGGGTTGTCCAGCATCAGGCCGATGACGTAGCGCGGGTTGTCCGCGGGCGCTATCCCGGCGAACGTGATCCAGTAGACGTCGTCGTAGTAGCAGCCGCAGGCGGAGTTGATCTGCTGGGCGGTTCCGGTCTTTCCGGCGATCTGGTAACCGTCGACCGCGGCCTGCCACCCGGTGCCTTGTTGGACGCCGGTCGGGTCGCGCTGCACCACCGAACGCAGCATGTTGCGCACGGTCGCCGCGGTCTGCTCGGAGACGACGCGCACGCCTTCTGGCCGGGGTTCCTCGGTGCGGGTGCCGTCGGGGGCGATGGTCGCTTTGATGATCCGCGGCGGGATCCGCAGCCCGTCATTGGCGATGGCCTGATACATGCCGGCCATCTGCAGCAGTGTCATCGACAGGCCTTGCCCGATAGGCAGATTGGCGAACGAGCTGCCCGACCACTGATCGACCGGCGGAACCACCCCGGCACTCTCACCCGGCAGCGCGACGCCGGTGCGCTGCCCCAGACCGAACTTTTCCAGCATCTGGAACCACCGCTCCGGCCCCACCCGCTGTGCCAGCATCAGGGTGCCGACGTTGGAGGACTTTCCGAAGATTCCGGTCGTGGTGTAGGGCGCGACGCCGTGTTCCCAGGCGTCGCTGACGGTGACATCGGCGATGTTGATCGATCCGGGGACCTGCAGCACCTCATCGGGGTTGCTCAGCCCGTACTCGATGACCGAAGCGGCGGTGATGATCTTGTTCACCGAGCCGGGCTCGAACGGCGTCGACACCGCCGGATTGCCCAGCTGCCGGTCCTCCTGGCGCCCGATGTCTTGAGACGGGTCGAAGGTGTTGTCGCCGGCCATAGCCAGTACCTCGCCGCTTTTGGCGTCGAGCACCACCGCGCTGACGTTGCGGGCGCCGGAGACGTTCTTGGCCTGCTGAACCTGTTGCTGGACATGGAACTGGATGTCGTCGTCGAGGGTGAGCTGGATCGTCGAGCCGTTGACGGCCCGGTGCCGGTTGCGGTAACTGCCCGGGATCACCACCCCGTCGGAACCGCGGTCGTAGGTGATCGAACCGTCCGTGCCGGCCAGCACGGCGTCCATCGAGTCCTCCAGGCCCAACAGGCCGTGGCCGTCCCAATCGATGCCGCCGATGATGTTGGCCGCCAACGACCCACCCGGATACTGCCGCAGGTCCTGGCGCTCGCTGCCCACCTCCGGGCATTTCTCGGTGATCGCCTCGGCCAGCGCCGGCTCGACGGCACGCGCCAGGTAGACGAAAGTCTCGTTGCTGCGCAGCTTCTTCAGCAGCGTCGCCGCGTCCGGCTTGTTGCCGAGCCGACCGGCGATCTCCTTGGCGATCTCCTGCAGCCGGTGCTGCGGATCGGGTGCGGCGGGATTCTTCTTCTTGGCTTCTTCGAGTTGCTTGCCGACCTTGATCGGCTGGAAGGTCAGGGCCCGGGCCTCGATAGTGAACGCCAGCTTGTCGCCGGTGCGGTCGATGATGTCGCCGCGCATGGCTTGTTGGACATCGGTGACCTTGAGTTGTCCGGCGGCCTCGGCCCGCAGCCCCGACGCCCGCGGCACCTGCAGATAGAACAGCTGCGCCGCGGCAAGGGCCAGCACCAGGAAGATGACGGCGTTGCCGGTGCGGTGCCGGAAGACGAACGACGCACTGCGCAGGCCCAGTTCCGTGGCCGGCCGGGTCCGACGGTCGTGGGCCGAATGTCCCGGTGCCTGAGTCACTTTGGGTGACTTACCGGTTTTGGCCGGTTTGGCCGGCTTCGCGGGTTTGGTTACCCGGCCCGTCTTGCGGCTGCCGGCCTTGATGGAGCCGTCCGGGCGCCGCGCCGGGCCGGTCCGTCGCGTCGGCCGTTTCATCGCGCCGCTCCCGGAACCGCCGGGGGCAGCGGGGCTTCCGGCGGCAGCACATCCGGCGGCGGCAACGTGATCGGCGGCTGGGCGGCCTCCGGCGGCAGGGCGACCGGCGGAAGGTCGAGCGCCGGACCCGGTGGCGGCCCGGACAGCGTCGCACCGGGCAGACCGGGCATTCCCGGCAGGCCCGGAATGATCAGCGGCGCACCGGGTGCAGCCGGAGCAGGTGCGGCCGGAGCGGGCAGACCGGCGCCGGGCAGGTGCCGGCGATCCAGCTTCGGCCCGGCGGGCGGCACCCGGACCGGAACCTCGACCGGCGGCGCGGCCGGCTGATCGTCGGGCAGCTTGGTGTTCAGCGGGGGCGGCGGCACACCGTCGGCCGGCTTGGGCACGCCGACCACCACCCAGTTGCCGACCGGGTCCTGGACCAGATGCGCGGTGTCTCGGGTCGGGATCATGCCCAGCTCGCGAGCCGCCTCGGCCAGCGCCGGCGCGGATTCGGCGGTCAGCACGTCCCGCTCGAGCGCTTCCTTCTGCTGCATCAGGACCCGGTTGCGTTCCCGGATATTGCCCAGTTGGTAAGAGCGCTCGGCGGCATCCGTCGACAGCCACAGCGTGGTGCCCAGCCCGATTCCCAGCGAACCGATGATCAACACGACGAACGGAACCTTGGCCGCCAGCGTGCGCGGACGCAGGTCGATCGCGGCCAGCCGAGTGATCAGCCGTTCGCGTAGCGGGACCCGTACAACCTTGGGCGCCTTGGCCTTGCGCGCCTTCGCCCGCGCCTTGGCCTGCTTGGTGTTCTTCGGCGGTACCGGCCGGGCGTCGGGGCGCGGTTGCGCCGCCTTCTGCGGCCCCGACCGCGGCCGCGACTCACGCCCCGGTGCGGTCGCGGTCGCATGCTGCCGGCGCGTCCGCCGGGACTGCGGCGCCTCGTTCGCGCGCCGCGACCCGGCACGGGTCTTGCCCTCGGGGCTGCGGCGGCGGTCGCCCTGCCGCGCCGCAGGCGTGCGCTTGGTCGCCATCAATCCCCCCTCGATGCCGCAACAGGCCCGTCCGCAACCCGCTGCACGGCCCGCAACCGGACCGAACCCGCCCGCGGGTTGCGTTCGATCTCATCCGGTTGGGCGCGTTCGGCTCCCCGCGTCAACGTGATGAAACTCGGTTTGTCGCCGGGCAACTCGACCGGAAGGTCGACCGGCGTGCGCGAGGTGGTCACCGCGGCGAACGACTGCTTGACGATGCGGTCCTCCAGTGACTGGTAGGACATCACCGCGATTCGCCCGCCCACCGCCAGGGCGTCCAGGGCCGCCGGAAGGGCACCGCGCAGCGAATCCAACTCCGCGTTGACCGCGATGCGCAGGGCCTGGAAGGTCCGCTTGGCCGGATGCCCCCCGGTGCGCCGGGCCGGCGCCGGAATCGCCTCGTAGAGAAGGGCGGTCAGCTCCCCCGTCGAGGTGAACGGAGTCTGCGCCCGGCGGCGGACGATGTGCGAGGCGATCCGGGAGGCGAAGCGTTCCTCGCCGAATCGGCGCAGGATGTCGGTGAGCGCTGCCGCGTCATAGGTGTTGACGATGTCCGCGGCCGTCAGTTCGGCCTCCGGGTCCATCCGCATGTCCAGTGGGGCGTCCTGAGCGTAGGAGAAACCGCGCTCCGCCCGGTCGAGCTGCATCGACGATACGCCCAGGTCGAACAGCACCCCGTCAACAGAGGCCGTTGTGGCCAAACCCGTTTCGGCCAGCGCGGCGCTGATCCCGTCGTAACGGGTGTGGACCATGCTCAGCCGATCGGAGAAACCCGCCAACCGGGCACCGGCGATGCCGAGCGCAGTGGTGTCCCGGTCCAGGCCGATGACCCGCAGACCGGGGAACTCGGTCAGAAAGCGTTCGGTGTGCCCGCCGGCCCCGAGGGTCGCATCGACCAGGACGGCGCCGCTACCGTCGGGTGATTTCCGGGTGAGCGCCGGGGCCAGCAGTTCCACGCAGCGCTCCAGCAGCACCGGCACATGCCCGAATTCGCCCTGCTCGGCCACTGCGGCACCTCCCCTCGAGTGGCAGCGCAGCCTGCCGTCGAACACCTGCACTCGGCTCCGCTTCGCGTGCGATCGCCGGGTCCCTGCCTCGAGGTCCCTGCCCGACGGCGCGAACCTGACGTTGGGGAAGTACGTCAGGGTCGGTTCGGACAGAGGCCACGAGGCACGGGCCTCAGATGATGTCGCTGAGTGCTTCATCGCTGGCCGCGGAGAAGTTCTCTTCATGGGTTTGCTGGTAGTCGCTCCATGCCTGCGCGTCCCAGATCTCGAGGTAGTCGACCGAGCCGATGACCACGCAGTCCTTGGACAGGTTGGCGTAGCGCCGGTGATCCGGTGACAAGGTGATCCGGCCCTGGCCGTCGGGATGCTGTTCATCAGTGGCGGCGGCCAGATTGCGCAGGAACGCCCGCGCCTCCGGATTGCTGCGCGACGCCTTGGCCGCGCGGCGGGCCAGCTGCTCGAACTCTGCCCGCGGGTACACGGCCAGGCTGTGGTCCTGGCTCTTGGTGACCATCAACCCTCCTGCCAGCGCGTCGCGAAATTTCGCGGGCAGTGTGAGCCGCCCCTTGTCGTCGAGCTTGGGCGTGTAGGTGCCGAGAAACATCGGCTACCTCCCACCACGCTCGACCAACGTTAGCCCACAATACCCCACAATCCCCCACTCTGCACCATTTCTAGGGCGGCAATGGCCCCCATTCCCCACTCGACGGGTGGCTTTTCGGCGGTACGGGCGCGGCTACAGCCCGTCTCGCCGGGAAATGCCCTGGTCATGGACGCAAAAGCGGGGTGGGGCGAAGTGGGGCAGACCGCCTCCGCCGGCGGCCCGGCAGCGCCCGCCGGTGCGGTGCGCCCATGAAAAAAGGGCAGCCGATCGGCTGCCCTTTCACCTCACACGTGGCGTGTTACGGCTCGAAGCGACGACGGAACCGGTCCTCCATGCGGCTGGCGAACGTACCGCTGCCGCCCTTGACCCGACGCTGCTGGCCCCCGCCGGCCTTGGCCACACCATCACGGCCCCCGGCGGCGTGGTTGCCGGTGATCGCGAAGACCGCGCCGCCGAACATGACCACGAACCCCAACACGCTCAGGATCAGGAATCCGGGATTGACGGTCGCGTAGAACGGAATTCCCGAGACCAGCATCACCAGCCCGACCAAGAACAGTGCCATTCCTTGCACCCGTCGCCGGGTGGTCGGGGTACGCAGAGCAGCACCGCGAACGCTGGAGGCGAACTTCGGGTCCTCGGCGTAGAGGGCGCTCTCGATCTCATCGAGCATGCGCTGTTCATGATCGGAGAGTGGCATTCGTCCCTCCTTGCCGACGGCCGCTCAATCACTGCCCACGGCTGGCTACGGACTGTGCGGGCAACTAGTACTGATAATACGAGGTCGACCTGCGGTGTACCACAGGCTTCGTCAGCTGATTGTAGCGGCGCTCCGGCGATGCCGATCCACAACCGCCGACGTCCGGGAAACCGAAACCGGATAATGGGTGCGGCGCGCCCCCACCACCGACCGGGAGAGGAACCTGCACGTTGGCGACATTGCTCATCGACCTGTCGCCGCACGACATGGCGAACCGTCTCGGCGAGGCGCTGCGTGTGTACGTCACCGCGATGGGCTACCCGCCAGGCACCGAGAATCAACGTGCCGCGATGTGGCTGGATCACACCCGCCGCCGCGGTTGGCAGGCGGTGGCCGCCCTGGAGTGCGCGGAGGTCGCCGACGGCGACCCGGCGGCGGCGCAGTCCAGCGGCGCCGAGCTGCTCGGTATCGCCTACGGCTACTGCGGGGCACCCGACCAGTGGTGGCAGCAGCAGGTAGTGCTGGGCCTGCAGCGCCGCGGGCTGCCCCGCCCGGACATCTCGCGCCTGATGACCAGCTACTTCGAACTGACCGAGTTGCACGTGATGCCGCACTCGCAGGGCAACGGCCTCGGTGAGGCGCTGGCGCGGCGGCTGCTCGCGGGCCGCGCCGAGGCCAACGTGCTGCTGTCCACACCGGAGATCAGCGGCGAGGGCAACCGCGCTTGGCGGTTGTACCGCAGGCTGGGTTTCGTCGACGTCATCCGCGGTCACCACTTCGCCGGTGACCCTCGGCCGTTCGCGATCCTCGGGCGTTCGCTGCCCTTGGAGCAGGCATCCGCAGCGCAGAGCCGGGCCGGTCTGGCACGATGACGTCCGTGCATGTTCGGCGTTCATCCCGGTTCAGCCCCTACCGCCGACTGCTGGCCCTGGTGGGGCTGCTGCTGATCACCGCCCCGCTCACCGTCGGGTGCGTGCGCATCAAGGCCAATATCACCGTCTCCCCCGACGACAAGGTCTCGGGTCAGATCATCGCGGCGGCCAAGCCCCGCAACGACAACGACACCGGCCCCAGGCTCAACGCCGACCTGCCGTTCGCCCAGAAGATCGCGATCTCCGGCTACAACCGGGACGGCTACGTCGGTTCGCAGGCGGTGTTCTCCGACCTGACCTTCGCCGAGCTGCCGCAGTTGGCCGAGATGAACCGCGAGGCGGCCGGGGTGAACCTGACGCTGCGCCGCGCCGGCAATCTGGTGATCCTGGAGGGCCGGGTGGATCTCACGTCGCTCAGCGACCCGGGGGCCGACGTCGAATTGAGCGTCGCGTTCCCCGGCGAGGTGACCTCCACCAACGGCGAACGCCTCGGCGACGACACGGTGCAGTGGCGCCTCAAGCCGGGCGTGGTGAGCACCATGACCGCGCAGGCGCGCTACACCGATCCCAGCAGCCGCTCATTCGCGCGCGCCGCCCTGTGGCTGGTGCTGTCGACGTTCGTCACCGCCGGAGCGGTGGCGCTGATCGCCTGGACGGGCCGGGACCGCTCACCGCGCGTGCGCACCCCGCACGACGACGCGGGCTGAGGCGGGTCGGCTCAGGGCGTCTCCGGCGACCAGTAGTCGAGCATCTGCGCGAAGGTCGTGAACGCGGCCGCCGACACCCCGTACGTCGCCTCGAAGTGAATGCTCAGCGGGAAGCCGAGATCGACGACACCGTCGACGACCCGCTTGTACAGATCGAGCATCAGCTTGCGCCGCTGTTCGGGTTCGCTGCCGGACAGTGTCTTGACGAACGCCTGCTCGGCCGCCACCGCCGCATTGCCGGGGTCCTGGATCAGCCAGTCGATCAGCCCGACCTTGTTCTCCACCGTCGGCACGAAACCGAAGGACAGCAAGATCTCCGGGCGCGCGTCGCTGTGTTGCGCGAACTCGGCCAGGAACGGCACGATCGCGTCGGAGTACAACAGTTGGGTCAACCCGAACGTCGCGCCGCGGTCGCACTTGAAGCTGAACCGGCCGATCTCGTCGGTGCGGGTCGGAATCAGGATGACACCGCGGTTGGGCACCTCGTCGCGGAAAATCGCCAGCGCGTCGGTGGGCGGTACGCCGGAGCCCTCGCCGTCGGCCATGGTGCGGGGCACGCCGACGAACACGACACCCTCGATGCCAGCCACGGTCAGATCATCGAGCCGACCACGCAGCGCCGCTTCGTCGGAGAACGCGGTGACCTGGGTGCACAGTCCGGCCATGCCCGGCAGCTCCGGCTTGAGTGCCCTCCAGAAGTCCAGCACGTCGAGCTTGGGCTTCATCTCGATCGGGCGGTCGTCGTCCTCGGCGATCATGCTCGGCATCAAGATGTGCCGGATCCGGCCTTCGATACCGGCTTCGGCCGCGAACCGCAGAACCTTGTGTGCCTCCTCGCACGTCTGCTCGGGCCCGCGGTCCAGATTCGGCGGGACAAGCTCGAGTGCGACGGTATTCAAGGTCACCAGGGTGCTCCTCATCGAAGGCGGTCAACGGGCCGCGGCCGGCTTCGCCGGCCCTCTGCAGAGGGGACAGGAGCGGCAGTGCGGCCGACATGGGCGCAAACGTTGAGCCTATCGACATCGCGCGAGCGCCGCCTGCCTGAGTCCCCCCCGGGCGTGGTGGCACACTCTACGCTGAACACACGCCGGGGGTCCCGGCCCGGGTCGAGCGAGAAAGGGGCGCCGCGCTGAGCTTCAAGGCACCAGCAGCAACCGCACCGTCGGCCCCGGAGTTGGCCGGCGCGGTAACCGAGCAGCTGCGCTCCTACTTGCGCACCCGCCGTACCGACACCGCCTACATGGGCGACGACTACCAGGGTCTGATCACCGGCCTGGAGGAGTTCGTGCTCAGCGGCGGTAAGCGGCTGCGTCCGGCATTCGCCTATTGGGGCTGGCGAGCCATCACCGGCCGCGATGCCACCGACGACGAGCTGCTGCTGTTCTCGGCGCTGGAACTGCTGCACGCCTGCGCGCTGGTACACGACGACGTGATCGACGCGTCGGCGACCCGCCGCGGCAGCCCGACCACCCACTACAAGTTCGCCGAGTTGCACCGCAGCCGCGGATGGCGCGGAGCGCCCGAACAATTCGGGATATCGGCGGCCATTCTGCTCGGTGACCTGGCGCTGGTCTGGGCCGACGACATCGTCGCCGGCGCCGACCTGCCCGCTGAAGCCCAGCGCCGGGTGCGGCGGATCTGGTCGGACATCCGCACCGAGGTGCTGGGCGGGCAGTACCTCGACATCGTCGCCGAGGCCAGCGGTGTCGAGTCGATCGCGTCGGCGATGGCGGTCAACACCTACAAGACCGCCTCCTACACGGTGGTGCGGCCGCTGCAACTGGGTGTCGCAGCCGCGGCCGACCGGCCCGACATCCAGGCGCTGTTCCACGAACTGGGCACCGACCTCGGGGTGGCCTTCCAGCTGCGCGACGACGTGCTGGGCGTGTTCGGCGACCCCGCGGTCACCGGCAAACCGTCGGGTGACGACCTGCGCTCGGGCAAGCGCACCGTGCTGGTGGCCGAAGCCGTGGAACTGGCCGACAAATCGGATGCGGTGGCGGCCAATCGGTTACGCACGTCGCTGGGCACCGCGCTGACCGACGCCCAGGTCCGCGAGTTGTGCGACGTGATCGAGGCGGTGGGCGCGCTGGCCGCCGTCGAGGACCGGATCGATCTGCTGACCCGCCGCGCCATGAGCGCCCTGGTGGCCGCGCCGATCGACGAGGTCGCCAAAGCCGGACTGACCGACCTGGCCCGCCTGGTCTCCGACCGGTCCGCCTGAGGACCCCGGAGCGCCGATGTCCACGCCCACCACCCCACCGGCCCCGGCCGTGCCCACCGACGCCCGCTCCCGGCTGTGGCGGTTCGCCGCCAGCGAGCAGGCCGGGGCGGCGTGGCGCGGCTGCCTGGGCGCCATGCTGATCACCCTGGGCGGGCTGGGCGCCGGCAGCACCCGGATCCAAGACCCGGTATTGGAGTCGCTGCATCTGTCCTGGCTGCGCTTCGGCCACGGCCTGGTGCTGTCCTCGGTGCTGCTGTGGACCGGAGTCGCGGTGATGCTGGCGGCGTGGCTGGGCCTGGGCCGCCGGGTGATCAACGGCACCGTGACCGAATACACGCTGATCGCCACCACCGGGTTCTGGCTGGCGCCGCTGCTGGCCTCGGTCCCGGTATTCAGCCGTGACACCTACTCCTACCTGGCCCAGGGCGCGCTGCTGCGCGACGGATTCGACCCCTACCAGGTCGGCCCGGTCTTCAATCCCAACCCGCTGCTCGACGACGTCAGTCCGATCTGGTCGGCGACGACGGCCCCCTACGGACCGGCGTTCATCCTGGTCGCCAAGCTGGTGACGATCCTCGTCGGCGACAACGTCGTGGTCGGCACCATGCTGTTGCGGCTGTGCATGCTGCCCGGTCTGGCGCTGTTGATCTGGGCCGCGCCGCGGGTGGCCCGCCGGGTCGGGGGCACGGCCCCGGCGGCGCTGTTTCTCGCGGTGCTCAACCCGCTGGTGATCATCCACCTGATGGGTGGGGTCCACAACGAGATGCTGATGGTGGGCCTGGTGATCGCCGGGATCGCCCTGACCCTGGAGCGCCGCCACCTGGCCGGCATCACGCTGGTGGCCCTGGCCGCGGCGGTGAAGGCCACCGCCGTCATCGCATTGCCGTTCCTGGTGTGGGTGTGGATGCGCCGGTTGCGGGAACAACGCGGCTACCCGGCGGCCCGGGCGTTCACCACCGCAGCAGCCATCTCCACGCTGATCGTCGTGGCCGTCTTCGCGGTGCTGTCGAGTCTGGCGGGCGTGGGTCTGGGCTGGCTGACGGCGCTGTTGGCGGGCAACGTCAAGATCATCAACTGGCTCACTGTGCCGACCGCGGCCGCCAACCTGATCCACGCCGTGGGCGGGGTGTTCGCACCGGTGAACTTCTATGCGGTGCTGCACATCACGCGGATCACCGGGATCGTGGTGATCGCGCTGGTGCTGCCGTGGCTGTGGTGGCGGTCTCGCCGCGACGACCGCACGGCGGTGGCGGGGATCGCCTGGGCCATGCTCATCGTGGTGCTGTTCGTTCCGGCGGCGCTGCCCTGGTACTACACCTGGCCGTTGGCGGTGGCGGCCACCCTGGTCCGCTCACCGGCGGCGATCGCCGCGATCGCCGCAGCCTCGACCTGGATCATGGTGATCTTCAAACCGGACGGCTCGCACGGCATGTACTCGTGGCTGCATGTGGCCGCCGCGACGGCCTGCGCGCTGTTCGCGTGGTACCGGCTGTCGAGGGCCGTCAAAACACCGGCCCAGGCCTAGCCACCCGGGGTCAGTACGCCATCGCCTGCGCCCGGCGCATCACCTCACGCGCTTGGTGCGCGTGCAGCGCGTCGATCGGGCGGGCGTTGGGGACCGCCTCGCGCACACCGTCGCGGGTCAGCGACAGCGACGGATCTGGGGTGAACAGCCAGCGCACGATGTCGGTCTGCTGATAGCCGCCGTCGTGCAGCACGGCCAGCAGCCCCGGCAGGCTCTTGACGATGTCCCCGTCGGCGTTGAAGAACACCTGCGGGACCACCAGCGCACCGCCGCGTCGCACCGCCACCAGATGGTTGTCGCGCAGATACTGATGCACCTTGGTGACCGCCACCCCAAGCATTTCGGCGACCCGGGGCAGGTCGAAGGTCGGTTCGTCGGGTTCTAGGACGTCGTCGGCGGCCGGAATGCTGCTCACGACATTGAGTTTAGAACCGCCGGAGCAGTCCCCCGCCCACATACCATGACCAGGTGACTGCAGCCTGGGGCCCGGACGCACTGGAAGGCGCCCTGCTGGACCGCCGGTACCGGGTCGGGACCCGCATCGCCACCGGCGGCACGTCCACGGTCTACCGCGGCCTCGACGAGCGCCTGGACCGCCCGGTCGCGGTGAAGGTGATGGACCTGCGCTACGCCGGCGATCAGCAGTTCCTGACCCGCTTCCAGCTCGAGGCGCGGGCGGTGGCCCGACTGAAGGACCCGGGGCTGGTGGCGGTGTACGACCAGGGTTTCGGGACACCGCACGATCCCGGGCAGCCGTTTCTGGTGATGGAGCTCGTCGAGGGCGGCACGCTGCGGGAACTGCTCAACGAGCGGGGCCCGATGCCGCCGCACGCCGTCGTCGCGGTGCTGCGCCCGGTGCTGGGGGCACTGGGAATCGCGCACCGCGCCGGGCTGGTGCACCGCGACGTCAAACCGGAGAACATCTTGATCTCCGACGGCGGCGACGTGAAGGTGGTCGACTTCGGGCTGGTCCGGGCCATCGCGGCGGCCGGGATCACCTCCACGAACGTGATTCTGGGGACGGCGGCCTACCTGTCGCCCGAGCAGGTCCGCGACGGAAACGCCGGCCCGCCCAGCGACGTCTACGGGGTCGGCGTGCTCACCTATGAGCTGCTGACCGGTCATACGCCGTTCTCCGGCGACTCGGCGTTGGCCGTGGCCTATCAGCGGCTGGACCACGAAGTACCGCCGCCCAGCTTGGCAATCGACGGCGTCCCAAGGGAATTCGATGATCTGATAGCCCACGCCACGGCGCTGGACCCGACCGACCGGTACGCCGACGGTTTCGAGATGGCCCGTGCGGTGGAGGCGATCGCCGAGCGGTTGGAGCTGCCGGCGTTTCGGGTCCCGGCGCCGCGTAACTCAGCCCAGCACGTCTCGGCGCCGCACCACCGCGGCGGACCGCCCCCGCGCCCGACGCTGCACATGGCCCGCGAGGCGCCGGATGTGACCGACACCGACACCCGATATCAGTTGGTGACAGGGCAATTCGCCGGGATCGAGTTGAGCCGGTTCGTGCTGGAGCGCCAGCACGCCCGCCGGATGGTGCTGATCTGGCTGGCGGTCGTGTTCGCGCTCACCGGGCTGGTGGCGGCGGTCGCCTGGACGCTGGGCAACAACGTCGGCGCGATGCTGTAGGCCCCTCCCCTTCGCCGAGCAGACACAGAGTCGCACCGCCTACAGGCAAACTGTGCGATTCTATGTCTGCTCGCGGTGGGACTCGGCCCTTCAGCCGCGGAGCATCTCGGCGACCAGGAACGACAACTCCAGGCTCTGCTGGGTGTTGAGCCGCGGGTCGCACGCCGTCTCGTAACGGCCACCCAGATCGGCGTCCGAAATGTCTTGGGCGCCACCGAGACACTCGGTGACGTCCTCCCCAGTGAACTCCAGGTGGATGCCGCCGGGATGGGTGCCCAACGCGTGATGCACCTCGAAGAAGCCCTGCACCTCGTCGACGATCCGGTCGAAGTGCCGGGTCTTGTGCCCGGTGGAGGCCTCGTGGGTGTTGCCGTGCATCGGGTCGCACTGCCAGATCACCTGGTGACCGGTGGCCTGCACCTTCTCGATGATCCCCGGGAGCAGGTCGCGCACCTTGTTATTCCCCATCCGGCTGACCAGCGTGAGCCGGCCGGGCTCGTTCTTCGGGTCGAGCCGCTCGACGTATTCGACCGCCAGCTCGGGCGAGGTCGTCGGCCCGAGCTTGATGCCGATCGGGTTGGCGATCACCTCGGCCAGCCCGACGTGGGCGCCGTCGAGCTGACGGGTCCGCTCCCCGATCCAGACGAAGTGCGCCGAAAGGTCGTAGAGCTGCGGCTCGCCCTCGATGTCGGCCATGCGCAGCATGGCCCGCTCGTAGTCGAGGACCAGCGCCTCATGGCTGGCGTAGATCTCGGCGGTCTGCAGTTCCCGGTCGGCGACCCCGCAGGCGCTCATGAACTTCAGTCCGCGGTCGATCTCACCGGCCAGCGCCTCATAGCGTGCGCCCGCCGGAGAGGTACGGACGAACTCCCGGTTCCAGTCGTGCACCAGTTCCAGCGACGCCAGCCCCGACGAGGTCAGCGCCCGAACCAGGTTCATCGCGGCGCTGGCGTTGGCGTAGGCCCGCACCAGCCGCGACGGGTCGTGCTCGCGCACCGCGGCATCGGGGGCCAGGCCGTTGACCATGTCGCCGCGGTAGGACTTCAGCCCCAGTGCGTCGACGTCGGCCGAGCGGGGCTTGGCGTACTGGCCGGCGATGCGGGCCACCTTCACCACCGGCACCGACGCGCCGTAGGTCAGCACCACCGCCATCTGCAGCAGGGTGCGGATGTTGCCCTTGATGTGCGGCTCGGTGTTGTCGGTGAAGGTCTCGGCGCAGTCGCCGCCCTGCAGCAGGAAGGCTTCCCCGCGGGCGACCTGGGCCAGCAGGCCCTTGAGCCGCACGATCTCGGATGCCACCGTGATCGGCGGGACGCTCTCCAGGACCGTGCGCATCGCCTTGGCCTGGTCAGCGGGCCAGCTCGGCTGCTGAACGGCCGGCCGGGCCAGCGCGTCGTCGAGACGCTCGCGCAGGTCCGCGGGCAGCGGCGGCAGCGCCGGCAGCTGGTCGATGGGTACGTCAACGGTCCAGTTCACCCGACCATGGTAGCCGGGTGCGGACCCGCACTGATCAGGCCAGTTCGGTCTGAGTGATCACCCGGAATCGACGCAACTGGTCACGGGCGTCCACCAGCGCGTCGTGGCTACCCGCCGACCGCGGCGGCAGGCGCGGCTTACCCCGGTCCTCCCACAATTGACGCAGCTCACGGGTGAAACGCGGGATCGGCGCCGGCAGATCGGGCATGGTCCCCCACAGCTGGCAGAGCACCACGTGGTCATAGGCGGCCACCCAGGCCCACAACTCGATCGGATCGCCGCGGTCGACCCGCAGGAACTCCTCGAGGTCGGTGCGGATCCGGGCGCGCGAGCGCCACGCCTGCGATGCCGGGGAAGGTAGCTTGGGCAGCACGTGGGTGCGCACCCACGGCCCCGCGCGCGCCGGATCGAATTCGGTGGACACCGCGTAATATTCGCGCCCGTCCTCGGCAACCACGCCGATCGAGACCAGCTCGATGGTGCGGCCGTCCTCGATGAACTCGGTGTCGTAGAAGTACCTCACCGCCACGGACCACCGGTTCTCGGCGGCCGGACCGAAAAGGGCACCGTCGGCGCGGCGGGGTCCGCGACCGCACGGTTGGGCGCCGGGCGCTGGGGCGCCCGCCCGGTGGGCACTCTCGGCCGTCCGATCATGATCGGTTCCGTCGGCGCCGAGGCGGCCCGCACCTCACGGTCGAGTTCGGCGTCGACGACGCGGTCATCGGGCAGCTGAGGCCGGCCCGCGATGGCGTCCTGCAGCCACAGCTTGGCCTGCACCACCGGGCGCCGCAGCTGGCGTTCCCGGTCCAGCGCGCGGCGCATCTGCTCACGGTGGGCCAGGTAACGCCACCGGGCCCACGGCGCGTGCGGCCGCGACAGCCGGATCGCGCCGATCACCAAAAGCGGGAAGAAGAACATCCCGACCAGCCCGGTCCACACCTTGCCCTTCAGCAGCACCACCACCGCCAGCGGCAGCGCCATCACCATGCTGAAGAACACCCCGGCGCGGATCAGCGGCGAGGACGTGTCATGCCACAGCGACAGCAGGAACGTCAACGGGTGAAACCCCAGCACCAGCAGCCCGGTGACCGCGGTGGCGGCGAACACCGCATCCACCGAGGCGCGCCCGTCCTCCTCCCAGTACACATCGGACAGGTGCAGGATCAGCGCGTACTCGTCGAGCACCAATGCGGCGCCGATCCCGAACCCGATCGCGGCGACACTGAACATCGGCTGGTGCTGGTTGGGCCCCGCGGCCACCAGGGTGACCCCGGCGATCATCACCAGCACGACCCCGAAGACCACGTGGTGGATGTGCTTGGAACCGATGTGCACGTTGCGCGGCCGCCACCACCGGGGTGTGTCGACGCGCCCGGCGGTGCTGCGGATATAGCGGACCACGGAGCGGGTCACCACGAACGTCACCAGGAACGCGAGCAGGCAACACAACAACGGCAGTCTGCCGCGGTTGACGATGTCATCGCGGAACCATTCGAGCATCTACTGCAACGTACGCCCTCGCGGCACACAACGCCCGGATCACCGCCGGTACGGCTTGGTGAAACGGGCCACCCGATAGGCTGTGCGGCGACATGAGTACATCTCGGCCGCCCGACCCGGGCCGTCGGCACGGGGGCATCAGCGGTTGGGCCGTTTGGTGGGTCTTCACCCTGCTGGCGATCGGGGCCCTGGGCTACACCACGTGGCGAGCGCTCGGCAGCACGCCCTATCACATCGACGTCGATGTCTACCGGATGGCTGCGCAGGCCTGGCGCGACGGACATCCGCTGTACGGCGACGACTGGTTCGCCACCCAGATCGATGGAACGGTGCTGCCGTTCACCTATCCCCCGATCGCCGCGGTGCTCTTCGCCCCACTCACCTGGGTGTCGCTGGGGGTGGGCACCGCCGCGCTGACGATCATCTCGGCGCTGCTGCTGGTGGTGTCCATCACCATCCTGCTCACCGGCCTGGACATCGGGGACGTCGGCCGCGGCAGCGGCCCGGCCTGGTGGCGGCGGGCGGTGGTGGCCGTGGCGATCGTCGCGGCGGCAATCTGGCTCGACGCCGAACCGATCTGGGCCAACTTCGACTTCGGCCAGATCAACGCGGTGCTGATGACGCTGGTGATCGCCGACTGCGTGCCGCGCCGCACCACCTGGCCGCGTGGCACGCTGCTGGGGGTGGCGGTGGCGCTGAAGCTGACGCCGGCGGTGTTCCTGCTCTATTTCCTGCTGCGCCGCGATACCCGCGCCGCGGTGACCGCGGTGGCATCGTTTCTGGCGGCGACCATGGTGGGCTTCGTGCTGGCCTGGAGCGACTCCTGGCAGTACTGGACGCATACCGTTCGCAACACCGACCGCATCGGCGGGGCGACGCTGAACACCAACCAGAACCTGGCCGGGGCGTTGGCCCGGCTGCCGCTGAGCGAGCAGCTGCGTTCGGCGCTGTGGCTGCTGGGCTGCCTGCTGGTACTGGCACTGACGGTGTGGGCGGCCCGCCGGGTGTGCAGCGCCGGGGAGCCGATCCTGGCGCTGATCTGCGTGGCACTGTTCGGGCTGGTGGTGTCCCCGGTGTCGTGGTCACACCACTGGGTGTGGATGCTGCCGACGGTGGTGGTGACCGGTGTCCTGGCTTACCGCCACCGGGCGATCGCGCTGGGTGTACTCAGCGCACTCGGCTTGGCGCTAATGATGCGAAGCCCGATCGAATTACTGCCCGAGCATCACGAATCCGGCGCGGCGTGGTGGCGTCAACTGGCCGGGACATCGTATGTGTGGTGGGCGGTGGCGGTGATCGTCGCGGCCGGCGCGAGTCTCAATCACGGCCGCCGGACGAGCCCGGATCAGCCTGCAGCGGTTTCCGGAAATCGGGCGACCGGCTGAGCCGTCGCCCCCTCTTGTTGCGGGGCACCGTTTTTGAGACTGGCCGCGTAGATGTCGACGTACTCCTGACCGGACAAGCCCATCAGTTCGTAGATCACCTCGTCGGTCACGGCCCGCTCGATGAAGCGGTTGTCGGCCATCCCGTCGAAGCGGGAGAAGTCCATCGGCTTGCCGAATCGGACCGTGACCCGGCCGAACCGCAGCATCTTGGTCCCCGGCGGGTTGACCACATCGGTTCCGATCATGGCGACCGGAATCACCGGGACGCCGGTGTGCAACGCGAGCCGGGCCAGGCCGGTCTTGCCCTTGTACAGTCTGCCGTCGGGTGAACGGGTGCCCTCCGGGTAGATGCCCAGCAGCTTGCCGTCTTTGAGGATCCGCTCGGCGGTGTGCAGGGCAGCCTGCGCCGCGTCGGAATCGGTGCGGTCGATGGGCACCTGCCCGACGGCGGTGTAGAACCAGCGGGTGAACCAGCCCTTGATGCCGGTGCCGGTGAAGTATTCGGACTTGGCCAGGAAGGTGATCCGCCGGCGGACCACCAGCGGCAGGTAGAAGCTGTCCATGACGGCCAGATGATTACTGGCCAGGATCGCCGCCCCCTCCTCGGGAATGTTCTCCAAACCCTCGACTTTGGGACGGCCGATCAGGGCCAGCAGGGGCCCCAAGAGTACGTACTTGAACAGCCAATACCACATGGCCCCTCCCTCCTACCCACGAACATCGGCCGTGTTCGCGCCAACTTTACCGACCATGGGTGGCCGCGGCCACACGGTGATTCGTCACACGGACGATTCCCCGGAATTCCTTAGGTTGCTTTGTTTTAAGGGCTTAGTGCCCTCAATTCTCTATGGTGACCGGGATGTGCTGGTAGCCGGGCCGGGCCGGCGCGCCGCCGTCCCCGCCGGGTGTCGGGCCGTCGGGCGGGCCCGGTGCCGCACCGGTCTCACCGACCACCGCCCGGATCACCTCGAACAACGCCACGCTGTGTTCGGCGATGACGGCGAGCAACGGATGTTCCTCTCCGGTCACCAACGCCGCCAACGCACACACCGGGCACCACACCTGCTGGCACTTGCCCGGACCGTCACCGGAGGCCGCCAGCAGCGCCGCCGCCCGCACCGCCGGGTCGAGGCGGTCCAGGATGGCCTGGGCGAGCTTGCGCAGCTCGGGCCCCAGCTCACCCAGGTCGGGGTGCGCGCCAGCGCTCAACGTCGCACCTCCTCGTCATTGCTCACCGGCCAGAGCTGCGGGTCCGGCCGGAAACGCACCGTCAATTCGCTGCCACGCAACGTTGCGTCCACAACCGTGCATCGCCGCAGCACCGACGCCAGCCGGACCCGGCGTCGGGTGCCGCCGGAACCGATGATCAAGTCGTCGCCGGCCCGCCCCAGACTCAGCGCACCGGAATCGACCTGGGGCAACTCTAGCCGCAGTCGGTACACCGCCCCCAGTCCGGAACCCGACTCCCGGTCGACCACCGGGCGTACCGGCCCCGGCGGCGCCGACCCGTCCCGGCGGCGGGCGCCCTCGAGAAGCTCGGCCAGCGCCTTGGGCCCGATCGGCTCCCCCGCCAGGTGCGGCACCAGCACCATCGCCACGTCGCCGATGGTGCGATCCAGTTCTTCGAGGACGCCGTGCTGCTCGCGGATCCGTTCGGCGTACCAGTCGAACGCCGGATGGGCGGGCAGGTCGGTGTAGACGTACGAATCATCTTGCAACAAAATCTGATTGACGATCAGCTCATCAACGCGCACACCCGTCAGGGCCAGCGTCCCCAGGGTCCGGACGGCTTCGGCCGCCACCACGCGCTCGGCGGTCAGCACCAGGTGCGCCCCGACCAGCGCCTCGTCGGTCAGCAGCGCGGCTAGGCGCTCGGCAGCCCGGCTGATCCGCTCGATCAGCGCGACCAGGGCGGCCGATCGGTCGTCGGCCGTGCTGAGTCTGCGGTGTCGCGGCCAGGCTCGCTCGGCATACAGCGCCACCGTGGCGGGCAGTGTCAGCATCCGCATCGCGTCGGCGGTGGATGCGCAGTCGACGACGACCCGATCCCACCGGCCGCTGGCGGCCAGCTCGCCGACCTCGTGCAGGCCGAGCACCTCCTGGACACCGGGCAGCGCCGAAAGTTCCTCAGGCGCAACGCTTCCCAGATCCGATTCCGGAAATCGCCCGGACAGAACCGCGACCACTTCACTCCAGTGCGCCTCGAGCAGGGCCAGGGTGTCCAGCGCGAGCACGTCGAGCCTGCCCGGTCCGGCGTCGTCGAGCGCCACCGAAACGGGATCGCGGGCACCGCTGGGCGCCACCGTCACGCCGAGCACATCGCCGACCGAATGCGCCTGGTCGGTGGAGATCAGCAGCACCCGGTTGCCGGCGAGCGCCTCGGCGACAGCGGTAGCCGCGGCCAGCGTGGACTTGCCGACGCCGCCTTTGCCGACGAACAGACCGATCGGCGCCGCTGGGAGCGCTGTGGGCGCTGGTTCAGGCGGCCTCACTCAGCCTCGGCTCGTTTCTTCAGGTCCTTCAGCGCGGTGTCGGTCAGTCGCCGCTCCGCTTTGCGCTTGAGCAGACCGATCATCGGAATCATCAGGTCGACCGACAGCTCGTACACGACTTCGGTTCCGGATCCCTTGGCCGTCAAGCGGTATTCCCCGTCGAGTGCTTTCAGCAGCGAACTGGAGACCAGCCACCAGCGCACCGAGCGGCGGTCCGGCGCCCAGTCGTACTCCAGCACCATGGTGTCTTTGAGCACCGTCGCGTCCAGCACCAGCCGGGCCACCTTCGGGTAGCCGTCGGAGTCGGTTTCGAGCACTTCGGCCTCGGTGTACTCCGAGACCCATTCGGGGTAGGCGCCGATGTCGGCGATCACCTTCATCACGGTGCCCGGATCCGCCGCGATGAAGATGGTCTGAGCTGTCTTGTCCGCCACCTGGTTACTTCCCTAACTCGTTCGCGCCCGCCGACCGGCCCTCGGCAGAGACGGTACCTCGCCGCGCCGGGCGTCCGCCTGTTTAGTCCGGGTCAGCCCACGGCGGCCGGTGCGACACCCACCGGCCGGGACCGCTCGACGCGGGCTTTCACCTCGAAGGCCATCCGCTTGCCGGCAACCCGGCGCGCGTGGACCATCTTGGGCAGGTTCAGCCGGGCCAGCTGGCGGCCGGTCACGCCGGTGGGCTCGGCGTGCAGGAAATAGTGCAGCATCACCCCGTCGAGCATCGGATCCAGCCAGATCTCCATGGTTCCGGTCAGCGGCCCGCCGACAGTCCATCGGACGCCTTTTTCGGCGCGGTCCTCGACCACCTGGAGTTGCAGGTCGGGCCACCAGCGCCGCCAACTCGAGCGGTCCCCGACGACGGCGCCGACCTGCGCCCCGGATGCGGCGATGAACGTCTCATCGGCAACCTGGATACTGTTCATCGCCCCAGCTTCACATATGACGCCTTCGGCGCGGAACGCACCGGGTGCGCAACGGCCGCGGCTGCACCGGCAGTGACCACCGTCACATCGGTCGCCGCGCGCCTACTAGGCTGGGCGGATAGAGACAGGCTGCCAAGAGAGGTCATCGCATGCGTGAGTTCAGTGTTCCCGCGCCGTTCACCGTCGAGGAGCACGACAACGTCGCCGCATTAGTCTTCGAACACGAGCGCGACCATCCCGACTACGTCATCTTCCAGCGCCTCGTCGACGGGGTGTGGACCGACGTCACCTGCGCCACCGCGGCCGCGCACATCCGTTCGGCGGCGCTGGGTCTGCTCGCCCTCGGGGTGGCGGCCGGTGACCGCGTGGTGATCTTCTCGGCGACGCGCTACGAGTGGACGATCCTGGACTTCGCGATCCTGTCGATCGGCGCGGTGACAGTGCCGATCTATGAGACGTCGTCGGCGGAGCAGGTGCGCTGGGTGCTGGAGGACTCCAGCGCGGTGCTCGCATTCGCCGAAACCGACGCCCACTCCCAGATGGTCGACGAACTCGCCGGTGACCTGCCCGCGCTGCGGCGGGTGCTGACCATCGACGGGTCGGGAGCCAAGGCGCTCGACGAACTCGCCGAGGCCGGCGCCGGCGAGGACCCGGCGCAGCTGGCCGCACGCGTGGAGGCGCTGAGGGCCACCGACCCGGCCACCCTGATCTACACCTCGGGCACCACCGGTCGGCCCAAGGGCTGCGAGCTCACCCACTCCAACCTGATCTACGAGGTGCTCGGCACCAAGGCCGCGCTGCCGACGCTGCTCTGCCCCGGCCAGCGCCTGCTGATCTTCTTGCCGCTGGCCCACGTGCTGGCCCGCGCCCTGACGCTGGCGGCCTTCGCCAACCGGGTCACGGTCGGGTTCACCAGCGACATCAAGAATCTGGTGCCGATGTTCTCGGTGTTCAAGCCGACCGTGGTGGTGTCGGTGCCGCGGGTGTTCGAAAAGGTCTACAACACCGCGGCCGGCAACGCCGCCAACGACGGCAAGGGCCGGATCTTCGAGATGGCCGCGCAGACCGCGGTGGACTGGAGCGAGGCTGCCGACCGCGGTGGACCCGGGCTGCTGCTGCGCGCCAAGCACGCCCTGTTCGACAAGCTGGTCTATCACAAGCTGCGCGCGGCGCTCGGCGGTGACTGCCGCGCCTCGGTGTCCGGCGGTGCGCCCCTGGGCGAACGGCTGGGCCACTTCTACCGCGGCGTCGGGCTGTCCATCTACGAGGGCTACGGCCTGACCGAGACGACCGCCGCCATCACCGTCAACCCGGTGGGCGGCATGAAGGTCGGAACCGTCGGAAAACTGGTGCCGGGCAACAGCATGCGCATCGCCGATGACGGCGAGCTGCTGGTGCGCGGCGGGGTGGTGTTCAGCGGCTACTGGCGCAACGAGCAGGCCACCGCCGAGGCGTTCACCGACGGCTGGTTCAAGACCGGCGACCTGGCCGACATCGACGACGACGGCTACCTGAAGATCACCGGCCGCAAGAAGGAGATCATCGTCACCGCCGGCGGCAAGAACGTCGCCCCCGCGGTGCTCGAGGACCAATTGCGCGCCCACCCGCTGATCAGCCAGGCGATGGTCGTCGGTGACGCCAAGCCGTTCATCGGGGCGCTGATCACCATCGACCCGGAAGCCATCGAGGGCTGGAAGCAGCGCAACAGCAAGGCCGACACCGCCACCATCGCGGACCTGACCACCGACCCCGACCTGTTGGCCGAGGTGGAGGCGGCGGTCAAGCAGGCGAACCTGGCGGTGTCGAACGCCGAGTCGATCCGCGAGTTCCGGATCCTGCCGGTCGACTTCACCGAGGCCACCGGTGAGCTGACGCCGACCATGAAGGTCAAGCGCAAGGTGGTGGCCGAGAAGTTCGCCGACGCGATCGAGTCGATCTACACCAAAGACTGAACGGCTCAGGCCTGCAGCAGGTCGGCCATGCGTCCGGCCAGCGTGTCCCAGCGCCACTGGGCCATCACCCATTCACGCCCCGCGGCGCCCATCGCGGCGGCACGGTCCGGGTCGGCGAGCAGTGCACTGACGGCGTCGGCGATCGCCGCGACGGATCGGCCGTCGACCACCCGCCCGGTCCGGCCGTCCAGCACGGTTTCGGGCGCGCCTCCCGAGCGGCCGGCGACCACCGGGACCCCGGCCGCCGAGGCCTCCAGGAACACGATGCCCAGGCCCTCGACGTCGAGTCCGGCGCCGCGGGTGCGGCACGGCATCGCGAAGACGTCGCCGAGCAGGTAGTAGGCCGGCAGCTCGGCGGCCGGGACGCCGCCGGTGAACGTCACCGCGTCGGCCACCCCGTGCTCTGCCGCCAGCTTGTGCAGCGTCTCGGCATAGGGGCCGCCGCCGACGATCACCAGCGCGGCCCCCTCCACCCGCTGCCGGATCGCCGGTAGCGCCCTGATCAGCATGTCCTGGCCCTTGCGCGGCACCAGCCGCGACACGCACACCACGGTGGGCCGCCCACCGAGGCCGTGTCGGACCCGCAGTTCGGCGCGAGCGGCGGGGTCGGGCCGGAACCGGTCGGTGTCCACCCCGGGCGGCAGGTGTTCCAGCGCGGCGTTCGGGCCGAACGCCGACGCGAACCGGCCACGGGTGTAGTGGCTGACGAAGGTGACGGTGTCGCAGGTCTCCCCGATCCGGCGCAGCACCGAGCGGGCCCCCGGCAGCATCGACCAGCCGACCTCGTGTCCGTGGGTGCTGGCCAGCACCCGGCTGGCGCCGGCGGCGCGCGCCCGCTGCGCCAGCAGCGCCAGCGGCGCGGCCGCGCCGAACCAGACGGTGTCGACGGCCTGCTCGGCGATGAGCCGGCGCATCCGGGCGTCGACGGCACGGCCCGGCAGCATCAGCGTTCCGGGGTGACGCACCACCTGATAGCCGGCGGATGTCGCCGCGTCGTCGAACGCGTCGGCGCCCTTCCATTGCGGCGCATACACCGTCACGTCGTGGCGCCCGGATCCGGCGATGCGGCGCACCAGTTCTTCCAGATAGCACTGAATACCGCCGGGACGCGGCGGAAAATCGTTGGTAACCAGCAGGACCCGGCTCACTGCAGGGATGCTAGCCCCGCCACTGCTGCCACCTGGCGAGCAGGTCCGGTAGATCCACGCCGAGCACCAGGGCCACCGCCACGGCAGGCTCGACATGTCCGGGGCCGCACGCGGACGCATAGAGCTCGCGCAGCTTGGCGACGCCGAACCGGTCGGCGACGAAACGCGCGAACTCCCACGCCCGGTCATAGGCCTGCGCCCGCCGCGGTCCCGGCGCGTCCAGGTCGGCGTCGGAGGGCAAGGCCGGCGGGACCGCAGGGGCGCTGGCCGAAGCCGGGGCCGGGCGAGCCACGAAATCCGCGACCCCCTCGGTGAGCCAGCGCGGCGCGTCGATGGCGGTGTCGGCTCGGGCCGCAAAGTGGAAAAGTTCATGGGTCAACACGATTCGCAGCGCCGGGGTGCTCATCGCGTCTGCGCCCGGGGCGAAAACGATCCGCTGGCCGGTGACCAGCCGGCGTTCCGGATCCACCCGGTCGGCCACCGCGACCGCGGCGACGTCGGACCACTGCGCGGCATCGGCCGCCGCGGTGTCGCCGCCGGCCACGGCGGCGAACTGCCGGTCCGAGCCGGTGGCCAGCAGCGGGATACGGTGCGCCCAGTCGGTCCCCCAGAACGCCTCGACCGCCTCGACGGCGTCGCCGATGTTGGCCTCGACGCGGGCCAGCAGCGCATCACCACGCGGGCCGTCGTGATTCTCCGTCACCACGCTGCGGTGATCGCCCACCACCACCGGTGCATCGGCCGGCCGCGGGGCTGCGGCGATCAGCACCGCGGCGGCGGCGATCAGCTCGGTTGCCAGCAGGCCGGCGAGCAGCCGGCGAAGGCACCGGGGCTCAGTAACGGCGAGCGTTGTGGATCGGGCCCGAGGAGGTCATCGGCACCACCCGGACCGGCTGACCGTACGTGGACGAGTGGATCATCATGCCGTCACCGACGTAGATGCCCGAGTGCGAGGCATCCGAGTAGAAGGTCAGGACGTCACCGGGCTGCAGGTCCGAGAGCGCCACCGGCTGTCCGCCATTGGCCTGCGCCTGGCTGGAGTGCGGCAGGTTGATGCCGGCCTGGTGGAACGCCCACATCACCAGCCCCGAACAGTCGAAGCCGCCCGGTGCGGCCCCGCCCCACACATAGGGCGTCCCGACCTGGGTCAACGCGGCCTGGACCGCGGTCGCCGCACCACCGCCTCCGCCACCGGGAGCCTCGGGGGCCAGGAATCCGGGGGGCGGGAATCCGGGG
>NZ_MVHU01000049.1 GCF_002086285.1 Mycolicibacter kumamotonensis | reverse complement strand
GCGGTGGAGGCGGGTTGTTACCCGGCGGCGGAATGTCAGTCATGGGCACCCTTCATCGAATCTTGATGCGGATTTTCACGCTACCGCAAGGGGCCCCTGGTCGTGACTACCTGCGACGCGGCCCGTCGGACAGAAAACCCAACAGGTCGTGGCGGGTGATGACACCGACCGGCTTGCCGTCCTCTACCACCATCACCGCGTCCACCTCGGCCAGCGCGGTCGCAGCGACGCCGACCACCTCGCCCGAGCCGATCAGCGGCAACGGCGGGCCCATGTGCTGTGACACGGCGTCGGCCAGTTTGGCGCGGCCCTCGAAGACGGCCGAGAGCAGGTCGCGCTCGGACACGCTGCCGGCCACCTCGCCGGCCACCACCGGCGGCTCGGCGCCGACGACGGGCATCTGCGACACCCCGTACTCCCGCAGGATCCCGATGGCGTCGCGCAGGGTCTCCGACGGGTGGGTGTGCACCAGGTCCGGCAGCACCCCGGACTTCGCCCGCAGCACATCGCCGACGGTGGGTTGCACGGTCGAGCCGTCCAGCCGGGAGCGCAGGAATCCGTAGGACGACATCCAGGCGTCGCTGAAGATCTTCGACATGTAGCCGCGACCGCCGTCGGGCAGCAGGACGACGATGAGCGCCTCGGGCCCGGCTTTGACGGCCGCTTCCACGGCCGCCACCACGGCCATGCCGCAGGACCCGCCGACCAGCAGCGCTTCCTCGCGGGCCAGCCGCCGGGTCATCTCGAAGGAGTCCGCGTCGGACACCGCGATGATCTCGTCGGGGATGTCCGGGTCGTAGGCGGCCGGCCAGAAGTCCTCGCCGACGCCTTCCACCAGATACGGCCGGCCGGTTCCGCCGGAGTACACCGAGCCTTCCGGGTCGGCGCCGATGATCTGCACCCGGCCCTCCGACACCTCCTTGAGGTAGCGGCCGGTGCCGGTGATGGTGCCGCCGGTGCCGATCCCGGCGACGAAATGGGTGACCTGGCCGTCGGTGTCGGACCAGATCTCCGGGCCGGTGGTCTCGTAGTGACTCTCCGGGCCGGCCGGGTTGGAGTACTGGTCGGGCTTCCAGGCGCCCTCGATCTCTTCAACCAGCCGGTTGGACACGCTGTAGTAGCTGGCCGGGTCATCGGGCGGCACCGCCGTGGGGCACACCACCACCTCGGCGCCGTAGGCCCGCAACACGTTCTGCTTGTCTTCGCTGACCTTGTCCGGGCAGACGAACACGCACTTGTAGCCGCGGCGCTGGGCGACCAGCGCCAGGCCGACGCCGGTGTTGCCGGAGGTGGGTTCGACGATGGTGCCCCCGGGCTTGAGGGCCCCGCTGGCCTCGGCCGCGTCGATCATCTTGACCGCGATGCGGTCCTTGGAGCTCGCGCCGGGGTTGAGGTACTCGATCTTGGCCACCACCCGGCCCGCGCCGGCGGGGACGACCGAACTGAGTTCGACAAGGGGGGTGTTGCCGATGAGGTCACTGATATGGCGCGCTATCCGCATGCCTGCCATCGTCTCAGGCGGTCCGGTTCACCAGGCCACGGCCTGGCCTAACCGGTGGCCTCGCGGATGTACTCGCCGATCTGGCGCAGCGAGCGGGTGGCCTCCGGCACGAACGGCGCGGCGATCTGGAAGACGTGGATCTGGCCGGGCCAGACCCGCAGTTCGACCGGGACGCCCGCTGCGGCCAGCGCCTCGGCGCCCAGCCGCGCGTCATGCAGCAGCACCTCGGCGCCGGAGACGTGGATCAGCGTGCGCGGAAGTCCCGGCTTGACGTATTGCAGCGGCTCGAGGACCTCGCCGCGCCGACCGTGTTTGCGGTCGCGGCGGGCCGCCGCTTCGACCAGTTCGACGAACGCGTCGAACGCCTTGGGCGGGAACATCGCACCGGTGTGGATGTTCGGGTGCGCCTTCTTGGCCTCCTTGGCGATCTCCAGCAACGGCGACATCGCGACGATCGCCGCCGGCACCGCGTCTTCCCCGCCCTCGTCCAGCAGTCGCTCGGCCAGCGCCAGCGACAGGTAGCCGCCGGCGGAGTCGCCCGCCAGCACGATCTGGTCGGGTCCGTAGCCCTGGCGGCGCAGCCAGCAGTAGGCGTCGTAACAGTCGTCGATCGCATCGTCGATGGAGTGTCTGGGCACCATCCGGTACTCCACCACCAGCACCGGACTGTCGGCGTACTTCGACAGCTTGGTGACAAGCCGGCCGTGAGTGTTGGCTCCGCAGGTCAGAAAGGCGCCGCCGTGCATGTACAGCACGACCCGGCGGGTGCCGTCGGCGGGCAGGACGCCGGCGGCACGCACCAGCTGCGCCGTGCAGTGCGGAAGGCGGATGTTCGCGCGCACCGTGCCCGGTGCCGGCAGCACCGCCTTCGCGGCGAAGTCGACGAGACCGAACGGCCACGGCATCCGCGGAAGGTAGCTGCCTACCGCGAGCGCCGGCCGGACGGTCATCCGCGTCGCCAGCCATGTCAGCCGTCCCTCGACGCTGGGCGCTTCCTCGACGACCTCCACCGGCAGCCCGTCGTTGCGGGCGATGCGGCGGGTGCGCAGTCCCGGGCGCAGCGGGCTGAATGTACGCGGCAAGCTGGGAATTTTGCTGGGCGCGGTCATGGTGCACACTCCCTCCAGCCGGCCCCGGCCGGCACAGCCAACGCGGTAAGACCTATCGTCACACGAAGGAGTCTGTGAAGAAATCTTAGGATTCGTTCCGATACGGCTTCGGGTCCACATCGTGATCTATTTTGTTTGCTGCACGCGGACGGTCGGCGGACTCGCTCCTTAGACTTGCCGCATGGGGATCCGGGTGGCGCGACGGTCGGCGATCACGCTGGCCACTGCGGGCGCGCTCGCCTCCGGCGGCACCCTCTACCTGGGTCTTCGCAATCTGCTGGCCGGCCAGGCCGACATGGCCCGCCAAACCATCCCCCGGGCGTGCGACATCCCGCCCCGCGCCGACGGGGTGTACGTCGCCGGCGAGGCCGCGGTGCAGCGCTTTCAGCGCGGCATGGACGTCGACCTGCACCTGATGATCTTCGGTGACTCGACCGGGACGGGCTACGGCTGCCGCTCAGCCGAGGAGGTCCCCGGCGCGCTGATCGCCAGGGCGCTGGCGGAGCGGACCGGCAAGCGTGTCCGCCTGAGCACCAAGGCGATCGTGGGCGCCACCTCCAAGGGGCTCGCCGGGCAGGTCGACGCGATGTTCGTCGCGGGGCCGCCACCGGACGCAGCGGTGATCATGATCGGCGCGAACGACGTCACCGCGCTCAACGGCATCGCCGGCTCGGCGCAGCGGCTGTACACGGCGGTGAAGCGGCTGCGCGCCGGCGGTGCCGCCGTGGTCGTCGGAACCTGCCCCGATTTCGGCGCGGTCAGTGTGATACCCCAGCCGCTGCGCTGGGTCGCGCACGCCCGGGCGCGGCAGCTGGCCCGCGCCCAGGCCCAAGCGGTCCGGGCCGCCGGCGGCGTCGCCGTCCCATTCGCCGACTTCTGCGCGCCCGCGTTTCGCGAATCCCCCGGGTTACTGTTCGCCCAGGACCAGTACCACCCGTCTGCCGCGGGGTATGCGCTGGCGGCGAGCCAGGTGATCCCGGCGCTGTGCGCCGCGCTGGACGAGGCCGATTCACCCGCGGTGGTTCCGTCGGACTAGATTCGGCTGAATACCCGATCTCAAGGAGTCCGAAGTGCCCGAAGCCGTCATTGTCTCAACTGCTCGTTCGCCGATCGGCCGGGCCGGTAAGGGATCGCTGGTCACCATGCGGCCCGATGACCTGGCCGCCCAGATGGTGCGCGCCGCCCTGGACAAGGTGCCCGAGCTGAACCCGCACCAGATCGACGACCTGATGATGGGCTGCGGCCAGCCGGGCGGCGCTGCCGGTTACAACATCGCCCGCGTGGTCTCGGTGCTGCTCGGCTACGACTTCCTGCCGGGCACCACGGTGAACCGGTACTGCTCGTCATCGCTGCAGACCACCCGGATGGCGTTCCACGCGATCAAGGCCGGCGAGGGGGACGCGTTCATCTCCGCCGGGGTGGAGACCGTGTCGCAATTCGGTATCGGCGCCGCTGACGGTGCCCCGAACAGCAAGAATCCGTTGTTCAGCGACGCCATGGCCCGCAGCGAGGCGGCCGCCTTGGGCGCCGAGGAATGGCACGACCCGCGCGCCGACGGCGACCTGCCCGACGTCTACATCGCGATGGGCCAGACCGCCGAGAACGTCGTGCTGCACACCGGGATCAGCCGCGAAGACCAGGACCACTGGGGCGTGCGCAGCCAGAACCGCGCCGAGGAGGCCATCAACAGCGGGTTCTTCGCCCGCGAGATCTCCCCGGTCACCCTGCCCGACGGCACCGTGGTGAGCACCGACGACGGCCCGCGCGCCGGCACCACCTACGAGAAGATCAGCCAGCTGCAGCCGGTGTTCCGTCCCAATGGCACGGTGACCGCCGGTAACGCCTGCCCGCTGAACGACGGCGCGGCCGCGGTGATCATCACCAGCGACACCAAGGCCAAGCAGCTGGGCCTCACGCCGCTGGCTCGCATCGTGGCAACCGGGGTGTCGGGTCTGTCGCCGGAGATCATGGGCCTCGGCCCGATCGAGGCGGTCAAGAAGGCGCTGGCAGGAGCCAAAATGTCGATCTCGGACATCGACCTGTTCGAGATCAACGAGGCGTTCGCCGTGCAGGTGCTGGGCTCGGCCCGAGAGCTCGGTATCGACGAAGACAAGCTGAACGTGTCCGGCGGGGCGATCGCCCTCGGTCACCCGTTCGGCATGACCGGCGCCCGCATCACCGCCACCCTGCTGAACAACCTGGCCACCCACGACAAGACGTTCGGCGTGGAGACCATGTGTGTGGGCGGCGGCCAGGGCATGGCCATGGTGGTCGAGCGCCTGTCCTAGTTCCATTTCGTTGACTCTGCGCTCAGGGCGGGAAAGTTCGAGTAACCGCCGCCCTGGGCGCAGAGTCAACGTCGTTTTAGGGCATCCCAGGCTCCCCTGACGCGGCGGACCACGTCATAGCCCCGGTGTTCGGCAAGCACCCGGATGTGGGTCCAGCCCGCGGTCTGGATGTACTCCAGCCGCTCCACATCTTTGACGTACTGCAGCCGATCGGTCCGATGTTGATCGCCGTCGTATTCGACCGCCAGCATGATGTCCTGCCAACCCATGTCGAGGAAGTATTTCGGATAGCCGTCTTCGCCGAGGACCGGGATCTGGGTCGTCGGCCGGGGAAACCCGGCGTCGCTGAGCAGCAGCCGCAGCCAGGTCTCTTTCGGTGACTGCGCGCCGGCGTCGACGAGGTACAGGGCGGCTTCCAGCTGGCGCAGCCCTCGGGTGTGACGATGCCGCGACGCCAGTTGAGCCACATCGTCGATCTTGAAATGCGTGGCGTTGGCCAGTGCGTCAAGTCTGGCGACTGCCTGACGCAACGGGCCGCGTCGGCCCAGGTCGAAGGCGGTGCGCTCGGGAGTGGTGGCGACGACGCCGGCGAGGTACTGGGATTCGCCGTCCAGGATGAGGTCGGCACGGGTCTTGACCCCGTGCGGGGCGCGCGCGTTACGCCAGATCAGTTCGACGGTCGCGTCGTCGTCGATCCACTTCGCCCCGTGCAGCGCGGACGCCGATAAGCCGGAAACCACCGCCTGGCGCTGCGACCACAGCCAGGCGGCCTGCGTCCGGTTCAGGAGCGTGGGTTCGGCGCGCTTTTCCTGGTAGACGTTCGGCAGGACTGCGGTGTGGAAACGGCGCAGCTCATGGCGGCTCACAGTTCCAGCAGCTAACGCTTCGCTACCGATGAAAGGTTGTCCCATGTCGGCATGCTGCCCGGGGCCACCGACACAAAAAATGACTCTGCGCTGAGGGCGGGTGCTACTCGCACTTTCACTCCCTCAGCGCAGAGTCAACGGGGAAAGCTAGCTGGTCGCTACTCGCTCTGGAAGTAGCTGAGCAGACGCAGGATCTCCAGGTACAGCCACACCAGCGTGACAGTCAGGCCCAGTGCGATACCCCAGGCCGCCTTCTCCGGCGCCCCGGCGCGAATCAGCTGATCCGCCGCGTCGAAGTCGATCAGGAAGCTGAACGCGGCGATGCCGATGCACACCAGCGAGAAGATGATCGACAGGGTCCCGCCACTGCGCAGGCCCAGGCCCTCACCCCCGCCGACACCGAACAGCGACAGCACCAGGTTGCCGATCATCAGGGCCAGCACACCGAACATGCCGGCGACGAGCATCCGAGTGAACTTGGGCGTGACCCGGATGGCGCCGGTCTTGTAGACCACCAGCATGCCGCCGAACACCCCGAGGGTGCCCATCACGGCCTGGCCGATCATCGAGCCGGCGTTGCCGGTCCCCACCGTGAACGCCGTCAACACCCACGAGATGGCACCCAGGAACATGCCCTCCAACGCGGCGTAGCTGAGCACCAGTGCCTTGTTGTCCTGCTTGCGGGTGAACATGGCCACCATGACCAGCGCCAGCCCACCGAACGCGCCGATGAAGGTCAGCGGACCGGCCAGCGCCTGATTGGCCGACACCAGGAAGAAGGACACGATCGCGGCGACGCTGAGCACCCCCAGCGTGATGCCGGTCTTGGTGACGACGTCGTCGATGGTGAGCGGGCGGCTGACCTCCCGCCGGTAATCGGTCTGCGGGCTCTGCAGGCCCGGATAACCCTGGCTCATCTGCTGGGCCGCCCCGGCCGTGGCCTGCCCGAAGCCGGTTCCGAACTGGGCATAACCGCCCTGTTTGGGCAATGAACGAAATACCGGGTTGCTGGTTTCCCGCACCTTCCCGATCCTTTCTGATGCTGTCTTGTGCCCTGCCACGAAAATGTGCGAACACCTTGATCAACGTTCCGCGACCCGCCGGGGTTCCCCAACAGACTGCGGGCCGTTCTTCCGCCAAACCTTACCCGCGGATCGGCGACCGGGGGTAGGGATCTACATTGCGAAGACGTGACTGGTGAATCTGACGAGGTACTGGCCCGCGTCGAGGACGGGGTGGGGTTGTTGACCCTGAATCGGCCGCAGGTGATCAACTCCTTGAATCTGCCGATGGTGACGGCGATGGCCGCGGCGCTGTCGGCGTGGGCTGATGATCCGGCGGTGGGTGCGGTGGTGTTGTCGGGTGCTGGTGAGCGCGGGTTGTGCGCTGGTGGGGATGTGGTCGCGATCTATCACAGCGCCAAAGCCGATGGTGTGGATGCGCGGCGTTTCTGGCATGACGAGTATCTGCTCAACGCGCAGATCGGTGAGTTCGCCAAGCCGTATGTGTCGTTGATGGATGGCATCGTGATGGGTGGTGGTGTGGGGGTCGGTGCGCACGCCAACACCCGGGTGGTCACCGATACCACGAAGATGGCGATGCCCGAGGTGGGGATCGGGTTCATTCCCGATGTCGGGGGCACGTATCTGCTGTCGCGGGCCCCGGGCCATCTGGGTCTGCACGCGGCGCTGACCGGTGCACCGTTTTCCGGCGCCGATGCCATCGCGTTGGGTTTCGCCGACCATTTCGTGCCGCATACCGTGTTGGGTGATTTCACCGCGGCGATCGTCGCCGACGGGGTCGCTGAGGCATTGGGGCGTTACGCGGCGGAACCGCCGCCGAGCCCGCTTGCCGCGCAACGCGACTGGATCGACGAGTGTTACGCCCACGATACGGTCGCTGACATTGTGGCGGCGTTGGCCGGTCATGGCAGTCCGGGTGCTAGCGCTGCGGCGGAGTTGATCGGTACCCGTTCGCCGATTGCGTGTGCGGTGACGCTGGAATCGGTGCGCCGGGCGGCCAAGTTGGCGACCCTGGAAGATGTTCTGGTTCAGGAGTTCCGGGTGTCGTGCGCCTCGCTGCGCTCGCATGATTTGGTGGAGGGCATCCGCGCCCAGTTGGTCGACAAAGACCGCAACCCGCAGTGGTCACCGGCGACTGTGGCCGAGGTGAGCACCACCGACATCGAGACCTATTTCGCCCCCGCCGAGCCCGACCTCGTTTTTTAAGGAGCACCCCATGAGCTATGAGACCATCCTCGTCGACCGTGATGGACGCGTCGCAACGATCACCTTGAACCGGCCGCAGGCACTCAATGCGCTCAACAGTCAGGTGATGCACGAAGTCACCACCGCTGCTGCGGAATTCGATGCCGATCCGGGGATCGGTGCGATCGTCATCACCGGCAGCGCCAAGGCGTTCGCCGCGGGCGCGGACATCAAGGAGATGGCGGACTTGAGTTTCGCTGAGGTGTTCGCCGCGGACTTCTTCGCCGCCTGGTCGAAGTTGGCCGCGGTGCGCACCCCGACCATCGCCGCGGTCGCCGGGCACGCCCTGGGCGGTGGCTGTGAGCTGGCGATGATGTGCGATGTGCTGATCGCCGCCGACACCGCGAAGTTCGGTCAGCCCGAGATCAAACTCGGTGTGCTGCCGGGCATGGGCGGCTCGCAACGGCTGACCCGGGCGATCGGTAAGGCCAAGGCGATGGATCTGATCCTGACCGGACGCACCATTGATGCCGCCGAGGCCGAACGCGCCGGACTGGTCTCGCGGGTGGTGCCAGCAGAGGACCTGCTGGTCGAAGCCGGCAAGGTCGCCGCCACCATCGCGGGAATGAGCCTGTCGGCAGCCCGGATGGCCAAAGAAGCCGTCAACCGGGCCTTCGAATCCACCCTGGCCGAAGGCCTGCTCTACGAACGCCGACTGTTTTACTCGGCATTCGCCACCGACGACCAGACCGAAGGCATGAAAGCCTTCACCGAAAAACGCGCACCAAACTTCACCCACCGCTGATCCCATGCCCGCATCGGCCGAACGGCCTTGGTGGATACGGCATTACACCTACACCGGTACCGCGATGGGCCTGGTGTTCATCTGGTTGTCGATGACGCCGTCGCTGCTGCCCCGCGGGCCACTGTTCCAAGGTCTGGTCAGCGGCGCATCCGGCGCCGCCGGTTACGGCCTCGGGGTGCTCATCGTGTGGCTGGTGCGCTACATGCGGTCCGCGGACAGCAGCCCGCCGGCGCCGGGCTGGGCTTGGGCCGTGCTGATCCCGACCGCCGTGGTCACCCACCTGGTGATGATCGTCCGCGTCTACCACTGGCAGCGGCAGCTGCGCTCGCTGATGGATGTTCCGCAGCTGGCCTGGTACTGCTTCCCGATGGCGGGCGGGCTGGCGGTGCTCACGTTGTTCGTCCTGGTGGAGATCGGGCAGGTGGTCCGCATGGTGGGCCGCGCACTGGCACGTCAGATCAATCGCGTTGCGCCGCGGCGTGTTTCGGTGGTGGTGACGGTGGCCCTGCTGTTGGGCCTGACCATCGCATTGCTCAACGGCGTGGTGGTCAAGTTCGCTATGCGCACGCTCAACGACACCTTCGCCCGAGTCAATACCGAGTTGGACCCCGATCAGGCCGCCCCGCCGACTCCGCTGCGTTCCGGCGGGCCGCAGTCATTGGCGTCCTGGGAGTCGCTGGGTCATCAGGGCCGTAACTTCGTGGCCGGCGGACCGAACGTCGCGCAACTCACCGCGTTCAACGGAACACCGGCCATCGAGCCGATCCGCGCGTACGCCGGACTGAATTCCGCTGACGGGATCATGGCGACCGCCGAACTGGCCGCGGCGGAACTGGCCCGCACCGGCGGGCTGAACCGCGCCGTGGTGGCGGTGGCGACCACGACCGGCACCGGCTGGATCAACGAGGCGGAGGCGTCCGCGTTGGAGTACATGTTCAACGGCAACACCGCGATCGTGAGCATGCAGTATTCGTTTTTGCCCAGCTGGCTGTCCTTCCTGGTCGACAAGGAGAACGCCCGCCAGGCCGGACAGGCCCTGTTCGAAGCGGTCGACAAACAGATACGGGCGATCCCGGAGGCCCGACGGCCCAAGTTGGTGGTGTTCGGCGAGAGCCTCGGCTCGTTCGGCGGCGAGGCACCGTTCATGAACCTCAACAATGTACTGGCGCGCACCGACGGAGCGCTGTTCTCCGGGCCGACGTTTCAGAACACCATCTGGAAAGACCTGACCGTCAACCGCGATCCCGGCTCGCCGCAATGGCTGCCGGTCTACGACGACGGGCGCTACGCGCGGTTCGCTGCCCGCCGGGAGGACCTGGCGCGCCCGGACGATCCCTGGGCCACGCCGCGCGTGGTGTACCTACAGCACGCCTCCGACCCGATCGCCTGGTGGAACCCGAATCTTTTGTTCCACAAACCGGACTGGCTATCCGAGCCGCGCGGCTACGACGTCCTGCCGCAGGTGCAGTGGAAACCGATCGTGACGTTTCTGCAGGTCTCGGCCGATATGGCGGTGGCGGTCGACGTACCGGACGGCCACGGTCACCACTATGTCGCCGACGTCGCCGACGCCTGGGCGGCGATATTACATCCAGCGGCGTGGACCGTGGACAAAACCGAGCGGCTCCGACCGCTGCTGCACGCGGACGTGTGATCCCTTCGGCTCCACCAGCACCCCGGCGGCGGCCAGTGCGTGGTAACCGCCGATGACATCGGTCGCGCGGTGCAAACCCAGGTCCACCAACGCCGCCGCGGCCAGACTCGAGGTGTAGCCCTCCGAGCACAGGATCACCCACTGCACGTCGTCGTCGACCGCCTGCGGCAGCCGGGCCTCACTGGTCGGGTCGCAGCGCCACTCCAGCACGTTGCGCTCGATGACCAGGGCGGCGGGCACCTGGCCCTCGTGCTCCCGCTGGGCGGCCGGCCGGATGTCGACCAGGATCGCGCCGTCGCGCAGCGCCGCGGGCACCTCGTCGGCGGTCAGCCGGTTCAGCCGTGCCCGCGCCGCGGCGAGCATCCCGTCGATACGGCTGGTCAGCTGCGTCGTGGTCACGAGGCCTCCGGGTGTTCGGTGATTTCGGTACGTTGCCGGCGCAGCGTGTTGTCGGCGCTGACGTCGTAGTAGGACATCTCCACCAGCGGCGGCGAGTAGGCGTGCACGCTCAGCGTCGGGCCGGGGCGTGACGGCGCCCAGACGACGTCATGCACCCAGCCCTGCGAGAACGCGGCCTGGTCGCCGGCCTCGAGCCGCCGCCGGGCCAACCCAGTTCCATCCCAATGGAATTCGTCCAATGCGCCCGACAGCACCGTCAACGCGCCGAGCGAGTCGCCGTGGTCGTGCAGTTCGGTGGCGTGTCCGGGTACCCAGCTGATCAGCCAGATGTCGAGTCGCTCGTCGCCGTGGATCCGGGTGAACCAGCGACTGTCGGTGGGCAGCCCGGATGCGGGCAGCAGGTGTTCGTAGTGACCGTTGAGCACCGCGTCGGCGGCCAGGTCGGTGGTCTGCAGGAGGTCGGGCAGGCGCAGCGAGCGGGGCCGGGAGGCCGGGCGCCGCAACGCGACGGGATCAGCGATAACCATGGTGAAAACTCCAGAACGGATGGGGTGGATTCGAGACAGGGGTCGGCGGCAGCGTTCAGCTGCGGCAACAACAACCCTGGAATCCGACGTGCTCCATCACGACGGCAATGCTAGGTGGTGGGTCGTGCCGGCTGCCTCGTCCCCGCAGCACCCGCAGCGCGGACTGCACCCCGGAAGCCGCCGGGAAACCCGCGGTGACCTGCCGATTCTCGGCGGAAGTGCGGTTGCAATCACGGTGATCGAAAGCCCGGGCCGGGGTTGGCCGCAGAATGGGGGGCATGGCCTCTACAACTGGACCGCGGGTGTCGGTGGTCCTGGGCAGCGGCAGTGCGCGCGGTTACGCCCACATCGGGGTGATTCACGAGCTGCTCGAACGCGGGTACCACATCGTCGGGATCTCCGGGTCGTCGATGGGGGCGCTTGTCGGCGGCCTTCAGGCGGCCGGGCGACTCGACGAGTTCGCCGAGTGGGCCAAGTCGCTGACGCAGGGCGCGGTGTTGCGGCTACTGGACCCGTCGTTCACCGCGGCCGGTGTACTGCGGGCCGGAAAGATTCTCGATGTCGTCCGCGACATTCTGGGCGACATCGACATCGAGCAGCTACCGATCCCCTACACCGCCGTCGCCACCGACCTGATCGCGGGCCGCTCGGTGTGGCTGCAGCGAGGTCCGGTCGACACGGCGATCCGCGCCTCGATCGCCATCCCGGGGGTGATCGCGCCGCACGAGGTCGACGGGCGGCTGCTCGCCGACGGAGGCATCCTCGACCCGCTGCCGATGGCGCCGCTGTGCGCCGTCAACGCCGACCTGACGCTGGCGGTGAGCCTCAACGGCGGCGATCCGACCACCGCCGGGCCCGCCGACGATTCCGAGCGCGGCGCACCGGCCGGGCGGCTCAATCGCATGTTGCGCAGCACCTCGGCGCTGCTGGACACCAGCGGGGCGCGTTCGCTGCTGGATCGGCCCACCGCGCGGGCGATTCTGGACCGGTTCAGCAGCGGCGAATCCGAGCACGACACCGAGGACATCGAGGAGGCCACCGACTCCCCCTCCGGCGGCCCCGGAGTGCCCAAACTCGGCAGCTTCGAGGTGATGAACCGCACCATCGACATCGCCCAGGCGGCGCTGACCCGCCATCAGCTGGCGTCCAACCCACCGGATCTGCTGATCGAAGTGCCCCGCACCGCCTGCCGCAGCCTGGATTTCCACCGGGCCGCGGAGTTGATCCAGGTGGGGCGCGAACTCACGGCACACGCGCTGGACACCGCGAAGCCTTCTTAGCCCGTGCCGGAAAGGAATTCGGCTATCGCTGCGGCGTGCCGGCGGCCCTGGGCGCGTCCCGCCCGCGCCGACGGTATCCGGCAGGCCGGATCCAGCGGGTTAGCGCCGAAGGCGCGCAACGCCGCACCGTCGGCGAACACCGCGCAGGCCCGCCCGCCGAACCCCTTGATCTCGGCGGCCGCGCCGGCGCTGAACGGCGACGGCGCCGATTCCCCGGACGGCACCAGCACGACGGCCACGTCGCAGTCGGCGGCGACGTCGAGGTTGATCGAGCTACGCATCCCGCCGTCCATGTAGCGGCGTCCGCCGATCTCGACCGGCGGCCAGACCCCGGGGACCGCGCAACTGGCCGCCACCGCGTCGACGAGCTCGACGCCCGAGTCCCGGTCGAACACCATCAGCTCGCCGGTGTCGATGTCGATCGCGGTAATCCGCAGGCAGCGGTCGGGCCAGCGATGCGAGGGCAGCCGGTGCGCGATGACCTGCCGGCGCACCGGGGCGGGAACGGTCCGGGTGGCCAGCGCCACCGCGCCGATGCGCTGCATCTTCTGCTCCGCCGAGGTGTTCGGTTCGGTCATCGCCGCGAGAAACAGCTCGGCGATCCCCTCGACGCCCACCCCGGGGTCGAGTTCGGGCGAGGAGTCGGCCACCTGACGGGCGAACAGCTCATCGAGGCCGGTGCCGCTGCCGACCTGTGCACTGACCGCTGAACCCGCCGAGGTCCCGACCAGCACGTCGGATGCCAGCAGCGTGGCCGCGGTGGCCGGCGACTCGTCGGCGATGCCGCGCAGCACGCCGGTCTCCCAGGCGATGCCCGCCACTCCCCCGCCGGCCAGTACCAGGGCTCGCTTTCCTGTCACGGCCACGGGTGTTGAGCCTCATGCGATCCGAACAGGCGGCACATGGGTGCTCAGGCCCCCAGCAGGGTCGCCAGTTCGGCCAGGGCCCGCCGGGCGTAGCCCTTCCACAGCCTGCCGAACACCGGCATCGCGGGTGTGGCCAGCGCGGATCTCGGGTGGATGACCCACCGCCAGGTGACCGTGGTGCCCGCTGCGGTCGGGGTGAATTGCCAGCGGCCCTCGACGAACCGAACCAGCGGCGCCAACGGGCCTTTGACCTCGGTGAGCCGGTAACCGAACGACCGTGGTGGGTCGACGCTGATCAGCTCCTCGGTCATGCCGCCGCCGCCGGCCAATCGCACGACCCGGGTCTGGCCAACCGCTTCCCATGCCCCGGTCTGGCCCAGCACCTCCTTGATCGGGGGAATCGGCCCGTACCAGTGCCGGAACAGCTGGGGCAGAGGCTGCGACAACGTACGGTCGAACGCCTCCCGGACGTCCACAGCTATCACGCGGGATTGTTCGACTGCGTAGGCCATTGTTCGAGGTTAGCGTTCAGCGCGCCAGTCGCGGGGCGGCGCGGCCGGTGATCAGCGGCAGATCGAAGAACCCGGCGAACCCGGCCGGGGCCGCACAGGTCGCCGGGATGGCGTTGACGCAGTGCGCCGCGGTCGCCACGACACCGGGGTTGCTGATCAGACCCTCCTCGACGGTCTCGGGCTGCCAGCCCTTGACGGTGACGAACGTGTCGGGGTTTCCCCGCACCTCCATCTCGTAGCGCTCCCCCGCCGGGCCGAAAGTCCATGGCGGGTCGAGGTTCTCCTGGCCCATCTGCCAGTTGACCGTGACACGGGCCACCACCTCGTCGCCGACGGTGGCTTCCCAGTGGAACCGGCGCCCGGCCACCTGACCGGGTTCGATGGAACCGATCGGGGAGTCGATCGGTGCGGTGGCCACCGCCACCTCCTGCGTGGATCGGATCTGCTCGTCGGCGGCGAAGCCCAACCGGTCCACGCACAGCCGTACCGATTGTCGGAACCCGCCGTCGAGCAGCTTCTGCATCGGGCCGCTCAACGCCTGATCCGGGGTGCCGCCGAATCCCATCACATGGCGCAGCACATCCGGCGCGTCGTACGTGCGCAGGTCCGAATACTCTTCGCCGCGAATGAATGTCACGCCGGTGGACATCACCGACAGCAGCAGCGGGAACAACTCGAAGGCCGCGCCCGGCCCGATACCGGCGCCGTGCAGGGTCACGCCACCTTCGCGCGCCGCAGCCTCCAACGGTCCCACCTCCTTCTCGGACGGGTAGAACCAGCCGACCGGGGTGACGACGTTCTTGCCGGAACGCAGCAGCGTGGCGACCTCGTCGGGGTTGGGCAGCAGCGGCGCGTAGATCACCGCGTCGGCATCGAGCGCCACGATCTCCTCGATACTGTCGGTGGCCGTCACCCCCAGCGGTTCTGTCCCGATGATCTCGCCGACGTCCTTGCCGCTCTTGGCTTTCGAATGCACCCAGCAGCCGGCCAGCTCGAGGTCGGGGTGCTCGAGTACCCCCTTGATCGCGGCCACGCCGACCGAGCCGGTCGCCCACTGGATAACGCGCAGACTCATCAGTCACGCACCTCACTCACCTGGTATTGCTCGTCGGAGTATCGGGCTCGGATGGTCTTCTTGTCGTACTTGCCGACGCTGGTGCGCGGAATCTCCTCGACGAACGTCCAGCGCTCCGGCAGCCACCAGCGAGCGACCTTGTCCGACAGGAACGTTCGAAGTTCGGCGGCGCTCACCGAGGCGCCGCCCCGCGGCACCACGACGGCCAGCGGCCGTTCCTGCCAACGCTCGTCGGGCACCCCGACGACGGCGGCTTCGACCACATCCGGGTGGCCGATCAATTCGTTCTCCAGCTCCACCGAGGAGATCCACTCCCCACCGGACTTGATCACGTCCTTGGCCCGGTCGGTCAGGGTGACGAAGCCCTGTGCGTCGATACGCCCGACGTCGCCGGTGCGCAGCCAGCCGGAGGAGAACTTGGACTCGTCCTGGCCGCGGTAGTAGGCGCCGGTGATCCACGGGCCGCGCACCTCCAGCTCGCCGACCGCTTCACCGTCGTTGGGCAGCACCGCGCCCTCGTCGTCGACGATGCGGGCCTGCACGCCGCACACCGGCTGCCCCTGGGTCCCGCGCAGCGCCCAGTACTGCTCGGGCGGAGTACCGGGCGGCGGCCAGGCCATGGTCGCCAGCGGCGAGGTCTCGGTCATGCCCCACAGTTGCCGGACCTGCACGCCGTAGCGCTCTTCGAACGCGCGCATCAGCGACACCGGGACCGCCGAACCGCCGCACGCCACCAGCCGCAGCGACGAGATGTCATGGCCGGGTTCACGATCCAGGTAATGCATGACGTCGTTCCAGATCGTCGGCACCGCGCCGGCCACCGTGGGGCGTTGCGCCTCGATGAGGGCGACCAGCGACGCGGCGTCCAGGTGCCGGTCGGGCATCGCCAGATCAGCGCCCGCCATCAGCGTCGAATAGGGCAGCCCCCAGGCGTTGGCGTGAAACATCGGCACGATCGGCAGCACACAGTCGCCCGAGCCGACCCCGACGCCGTTGGTGGTGCAGCCCGCCATGGTGTGCAGGTAGCTGGAACGGTGGCTGTACACCACGCCCTTGGGGTTGCCGGTGGTGCCGCTGGTGTAGCACATGGCGGCCGCCGAGTTCTCGTCGATGACCGGCCAGTCGAACGCTTGCGCCTCGGCGGCCAGCACGTCGGCGTAGCGCAGCACGGTCTTGCCGGAGGCCTCCAGCGCTGCGGTGTCACCCTCACCGACCGCGATCACGGTGTGCACCGTGTCCAGTTGCGCCAGCACCGGCGCCAGCAGCCCGGCCAGTGACACGTCGACCAGCACCACCCGGTCCTCGGCCTCGTTGGCGACGTAGACGATCTGGTCGGCGAACAGCCGGATGTTGAGCGTGTGCAGCACCGCACCCATCGACGGCACCGCCAGGTAGGCGGCCAGATGTTCGGTGTTGTTCCACATGAAGGTGGCCACCCGCTCGTCGCCGGTGATACCGAGCCGTCGCAGGGCATTGGCCAGCCGGGCGGCCTGACCGCCCAGCTCACGGTAGGTGGTGGTGCGAAATCCGTCGTCGGTCATGGTCGTCACGGTGCGGGCGCCGTGAACACCGGTGGCGTGCTGAAGGATGGCACCGACCGTCAACGGCCAGTTCTGCATGGTGCTGCGCATCGACATATTCGACCATGCCGACGCGGACCGTGGAGCGCTGGCTACAGAGCGGGTTCGAGTTGAAGCATCCGGCTGACCGCGTCGTCGAGCGCAAGCTGCTCGTGCAGCGACGCCGACGGCGCCGGCAGGTCGGCCAGCGAGGCGACGGTCACCGCGCCGTCGAAGCCGGCGATGTACAGGCGGCTGCCGTCCGGGCTCTCCACCGCGCACGACGGCGCCGTGGTCGCGACCAGCGTTCCGAGGGCCTCGTTGGTGCGGGCGCACATCACCAGGACACCCGCCGCGGTGACCAGGTAGGCGCGCTCGCCGTCACGGCTCAGGAACATCTGGATGAGCTGGGTGTCGACGACGAAGCCGGCGCCGACGGCGTGGGTGCGGGCATCGACCACATGGACCGCCCCGCGGCCATCAGCACCGCAGGTCGCCACGAACAGCCGGGAACCGCCCGGGCTGACGGCGACGTCGACGACGGTCGCGTCGACCTTGATGGTGTCGATGACGTTCAGTTCGCGGTCCAGCACCGTGACGGTGTCCCCGGTGGGTTGCCGGACCGCCACGTACAGCCGCCGGCCGTCGGGGCTGATTCGCAGGCATGCCGCGGCGGCCGCGGGACTGGCGGACACCTGGACGACGCCGGCGGGGCGCATGGTCGCATCGAGCGCCAGTACCTCGATGCCGGCGGAACCGGCACGGGTGGCGTAGACGCGGCTGCCCATCGGGTCGGCGACCACCTCGCCGATGCCCATGGCCACCGGATAGCAGCCGGTGACCTCGGCGGAGTCGACGTCGATCGCGAGCACGGCGTCCAGCGCCATCGAACCGGCGGTGACGTACGCCCGGGCGGTGCCGGCGGGGCCGACGGCGACCGAGAACGGCTCGTCAGCGTGGAACACGGTGGCTACGACGGTGGCGCTGGCGGTGTCGATGACCGAGACGGTGTCGTCGCCGTAGTTGGTGGCCAGCAGTCGGGCGCCGTCCGCGGTGACCGCGAGGCCGCCGATCGGGCCCCGATCCACCGTCACGGTGTCGACGATGCGCGTTCTCGGGCTGGTTGATCCGTAAGCCACCACGTCGTCCACATCGCTCCCATCGATCACTGCTCGTATCGTCTTAGCGCCACACGCCCTCGTAGCTGCCGCAGCGGCGCGGTCATCTACGACCGGGGTGCCAGGACGGGGTGCTCGGTCGATCGTAGCGTTGAATTCGAAGTGAATGGAAAATGTCGCAGTCTTTGTGATAGACGTCGCAGATTAAATCCCACCAGTACCGGGTACCGGCCGACGAACCCGCTGGTCGGGGCAAGTTAGCAAGCCTGGTTGCATAGGCTATGCAGGTATTCTCCGGGGCTGGGCTAACTTGTGATCTGCATCGCAATTCGTATTGAATAAAACGCTAAGAAATCTTAGCGAATTAATTCGCCAGTTCTGGTCACAGGCCCTTGCAAAACGCCCGGCGGGCAGGTATGGACCGCGCCCCGGCACGCCCCGAGCCCGCGGCGCTACGCAGACCGCGGTCCCGGCGCAGCGTCCACGACTTCTTTCTCGGTCGATGACGGCGGCGTCAGGGGTTGGCGCGCTGACGCCTTCCGTCGGCGGGCGAACATCCGTTGCTCGGCCATGCGCTCGAGCTCGCGGCGCAGATCGCGGCGCAGGGTGCGCCACAATTCGTCGTTGTCGACGCCGGGGTCGCGGACGGCCGCGGCGGTCCAGCGCACCAGGCGGCCGGGTGAGAACACCTTCTGCGGTGAGGCGATTCGATTGAAGACATCGGCGATCTGGGTGAACCCGCCGGCCCGGGCGGCGAACCACCGGTAGGCGGCGAACTCGATCGGTGAGACGGTGTCGTCGCGGCCGAGCGAATTCGCCCATTGGTACATCGGCAGGCACTGGGCGTCCCTGTCGAACTCCCAGCGCGCCACCGCCCGGTCGAGTTGGTCGGGCTCGTCCAGCCAGGGGGCGACGGCTTCCCCGAGCAGCCGGCCGAAGCGCAGCGCATCGCGAATGCCTTGCGCGGTAACCGGATCCTTGAAGTGTCCGGCGTCGCCGGCCAGCGCCCACCCGGGTCCGTGGGAGTGCCGGAAGTACGACGGATGGTTGTAGGAGACCAAGACGTTGCTGACCCGGGTACAGCCGCGGAGCCGCTCGGCGTAGGGCGGAATGCGGTCGATGGTCGCCTCGTATGCCGCCACCCGGTCGGCGCGGTACTCGTCTGCGCGCCGCACCGGTGGCATCTGCAGCGCCACCAATTGACCGCCGTCGCACGGGAAGACCGTCACCAGGTCGTCGTCGTAGCGCCACTGCATGGCCACGTGCCGGCGGTCGGGATGGGCGTCCTCGTAGTAGGCGTAGGCCATCATGCGCTGGTTGTCCCAGCTGTGGTGCGCGCGGGTACCGACCAGTCGCGCGACCGTCGATCGTCGGCCGTCGGCGCCGATGACCAGCTTCGCGGTGATCTCGCCCGTTTCCCCGGTGCGCCGCCGGTAGCGCACCCCGGTGACCCGCCCGGCGGAATCGCGCAGCAGATCGGTCACCCGGACGTGTTCGCGTACCTCGGCGCCGGCGGCGCGGGCGGTCTCGACCAAGGCGAAGTCCAATCCCGGACGGCGGATGCACGCCCCGGCGGCGAAGCCCTCATAGGTGCTCGACGGACCGACCGACTCGACGCCGGGCGCACCCAGGCCGGCGCTGGTGTGCAGCGGAGCGCCGAGTTCGAGGACGCGGGAGGTGGCGCCGAGGCGCTCCAACTCCGCCCAGTGGTGGGTGAAGAACAGGTGTGTGGACAAGGTGTCGGACGGGAAGGTGGCGCTGTCGAGCGCAACAACGGAGCGGGCCCTGCGGGCGAGCGCGATGGCGGCGGCCGAACCGGCGCAACGGCTCCCGACGATTACCACGTCTGTGTGCTCAGTCATGGGAAGCAGAATGCCAGCTCGACCCAGATTTTGTAAGTCTCTTCATTTTGTGAATTTCATTATAAAATCGGGACGTGGCCTATCCTGGGTCGATGTCCGCCGACCCGCTTGCGACCGCGCCCCGACCGGGCGCGGCCCGTGCCGACCGGCGCCGGGCCCGCACCCGGACCGCGATCCTCGACGCCGCCGAGGTGGTGTTCGGCCGGGCCGGATACGGCGGCGCCCGGATCGAGGAGATCGCGGAACTGGCCGACGTCTCGGTCGGTTCCATCTACGGCCACTTCGACGGCAAGCGCGGGTTGTACCTGCAGCTGGTGGACCGCGCGCTCGAGCTGTTCACCGACTACATGGCGCGCAGCGATGACCCGTCGCTGAGCCCGCTGCAGCGGGTGCTCGCCGGCGGCGATGCCTACCTGCGCTTTCACCTCGACCATCCCGGCGCCTTCCATTTCCTGGCCTACCGCAGTCCCGGCGCCGAGCCGCTGTCCGGGGACAACGAGACCGAGGCACGCATCCGCGAGCGAGTCGGGCGCCTCCTTCACCAGTTCGCCGGGCAGATTGACAACGCCATCGCCGCCGGTGAGGCCCGACCGGTCGACTCGCTGCGGCTGACGCACTACCTGTGGGGCGCCTGGAACGGGGTGATCGCGCTGCGCCAGCAGCCCGACGGTCTGCGCATCACCGATGACGAGATCGCCGCGACGCTCGAGCTGGCGCGCTGGCTGCTGCGCGAGGGGCTGGCCGCGCCGGCGCTGCGTGATGCCAACGGCGAAGTGGGCGACCGGGTGCCGCTGCCTTCGATCAGTTAGCCGGCGGGTGTGGGGCGGTCACGCGGGCGACCGACACGGTGCCCCCAGTCGGACTCGAACCGACACTGTGCGGATTTTAAGTCCGCTGCCTCTGCCAATTGGGCTATGGGGGCGTTGCAGGTCAAGGCATTATCTAGGCTGTCTCAGACCCTTCTGACGCTTCGAATACCGCAGTGATACCGCAGTACTGTTGATGGCCTTGCCCAGCGCATCTGCCACACCGCTCAAATCGTCGTTCAGCAGATGCCCATAACGGTCGAGCGTCATGGCCGCCGTTGCATGCCCTAGCAGTCTCTGCACGACTTTGACGTTAGCGCCTGCGCTGATCGCCAGTGACGCCGTGGTGTGCCTCAAGCCGTGGGGCACAAGCCCCTCGATGCCGACCTCTGCGCACGCGTTGTCGAATGCCCAGCGGTACTCACCGAGCGGCAGGAAGCCGCCCTCCCGACCGGGAAACACCAGCGCGTTCGGATCGGCGGGCAACTCAGCCTTGAGCTTCTTCCAGACAGGTTCCGGCACCGGCACGTGGCGATCGCGCTTCGTCTTGGTCGTCGACTCCACAATGCCCATACCGGTTACCGCGGTTGCGGACGAGCGCACCGTCAGCACCCGATCCCCCACATGCCGGCGCCTCAGTGCGACTGCCTCCCCGAACCGGAGGCCGCAATAGCCCAGCACCAACGTCAGCGCCTCGAAACGATCTGCGGCCTCGGCCAGCATCAGGAGCTCGGCATGGCTCAGGTAGCGCCGCTCACGCTCGGCTTGTTCGGGAAGATCTTCATCCCGCTTGATCTCGAGTGCGACGTTCTTCGCGACCTTGCCGGTTCGTTGGGCGTACTTAAGGACCGCGCCTACCAACTGATGCGCTTGGATGATCCGACTTGCCGACAGGCCGCTTCCCCGCTGCCCGCCGTCGACCGACAGCGCCCCCAGCCACGTTGAATAGGACTCGTAGTCAAGCCGTTTCAGCGGCACACGTTCCCACTTCGGCAACACCACGGTGTCAAGCAACGAGCGGTAGCCTGCAACAGTTTTCGGCTTACGGTGCTGTTTGGTGGCGAACCACTGCTCGGCGACCGACCCGGCTAAGTCCCCTGGTGTGGTGGGGTTTCGGCCTGCGGCTGACCGGGGCGGTTGGGCTCTTGGTGTGTCGTTGAGGGCTTTGGGGTGGGTCATCGCGTAGTGGTCATTGAGTTACCGACCAAAGTGACTCAAGCAAAGGACACACAACGCGATGACCCACGACCATTCTGCCCTGCTCGCTCAGCTCGATGCGCTGAAGTCCGCTGACGCCGGTTCGATGTTCGCCGAGTTGATCCGGGCCGGGCTTCAGGCTCTGATCGAGGCCGAAGCCACCGAGGCGATCGGCGCCGGCCGCTACGAGCGAGCCCAGGGCCGGACCACGCAGCGCAACGGGCACCGCCCCAAAACGGTGTCGACCACCGCCGGGGATGTCGAGGTACAGATTCCTAAACTGCGTGCCGGGTCGTTCTTCCCGTCCCTGCTGGAGCGGCGCCGCCGCATCGACAAGGCGTTGCACGCGGTGATCATGGAGGCCTACGTGCACGGGGTATCGACGCGCAGCGTCGATGACCTCGTCGCCGCGATGGGAGTGGGCTCGGGGGTGTCCAAATCAGAGGTGTCGCGCATCTGCGCTGGCCTGGATCGTGAAATCGAAGCTTTCCGCACCCGCAGCCTGACCCACACCCAGTTCCCCTACGTGTTCTGCGATGCCACCTTCTGCAAGGTCCGCGTCGGTGCGCACGTGGTGTCGCAGGCCCTGGTGGTGGCCACTGGGGTCTCCATCGACGGCACCCGCGAAGTGCTGGGCACCGCCGTCGGCGACAGCGAGTCGTTTGAGTTCTGGCGCGAATTTTTGGCCAGCCTCAAGGCCCGTGGGCTCACTGGGGTGCATCTGGTGATCTCCGATGCCCACGCCGGCCTCAAGGCTGCGGTGGCTCAGCAGTTCACCGGATCATCGTGGCAACGCTGCCGGGTGCATTTCATGCGCAATCTGCATGGCGTGGTGGCCGCCAAGCACGCGCCGGCGGTCACTGCGGCGATCAAGACGGTCTTCGCCCACACCGAACCGGCCGAGGTCGCCGCTCAGTGGGACCAGGTCGCCGACACCTTGGAGCCGACATTTCCCAAGGTGGCGGCGATGATGGCCGAGGCCAAGACCGATGTCCTGGGCCGGCCGAAAGCTGACTGCGCGCCTTTCCGGCGCGGTTGTGTCTACACTGCCAGCGGTAAGCCAATCCGGGGGCTGAAGAGTGCAATGTGTCGTGATGAATGCCGCCGGCGACAGGTACTTCTATGACGCAAGCGGTTTGGGCGAAGCCGTCACGATGTACTACAGCGAGAAGGCCCCGAACACCTCCGACGCAGTAGGCGTATTCGTCGAGGGAAACGAACAAGTTGGCCCTCTCGGCTGAACCACCACAGCTATTCGAGCACCACAGCGTCGTCTTCGCACGCGACTCCGGACGTATGCGGGAATGGCGTCCTTCAAATACAGTTCCCACATGACCGCCCCGACGCTCAAGGTCACGCCCGAAGGTCTGCGCAGCGTGGCGCAGCGTTGCGAAGCCCTCGCGGCCACCGTCGCACCGGCTCTGCCCACCGTGACTGTCTCCGCGTGGCAAACCACCGGAGCCGCCACGAGCAAGGTCAACACCGGAATGAGCAAGACCGGCACAGCCTGCAAATCCCGGATGGCCGCCAGCGGAGGAAAGCTGACCACGGCGGCGAGCAACTACCAGGCACAGGACGACCACGCTGCGCAGCGGCTTACCGCCGTGGGCTCGCACCTGCCCGCCGCCTCGGGCACCGACGGCGGCGCGGCCGGCCTGCCGCCCGGCTTCACCCCCCTTGTCCCGCGCAGCTCCGGTGGCGACGGCGGTGCAGCCGGCGGCGTCAGGACGCCGAGGTAGTCGGCGATGACCTTTCCGACGCTGTCGGAGCTACGCGCCGCCACCTGGGATCACCTGCGGACTAACGCCGCCACCTGGAGAAACCTCGGACACAGCTGGGAATCCGCGTTCACCGAGGTCTACAACTCTTCCCTACGCCCCGGAGGCACCGACTGGACCGGCGCGGGCGCCGAAGCCTTCCAGGACCGCGCCTACCTCGACCTGATCAAAATCCGCGGCCCGGCCGACATGGCGGAGAATGCCGCGGGGATCGCCGAACGCGGCGCCGATACGCAGGCCGCTAACAAAAGATCGGTGCTCGACGCCGTCGACGAGGCCGAGCGCGCCGACTTCACAGTTGGCGAGTTCTTCTCCGTCACCGACACCCGGACGTACTACAGCCCCTCCGCGGAGCAGGTGGAGCGGGAGAAAGAAGCACAAGACCACTACGACTTCATCCAGTACCGCGTGCAGAACCTGGTCACCAACGAAGGCGACATCGCCCGCCAGCTCACCACCGCCACCGCGGGTCTGCACGAGTTCAGCTTCGGCGACGAGGGAGCCGACGGCGGCGTGGGTCGCGACACCCTCGGCCCAGGGCTGCCGCCGGATGATCCGCAGCAGTTCACGCAGTGGTGGAACCAATTGAGCCAGGAGCAAAAAGACGCCGCCTACGATCGAGACCATTTCATCGGTAACCACCCGGGGATGCCGTTCGAGGACAAGAGTCGCTACAACGAGCGGCACATGCCCGAACTGATAGCCAACGCCGAAGCTGACGTCGACCGTCTCCAAGCCAGCCGCGACAAACTCGCACTGACACCGGGCGGCAACCTGTCCACCTTGTCCCAACTGAGCATGCTCGACTCTCAGCTGCAGGAGACCAGGCACAACCTCGACGGGTACCGCAACGTGCGACAAGCAATGCAGGCTGACCCCAACGGACCGCCGCGCTACCTGAGCTACCTCGATAACCAAGGCCACGCCGCCGTTTCCATCGGTAACCCCGACACTGCCAGCCACAATGCTGTCTTTGTCCCAGGCACCGGGGCTGACCTGACCACCATGGGCGACAACGCAAGACGCGCTGCCGATATGCACGGTGCGGCTGTGGCGGCCAACCCCAATCTTCAAGCTGGGGATGTATCGGTGACGACCTGGATGGACTACGACCGCCCGATGTCGGTGCCATTGCAGGCTCCCTGGCCCAGCTATGCCCAACATGGGGCCGGTGCCCTGGACTCGTTCGAAAACGGGATGCGGGCCTCGCACATCGGGGCGCCGTCTACCGACACCGTGATCGGGCACAGCTACGGCACCACCCTGGTCGGGGCCGCGGTCAGTGACGGTCATCAGCTGGCCGCCGACAATGTCATCGCGGTCGCCAGCCCTGGCATGCTGGTAAACCATGCCAGCGACCTGAACATCAATCCTGGGGGCGCGGTGTATGCCATGACTGACCCCTCTGATCCGATCATCCCCGCCAACATCTTCACCTCCCACACCCTCGGCCCCAACCCCATGGGCGCGGATTTCGGGGCACGTGATCTCCAGGCCGGAAGTGGCGCCGGCACAGGGCCGGGCGGGCTCTTGCCGGGCCTTCACACGCACGGCAGCTACTGGAATCCCAACACCCCGTCACTGGCCAACCTCGGCGCGGTGATCGCCGGCGTGCCAGTGCCCTATCCGGCAGGAGGCTAGATATGCGCAACCAGTACCGGCGCGGCATTGCGCAGCTCGGGCGATTCACCGCACTTACGCTGCTCGGCTTTCTGACCGTTGGCTGCCACACCGAACGGCCGCTAGGTCCCCCTGTCCCCACGGGGGCAACTATTTTGGGAGGTTCCACCATGACATCGGCACCCCCGCCGCCTTCGGGCTGGCAACTGCACCCCGTCATTCCAACCAGCCAGCAACAAGCCCAGGACACGGTGCTGCGCTACCTCAAAGAGACGATCAACGAGCTGCCGAACGGTGTCACTTTCGACGCGAGCCGCTACGGCACAGCCGGCGGTAATACACCGTGCGAAGACAAACCCCACAGCACCACCCAGCTGTTCTCTGCGCTAGGCGATCTGAAAGCGCCGCCGGAAATTCATCCAGACCAGCTCGTCGCTATGACTGGCGATGTGTGGAAGCGTTGGGGCTGGTGGGTCGTCGAGCGAGATGGGATCAACAAGCCCAACCGCTCCGGGTTTTCGCCGGACGGCTACGAACTACATATTGGTGTGCCGGGACTTCCCGGAGCGCCCCACATCACGGGTACCACGCCCTGCTTCCCCACCCAGTTGGTCCGCGATGACATTCCATTCCCGAGAACGATCACGGCCGAAGGTGGGTAACAGGGTGCCGACGGCCTCGTGGGTTCCCTCTGGCCCCCAACGGGTCCGATGGCTGCCCCAGATGAACTTGTCGCTGCGACCGGAGAGATATGACGCAGTTAGGTTCCTACTGTCGTATAGCGCGACGACTTCCGTAAACCGAATCGGTTTGGCTATGTACCGGACTCGTGCCGGCTGCAGATCAAAGGGCCGGGCAGCCCAGGTTGTCCGCCCATACTCATCGTTTCGTCGCCATGCTTCCCGGGCCGTCTGGCGCGCCCGATGACATCCGCGCGCCGAGTGTGATCAAGCAAACCGTGCCATGCTCCTGATCCACGAGATGATCTCGTGCGTCGTCGCGTCCGTGGTTGTCGACGCCGAAGCGGTCGCCACCGCACTAGGGCGTGTCTCCCAAAGTTTGGGGTGTTGACCGGCGACGATCGCTGGCGTGTTGCGAACCGGTGTGATCAGTGATGAGTTCTGGGCGGTTGTTGAACCGTTGATGCCGTCGCATGAGGGCA
>NZ_MVHU01000048.1 GCF_002086285.1 Mycolicibacter kumamotonensis | reverse complement strand
GGCGCGATGGGCCCTGGGGTGGGCCCGCGGGGATCTAGGCCATGGCGCGGCGGCCGGTGAAGGCCCGGCCCAGGGTCAACTCATCGGCGAACTCCAGGTCACCGCCCATCGGCAGCCCCGACGCCAAGCGCGTCACACTCAAGCCGGGGATGTCGCGCAGCATCCGCACCAGATAGGTGGCGGTCGCCTCGCCCTCGGTGTTGGGGTCGGTGGCGATGATCACCTCACTGACGTCGACCCCGTCGACCCGCTCCCCGACCCGGTTGAGCAGCTCACGCACCCGCAGCTGCTCGGGGCCGATTCCCGACAGCGGATCCAACGCCCCGCCGAGCACGTGGTAGCGGCCGTGGAACTCCCTGGTGCGCTCGATCGCCGCGACGTCCTTGGGCTCTTCGACGACGCAGATCTGGGCGAAGTCGCGGCGCGGATCCCCGCAGATCCGGCAGCGCTGCGCATCCGAGACGTTGCCGCAGACCTCACAGAACCGCACCCCGTCGCGTACCTTGGTCAACACCGCGGTGAGCCGATCGATCTCGGAGGGCTCCACCGACAGCAGGTGAAACGCGATCCGCTGGGCACTCTTCGGTCCGATGCCCGGCAGCTTGCCCAGCTCATCGATGAGGTCCTGGACCGGACCCTCGAACACCTAGGCCCCCGGCATGCCGAGCGCGCCGCCCATGCCGCCGGCCAGCGGGGACAGCCGTTCCTGGGCCAGCGTGTGCGCCTTCTTCGAGGCGTCGGCGAGCGCCCCCACCACCAGATCTTGCAGGGTCTCGATGTCGTCGGGGTCGACGACCTTCGGGTCGATCTGCACCCCGAGCACCTCACCGCTGCCGTTGGAGGTGACCTTGACCAGACCCCCGCCGGCTTCGCCGTGCACCTCGGTGGCGGCCAGCTCCTGCTGGGCCTGCAACAGTCGCTGCTGCATCTGTTGGGCCTGGGCCAGCAACGCCGACATGTCGGGCGGGCCTCCTGGTTGCATGACACTCCCCTTGCGTTGTCGTGTGTGGTCTCGACTGGGTTGCGGCTTGGTTACAGCTGGAGAGACCGGGTGCGTGTGAGATTCCCAGCGTAGTCGGCCCCGGCCTACGTTGACGGCGTGCGTGTACCAGTTCTGTGGCGTGTCGGTGTCGTGGTCACCGCCGGCCTGGTGGCGGCCGCCGCGGTGCCCGGCGCCCCGCCGTCATCGGCCGCTCCAGGCAACATCGCCGGCATGATCGTGTTCCTCGATCCCGGTCACAGCGGCGGCGGCGACCCCGCGGCCTTGTCGCGTCAGGTGCCCAACGGTCGGGGCGGCACCAAGAACTGTCAGACCAGCGGCACCACCACCAACTCCGGCTACCCCGAGCACAGCTTCGCCTGGGACACCACCCTGCGGATCCGCCAAGCCCTCAACTCGGCGGGGGTCCGCACCGCGATGTCGCGCGGTGACGACAACGGGCCGGCACCGTGCATCGACGCACGCGCCGCGGCGGCCAACGCGCTGCACCCCAATGCCATCGTGTCCATCCACGCCGACGGCGGCCCACCCACCGGCCGGGGGTTCCACGTCAACTACTCCGCGCCGCCGCTCAACCCGGCGCAGGAGGGCCCGGCGGTGGGGTTCGCCCAGGTGATGCGCGGCCAGTTGCAGGCCGCGGGCATCCCCCCGGCCAACTACATCGGCGCCGACGGCCTGAAGGGACGCGCCGACCTGGCCGGGCTGAACCTGGCCGAATACCCGTCGATCCTGGTCGAGCTCGGCAACATGAAGAATCCCGCCGACGCGGCACTGATGGAGAGTCCGGCGGGCCGGCAGCGCTACGCCGACGCCGTCGCCCGCGGCATCGCCGGATTTTTGAGCAGCCAGGCTTCGGTGCCGTAAGCCCGGCCGAGTCGGGTGCACGCCAGGCGATCCGCCGCTAGCGTAAGAGGTGATGTCCGTTCGGCAGACTGACGCACCGACATCCCACAAGCGGGGGGTGCAACGCCTGCTGGACAGCTACCGGGCGATTCCTGCGGCCGCGTCGGTCCGGCTGGCCAAACCCACCTCGAATCTGTTCCGGGCGCGCGCCAGACGCGAGGCGCCGGGCCTGGACACCTCGGGCCTGACGGGTGTCCTCGGCATCGACGTGGAGAACCACACCGCCGACGTCGAAGGAATGTGCACCTACGAAGATCTGGTCGCCGCCACCCTGCCGTACGGGTTGGCGCCGCTGGTGGTTCCACAGCTCAAGACGATCACGCTCGGCGGTGCGGTGTCCGGTCTGGGGATCGAGTCGACGTCGTTTCGCAACGGCCTGCCGCACGAATCGGTGCTGGAGATGGACGTGCTCACCGGCGCCGGAGAGCTGCTGACGGTTTCGCGCAACCAGCATGAGGACCTGTTTCGGGCGTTCCCGAATTCCTACGGCACGCTGGGCTATTCGACGCGACTGCGGATCGAGCTGGAGTCGGTCAAACCGTTCGTGGCGTTGCGGCACATCCGGTTCGACTCGCTGGGTGAACTGGTCGCGGCGATGGACCGGATCATCGACACCGGCGGGTTCGACGGTGTCGCGGTGGACTACCTCGATGGTGTGGTGTTCTCCCCCGCCGAGAGCTATCTGTGCGTCGGTATCGAGACCGACACCCCCGGACCCGTCAGCGACTACACCGGCCAGGATGTCTACTACCGCTCCATCCAGCACGCCCAGGGGATCACCGACGACCGGCTGACCATCCACGACTACCTGTGGCGCTGGGACACCGACTGGTTCTGGTGCTCGCGGGCGTTCGGGGCGCAGAACCCGCTGGTGCGGCGCTGGTGGCCACGACGCTACCGGCGCAGCAGTTTCTACTCGAAGTTGATCGCCTACGACCAGCGGTTCTCCATCGCCGACCGGATCGAGAAACGCCACGGCCGGCCGCCGCGCGAACGGGTGGTGCAGGACATCGAAGTGCCCCTGAAGCGCTGCCGAGAGTTCCTGGACTGGTTCTTCGCCCATGTACCGATCGAACCGGTGTGGCTGTGCCCGCTGCGGCTGCGCCACGGCGAAGACTGGCCGCTGTACCCGATCCGGCCCAACCGCACCTACGTCAACGTCGGGTTCTGGTCCTCGGTCCCCGCCGGTGCCACCGAGGGGGCCACCAACCGGCTGATCGAGGCGAAGGTGAGCGAACTCGAGGGCCACAAGTCGCTGTATTCCGACGCCTACTACACCCCCGCGGAGTTTGACGCGCTCTACGGCGGTGAAACCTATCGCACGGTCAAAAAGACCTACGACCCCGACTCGCGGCTGCTGGACCTCTACGACAAGGCGGTACGACGACGATGACCACGTACAAGGCACAGGCGCGCACCGGCAGGCTGAGTCTGGCGGAGGTGCTGGAGACCCTGGCCACCGACGGCCACCTGCCGTTGCGGTTCACCGCCTACGACGGCAGCAGCACCGGTCCCGACGACGCCCCCCTGGGTCTGGACCTGCTGACCCCGCGCGGCACCACCTACCTGGCCACCGCCCCGGGTGATCTCGGCATGGCCCGCGCCTACGTCGCCGGGGACCTGGAAGCGCACGGCGTGCATCCCGGCGATCCGTACCTGCTGCTCAAGGCGCTCGCCGACGAGCTGCATTTCAAGCGACCGTCACCGCGCGTGCTGGCCAACATCATCCGTTCGATCGGGGTCGAGCACCTGGTTCCGATAGCGCCGCCGCCGCAGGAGGCCCGCCCGCGCTGGCGGCGAGTGGCAGAAGGGTTGCGGCACAGCAAGACCCGGGACGCCGAGGCCATCCACCACCACTACGACGTCTCGAACAGGTTCTACGAGTGGGTGCTGGGGCCATCGATGACCTATACCTGCGCGGTCTACCCGAGCCCGGACGCGACGCTGGAGCAGGCCCAGGAGAACAAGTACCGGCTGGTCTTCGACAAACTGCGGCTGCGCCCGGGCGACCTGCTGCTCGATGTGGGGTGCGGCTGGGGCGGCATGGTGCGCTACGCGGCACGCCACGGGGTACGCGCCATCGGTGCGACACTCTCCGCGGAGCAGGCCCAGTGGGCGCAGCGCGCGATCGCCGAGGACGGCCTGACCGATCTGGCCGAAGTACGGCACTGCGACTACCGCGACGTCGGTGAGTGCGAATTCGACGCGGTCTCCTCGATCGGGATGACCGAGCACATCGGTGTCGCCAATTACCCCGAGTACTTCGGTTTCCTCAAGTCCAAACTGCGCACCGGTGGGCTGCTGCTCAACCACTGCATCACCCGGCGCGACAACAAGTCCAACCCCACCGCGGGCGAGTTCATCGACCGCTACGTGTTCCCGGACGGCGAGCTGGCTGGTTCGGGACGCATCATCAGCGAGATCCAGGACGCCGGGATGGAGGTGTTGCACTCCGAGAACATCCGGCGCCACTACGAGCTGACGCTGCGGGACTGGTGCGCCAACCTGGTGGCGCACTGGGACGAGGCCGTCGCCGAGGTCGGCCTGGCCACCGCGAAGGTGTGGGGCCTCTACATGGCCGGCTCACGGCTGGGCTTCGAGCACAACGCGATTCAGTTGCACCATGTGCTGGCCGCCAAGCTGGGCGACCACGGCGACGACAACGGCCTGCCGCTGCGGCCGTGGTGGAACTGCTGATCGCTAGCGCCGGGCGAAAGACGGCGCCCGCTCCGGGCGCACCCCGACCCCGACCAGATACGCGGGAATGGCCGACAGCCACGGCAGTTTAGCGACAATGGCACCGAAAGCCGCTGGCGGGCTGATGTTTTCACCGCGCAATATCGGCTCCAGACCGCGGTGCAGCACCCGCTGAACCGACTGGGTGATGACGGTGGGCAGCCCCCGGCGCCGTTGCACGGCGGCCAGGTCACGCGCGGTCACCCGCCCCTGCCGCAGCGGTTCGGCCAGGATGGTCGCGGCGGCCACCGCGTCCTGCACCGCCAAGTTGATGCCGACACCGCCCACCGGCGACATGGCGTGCGCGGCGTCGCCGATGCACAGCAATCCGTCGATGCTCCAGTGCCGCAGCCGATTCACCCGCACATCAAGGTGTTTGACATCGTCGAGGCTGCGCAGCGCCTGCACCGAATCGGCGACCTCCGGGACGAGTTCGGCGACCTCGCGCCGGAACGCGTCGATGCCGCGCGCCCGCAATGCCGCGTCGCCACCCTTCCGCCCGAGGTAGGCGACCTGAAAATAGCCTTCACGCGGAATCATGATCGCGGCGCGGCCCGGCCCCAGGCGCGGCAGCAGCGTCGGCGCGGCATCGCCGTCGTTGGGCAGGCGGAACCACCATACGTCGAAGTCCACCGGAAACTCGCGCGAAGCCAGGCCGGCTTCTTGCCGCGCGATCGACCACCGGCCGTCGCAGGCCACCGTGAGGCCGGCGCGGAGTTCGCCCGGGCCATCGGGGCCCTGATAGCGCACCCCGACCACCCGGCCGTTCTCGTGCAGCAGGCCGGTGACCTCCGTCTGCATCCGCAGCGTGAAAGTCGGCTCTGTCTGGGCGGATTCGGCGAGTAGGTTGAGCAGATCCCACTGCGGCACCATCGCGATGTAGGGGTGCGGCTGACCCCGCAGCCGCCCGAAGTCGACCACCGTGACGCCGCGCCCCGCCACGTCGAGGCTGACCTGGTGGATCTCGCTGTGCGACAGCTTCGTGAAACGGTCCCACAGTCCGAGCTCGTCGATCAGCCGCAGCGTGGTGGGATGCACGGTGTCACCGCGGAAGTCGCGCAGGAAGTCGGCGTGCTTCTCCAGCAGCGTCACCTCGACACCGGCGCGGGCCAGCAGCAGCGAAAGCACCATTCCGGCCGGGCCACCGCCGACGACGGCGCAACCGGTGGAGTCCGTCATCGGTCAGTCTCCACCGATGCGGCGGGCGCCCAGTTCGCTCTGCAACAACTCCAGGGCCGCTTCTTCGGGGTCACGGCGCGGTGCCGGGTCGGAGCGTTCTGCGTCCGCCTCGGCCAGCATGGCCTCCTCGTCGGCCTGCCGCTCCACGTCCGCCGCGACCGGTGCGGGCGCGGCCGGCGACGGGGTCTCCGATGGCGGCGCCCCGGCCTCGCAGCGCACCCGCCAGTTCACGCCGAGGGCGTCCTTGAGGGCTTCGACGATGACGTCGGCGTTGCGCTGTTCGCACAACCGCTTGGCCAGTGGGGCCGACTCGTGGGTCAGCACCAGGGTGTTGCCGTCCACGGCGCGCACGGTCGCCCCGGCCAGCATCACCTCGGTGGTGCGGCTGCGCTGCCGCACTTTGTCGCGCACCGTCGTCCACATGGCGCGCACGGCGGCGGCGTCGGGTTCCCCCGGGGCGGCCGCGGCGGGTGCCGGCGGCGGTGGCGGAGGCGGCGCTGCCGGAGCGGGTTCCGGCGGCGCAGCGGCGGCGGGCTTGGCAACGGGCGCGGGCTCAGCCGCGGGTTCGGGCACGGGCGTAGGCGCGGGCTCCGGCGTAGGCGCGGGCTGCGCCGCAGGCGTCGACTCGGCGGCCTGGGAGCGGCGGGTGAACTGCTTGGTGGGCGCCGCGGCGCCGGTGGCCGGCTGTGCGGGCGCGCCCGGAATCGACATGTCCAGCCGGCTCTCGATGCGCTCTACGCGTTGCAGCAGCGCGGCTTCGGTGTCGGCCGCCGAGGGCAGCAGCAGCCGGGCGCACACCACTTCCAGCAGCAGCCGCGGGGCCGTCGCGCCGCGCATCTCGCCGAGCCCGGCATGCACCACCTCGGCGTAACGGGCCAGGGTGGCCGAACCGAGCCGGGCGGCCTGCTCCTGCATTCGTTCCAGGATGTCTTCGGGCGCATCGACCACGCCCTTGGCCACCGCGTCGGGCACCGCCTGCAGCACGATCAGGTCGCGGAACCGCTCCAGCAGGTCGATGGCGAACCGGCGCGGGTCGTGGCCGGCGTCGACGACCGCCTCGACGGCGCCGAACACCGACGCGGCGTCTCCGGCGGCCAGTGCGTCGACCGCGTCGTCGATCAGGGCGACGTCGGTTGCGCCCAGTAGGCCCAGCGCCCGCTGGTAGTTCACGTGGCTGATATCGGAGCTGCCGGGCATGGGCTCCGAGCCGGCCAGCAACTGATCGAGCACCGACAGGGTGTCGCGGGGCGAGCCGCCGCCGGCGCGGATCACCAGCGGGTAGACCGCGTCGTCGACGACGACGCGCTCCTGCTCGCAGATCCGGCCGATCAGCTCGCGCATGGTCCGCGGCGCCAGCAGCCGGAACGGATAGTGGTGGGTGCGCGACCGGATGGTCGGCAGCACCTTCTCGGGCTCGGTGGTGGCGAACACGAAGATCAGGTGATCCGGTGGCTCCTCGACGATCTTGAGCAGCGCATTGAATCCCGCGGTGGTCACCATGTGAGCTTCGTCGATGATGAAGATCCGGTACCGCGACTGAGCCGGTGCGTAAAAGGCCCGGTCCCGCAGGTCCCGGGTGTCGTCGACTCCGCCGTGGCTGGCGGCGTCGAGTTCGACGACGTCGATGCTGCCCGGTCCGTTCGGGGCCAGGGCCAGGCACGAGTCGCAGGTCCCGCAGGGTGTAGGCGTGGGGCCGTCGGCACAGTTGAGCGAGCGGGCAAGAATGCGCGCCGACGAGGTCTTGCCGCAGCCACGCGGCCCGGAGAACAGGTAGGCGTGGTTGATCCGGCCCGCCGACAACGCGGTGCACAGCGGTTCAGTGACGTGCTCCTGCCCCACCACTTCGGCGAACGTTGCCGGCCGGTATTTGCGGTAGAGCGCCACGCCAGCAGGGTACTTGCTCGGGCCGACGGCGGTGCAGGCCCGGCAGGCAGCGCGCTACAACTTCGGGCGCAGATAGCCCAAGGTGTTGTAGGCGGGGCTGAAGTCACGCCAGTTCAGCGTCACGAACAACCGGCCACCGGAGTTCTGGTCAGCCGTCTCGTACTGAAAGGTGGGGCCGCTGCCGCGGACGGCGGTGACCACCCCGGTGTGCCCGTGCTCGCTGACAAACCCACCGGGGCCGTAGACGACGATGTCCCCCACATGCGGCTCATTGGTGCCCTCGGCGAACGGGACCTGGTCGAAGTATTGCCCCAGCCCATTGGTGGGGAAATGGTGGTAGAGATCGAAGGCGTTGCCGCTGGGGTCCCGGTTGCGCCAGCCATAGCCCAGGGCCTGAATGTATTCCTGGATCAGCGGATAACACTGGCCGTCGCCGTACATCACCGGATTGCCCAGCGCGGCATCGGCGGCGGCGCGCCTGAAGACGTCGAGTTCATCGGTGACGACGGGCGGCAATGCCTCGGCTTCGCCGGAGCCGGCGCCCGCCACCTGCACCGACGAGTGATCAACCGCCGGATCCGCCCGACTCGGCGCGTATGCGGCGGGGAGCTGACCCAGTCCGACGAGGGACACCACCACCGCACAACCCGCGACGTGGATCTTGATCGCCATTACGCGGGCCTCCAGCATGTCAACGAGCTCCCTGACGCGACTTTCCCATTTAACCGCCCACCGGCTGGTCAAGCGCCGCGATCAGGGCGAAATGCCACGTCAGGCCAGCATCGACTCGGCGGCGGCCAGCAGCGCGCAGGTGGCCAGGCCGTCGACGGCGTTGCGCAGGTCGTCGGCAGACGGGAACGACGGGGCGATCCGGATGTTCTTGTCCTCGGGGTCCTTGCGGTACGGGAACGACGCTCCGGCCTCGGTGACCGCGATGCCGGCGTCTTTGGCCAGCGCGACGGTGCGCCGTGCGGTGCCGGGCAGCACGTCGAGGCTGATGAAGTAGCCGCCCTTGGGGTCGGTCCACGACGCGATCTTGGCGTCACCGAGCCGGTCTTGGAGGATCTCGGCGGCCAGCGCGAACTTCGGCGCCAGGATCTCCTGGTGGCGGCGCATATGCAGCCGCACCCCGTCGGCGTCCTTGAAGAACCGCAGGTGGCGCAGCTGGTTGACCTTGTCCGGACCGATCGAGCGCTTCCCGGCGAACTGCAGGTACCAGGCGATGTTGCCCAGCGAGCCGCCGAAGAAGCTGACCCCGGCACCGGCGAAGGTGATCTTGGAGGTCGAGGCGAACACGTACGGCCGGTTGGGGTTGCCGGCGGCGGCGGCCAGCCCCAGCACGTCGACCTGGTGGGGGAACTCGGTGGTCAGGGTGTGCACCGCGTAGGCGTTGTCCCAGAACAGCCGGAAGTCCGGCGCGGCGGTCTGCATCTGCACCAGCCGGCGCACCGTCTCCCAGGAGTAGGTGATGCCGGTCGGGTTGCCGAACACCGGCACCGTCCACATGCCCTTGATCGCCGGGTCGGCGGCGACGAGTTCCTCGATCAGGTCGACGTCCGGGCCGTCGTCGCGCATCGGGACGGGGATCATCTCGATGCCCATGGTCTCGGTGATCGCGAAATGCCGGTCGTAGCCGGGCACCGGGCATAAGAACTTGACGGCCGGTTCCTGGCTCCAGGGCCGCGGTGAGTCCACGCCGCCGTGCAGCATCGAATAGACGACGACGTCGTGCATGAACTCCAGGCTGGCGTTGTTGCCGGCGATCAGGTTGGGCACCGCGATGCCCAGCAGCTCACCGAAGATGGCCCGCAACTCGGGCAGGCCGTGCAGGCCGCCGTAGTTGCGGGTGTCGGTGCCGTCGTCGGCGCGGTAGTCGTCGGGGCCCGGCAACGCCAAAAGACCGTTGGCCAGGTCGAGCTGCTCGGGGGCCGGCTTACCGCGGGTGAGGTCCAGGGTCAGCTTCTTGGCCTGCAGCTCCGCGTAATCCCGCTGGTAGCGCTCGTGTTGAGCGGCCAAGTCGGCACGGTTGAGGTTCTGCAACGACACGGGGGCGCCTTTCACCGTCGAAGGCCCGACACATAGGGGGACCCCGCGCACCCGCCAGAGCCCATTGACCCTTGCTGCCTTCCGGCCCTGGGGGAGTTCACAGGATAGACGCCGCGCGGGGTCCACCGGAAAGTCTAGCGGTGGTCGCCAGCGCGGCGAAGCCGGGCGCAGCGGGCCACCGCCATCGGCACGGTGGTCGCCAGCGCGGCGAAGCCGGGCGCAGCGGGGCCCAAGGTGGCGCCGCGATGACGAGCGCGCGAACGACGCGGGCTCTCCGCTACCATTGCCGACGGAGGATTCGCCTAGTGGCCTATGGCGCTCGCCTGGAACGCGGGTTGGGTTAATAGCCCTCGCGGGTTCAAATCCCGCATCCTCCGCACCCGATGCAGGTGCGACCGGACCGCGAAACCTCGGTCCGGTCGCACCTGAATCACTACTGACGAACAGAGGAGGTGGCGTGAGTCGCACCGTCGCTACGGTTTGGCACGCGTCGCTCTCGACTCTCGCCGCCCTGTTGTACTTCTTGTTCGTACTGCCCCGCTGGTGGGAGCTGACCGGCTTCGCCCCGCACGTGCTGGGCACCGTGCTGCGGATCATCCTCGGGGTGCTGGTCGGCGTGACCGCGTTGCCGGTGGCGGCCACCCTGAAACGCTCCCGCAAGCCCGAGTACGGGACTCCGCAGCTGGCGCTGACCCTGCTGACCGGCTCGATCGTGGCCCACATCGTGGCCGGGACGCTGATCGCGGGCACCGCCATCAGCGAGATCTGGCTGTCACTGGACAACGCCGGGATGTGGCTGTTCGGCATTTACGGGGCGGCTGCTGCGATCGCCCTGCTGGGGATCGGTGCGTTCTACCTGTCCTTCGTCGCCGAGAAACCCCCGCCGCCGCCCAAACCGATCAAGCCCAAGACCGAGAAGCAGTCCAAGCGGTGGCGCCGGCGCGAGAAGAAGACCGGGACCGCCGAGGAGACCGAAGAATCCGACGACGAGGACAGCGACGCCGGCGAGGACGAAGAAGACGCCGACTCGGCGGGCGATGAGCCCGAGGCCACCGAAGCCGATGCCGAGGAGACCGGCGAATCGGACAGCGCAGCCGAGGAGATCGTCGAGTCGGCGGGCGAGGAGGCCTCGGAGCTGGCGTCGACCGGAGCCACGGACAAGCGGCGCCCTTCGGGCAAGCGGCGGGCCAAGAAGAGCACGTAGGTTCGGCCCGCCCGGCTAACCTTTGCCCTATGACCGAGAACCTCGGTGCTTTCGCCGATGCGGCACGGGCGCGCGAAGACGAGCTGGTACATCGGCTGGCGGCGTCGGTGGCCGCCGACAAGCAGTTCCAGGCGATCCTGCGCGAGGCCGTGCAGAACAACTCGATGTCACGGCAGCGCCTCGATGCCCTGGAGTCCGAGATCCGACAGGCCGCAAGCACCTGGCCAGGCCTGGACACCCCCGCGGGGTCTCGCCAGTTCCAGCAGTTTCTCAACGGCAAGACCCGCGAGATCCACCGGATCGTCGCCGACGCCGCCGAGGACAGCCAGCACAGGGCGAGCCTGGTGCAGTCCCTGACCAACCGCTACCAGTTCGGCGGTGACGACGGCGGGGACCCGCATATCCGGCTGGTGGACAACGAGATACCGGCCGACGTTCCGCCACCGCACGACCCCACCATCGAGGGGCCGGGCAGCGAGCCGGTGCCCGAGAACCAGGACGGCTCGCCCTACGACCTGGGTGCCACGATCCCGGGAACGGGAATCGTCATCACCGGCGACCCGGAAACGGGCCACCCGCGACTGCACATTCCCGGGCAGCCCGACATCGACAATCCCTTTCCCGTCGACGACGGTTTCCGGGCGTTGCCGACCGGCACGGCGATCGGGCCGGACGGCCAGCAGTACGCCTTCTACAGCGTGCGCCCCTACGGGCCGGGCACGTCTCCGGACAACTTCATCGCCCCGGAGTCACGGGTGCAGAATCTGGCCGACCCCGCAACGGATTTGGGCCCGCTGATGGGCACCACCATCGGCTCGGACGCCAAGGTGGGCATCTCACAGGCCAGCGGGGTCTTTGATGCGGAGTCGGGGAGAATGATCATCGTCGGCAATATCGGCCAGGACGGTCAGCGCGCGATGTGGCAGTCCGATCCCGTCCGCGCCGGTGACCCGCCCAACGCCTGGATGAACAACCTTCAGCAGGTCGGCACCTTCAACAACCTGGGCGCCGCGGACCGGGAGAACCAGATCGTGTCGCTGCCCCAGGGCGGCTACCTGTTGACCAGCGCCAGCAACGGCGGCCAGATCGCCGGCGTGACCGCCGGCAGCCCGCAGGGGTTGCTGCAGGCCCCGTCGCAGGACCTGACCGGGCCGGGTTTCATCCCCAGCCCGGGCAATCAGCCGGCTGTTCCCTACGGCCCGAGCATCGTCAACGTCGAGACGCTGCCGAACGGACAGGAGCAGGTCACCATGCGGGTCAGCACCTGGCCGACCCCGGAGGGCTGGCCGGTGGGGCCTGATGCTCCGCCGGTGCCCTACCACCCGCGGACCTACACGACGACGTTCAACATCAACCCGTAATGGGCTAGAACGCCGTGCTTCCCGACGGCCGCAGCACGAAGCCGTGGTGCCCCAGGGAGGTGTCCTGACAGGCCACCAGCTGGTCGGCGCCCACCGCACAGGTCACGTTGCCGTAGGAGACCTTCTGTCCCACACCCAGAAAGGCACCGTTGGAGAACTGGCGCCCGCAGGTCGTCGATTCACGGTTCAAACGCAGCCCGGCCGCGCCCTGCGAGCGCACGGTGCCGATCACACACCCGTCGGGCACCGGCGCACCCGAACTCAGCGGCGCGTTGGCCATACCGGGCATGTCGCCGTCGCACATCAGCGCCTGGGAGGACCCCGGCGGCGGTTCCGTGGCGTCGAATTGGCACGCGATGTTGTAGGGGGTCGTGAAATTCACCCAGCGGCCGGGCCCCTTCGGGCCGGTGGTGATGTAGTCGTCCACCGGGACCGCGGTGAAGTCGTCCAGATTGGGGAAGCCCGCGGGTTGGGCACCCGCCGGTGCCCCGTGCGCTGCGATGAGCAGGCCACCGGCCGCGGCGGCGACCGCCAGAGCGTGCGTGAGTCGACGGATGGAACCGTTCATCGGCGTCTCCGGTTACGGCTTGGGCGCCCAGTCCCACACCGACATGTCGTCGCGCGGGTACTGGCTGCAGGCTTCGGTCGACTTGGCGACGACACCCTTGTTGTTGAAGAAGATCTTGGCGTGGTTGGGCCAGGACACGGTCAGCGGGTCGGCGAAGTTCGTCGCCAGTTCCTCGGAGTATGCGCGGCGCTGCTCGGGGCTCAGCGAGAAGAACCAGTGCATCTTGTCGATCGCGGCCTGCTGCACCTGCACCGGCTTGTTGTGCATGTCGATCATGTAGCGCTCGTAGTAGACCGGCGACAGGTCGCGGCTGGCGGCCAGCATCTGCTCGGCGCTGCAGTCGGTGCGGATCACCCGCCGGGGAATCGGAAAGTCGTCGGTGGCGTCGGCGGAGGCGGTCGCGGGCAGCAGAACAGCGGCGAAGCCGGCCACGGCGGCCAGGACTGCCCCGCGGAGAATCGGGCGGTGCGTACGCATGGAATCCACTGTAGCCATTTCCCCGTTCTTTCCCTATGTCGGTTTCGGCGATGATCGCCCAGGTGAGACCGCTGAGCCGGATGAGACGGATGCAACGGCACAGGGCTGTGCAGCCTCCGAACCCGATACGCAATGCTACATAACTTTAGCCGAGCTACCTAATTGTTCGTCGTCCTGGCCGCATGGGCTCGCTCACAGCCGGCCACCGTTGTGTCGCCGGCGGCAGCCCTCACTGCGGGCGGGAGAGCTCCTCGGTCGCCTCGACGTCGGAGTCACCGGCGGCGGCGGCTTCCCGATGCCGGGCGGCCTTTCCGCCGACGTGCGGCAGCACGTTGATGGGCCACCAGAACCACCGCCCCATCAGCGCCGCGATCGACGGCGTCATGAACGCCCGCACGATCAAGGTGTCGAACAGCAGCCCCAGGCCGATGGTGGTGCCGATCTGCCCGATGATGCGCAGGTCGCTGACGGCCATCGAGGCCATGGTGAAGGCGAACACCAGACCGGCTGCCGTCACCACCTTCCCGGTGCCGCCCATCGCGCGGATGATGCCGGTGTGCAGCCCGGCATGGATCTCCTCTTTGAATCGGGACACCAGCATCAGGTTGTAGTCCGACCCCACCGCCAGCAGGACGATCACCGACATCACCATGACCAGCCAGTGCAATTGCATGCCGATGAGGTACTGCCAGACCAGCACCGACAGCCCGAACGAGGCCCCCAGTGAAAGCGCGACGGTGCCGACGATCACCAGCGCGGCGATCAGCGCACGGGTGATCAGCAGCATGATGACGAAAATCAGGCACAGTGAGGCGATTCCGGCGATCAGCAGGTCGTAGTAGGAGCCGTCGTGCATGTCCTTGAACAGCGCCGCGGTCCCGCCGAGATAGATCTTGGCGTCCTCCAGCGGCGTGCCCTTGAGCGCCTCCTCGGCGGCGGTCCGGATCTGGTCGATGCGCGCAATGCCTTCTGCCGTAGCGGGATTGCCCCGGTGCGAGATGATCATCCGGACGGCCTTGCCATCCGGGGACAAGAACATCTTCATCGCACGCTGGAAGTCCGGGTTTTCGAACACCTCCGGCGGCAGGTAGAAGGAGTCGTCGTTCTTGGACTCGTCGAACGCCTTGCCCATCGCGGTGGCGTTGTCGCCCATCTCGTCCATCTGGGCGAAGATCCCCGACATGGTGCTGTGCATCGTCAGCATCATGGTCTGCATGGTCTGCATGGTGTCGATCATCGGGGGGAACGTCGTCAGCATCTGCGGCATGAGCTTGTCCATGTCGCCCATGTGCGCGATCATCCGGTCCATGCTCTCGCTCATCGGATCGACGCTGTCGACCATGTCGAACGCCGAGCGCAGCGAGAAGCAGATCGGGATGTCGTAGCAGTGCGGTTCCCAGTAGAAGTAGTTGCGGATCGGCCGCCAGAAGTCCTCGAAATCGGCGATGTGATCCCGGATCTCGTAGATCTGCGCCTGTAGGACGTCCATGTCGAGCACCATCGCGTGGGTGGTGGTGGCCAATTGGCTCATGTAGCCGAGCATCTGGCGCATGGTGGCGATGGTCTCCCCCATCGCATCGGCCTGGGTGAGCATGTCGTCCATGCGCTTCTTCTGGAATTGCATGGTCTGCATCTGACCGGCGTTCTGCATGCTGATCTGAAACGGGATCGAGGTGTGTTCCAGCGGCGTACCCTGCGGTCGGGTGATCGCCTGCACCCGGGAGATTCCGACCACCTTGAACACCGCCTTGGCCAGTTTGTCGATGACCAGGAAGTCCGACGGGTTGCGCAGGTCGTGATCGGCTTCGATCATCAGCACCTCCGGCATCATCCGGGACTGCGAGAAGTGCCGGTCGGCCGCGGCGAAACCCTCGTTGGCCGGGATGTCGGTGGGGATGTACTTGCGGTAGTCGTAGGCCGGTTGATATCCGGGCAGCGCCAGCAGGCCGACGGCCGCAACGGCCAGTGAGGCAACCAGAATCGGCCCCGGCCACCGGACGATCGCCGTCGCCAACTGCCGCCAGCCCCGGGTGCTCATCTGTCGCTTGGGCTCGAACAGGCCGAACCGGCTGCCGACGGTGATGATCGCCGGGCCCAGCGTCAACGCTGCGAGCACCGAGACGACCATGCCCACCGCGCAGGGGATGCCCAGCGAGACGAAGTAGGGCAGGTGGGTGAAGTGCAGGCAGAATACGGCCCCGGCGATGGTCAGCCCGGAACCCAGGATGACGTGCGAGACGCCGTTGAACGCCGTGTAGTAGGCCGCTTCCGGGTCCTCACCGTTGTGGCGGGCCTCGTGATAGCGGCCGATCAGGAAGATCGCGTAGTCCGTACCGGCGGCGATAGCCAGCGAGACCAGCAGGTTGACCGAGAACGTCGTCAGCCCGACCAGGTGGTGATGGCCCAGGAATGCCACCACCCCGCGCGCGGCGGACAACTCCAGGCCGACCATGGCCAGCAGCAGCACCACGGTGGTGACCGATCGATAGACCGCCAACAGCATGGTCAGGATCACCATGACGGTGACGGCCATCATCTTCAGCATCGACTTGTCGCCGGCATGGTTCATGTCGTTGGCCAGCGCGGCGGTCCCGGTGACGTAGACGGTCAGCCCGGGCGGCTTCTGGATCGAGTCCACGATGTTGCGAACCGACTCGACGGAGTCGTTGGCCGCCGCCTGACCGATGTTGCCGACCAGATTCAGCTGCACGTAAGTCGCTCTGCCGTCGGCACTCTGGGCGCCGACCGCGGTCAACGGGTCGCCCCAGAAGTCCTGCACGTGCTGCACGTGCGCGGTGTCGGCTTCGAACCGCTTCACCATTTCGGCGTAGTACTCGTGTTCGGCGTCGCCGAGTTCGTGGTCGGCCTCGAGCACGATCATCGCGGTGCTGTCGGAGTCCGACTCCTGGAAGACCCTGCCCATCTCGGTCATGGCCTGCATGGACGGCGCGCTCGTCGGGCTGGCCGACACGGCGTTCTCTTTGCCGATCTGTTCCAGCGGCGGCACCGTGGCGCTGAGCAACACGATCAGCCCCAGCCAGCCGAGGATGATCGGCACCGAGAGCCGACGAATGGTGTGCGCGACGAATGTCCGCCGAGGAGGTCCGCCCGCGTCGCCGGTTATAGGCGGGCTCATGCCGCCTTCAGCAGACAGAAGGTGTAGGCGTTCACCTCATTCGAGATACGTTCGGCCTTCACCTCCCCATCCACAGTGATCCGGCAGCCGATGCTGTTGCTATCGCCTTGCGCCATAATGCTTCCCACCACTGCCGGCAAGGTGGTGACGATTTCGAGCTGCCACGGCAGTTGGACATCTTGGAGGCGCTGCGGTTCGGAGTTGACGTCGAAGTAGCTGATATCGGCCACTGTTCCCGGGGGGCCGAAGATCTCGTAGGTCAACCGCTTGGGATTGAAGGGTTTGGTCTCGTCGATCTGACCGTCGGCGTATGTCGGACGCTTCTCGGATCCGAACAGACCGTGGATACGCGTCACCGTGAACCCGGCGACACCGACCACGGCCAGAATCACCAGGGGTATCCACACCCGGCTCAACACCTTGAAAATCGGAGTCCCCTTCACCTAGCCACCTTTGGGTGCCCTAACCCAAGTCCACGTGCGTAAACGCACGCTACAGCACGCCCCGGAACTGTCGCAACGCACACGGTGTGCGTTATCCTCGCGCCGTGCGGCAGGTCCCCTTTCAACGCGCTCGCAGCGAAGAAAAGAAACGTCAGCGGGCAGAAGCGCTGGTGGAGGCCGCGCGTTCGGTGGCGCTCGAGGCCGGTGTCGCCTCGGTGACATTGACCGCAGTGGCCGCGCGGGCCGGGGTGCACTACTCGGCGGTGCGCCGCTGCTTCAGCTCCTATAAAGAGGTGCTGCTGCGCCTGGCGGCCGAGAGCTGGGGGCGCTGGTCGGAATCGGTCTGCACCGAGTTGGACCAACCCGGGCCGATGTCGCCGGATCGGGTGGTCGAAACGCTGGTCAGCGGGCTCGCGGCCGACCCCCTGTTCTGCGATCTGCTGTCCAACCTGCACCTGCACCTGGAACACGAGGTGGACGCCGAGCGGGTGATCGAAGTAAGACAGGTCAGCATGGCCGCGGTGACGGCCAGCGCGGGCGCGATCGAGCGGGCGCTGCCCGGGATCGGGCCACAAGGGGCGCTGGATCTGCTGCTGGCCGCCTATTCGCTGGGCTCGGTGCTGTGGCAGATGGCGCACCCCCCGGCGACGCTGACCGCCGCCTACACCGACGAGCCGGCATTGTCACCCGGGTGGGACCTGGACTTCACCACGGCACTGACCCGGCTGCTGACCGCCACGTGCGTGGGACTGCTGGAGCGGTCGGGGCACTGATCTGCCCGGGTTAATCGGCGCACCATGGTGATCCGGGTGCGATGACACCCGCGTGATTTGCGGCGACATGGCATTTGTGCTATAGGAAATCTATCGCTATCAACATAGATTTTATGTAACGGAGGTGAAAGGTGTTGTCATTGTGCACAGACGCGCTCTGTCCAACCGTGATGGCGATGAACGCGTACCTCGCGAGGGTGATCGGGTCGCCTGACTGAGCCCGATCGCGCCCACCGTCTGAAGGTCGAACTACAGCGTCCCCACGTCGACGGAGGTACCGCTCATGATCCAGGCCTGTATCGCCGCCCTGCTCGCGTTGAGTTCCGCTGCGTGCGTCGCGTTCGGCGACGTACTACAGCAGCGTGTCGCCTATCGATTCACCGACCGATCATTCGGCCACATCGCATTGCTGACGAGGCTGGTACCCGATCGACAGTGGCAGTGGGGCGCGCTGTTGCTGGCGGCCAGTGTCGGACTGCAGGCCGCCGCGCTGAGCCAGGGCTCGGTGCTGCTGGTGCAGGCGTTGCTTGTGCTTTCGGTGCTGTTCGCGCTGGTCGTCAACGCCAGATTGGACCGCCGTGCCGTGACCCGCGCGGAGTGGACCTGGGCCGGATTGCTCACCGCCGCGGTGGCCCTCATCGTCACCGTCGGCAACCCCCAGGCCGGCCCTTCAAGTGCCTCCGGCCACGCCTGGGTCGCGGTGGCCGCCGTGCTCGGGCCGCTGCTGGCCGCCTGCGTCGTGGCAGCGAGACATCGCCGCGGTGCGACGCCGGCGATGCTGCTGGCTTTCGTCGCGGGTTCACTGTGGGGGATCTTCGCCGTGTTGACCAGACAAGTCGCCAGTCGGTTCGGCGACAGCCTGTGGGAGCTGGCCGGCACACCCGAGTTCTACGGCTGCCTACTGACCGTCGCGGGTGGATTTGTGTTCGGGCAGGCGGCGTTTCGGGCCGGGCCCCTGACCGCGTCGATGCCCACCCTGGAGGTTTCCCAACCGATTGTGGCCGCAGCGCTGGGTGTCACGGTCCTCGGCGAGACGTTCAACACCGGTCGGCTCCCGCTGATCGCCCTGTCGGCGGCGGCGCTGGTGATGGTGGCGGCGATCGTCAAGCTCGCCCGGCTGGAGGCTGTCGCGGCAGCGGGCGCCCCGGAGCCTGTGGAGCCGACATCGGCCGCGGCCGCAGATGCAGTGCGCCGCCGGGAGCTCAGCACGGTGTGAGTCGAAGATCGGACAGCAGAAGGGAGGTCAGAGGTGCTGCGGGCGATCACCCGACTTGCCATTGCCGCACCGCGCCGCACCATCGCGATCGCCGCCTTGATCGCCCTGGCCGCCGCGATCTTCGGCCTCCCCGTGGCGAGCAGCCTGTCGGCGGGCGGATTCCAGGATCCGACCTCGGAGTCGGCGCGGGCGACCGAGCTGCTCCGGGACAAGTTCGACCAAACCGATCAGAAGATGCTGATCGTGGTGACCGCACCCGACGGTGCTCACAGCGACCGGGCCCGCCGGGTTGCCACCGACATCGTCGACGCGCTGACCCGCTCGCAGTGGGTGCGCAATGTGTCCTCGGCGTGGACGTCGCCACCGCCGACGGCGGCCGGGTTGCTGAGCATCGATGCCAAATCCGGGTTGATCGTGGCCAATCTCAATGGCGGCGAGAACGAGGCACAGCAGTACGCGGAATCTCTTGCCCGCGAACTGGTGCACGACTACGACGGCGTCACCGTGCGCGCCGGCGGCATGGCGGTGGCCTACTCCCAGATCAACCGGCAGAACCAACACGACCTGTTGTTGATGGAATCCCTTGCGATCCCATTGAGCTTCGCGGTGCTGGTGTGGGTGTTCGGCGGCCTGGTGGCCGCGGTGCTGCCGATCTGCTTGGGCGGATTGGCCATCGTCGGCACCATGTCGGTGCTGCGGCTGATCAACTCCGCGACCGAGGTGTCGATCTACGCCTTGAACCTGAGCATCGCGATGGGCCTCGCGCTCTCGATCGACTACACACTGCTGATCATCAGCCGATACCGCCAGGAGCTGACCCGGGTCGGCGACCGGGAGCAGGCCCTGCTGCGGACGATGACGACCGCCGGTCGCGCAGTGCTGTTCTCGGCCGCCACGGTGGGGGCGTCGACGGCGGTGATGGCCCTGTTCCCGATGACCCTGTTGAAGTCGGCCGCCTACACCGTGCTGGCCACCGCGGTCATCGTCGCGCTCGCCGTGGTCGTGGTGATCCCGGCGGCCATCTTCCTGCTGGGGCCCCGAATCGACGCGCTGGACGCCCGCGTGCTGGTGCGTCGGGTGCTGCCCGGCATGACGGCGCAGCCGGGTCCCGCGCATCAGCCGGCCGGCTGGGCGTTCTGGTACCGGTCGACGAAATTCGTGTTGCGCCACGCCATACCCGCCGGCGCCGCCGTGGCCGCGTTGCTGCTGGTGCTCGGCGCGCCGTTCCTCGGGGTGAATTGGGGATTCCCTGACGAACGGGTGCTGCCCGCATCGGCGTCGGCTCGCCAGGTCGCCGAGATGCTGGAAAACGATTTCGCCGACGACCTGGGGATCGCGGTGCCGGTCGTCGTTCCCGACGCCGACGGCCTGAGCGTCGCCGACCTCGAGCACTACGCTGCCAGACTCTCGCGGGTGCCCGACGTCGCGGCCGTGACCGCACCGTCCGGAACCTTCGTGACCGGACACCGCGCGGGCCCGCCCGCCGCACCCACCGGCATCGCGGAGGGCAGCGCCTTTCTGACCGTCTCCAGCACCGCGCCACTGTTCTCGGACGCCTCCAACGCCCAATTGGATCGACTGCACCAGGTACCCGGACCGGCGGGACGTCCGGTGCAGTTCGCCGGGCTGGCGCAGACCAACCGGGACAGCATCGACGCACTCACTGACCGGCTGCCGGCGGCACTGGGGCTGATCGCCGCCATCACCTTCGCGCTGGTGTTCCTGCTCACCGGAAGCGCGGTGCTGCCGGTGCAGGCGCTGCTCTGCAACGCGCTGTCACTGACGGCGGCATTCGGCGCGATGGTGTGGATCTTCCAGGACGGTCACCTGGGTGCCCTGGGCACGACACCGACCGGGACGTTGAACGTCAACATCCCGGTGCTGCTGTTTTGCATCGCCTTCGGGCTTTCGATGGACTACGAGATCTTCCTGGTCTCAAGGATTCACGAATACTGGCTGGCCGCCAAAGGCTCTCGGGCGCTCGGGAGTTCGGCCGAAGCGCGGGCCGCCAACGACGCCTGCACGACCCTGGGCCTGGCCGGCATCGGTCGGGTCGTCACCGCGGCGGCGCTGGTGATGTCGATTTCCTTCGCCGCACTGATACCGGCGGACATCTCGTTCATGCGGATGCTCGGTCTCGGACTCACCCTCGCCGTGCTGGCCGATGCGACTCTGGTGCGAATGGTCCTGGTGCCGGCCTTCATTCACCTGGCCGGTCCGCGGACCTGGTGGGCGCCTGCACCGTTGGCGTGGCTACATCAACGCCTCACGGCGGGCCCGGTCGCCGCGGCCGAAGCCGGTCCCCGGCGCCCGGCGGACGACACGGCGTCAGAGCCCGCGCACGCCGTCGGCCCCGGGTGTACGTCCGTTCCGCCGTGACATCTCTACACCCGACGAAACCCACGACCGGCTACCCAAGGATGAACCATGAACACAATGGATGACAGCATCCGGATACGACTCGCAACGGATGCCGACTGGCCGGCGGTCTATCGGAATCAGGCCCGCATCTATGGCACCTCGGCCGAACCGCAGGATATCGAGGCGTGGAAGCGGCGGGTCAAGCTGGGCGACGTGCTGGTCGCCGAAGACGTTTCCGATCCGAAGCGGCCCTTTCTGGTCGGCACCTCGCTGTACTACCGGCTGCGTTTGACCGTTCCGGGCGGCACCGGCCTGGACGCCGCCTGGCTGGCCATGATCACCGTCGCCGCCACCCATCAGAATCGCGGGATATGGCAGCAGATGAGCCTTCAGGGCTTCGAAATTCTGCAGGAGCGTGGTTATCCGATTCTGTGCGGTGTACCGACGCAGCCACCCGTCTACGAGATCATGGGTGCCGGTGTCGCCAGCTATCGCCGTAGCTACCGCATCGATTCCCGCTTGGCGGTGTTGCGCGCCGCGCCCAGCAGGAACCGGGCGCGTGAAGTCACCGCCGAAGACGCGGGACATCTGTTGCCCGCGCTCTATGACCGCTGGTGTGCAAAGACTCACGGGGAACTGACCCGCGACACGGCATGGTGGGCGGACTTCTTGGAGGACAGGTCATCTCAACGAGACACCGGCTCACCGCTGAATTTCGTCATCCACCCGGATGGTTTCCTGACATACCGGGTGGTCGGAGCATCGGTAAACGCGGTGCGGCCGCCTTTCGGCAGGGTGATCATCCAAGACTTCTGCCCGATCACCGAGGAAGCCCACACCGAGTTGCTCGCGACACTGTCGGGTTTCGAGATCTTCGACGACATCACCATCGATGTCCCGGTCGACGACCCGCTGCCGCTCAAACTCAGGGACCAGGCGGCAGCCCGAACGACGGGGCTGACCGATTTTCTGTGGATCCGGATCATGAAGGTGCCTGAAGTACTCGGTGCGCGCAGCTACTCCGCCGATGTCGACATCGCGCTCGAGGTCATGGATCCGCTGGGCGTCGCCGGCGGGCGATTCCGGCTCCAGACGCGGGAGGGGATCGCCAAATGCACGCCGCACGACGGGCCCGCCGACGTCCGGCTCGGACTCGGCGAGCTGGGGACGATCTACATGGGTGCCCATCGCGCGGCCGAACTGCACCGGGCACACCGCATCAGCGAGCTGCGCGACGGTGCGCTGCGTGAACTGGACGCGGCCTTCTGCACCGAGCGGGCACCGTATTGCAGCACGCTCTTCTGAGCGGTTACCGGGCGCGCGGGGTCAGTGGCCGAGATCGGTGTCCCGGCTGGGCTGCACCCGCTTGGGCTCCCCGGGCATCTTGGGGTAGTTCGGCGGGTACGGCAGATCGCCGAGGCCTCGGGCCTCGTCGGCGGCGACCATCTCCAGCAGCGGCTCGAGGGACTGTTCGAGATCGTCGATGGTGCCCCACGGGTCCGCGCGCCGGGCCAGCAGCTCGGGCACGGTGGCGATCGTGAAGTCATCGGGATCGGCATCCGGGAGCTCGTCCCAGGTCAACGGGGTGGAGACGGTGGCGATCGGGGTGGCCCGCACCGAGTAGGCCGACGCCATGGTGCGGTCGCGGGCGTTCTGGTTGAAGTCGACGAAGATCCGGGCGCCCCGCTCTTCTTTCCACCACGAGGTGGTGACCGCCTCCGGGGCACGCCGCTCGATCTCGCGGGCCAGCGCGATTCCGGCCCGGCGGACCTCGATGAAGTCCCAATCCGGCTTGATCCGCAGGTACACGTGCAGGCCGCGGCCCCCGGACGTCTTGACGTAGCCGACCAGCCCGAGCTCGGCCAGCAGCGGGCGCACCGTTTCCAGCGCGACGGCGCGGGCCTGCGCGAACCCGGTGCCGGGCTGCGGGTCCAGGTCGATGCGCAGCTCGTCGGGGTGGTCGGTGTCGGGACAGCGCACCGGCCAGGGGTGCAGGGTGACGGTACTCATCTGCACCGCCCACACGATGTCGGCGGGCCGGGTGACCTTGAGCGCGTCGGCGGTGCGGCCGGACGGGAACGTCACCCGGCAGGACTCCAGATAGTCGGGATGCCCACGCGGCAGCCGCTTCTGGTAGACCTCATCGCCCTCGATGCCGTCCGGGAAGCGCTGCAGATGGGTGGGCCGGTCCCGCAGCGCCTGCAGCAGCGGCCCGCTCGCCACCGCCTGGTAATAATCGGCCAGCGCCCGTTTGGTGCCGCCCGCACCGAGCCGGGGAAAGTACACCTTGTCGCCGCTGGTGAAGCGGACGGCGATGCCGTCGACGTCCAATTCCTCGGCTTCCGGCATCTCAGGTCTCCAGCACGTCGGCCAGGTCGTAGTTCAGCGGGACGTCGAGCTGGTCGAAGGTGCAGCTGGCCGGATCGCGGTCCGGACGCCACCGCACCAGCTTCACGGTGTGGCGGAACCGGTCCCCTTCCATCTGGTCGTAGGCGACCTCGGCGACGCGCTCGGGCCGGATCGGGACCCACTGCTTGTCGGCAGCCGAATTCCACCGGCTCGGTTCGCCGTCGCGGACATCACCGAGGCGCAGCGGCTCCAGCTCGGTCAGCAGGGCCAGCCGGTCGGCGTCGCTGAACGCCGCGGCACCGCCGACCATCGCCAGCTGTCCGTCGGGGCGGTACAGGCCTAGTAGCAGCGAGCCGATGCCGGCGCCGCTCTTGTGGATGCGGTAGCCCATCACCACGCAGTCGGCATCACGACGGTGCTTGACCTTGACCATCTCGCGCTTGCCGGGCAGATACGGCCCGTCGGTGCGCTTGGCGACCACCCCGTCGAGCCCGGCCCCTTCGAACGTGGCGAGCCAGTGTTTGGCCTGCTCGGGGTCGGAGGTGGCGCGGGTGACATGGCAGCTGGACCCGCCGCTCACCAGTTCGGCCAGTGCTTCGCGCCGCACCGAAAACGGCTCGCCGAGCAGCGACGCCGAGCCGGTGGCCAGCGCGTCGAAGCCGATGAACCGGGCCGGGGTCTGCTCGGCCAGCATCCGCACCCGGCTCTGAGCGGGATGGATGCGCTGGCTCAACGACTCCCAGTCCAGCCGGGTCCGTCCGCCGATCCGGCGCGGCACCACCACCTCCCCGTCGAGCACGCAGCGCGGGGCGACCTCGGCGCGCAAGGCGTCCAAAAGTTCCGGGAAGTAGCGGCCCAGCGGTTTGCCGTTGCGCGATTGCAGCAGCACCTCGTCATTGTCGCGAAACACGATGGCGCGGAAACCGTCCCACTTGGGCTCGTAGGACCAGCGTCCCGGTGTGTCACCCTCCCCGGGAACCGCCGCCGCGGCCTTGGCCAGCATCGGGTCGACCGGCGGCGCGACGGGCAGGTCCATGGTGTCCATGATGTCGAGGAAAACCGTGCCGAGTGTGTGGTTTGGCACTCGCAGCGGCCTTGGATTCAGCCGGTCGACCGCTCACTCGACCCAACGGCGGGAGGTCACCCGCGCAAAAACTCCACGATGTGGCGGGCCAATTCCTCGCCGGCGTCCTCCTGCAGGAAGTGGCCGGCGTCGTGGATCATCGGGTGGGCCCGGCCGCGCGCTCCGCGCATCTCCCGCTGGAAGATCGGCGCCATCGCCCCGGTGATCGGGTCACCGTCGCTGAATGCGACCAGCATGGGCTTGTCCGAGGCGCACAGCGCGGCCCACGCCGAGCGGTTGGCCGGGGCGGCCGGGTCTTCGGGGGTGGTCGGGATCAGCGACGGCATGGTCCGCGGACCGACGCAGTAGCTGTCGTCGGGGAACGGGGCGTCGTAGCCAGCCCGAATCGCCTCGCCCATCGGCTTGCGGCACCCGGACTGCACGAACCATCCGACGTCGATCGTCGGTGCGGTCTGGATCGCCTCCCGGAAGCGCCACCAGATCTCCGGCATCGGGATGTCCCCGGTGGGCAGGCCGGTGTTGGCCACCACGACCCGGCTGAACCGATCCGGGTTCTCGGCGAGCAGCCGCAGCCCGATCAGCCCGCCCCAGTCCTGGCCGACCAGCGTCACCCGCTGCAGGTCCAGCACGTCGAATGCCAGCGCCCGCATCCACTCGACGTGGCGGGCGTAGGTGTGGTCCTGCGCTTGCGTCGGCTTGTCCGAGCGCCCGAATCCGACCAGGTCCGGACAGATGACCCGGTGCCCGGCCTCGACCAGGATCGGGATCATCTTGCGATACAGATACGACCACGACGGCTCGCCGTGCAGCATCAGGATCGGGTCGGCGTCTTCGGGGCCGTCTTGCACCCAGGCCACCCGCAGGGTGCCGCCGTCATCGTCGTCGAGGTCGCAGAATTGGGGCTGGTAATCGAAATCGGGAAGGCCGATGAACCTGTCGTCGGGGGTGCGCAGCGTCTGCATGAGGTGACGATACCGTGACGGTATATACCCTCGGGGGTATCTGCTACTATGAGGTCACGGCGATGAAGGAGGTCTCATGTCCGTCGCGATGAGCACCGCGGTGTCCGGCGTCGATTTCGACACTGTTACCGCCAAGACACGAGAGATACTGAAGGACAACGGTTTCGGTGTACTGACCGAGATCGACATGCAGGCCACGCTGCGGGCCAAGCTCGGCGAGGAGATGGAGCGCTACCTGATCCTGGGTGCCTGCAACCCGCCGCTGGCGCACCGCGCGGTGACCGCCGAGAAGCGCATCGGGGTGCTGCTGCCGTGCAACGTCGTGGTCCGCGAGGATCCGCAGCACCCCGAGACGGTGCTCGTCGAGGCGATGAACCCGCAACTGATGGCCCAGGTCGTCGACAATCCGGCGCTGGCACCGATCGCCGACGAGGTGACCGAGAAGATCCGCACCGTCATCGATACCCTGGCTGGTGCCCTGCGCACCACCTGAAAGGACTCTCAATGAAGAAGTCAAGCGGCCGATTTGGCGATGGGGGGTGAATCGGGTTGCCACGTGCGGTTGTCA
>NZ_MVHU01000047.1 GCF_002086285.1 Mycolicibacter kumamotonensis | reverse complement strand
GGCGTGGGCACGGCAGGAACCAGCGAGACGCCCGCCCGGGGCACCCGCGCAAACCGGGCCCCCCGCGGGCCGGGGGAAGCGGGCGGCAGCGGCGGGGGCGGCGGGGGTGTCGTAGTGGGCACCATCCCGCGCCGCGGCACGGTGGTGAAGGGCTGTGACTGAGCGTCGTTGAAGTGCGCGCAACCGGTCAGAACCATCCACGCCGCGCACAGCACGACAGGCACCCGGTGAATTGCCCCGCGCATCCGCATGCCCGTCAGGTTACGGACACCGGGTCCGGTTTCGCCACGATGCCCGCTATAGCGCGGCGTCACCGGGCCGGAATCGATTCGCTAACGAAGCCGTTCAAATCCCCAATCCCGCCGGGGTTGCCCTTACCCTTGCAGGGTGAAGAGTCAAGGCGAGGGCTCACACTGGCGTCGGCCGGGTGGAGCTGCCGACGAAGACAAAGGACGTCCCAAGTCGGCACGTCTGGTAGATCCGGAGGACGACATGCCATCGCCGACCTATACCGGTGATTTCGAGACTGCCGCTATCCCGCCGTATGACCCGACCGGCTCCCGTTCCCTCGGCGGCGATTACAACCCGCTGCCGTATGTCGAGCCGCAGGCCGGCGCCGGGCGCGCGGCCGGCCCGGTCGGCGCTGACGCCGACGACCCGTTCCGGGTGGTCGACCGGCGCGGTACCCAGGATCTGGGCCTGCTGATCCTGCGGGTGGGGTTAGGCGTGTTGCTGGTGGCGCACGGGCTGCGTCAGTTGTTCGGCTGGTGGGGCGGCCAAGGCCTGACCGGATTCAGGAGCTCGATCGCCGACGCCGGCTACCAGCACGCCGACATCTTGACCTACGCCGCCGGCGGCGGGCAGATAGCCGCCGGCCTGTTGCTGGTGCTCGGACTGTTCACCCCGCTGGCCGCTGCCGGCGCACTGGCGTACCTGATCAACGGCGTGCTCGCCGGGGTCTCGTCGCAGAGCCAGGGCCGCTTCGACTTCTTCCTCCCGGACGGCCACGAATTCCATCTCATGCTCATCGTGGTCGCGGCGGCGATCGTACTGGTCGGACCCGGCCGCTACGGGCTCGACGGTGACCGGGGCTGGGCCCGGCGCCCGTTCATCGGGTCGATCGTGGCGTTGCTGCTCGGGATCGCGGGCGGAGTGGCGATGTGGGTGTTCCTCAACGGAGCCAACCCGCTCGGCTGAGCAGGCCGCCCGGGACCGCGTGATCAGCGGTACGGGTTGGGCACCCGGCCCCCGCTGGCCTCGGTGAGCAGCGGCAGGGTGGCGAAGCTGACCGCCGGCAGGCGCAGGCGTTCACCGTCATGCAGGTGCGCCCGCGCCCAGGCGCCCCGACTGAATCCCAGGCCCGCGATCTCGTCCCAATCCACCGAGCGGCTGCCGAGCAGGGTCCGCACCGTGACCTGCCGCGCGTCGGCAACGGTCCGCCAGCGGGCGATCAGCGCCGAGAGCAGCACCGGCACCACCAGCAGCGGCGCCGTGAGCGGCCAGGTCAGCACCGGAATCAGCAGCCCCAGGGCCAGGAAGCCGACGGCGAAGTGGGCCATCGGCGAGAGTCGGATCACCAGCGGCGCGGGATCGGGGGAGTGCGAGGCCACCCTCGCATGATGTCACCGCTGTGCCGGTGGCGCGGATCGGCGGGCGCCGTCCGCCGGGCCGCCCGACGCAGTCACAAAAAATATTGACTACTTATTTTAAGTCGCGCATCATGGGGTCCATGTCGCCGACCAGGCCTCGCCGGACCCAGGCGGAGCGCACCGCCGAGACGCGCCGCGCGTTGCTGGACGCGACGCTGGACGCACTGGTCGAGGTCGGCTTCAAGGGCACCACCACCACCGAGGTGGCCCGTCGCGCCGGGGTGTCGGTGGGGGCGCTGCAAGGTCATTTCCCGACGAAGATCGGGCTGTTGACCGCCGCCATCGAGTTCGCGCTGAACCGCCGCATCGAGGAGTTCGAGGTCCTGATGGCGGGGCTGGACCCCTCCGCCGACAAGCTGGACGAGGCCTTTGACCTGCTGTGGTCGATGTTCTCCGGCCCGACCTTCAACGCAACGCACGAACTGTGGGTGGCGGCGCGCACCGACGCGGAGCTGGCGCCGGCGGTCATCGAAACCGATCGCCAGTTCGCCGAGGCCTGCGAGCGGGTATACACCCAACTACTGGCCCCTGCTGGTTCCGCCTCGCCGCCGTCGCGCATCGCCCTGCAGATGGCCTTCGCGTTGATGAACGGCCTGGCGATGTCGCGATCGATCGCCGGCTACGAACCCTTCGCCGCCCACGACATCCTCGACGCCTTCAAGACCGTGGCCAGACCGCTGGTGACAGACCAACAATCAGAGGGGACGCAATGACTGCCAGTGAGAACGCGGACAACGGCCACCACGCCGCGCACCCCGCGCTCCATCCGCGGCGCATCCGGTTCAACTACCCGGTGGCGGCGCTGGACCGCCACTTCGTCGCCGGCGACCTGGTGATGAGCCACCTCATCGCGCACCTGTCGGCCGTGTTCCCCGAGGGCGAGGACTTCTTCGTGCGTTCGGTGCGCCACTACGCCGACCAGATCACCGATCCGGAACTGAAGGAGCGAGTCAAAGGGTTTGTCGGCCAAGAGGTCTCGCACGGGCGCGAACACCGCGCCCTCAATGAGCGCCTGCAGCAGATGGGCTACCCGGCCCGCCGGATCGACCGGCTCGTGCACCGTCGCCTCAAGGCGGCCGAGCGGCGGTTCTCACCGCTGACCTGCCTGGCCATCACCGCCGCACTCGAACATTTCACCGCGGTCTTCGCCGAGACGCTGCTCAGCGACGAACGGGCCCAAGCCCTGCTCGGCACGACGGAGGTCCGCTCGATGCTGCTGTGGCACGCGATCGAGGAATCCGAGCACCGCTCGGTGGCCTTCGACGTCTACCGTGCGGTCGGTGGTGACGAGGTCCGGCGCATCCGGACCATGCGGGTCATCCGATTCAGCTTTCCCCTCGCAGTCACGCTGAACTCGATCATCTCGATGTTCGGCGACCGGGCTGCACTCAACCCGGTGCGGGTGGTGCGCAGCTTTGCCGCACTACGGCATTCACCGTTTCTGACCCGGGCCGTGTTCCGCCGGCTCGGCGATTACAACAGGTACGGCTTCCACCCCGACGATCACGACAACACCGCGCTGTTGGAGCAGTGGACGGCGGCTCTGTTCGGCGAACACGGGACGCTCGTCGACCACCTGCACTGAGTGTCCCGACCGGCCATTTGACGCCCGGTCGGTCCAGCGACTACCGTCAACCGCTATGGACAACGGCATGCTCGTAGTAGCCCCCTGCGCGTTGGTTGTTGCCTGAGCTTCCAACCACCAACGCGCAACCCTCGTGCAGCAGCTGAGCTGGCGGGGGTTTTTTGTTGCCACCGGTCCAGATCACCAGAGGAATTGAAGAGGAAATCGTGAGCGCACCCACCACGCGACCGCCGCAGCGGTCGGCCGCAACCGACGCGCCGCAGCCGGCCAACGGGACCCCCTCGGCCGACAAAGCCAAAACCGCGGCCAAGCGCGTCGCCCCCGAACAGCTGACCGGCGCCCAGTCGGTCATCCGGTCGCTGGAGGAACTCGACGTCGACGTCATCTTCGGCATCCCGGGCGGTGCGGTGCTGCCGGTCTACGACCCGCTGTTCGATTCGAAGAAGCTGCGTCACGTGCTGGTCCGTCACGAGCAGGGCGCCGGCCACGCCGCCAGCGGATACGCGCACGCCACCGGGCGGGTGGGGGTGTGCATGGCCACCTCGGGTCCCGGTGCCACCAACCTGGTCACCCCGCTGGCGGACGCGCAGATGGACTCCATCCCGGTGGTCGCCATCACCGGGCAGGTCGGCCGCTCCCTGATCGGTACCGACGCCTTCCAAGAGGCCGACATCTCCGGCATCACGATGCCGATCACCAAGCACAACTTCCTGGTTCGCAACGGCGACGACATCCCCCGGGTGATCGCCGAGGCGTTCCACATCGCGGCAAGCGGACGTCCCGGAGCAGTCCTGGTTGATATCCCCAAGGACATTCTGCAGGGACAGTGCACCTTTGCCTGGCCGCCGAAGCTGGACCTGCCCGGATACAAGCCGACCGTCAAGCCGCACAACCGGCAGATCCGCGAGGCCGCCAAGCTGATCGCCGCCGCGCGCCGGCCGGTGCTGTATGCCGGCGGCGGAGTGATCCGCGGCGAAGCCTGCGAGGAACTGGCCGCTCTGGCCGAGCTGACCGGTATCCCGGTCGTCACCACACTGATGGCGCGCGGCGCCTTCCCCGACGGCCACCGGCAGCATCTGGGCATGCCAGGCATGCACGGCACCGTCGCGGCGGTCGCCGGCCTGCAGCGCTCGGATCTGCTGATCACCCTGGGCGCCCGCTTCGATGACCGGGTCACCGGCCAGCTGGATTCGTTCGCCCCGGACGCCAAGGTCATCCACGCCGACATCGACCCCGCCGAGATCGGCAAGAACCGGCACGCCGATGTGCCGATCGTCGGCGACGTCAAGGCCGTCATCACCGAGCTGATCGCCGCGCTGCGCCAAGACAAACTCAACCTGGACCTGGCCGACTGGTGGACCTATCTCGACGACGTGCGCTCGACCTACCCGTTGAGCTACGGCCCGCAGAGCGACGGCAGTCTGTCCCCGGAGTATGTGATCGAAACCCTGGGCCGGATCGCCGGGCCGGATGCCGTCTACGTCGCCGGCGTCGGCCAGCACCAGATGTGGGCCGCGCAGTTCATCCATTACGAGAAGCCGCGCACCTGGCTGAACTCCGGGGGCCTGGGCACCATGGGATTCGCCATCCCGGCGGCGATGGGCGCCAAGATGGGCCGCCCGGATGCCGAGGTGTGGGCGATCGACGGCGACGGTTGTTTCCAGATGACCAACCAGGAACTGGCCACCTGCGCCATCGAAGGGGCGCCGATCAAGGTGGCGCTGATCAACAACGGCAATCTGGGCATGGTGCGCCAGTGGCAGACCCTGTTCTACGGGGAGCGTTATTCGCAGACCGACCTGGCTACCCACTCGCACCGCATCCCCGACTTCGTCATGCTGGCGGAGGCGCTCGGCTGCGTCGGATTACGTTGCGAGCGTGAAGAAGACGTCGAAGACGTGATCAACCAGGCGCGCGCGATCACCGATCGCCCGGTGGTGATCGACTTCATCGTCGGCGCCGACGCACAGGTGTGGCCGATGGTGGCCGCCGGCACCAGCAACGACGAGATCCAGGCCGCCCGCGGCATCCGGCCGCTGTTCGACGACGACAACAATGAGGGGCACGCCTGATGACCGCCAGTTGGAAGACCCACACGCTGTCGGTGCTGGTCGAAGACAAGCCCGGTGTGCTGGCCCGCGTGGCGGCACTGTTCTCCCGGCGCGGCTTCAACATCGAGTCGCTGGCCGTCGGTGCCACCGAGACCAAGAACATGTCGCGGATGACGATCGTGGTCTCGGTGGAGGACACCCCCCTGGAGCAGATCACCAAGCAACTCAACAAGCTGATCAACGTGATCAAGATCGTCGAGCAGGAGGACGACAACTCGGTCTCCCGCGAGATCGCGCTGATCAAGGTCCGCGCCGACGCCGGTACCCGCGGCCAGATCGTCGAGGCGGTGAACCTGTTCCGCGCCAGGGTGATCGACGTCTCACCGGAGTCGCTGATCATCGAGGCCACCGGCACCCCCGCCAAGTTCGAGGCGCTGCTGCGGGTGCTGGAGCCCTATGGCATCCGCGAGATCGTCCAATCGGGTCTCGTATCGTTGTCGCGCGGTCCGCGCGGCATCGGCACCGCCAAATAATTCCTCCGCACATACTTCATCGAAGAACGAACAGAAAGAAGTGACACAAAGTGGCAGTTGAGATGTTCTACGACGACGACGCCGACCTGTCGATCATCCAGGGCCGCAAGGTCGGGGTGATCGGCTACGGCAGTCAGGGGCACGCACACTCGCTGAGCCTGCGCGATTCCGGCGTGCAGGTGAAGGTCGGCCTCAAGGAAGGCTCCAAGTCGCGGGCCAAGGTCACCGAGCAGGGTCTGGAGGTCGACACGCCCGCCGAGGTCGCCAAGTGGGCCGACGTGATCATGCTGCTCGCGCCCGACACCGCGCAGGCCGAGATCTTCAAAAATGACATCGAGCCCAACCTGGAAGCGGGCAACGCGCTGTTCTTCGGTCACGGCCTCAACATCCACTTCGGTCTGATCAAGCCGGCCGCCGACATCACCATCGGCATGGTCGCGCCCAAGGGGCCCGGGCACCTGGTGCGCCGGCAGTTCGTCGACGGCAAGGGTGTGCCCGCGCTGATCGCGGTCGCCCAGGACCCGCGCGGTGAGGGGGAGGCGCTGGCGCTGTCCTACGCCAAGGGCATCGGCGGCACCCGGGCCGGCGTCATCAAGACCACCTTCAAGGAGGAGACCGAGACCGACCTGTTCGGTGAGCAGGCCGTGTTGTGCGGCGGCACCGAGGAACTGGTCAAGGCCGGCTTCGAGGTGATGGTCGAGGCAGGCTACGCCCCGGAAATGGCCTACTTCGAGGTGCTGCACGAGCTCAAGCTGATCGTCGACCTGATGTATGAGGGCGGCATCGCCCGGATGAACTACTCGGTGTCGGACACCGCGGAGTTCGGCGGCTACCTGTCCGGCCCGCGGGTGATCGACGCCGACACCAAGCAGCGGATGCGCGACATCCTCTCCGACATCCAGGACGGCACCTTCGTCAAGCGCCTGGTCGCCAACGTCGAGGGCGGCAACAAGGAACTCGAGGGGCTGCGCAAGGCCAACGCCGAGCACCCGATCGAGGTCACCGGCAAGAAGCTGCGCGACCTGATGAGCTGGGTGGACCGGCCCATCACCGAGACGGCTTAGCCGTCGCTACCACCGACAACGAAGACCCCACCTGACAGCTTGGTCAGGTGGGGTCTTCGCGTAGCCCGTCGTTTTAGCCGAGATCGCCGAAGTCGAGGCCGGCGAGGATGTCGCCCGGGTTGAAGTCCGCGGTGGCGTCAAAGCCGCTGAACATCCAACTCAGGTCCATGTTTCCGAACGGAGTCACCAGGACGTCGGAGATGCTCGCCGCGCTGCCGTCGAGACCGGGGACGGCCTGGTAGATGTTCGTCCAGCCGAACAGGTCGGTCACGGAGTAGACCGTGCCGTCCGCGGGCAGGCCGGCGGTCACGCCTTCTTCGAACTCGCCGCCGGTGACGGTGAACTGGGTGGTTTCGATCATGCCGAACAAGTTCGAGACGTTCACCGCGGTGTCGACCGACCCGAGCAGGCTGCCGTCGGCGTCGTACACCGCGAGGTCCTGGGGCGCCAACGTAACGCCGGAAAGCTCGCCGCCGCCGATCGCCAGCAGCGGGGCCACACCGAACAACGGGTTGATGCCGGTGAAGCCGTCGTCGCCCGGGGTGAAGGTGAGGTTGCCGATGGTGAAGGCGTTTTCGCCGAGGTTGCCGGCGCCGCCGTCGAGGCCGGTCAGCGCCGCGCCCGGGTCCAGAGGCTTGGTGGCGTCGAACCCGGCGAACATCGAGCTCAGGTCGGTGTTGCCCCACGGAGTCACCAAGGTGTCGGTGATGGTGGCCGCCCCGCCGTCGGCGCCGGGCACCGCGGCGTAGATGTTTTGGATGCCACCACCGAAGTTGACGACGGAATACACCGTCCCGGCAGCCGGCAGTTCACTGGGGTCGACACCGGGAGCGGGGATGACGGGGTTGCCGAACGACGCTCCAACGGTGAACTGCGTGGCGTTGATACCCAGAAGGTCGAGGGTGTTCACGTTGGTCTTCACCGCCCCGAGCAACTCGCCGCCGTCGTAGACGTCGAGCTGCTGGGTGTACAGCGGCAGCTGGATGCTGCCGAGCACGGCCATCCCGCCGCCGAGGTTCATCAACGGCGCGATCCCGAAGAGCTCGTTGGCGTCGGCGAACCCGGCTGCGCCGGGGTCGAAGGTCACGCCGTCGACGGTGAAGGCGTTCTCGCTGAACTCGCCGGTGCCGGCACCCAGGCCCGCGAAGGCATCGCCGGGGTTGAGCCCGTGGGTGGCGTCATAGCCGGCGAAGAGCCAATCCAGGTTCATGTTGCCCAGCGGCGTCACCAGCACGTCGGTGATGGTGGCCTCGCCGCCGTCGACGCCGGGGGTAGCGATGTAGACGTTCTGGAAGCCGCCACCGAGGTCGGTGATGCTGTAAACCGTCCCGACCGCCGGCAGGCCGTCGGCTCCGGCGCCGCCGTCGGCGTCGATGACCCGCAGCTGGACGGATTCGATGCCCAACAGGTTCTGGACATTGACGTTGGTTTCGACGGTTCCCAGCTGCTCGCCGTTGTTGCCGTAGACATCGAAGTCCTGCCGGGCGAGCCCGGCTGAGGTCAGCGCCTTGCTGATCGACGCGCCGCCGATGCCCAACAGCGGAGAAAGCTGAGACAATGGTGCGATCGATGTGTATCCGTCTTCGCCCGGGTCGAAGGTGAAGTCGCCGATGCTGAAGGCGTTGTCGGTGACTGTGCCGCCCGTGCCGGTGTCCGCGACGGCGAGGGCAGTCGTCAGAAAAACGCTGGCCAACAGGCCTCCACCAGCGACTCCTGCCGCGTAAAGAAAGCGTCGTTGCATTCGGAACTCCCCTTCTGGTTCATCTGCCAGTGGCGAACATTTTCGGGACAAAGCCAGCGGCGAACGTAACATACCGATCAGTAACTTACAATAGACCTGAGAAAGTTACGCGACCGTTGAATCAGAAACCTAAGGTCTTTGCGCCCGGCTGGGCCCGGCCCGTCGCCGCCGGTGTTTGATGGTGGACGGCCCGCTGCGCCCGACTTCGTCGCGCTTGCGGCCGCCGGTGTTTGATGGTGGACGGCCCGCTGCGCCCGACTTCGTCGCGCTTGCGGCCGCCGGTGTTTGATGGTGGCCGGCCCGCTGCGCCCGACTTCGTCGCGCTTGCGACCGCCGGTGTTTGATGGTGGCCGGCCCGCTGCGCCCGACTTCGTCGCGCTTGCGACCGCCCACTACGCTGGCCGGGTGACTCTGCCCGTGGTTTTGATCGCTGACAAACTCGCCCAATCCACCGTCGCCGCCCTGGGTGACCAGGTAGAGGTGCGCTGGGTCGACGGCCCGGACCGGGAGAAGCTGCTGGCGGCGGTACCGGACGCGGACGCCCTGTTGGTGCGTTCGGCCACCACCGTCGACGCCGAGGTCCTTGCGGCCGGCACCAAGCTCAAGATCGTGGCCCGCGCCGGGGTCGGCCTGGACAACGTCGACGTCGACGCCGCCACCGCGCGCGGGGTGCTGGTGGTCAACGCCCCGACCTCGAACATCCACAGCGCGGCCGAGCACGCGATCGCGCTGCTGCTCGCCGCGGCCCGGCAGATCCCGGCCGCCGACGCCTCCCTGCACGCCCGGGAGTGGAAGCGTTCGTCGTTCTCCGGCACCGAGATCTTCGACCACACCGTCGGCGTGGTCGGGCTGGGCCGGATCGGCCAGCTGGTCGCCCAGCGCCTGGCCGCGTTCGGCGCCCACATCATCGCCTACGACCCGTACGTGTCGGCCGCGCTTGCCGCGCAGTTGGGCATCGAGCTGCTGCCCCTGGACGAGTTGCTGGCCCGCGCCGACTTCATCTCGGTGCACCTGCCCAAGACCCCGGAGACCGCGGGCCTGATCGGCAAGGAGGCGCTGGCCAAGACCAAGCCGGGCGTGATCATCGTCAACGCCGCGCGCGGCGGGCTGATCGACGAGGCCGCCCTGGCCGAGGCGATCACCAGCGGCCACGTGCGGGCCGCGGGCCTGGACGTGTTCGCCACCGAGCCGTGCACCGACTCCCCGCTGTTCGACCTGCCGCAGGTGGTGGTGACACCTCACCTGGGCGCCTCCACCGCCGAGGCTCAGGACCGGGCCGGCACCGACGTCGCCAAGAGTGTGAAGCTGGCGCTGGCCGGGGAATTCGTGCCTGATGCGGTCAACGTCGGCGGCGGCGCGGTCAGCGAAGAAGTCGCGCCCTGGCTGGACCTGGTGCGCAAGCTCGGGCTGCTTGCCGGTGCGCTCTCCGACGGCCTGCCGGTGTCGCTGTCGGTCCTGGTGCGCGGCGAGCTGGCATCCGAAGACGTTGGGGTGTTGCGCCTTTCGGCACTGCGCGGACTCTTCTCGGCCGTCATCGAGGATCCGGTGACGTTCGTCAACGCGCCGGCGCTGGCCGCCGAACGCGGAGTGGACGCCGAGATCGGCACCGCCACCGAAAGTCCCAACCACCGCAGCGTCGTCGAACTTCGGGCGGTGACCGCCGACGGGTCGGTCGTCACCGTGGCCGGCACCCTGTCCGGCCCGCATCTGGTGGAGAAGATCGTCCAGATCAACGGCCGGCACTTCGACCTGCGGGCCGAGGGCGTCAACCTGATCATCAACTACACCGACCAGCCCGGCGCGCTGGGCAAGATCGGCACCCTGCTGGGTTCTGCCGGCATCAACATTCACGCCGCACAGCTCTCCGAGGACGCCGAAGGCCCCGCGGCGACGATCCTGCTGCGGGTGGACCGCCAGGTGCCCGCTGATGTGCAGGCGGCGATCAGCGCGGCCGTCGGCGCCAACAAGATCGAGGAGGTCGACCTGGCATGAGCGTCAAACTTGCGGTCATCCCCGGCGACGGTATCGGCCCGGAAGTCATCACCGAGGCGGTCAAGGTGCTCGATGCGGTGCTGCCCGGCACCGAGAAGACCACCTACGACCTGGGCGCCAAGCGTTATCACGCCACCGGCGAGGTGCTGCCGGACTCGGTGCTCGACGAGCTCCGCGGCCACGACGTGATCCTGCTCGGTGCGATCGGCGACCCCTCGGTTCCCTCCGGTGTGCTCGAGCGCGGCCTGTTGCTGCACGCCCGCTTCGCGCTGGACCACCACGTGAACCTGCGTCCCAGCCGGCTCTACCCGGGGGTCGCGAGCCCGCTGGCCGATCCGCCGGAGATCGACTTCGTGGTGGTGCGCGAAGGCACCGAGGGGCCCTACACCGGGAACGGCGGGGCGCTGCGCGTCGGCACCGAACACGAGGTGGCCACCGAGGTCAGCGTCAATACCGCCTACGGCGTGGCCCGGGTGGTGCGTTTCGCCTTCGAGAAGGCCCGGCAGCGCCGCAAGCATCTGACCCTGGTGCACAAGAACAATGTGCTGACCTACGCCGGCTCGCTGTGGACGCGCACGGTCGCCGAGATCGGCAAGGACTACTCCGACGTCGAGACCGCCTACACCCACGTCGACGCCGCCACCATCTACCTGGTCAACGACCCCGGCCGCTTTGACGTGATCGTCAGCGACAACCTGTTCGGCGACATCATCACCGACCTGGCCGGCGCCGTGTGCGGCGGGATCGGACTGGCGGCCAGCGGCAACATCGACGCCACCAGAACCAACCCGTCGATGTTCGAGCCGGTGCACGGCAGCGCCCCCGACATCGCCGGGCAGGGCATCGCCGACCCGACGGCCGCGGTGATGTCGGTGGCGATGCTGCTGAACCACATCGGCGAGCACGACGCCGCCGCCCGGGTCGATTCGGCCGTGGAGCAGCACCTGGCCAGCCGGGGCGGGCAGAAGCTGTCGACCGCCGCCACCGGCGATCGGATTTTGAGCCTGCTCTGAGCAGCCCGTGATCGCGCCGACGATCAGAAATCGACGGGCAGTCTGGCCGCGAGGTCAGCGACGGTGGTGCCGAAGGTTTCCCGGATCCGGATCGTTGCCGCAGCGGTGTCGATGTCGATGACCGCGTGGTCGGTGTAGACCCTGCTGACGCAGCGCAGACCGGTCAGCGGGTAGGTGCATCGCCGAACCAGTTTGGCCGCACCGTCCTTGAACAGGTCCATCATCACGAACACCGATTTGGCTCCGATCGCCAAGTCCATCGCGCCTCCGACAGCGGGGATAGCGCCCGGTTCTCCGGTGTGCCAGTTGGCCAGATCGCCGTACTGACTGACCTGCAGTGCTCCGAGCACGCACACATCGAGGTGGCCCCCGCGCATTATGGCAAACGAATCGGCGTGATGAAAGTAGGAGGCCCCCGGCATCTCGGTAACCGGAATCTTGCCGGCATTGGTGAGATCGGGATCGATGTCGTCACCGTCTGCCGCGGGCCCCATGCCGAGCATGCCGTTCTCGGTGTGCAGTATCACCGCGTCCTCGGGTGACAGGTGATCAGCCACCAGCGTGGGCTGCCCGATGCCGAGATTGACGTAGGAGCCCGCGGGGATGTCGCGGGCGATCACGGCCGCGAGTTCGTTGCGGGTCAGGGGACCGCGACCAAGGTGCTCAACGGGATCGGGCCTCACGTCCTGGTCTCCAGAATCCGATTCACGTAAATCCCGGGCGTGACAATCGCTTCGGGATCCAATTGCCCGATGTCGACGACGCGGCTGACCTCAGCGATCGTCAGCGTGGCAGCGGTGGCCATCACCGGACCGAAATTGCGGGCGGTCCTGCGGTACACCAGGTTTCCCGCGCGGTCCCCGACATGGGCGCGGATCAGCGCGACATCCCCGTGAATCGGGTACTCCAGCGCGTAGTCGCGGCCGTCGATGGTCCGGATCTCCTTGCCCTCGGTGAGCAGCGTGCCCACTCCGGTGGGGCAGTAGAACGCCCCGATACCCGCACCGGCAGCGCGGATGCGTTCGGCGAGGTTGCCCTGAGGCACCAGTTCCAGCGCGACCTTTCCGGCGCGGTACAGGCCGTCGAATACATACGAATCGGATTGGCGCGGAAACGAACAGACCACTTTGCGGACCCGGCCGGCGGCCAGCAGTGCCGCCAGGCCGGTCTCAGCAGTGCCCGCATTGTTGCTGACGATGGTCAGATCGCGAGCCCCCTGGGCGATCAGCGCGTCGATCAGCACGGTGGGCAGGCCCGCTAAGCCGAATCCGCCGACCAACACCGTTGCGCCGTCGGCCACTCCGGATACCGCTTCGGCGGCGGCGTCGCAGACCACGGCGCGGCTCACCGGTCGCCCTCTGAACCGTCGTGGTCGGCGAGCACCTGCGCGGCGATGCGGAACGCGGTATTGGCATCGGGTACACCGCAATAGATGGCGGTCTGCAACAGCACCTCTTTGATCTCGTCGGTGGACAGGCCGTTGCGCCGCGCCGCGCGCAGATGCAGGGCCAATTCCTCGTGGTGGCCCCGAGCCACGAGGGCGGTCAGCGTGATGATCGAGCGGCTGCGCCGGTCGAGGCCGTCGCGGGTCCAGATGCTGCCCCAGGCGTAGCGCGTGATCAGGTCTTGAAAGTCGGCGGTGAACGCGGTGGTGCCCGCGATCGCACGGTCGACGTGGGCGTCGCCGAGAACGTGCCGGCGCACCGCCATGCCCACGGCGTGGACCGGGTCTCGCACCATCAGATGGTCGAAAATGAGGTTGGCGGTCGCCTGGGGCGCTTCGAGGGGCGCGAGGTGGCCGACGTCGTCGAGTATCACCAGGCGGCCTTGTGCGACTCCGGAAGCGATACGGCGCAGCGATTCCGGGGGAGTGGCGACATCGTGGGAGCCGGCAATGGCCAACACGGGCGCGGTGATCTCACCGAGTCGCGCGGTGACATCGAAATCGGACAGTGCCAGGCATGCCTGGGCATACGATTCGTCGTCGGTGGCGCGCAACGTATCCACCAACGCGGCGACCCGGTTCGGCCGACGGGCGGCGAAACCGGGGGCGAACCAGCGCTGCACGGACGCCTCGATGACCGCGCCGGTGCCCGATGTGCGCACGGTGGAGGCGCGGGAGGCCCAATCGGCGGCCCGACCGATGGTGGCGCCGGTGCACACCAGCACGGCGCTCGACAACCGATCGGGGGCGTCGAGTAGCAACTGCAAACCGACCGCGCCGCCGAGGGAGACACCGGCGTAGTGCAACGCCGCCCCCGGCAGCAGTTCGTCGACCAAGGCCAGCACGCCGGCCGCCAGGTCCGGAATCCGGAACATGGCTGCCGGACTGCGGCCGTGGCCGGGCAGGTCCCACGCGACCACGCGCAGTTGCTCGGTGAGTTGTTCGGCGGCCAAGCCCCACAGGCCGATTGCCGAGGTGCCGAGGGATGGCCCCAGGACGAGCAGGTCGGCGTCCGGCGGTCCGCCGAAGTCGGTGCCGACCAGCCGCGGCACGCTCATGTCGCGTCCAGCAGCCGGTGCGCGCGCCGCAGCACCGCATCGATGAGCGGGCCCACGACACCGGTGTAGTCCCGGCGAGCGTCGCGCCCGGTCAGCTCAGCCATCATGCGCTGCTCCTCGAACAGGCCGCCGGCGGTGGCCAGGTTCGCCGCGGCGCGCTCGGTGTCGACGACCAGACCGGCGAGCAGTTCGGTTGTCTGCCCCGCCGCCGATACGGTGTAGCGGGACAAGGTTCGCAGGGCCGCCCATTCGGCGTGCCAGCCGCCGTCGGAGCGCTCATCGATACTGTGGGCCGACGCGACGTGCAAGGTGGCGGCCAGCGACGGGGCCACCAAGGCGGTGCGGCGGATCAGGATGGACAGCACCGGATTTCTCTTGTGTGGCATCGTCGATGACCCGCCGCCACGGCACTCGGCCAGTTCGCCGATCTCGGGCCTGCTGCTCGCGGCCACGTCATTGGCGATGTGGGCCCAGGCGTCGCAACATGTCACCAAGGTGTCGCCGGCACGGGTCACCACCGATCGGCTGGTGTGCCATGGCGGGCGGTCGGCCAGACCAAGCGCGGTGGCCAGTCGACCGGACAAGGTGAGGGCCTCGGCGGGCGAGCCGGTCAATTCAGTGGCAGCGGCCAGGGTTCCCGCGGCGCCGCCGGCCTGTACCGGCAGCGCCGGCAGCGTGGCGAGCGTGTCGGCGCCGTCTAAGAGGCCGGCAAGCCAGTTTGCGAACTTCATGCCGAGGGTCGTGGGTGCAGCGGGCTGGGTCAACGTGCGGGCCAGCATCGGGCTGTCGCGGTAGGTTTCGGTCAGCGCGGCCATTGTGCGTACCTGCGAGGTGAGTTCGTCGCGGACCCGCTCCAGCGCGTCGCGCAGGCAGAGCATCAGTGCGGTGTCGATGACGTCTTGGCTGGTCAGACCGCGGTGCAGCCAGCGCGCCGGTTCACCGCCGGTGCGGCCGCGCAGCAAGTCGAGCACCCCGATGACCGGGTTGCCTGTTGCCTCGGCCGCAACGGCCACCGCCTCGAGGTCCGCTTCCGAGACCGCCGCGGTCAGGTCTGCGCGCGCCGAATCAGGGGCGATGCCGGCCGCGACAAGCACACTGAGCCAAGCGGTTTCGACCCGCACCATGGCGGCCAGATACGCCGCGTCGCTGAAGGTGTGTCCCGCCCGGTGATCGCCGGGCCACAACAGGTCGGTCACGCTCGCCCCCGGTAGCGCAGGAATATCGTCTCGTCGGCGCCCTGCAGCCTGATGTCGAAGCGAAAGCCATGCTCGTCGGGCACCGCGATGAGCGTATGGCGGCGATCGGCAGGAACCGAACTGAGCAGGCGGTCGGCGTGAAGCAGATCGCCGGGCAGGTAGGCCCGGGTGAACAATCGGTTCAGCAGACCACGCGCGAATACCGTGACGGCAACGAATGGCGTCGAGTTTTGGGGCACCCCGGGTTTGACCGTCGTGAAGCTGTAGCGGCCCTCGGTGTCCGTGGGCGCGCGTCCCCAGCCGGTGAAGGACCGACGATCGCGGCGCAATGCGGTGGGGATCGTCGGTACGGTGCCGTCCGCGTCGGCCTGCCAGATCTCCAGGAGCGCATCGGGAACGGGCTGCCCGCCGCCGTCGGTGACGGTGCCGTGCAGGCGGATGGCGCCGGGCGAGCCGGGGGGCACGAGTTCGTCGCCGCGATCGAACGGCAACGCGTAGCCGAAGAAGGGGCCGATCGTCTGCCCGGGCGTGGCCGCCGGCCTGGTCATCGCGGTTCCTCGAATGGTGTTGCGGCGGCTCCGGTGAGCACGATGTCCCACCGGTGGCCGGTGGCCCATTCGTGGCTGGTGATGTCGTGGTCGTAGACCGCGACGAGCCGTTCGCGGGCCTTCGGGTCGGGGATCGACTGATAGATCGGGTCTAGGGCGCACAGTGGGTCGCCGGGGAAGTACATCTGAGTGATCAGCCGTTGCGTGAAATCAGTGCCGAACACCGAAAAGTGGATGTGCGCGGGGCGCCACGCGTTGTGGTGGTTGCGCCATGGGTAGGGTCCGGGTTTGATCGTCGTGAACCGGTAGCACCCGTCGTCGTCGGTGAGGCAGCGCCCAGCGCCGGTGAAGTTGGGGTCCAGCGGCGCGGGATGCTGATCGCCTTGGTGGATGTAGCGCCCGCTGGCGTTGGCCTGCCAGATCTCGACGAGTTGCCGGCGTACGGGTCGGCCCTCACCGTCGAGGACCCGTCCGGTCACCACGGTGCGCTCGCCGATCGGCGAGCCTGTGTGCTGGGCCGTCAGATCGGCGTCGAGTGCAGTGACGTCGCCCTCACCGAAGCACGGAGCCTGTAGCTCGAGGGCCTCGGGGTCGGCGAGGTGTAGGGCACTTTGGGGATGGCGAAGCACGCTGCTGCGGTAGGGCGGAAAGTCCAGCATCGGCTGGCTGTGCTCGATGCCGCCGCGGGAGCACTCGGTCTGGATCGCCGTGATCTCTGCGCTGATCTCCGCCTGGCCGGTCATCGCCACTCCAACCGGGCCAGTTCATGGCGCCAGGCGGCCTCTGCGGTGAAGGCGGGACCGAGGTTGGGCAAGTCTGTCCAATCGGATTCGTCGATCGGTCTGCACGTGCCGCCGGCGGAGCGGATCCGTAGTGACATGCAAGCCAATTGGTCGAGGCTGATCGCCTGCAGGACGGCCTGGGGCACCGTCGCTGCGGCACTGGTGATCCCGTGACCGCGACAGATCACCACCGGTCTGCCCGCCATGGCGGCGACCATCTCCTTTCCGAGTTCCGCGGTGCGGATCAGCACCGCCCTCGGATACACCGGAACACCACCGCGCGCCAGCCGTGCGCCGGGGATGTCGAAGGCGCCGTAGATGGGTTCAATCCTGATGCCGGCCAGATCGGCTGCCACCACGGCTGCCGGATGCAGGTGGGCCACGGCCCGGTGTTCGGGATGCGCCAGCAGTGTCTCGACGTGAATCGGCAACTCGTTGGGGACCTGGTATCCGTCCAATTCCCCCGTGCTGCCCGGGGATCCGTCGAAGCGGATGAGCCGGATGTCATCGGGACGAGTGAACGCCACACCGGTGTCGGAGTCGCTGCGGCACCTGATCAGAAGGTGCTCGTCGTCGACCCGGGCGCTGATGTGTCCGAGAGTGCCGTCGACCAAACCGCGAACCGCAGCGACTCGGCATGCCTGGGCGACCTCCGCCCGCAATGGTGCCAGCTCACCCATATTCACCTTCAGTCTCCCGGTTGCGGGAAGGTTCGTGTCGCACCCATTCCGAATCCGCCGTCGGGATGCGTACTGGCGGCGGTGATACCGCGGGAGCGGTCCGATGCCAAGAAGACGTAGCTCCAGGCGTGGTCCTGTGGGGTGAGCGCCACATTCAGTGGGGTGCGTGCCGCAAGATCGCGAGCACGGTTGGGGGTGTCGTCCAGGCGGACGTCGTCCAGTGACAGGTTGTGCAGGCCGCGTAGATCGGTGTTGAGGGTTCCACCCGGTGCGACGCCGTTGACGCGGATGTGGGGGGCGAGTTCATAGGCGAGTGTGGTGACCAGACCGCGAACCGCGAACTTCGACGCGACGTAGAGCACGCCGCCGCGGCCCGGGTAGAACGACGATGCCGACTCGGTGAGGACGATCGAGGAACCCTGCTGGGCGCGTAGGGCCGGCACGGCGGCTTTTACCGACTGCAGATGGCTCAATACGTTGGTCCTGAACATCTCGTCGAAGGCCGGCGCCAGCTGTTCGGCGGAGATGTCGGTGATTCCCTTGTAGAAGTCGAAGATCCCGACGCAGTTGACCAACGTGTCCAGGCCGCCGAAAGCCTGCTCGGCCGCTGCGACGGCGTGCTCGTTCGCTTCGGCGGTCGTCGCGTCGCCCTGGGTCACCGGAAGCTCTGGCAATTCACGCTTGAGGGCAGAGCATTTCGCCGGGTCACGTTCCAAGACCGCGACCTGCGCTCCCTCCTGCAGAAAGGCGTCGACGACCGCCCGGCCGATGCCCGAGCCGGCGCCGATGACCAGCGCCCGTTTGCCGTCGAGCCATCGCGTCATGGCAGTTCGCTCTCGTCGGAGAGCAGCGGTTGATGCAGATTGCCGACCATTGCCGCCAGCGTGTAGGCGTTCTGCCACGTCAAGGCTTCAATCTCCAAGGCGTCCAGGCTGATCCACTGGCCGGACTTCGGTGATGTGACAAGCAGCCGCGAACCGTTGCGGGTGTCAACTCGGCGCACGGTGACTTCGGTGAATTCGTTGGCGATGGTGATGGTTTCGCCCACCGATCGGGCGATGAGGTCGTCGAGTTCGCTCACAGGAAGACCGCCAGATTCTGCATCCGAAGAACCGACTCATCGAGATGAATGGTGCGGCGCGCCAGCTTCCATCGTTGGCCGGTCAGGCGTAACAGATCTTCACGGCCGCAGGAGATCAGGGCGGCCTCGTTGACGTCGCCGCGGCTGCGGAAGAGCAATTCGGCCGACTCGACGATCAGGTGTGCGTCGTCGACGCAGGCGAAGGTCCGGACGTTGGTGATGTGATGGCGCAGCCGGGACGGTGGGTCTTCGGTCCACGCGTGTTCGGTCTGAAAGCGCGCGACGCGCCGGCTCAGGGAGTACTTGTTCTCATCGAAGTGAGCCATCCCGGGTGACGTGTCGAATCCGGCGCCTGAGGCCGTGGTCACCCGAACGGGCATGAAGTAGTGGATGTCCTCGGTGAGGGTGTCGAGCCATTCGGTGTAGTGCTGTGCGTCGAGCAGGTAGGCCTCATCGACCAGGAACTGGTGTGCCTGCAGATGTCGGACGTCGTTGAAGGGCAGGGGATTGCCGGTCCGCACGTGCCTGGGCGCGTGATCACCCAGAACCGCCAGCTCCCAGGGGCCGCCGGCATCGTGGGGCCGGGGAAAACCCGCCCGTCGGCTCTGCTCGGCCGCGGTCACGCCTGAGCCTCCTGGTAGGCGGCCTCGCATGCCGAAGTGCCGTTGGTCTGCACAAGAGGGGCGATTCCGTTGGGCCGCGTGTCCATCGCCGCCCTGGTCGTGGTGACCGGCGGCATCTCCAGGTGATCGGCCCACATCCGAAGTATGGCGCGTTGATTGTTCTCGTTGTAGCCGACTCGGGCGGTGCCCGGTCCGTGGAATTGCCCGGGCGGCAAGGCGTCTACCACCGGAGTGTCGTCGGAGAGCAGGCCCATCCTGCTGTTGAGCAGTAGTTGCCGGGCCATGGTTCCGCCAGCGGTATTGGTCAGCGACACCCAGTTTTCCACGTCGTCCTGCTCGAACATGCCCGTGGAGCCGAAGCACATCAAGTAGGCCTTGTAGGAGTCCTTCTTGAACTGTTCGGGAGCCGCCGCGTCGACCGCGAACCAGGAGTACACCTCGGTCTCGTTCTCGCTGATCGGTTGCCAGGTGCGAATCGATATGAACGGCAACACCTCTTCGCTGTCTTGGATCTTCGGCCAGTTGTGCACCAGGCTCATGTTGGGAAAACAGGAGGCCGCCGAGATCATGAAGCCGTCGTCGCCGACTACGCGCTGGTGCTCGGGAGACCACACCTTCTTGATGCGATCGATCATCTCGTCGGGGTAGCCGACGTAGCGCATTCGTTCCTCAAAGGTGCCCGGCGGCAGTTTGTAGGTCGTGCCTCCGCCGCACGTCGCCCAGTACGTCGCGCCGTCTTTGCGCTTCTGCGCCTTGGGTTCACGGAACAGCCCGATATCGACGACCGAGGCGTGGGTGTGCGGCGTGTGATACATGTCGCCGGCAAAGTTCTCGACGCCGATCTTCCAATTGGCCTTGATACGCCACCGTTGCGGGCCGCGGACCTCCAGGCCGCTTCGGCTCTGCCTGGTGTAGAAGTCGAGGTAGAACCTGAAATCGCCGAGAAACTCCTCGAGCGGAGGCGCTTGCGCGTCCAGGCTGATGAAGATCATCCCGTTGTAGCTGGCGAGGTTCGGCGCCGGCAACAGCGTCTGGCCGCGCCTCGGGAAGCCCGCCTCGCCGCCGTAGGCCTCCTGGTGGAAGGGCAGCCCGATGATTCGCCCGTCGTTGCGATATGACCAGCCGTGGTACGGGCAGCGGAAGTTGGAGGCGTTGCCCATCTCGGCACGACATACCTGCATTCCTCGGTGCAGGCACATGTTGAACATGGCCCGCACGTCGCCCTTGGAGTCCCGCGCGATGATGAAGGAGTCGTTGAGCAGGCGCCGCACCACGTAGTCACCGTCGTGGGGGATCTCCGATTCGTGCGCTACGAACATCCAGGCCCGCCGGAACAGCCTCTCCCGCTCGAGGTCGAAGACGTCGGCGTCGTTGTAGATGTGCGCCGGGATCATGCCGCGCCGGACCTCGTCGAGGACTTGGGTGTGATCACTCATCGATTCGGCTCCAGTCTCCGGGGCCTACATTATCTGTTCTGCAGAGAATGCCCTGGTTTGTTCGGACGAAACTCTGCCAGGCGGACCGTTTGAAGGTCAACGATGGCGCGGTGCCCAGACGATCTGCAGTCAAATGACCAGCGGAAATAAGGCGGAATGTTCCTGATAGGGTTCTGCTGCTCAGAGCGGCCAGGTTCCGGTCGTAGTGGGTAGCATCTCTGGTATGCAGAGCAAGGCGCCTGACGAGGTGACGGGTGACGCGGCCCCGGACTGGGCCGTACCGCAGTATCCGATCGGGTCGGTGGACAGGGCGCTGAAGCTCATCCTGCTCTTGGGCGAGCAGCCGCAGATCCGTCTGACCGACGCGGCGAAGTACTTGGGCGTCGCGTCCTCGACGGCGCATCGGCTGTTGGCGATGCTGCACTATCGGGGCTTTGTGCGTCAGGATCCGGTGTCCAAGGCGTATCACCCCGGACCCGCGCTGATGAGCGTCGCGTTTTCGGTGTTCAACCGCATCGATATCGAGGGCGCGGCACGACAGGTGCTGCTGCGCCTCAGCGCACGCCTCAAGGAATCGGTTCATATCGGAATGCTCGAGGGCGCCAACGTGCGCTTCATCGCGGCCGCCGAGGGGCCGACCGCCGTTCGGGTCGCCTCCCGGCTCGGGCGTACGCTGCCCGCACATTGCACCTCGACCGGCAAGGCGCTGCTGGCACGGCTGCCCGACGCCGACGTTGCCCGTCTGTACCCCGACGAACAACTCGCCCGGGTCACGGCACATTCGATCGGCACCAGGACCGAGCTGCACCGTGAGCTCGGCCGCATACGGCAACAGGGCTTCGCGGCGAACCGGGAGGGCAGTGAGGAAGGCGTCGCCTCGGTCGCGGTGCCCATCCCGACGCGGGCCCCCGGTGTGCTGCTGGCGCTGAACGCGGCAGCGCCGGTTCACCGGTTGAGTGCGTCGCAATACCGGGCGGTGGCAGCCGTGCTTATCGAGGCCGCCAAAGAAATCGGTGACCAGATCGGGTAGCGATCTCGAATCCGCCGCCGGCCCGGTTCCGGTCAACGTCCCGTTGAACCCGGCAGGCCGTCGCCGGTGGACGCCGGGCGCGTTCTGCGTGCCAACAGGCGATGGACCGCATCGTCCATGTGTTCCTCGATCAGCCGCACCGCGACGGTCTCGTCGCCGGCGCCGATCGCCTTGCGCAGCACCACATGTTCGGTGACCTGCTCGCGCAGATCGGGGTAGGCCTCCTCAAGTTCGCCGAGCAGAATCCGGGTTTCCGACAGCAGGGTCCGCATCGCCCGGTGCAGCCGCGGACTTCCCGCGCAATCGACCAGCACCTCGTGGAACTCCTGATCGGCGTCGGCCACCGCGGTGCTGTCGTGCCGAGCCGCGGCGGCACGCATGGCCTCCACCGGGGCGCGCAGCAGGGCAGCCGCCTGCCGCGGGTCGTCGCGCAGTATTTCGGTCACCGCGGCTCGCTCAATGGTCTTGCGGGCCTGGTAGATATCGCGGACGTCGTCGTCGGTGAGTTCGACGACGAAGATGCCACGGTTGCGGGCACTGCGCAGCAGGCCCTCAGCCACCAGGCGCTGCATCGCCTCGCGCAGCGGCCCGCGCGACACCTCGAACTGCGCGGCCAGGCTTGCCTCGCCCAGCTGCTGCCCGGGCGCCAGCCGGCCGCGGGTGATCGCCTCGCGGAGCCGCTCGGCGATCAGCTCCGGTGTTGAGGGTCTGCTCAACGGCTCGAATCCGGCGTCTCTCGAAAGTGTCATCGGTTGTCCTCGAACAATGCCCCGAGCCCCGTCGTCCGCCGGCCTATCCCGGCGATGCGCAAACCCTCCCATACCGTCACCGCGTTGGCGGTCAGCACCGGCTTGCCGAGTAGTTGCTCGAGCCCGTCGACCTGCGCGATGGTGTGCATGGCGGTGTCCGGGATCAACAGCGCGTCGGCGTGCGGCGTGTCGTTTCGCAGCGCGAGGTCCCGGATCTGGGCCGGGGTGAGGCGGCCGACCTCTGCGGCGGTGGGGATGCCGGCATCGCCCGTCGCCGTCACGTCGATGCCATGGGCGCCGATGAAGTCCGCGAACAGTTCGGCGATGTCGTGCGGATAGCTGGCGGCGACCGCGACACGGCGGCAGCCGAGCGCGGCCAGGGCGTGGACGAAGGCGAACGACGTGCTCGAGGCGGGCACACCGGCTTCGGCGGCCAGCCGGTCGACCTGGCGCGCGGCGCCCTCGGGACCGAACACGAAGCTGCCCGACGTGCAGGCCCAGACCACGGCGGCCGGCCGGCGCGGCGCCAGCAGCGCCACGCCCCCGGCGAGCTTGGCCGGGCTGCCGAGATCCATCAACTCCGGTACCGCGTGCAGGTCGGTGCCGTAGACGTGCGCGACGGGCAGGTCCACCCCCAGCAGCCGGGCGGCCCGGGGGTAGTCGGATTCGGCTGCGTGATCGGGGTAGATGAACCCCACGCAACCCGCGGCGCCGCTCATGGCTGGGCTCCGGTGAAGACGTCGCGAAGCCACCGGCCGGGACCCATCATCGGGAGGTTCATCCGGCCCAGGCACGCCCACATCGTCAGTTGGTTGGCCGTCAGGATCGGCTTGCCGAGCATCTCCTCCAGCGGCGCGATGATGTCGTAGGTACGTAAGTTGGTGCAGCTGACGAAGATCGCCTCGGCGTCGGGGCGGTCGGCGGCCAGGATGCGTTCGGCCACGGTGCGGTAGTTGACCTTCCAGATGCCGCCGCCCAGACCCAGATGATCCGAGTGCAGCACGTCCACCCCGAGCTGATTCAAGAACACCCGCAGCAGATCGGTGAGCTCCTGGTCGTAGGGCGTCAGCACGCAGACCCGGGAGATCTCCAGCGCGATGATCGCCTCGGCCAATGCCCCCGAGGTGGTGACCGCGGACTTGGCGCCCGCGGCTTCGATGGCCGTTACCAGTGTTTTCTCGTAGTCGACGCCGTGGATGAAGCTGCCCGATGCGCACAGGTAGGCCACCACCTCCGGCTCGACGTGCAGGACGTCTCGGGTAGCGGCCTGCAAATGCTTGGTGTCGGAGACCAGTTCGGCCATCGCCCGGCTCACCGGGACCGGTTCGTAGTGGGTGCGCGCCAGGTGCAGCGCCACCTCGGCGGGGATCCAGCGCCACAGCTCACGCTCGATCGCCAGATCGAAGGGCGCGATGATGCCGACATCGCGCTGATCGACCGGCCCGTCGAAGTCCGGCAAATCCGGAAACAGGGACAGATCCATGGGTTTCCCCATACTGACGTTCCACCCCCAGGCCAGCCCTGGATTGTTGACAATCATACGATCTGTTTTTACGGTGTCAATGTGGACGCGCGGCCGGTGGTGACCGTCCAGCACGGCGAGTCGGTTCCCGCCCAACTCGAATCGATCAGCGCAGACGCAGAGCTGCGCATGGTTCCGTCCTCGCGGCTGGCTGAAGCGATCGCCGGCACCGACGTGCTCTTCGTGTACGACTTCTCCTCGTCCGCACTGGAATCGGTATGGCCGGCCGCCGACGCGCTGCGCTGGGTACAGGTTGCCGCCATCGGGGTGGACGCGGTGCTGTTCGACGAGCTGATCGACAGCGACGTCGTCGTCACCAATTCCCGCGGCATCTTCGAAAACCCGATCGCCGAATATGTGCTGGGCCAGATCCTGGCCTTCGCCAAAGACTTCCAGCGATCCGCCGACGCCCAACGCGCGCAGCGATGGCACCACTTCGACACCGAGCCGATCGCCGGTGCGTCGGTCACCATCGTCGGCCCCGGCCCGGTCGGGCGGGCCATCGCGCGGTTGCTGCGTGCGGTCGGCATGACGGTGCGCGGCGTCGGTCGCTCACCGCGCGAGGATCCCGACTTCGGGGCCATCACCACCGACGTGCGCGCCGCGGTCACCGACGCCGATTATGTGGTGCTGGCGGCGCCGCTGACCCCGCGGACCCGGGGCATGATCGACGCCGGCGTGCTTGAGGCGATGCGCCCGGCCGCGCGGCTGATCAACGTCGGTCGTGGTGAGTTGGTCGACACCGAGGCGCTGGTGGCGGCCCTGCACGCTGGCGCCATCGCCGGCGCGGCTCTCGATGTCGTCGATCCCGAGCCGCTGCCGGCGAACCACCCGCTGTGGAGCGCTCCGGGCGTGCGGCTGACCCCGCACAACAGTGGCGACATCACAGGTTGGCGAATCGCGTTGCAGCAGCAGTTCATTGCGAACTTCCGCAGGTTTGTGTCGGGCCGGCCGCTGCACAACGTCGTCGACAAGCACCGCGGATACGCGCCGTCGACGACCAAGCCCGGCGGAACCGGTTGAGGAGGCGCGCGCACATGACTCATCCCACCGAACTGACGGCGCTGCAACTGGTCGCCGCCTATACCTCCGGTGAACTGTCGCCGGTTGAAGTGACCGCGGCCGCGATCTCGGCGATCGCTGAACGCGATGACGAGGTCAATGCGTTCTGTCTGGTCGACGAGGAGGCCGCGCTGTCCGCGGCCCGCAAGTCCGAGGCCCGCTGGAGCGGCAACTACACCAAGGGCCTACTCGACGGGGTGCCGGTGGCGGTCAAAGACGTGTTCCGCACCGCCGGCTGGCCCACCCTGCGCGGATCGCTGCTCGCCGACGCCGCTGGGCCGTGGCCCGACGACAGTCCCGCGGTCGGCAAGATGCGTGACGACGGGATGGTGCTGCTGGGTAAGACCACCACCCCGGAACTCGCGTGGAAGGGAGTCACCGACAGCCCGCGCACCGGTGTCACCCGAAACCCGGTAAACACCACCCGCACCGCGGGCGGGTCGTCGGGCGGCAGTGCCGCCGCGGTCGCCGCCGGGATGGCGCCGTTGGCGATCGGCACCGATGGCGGGGGGAGCATCCGCATCCCGGCGAGCTTCTGCGGCGTGGTCGGTTTCAAGCCCACTCACGGGCGGGTGCCGATGTATCCGATCAGCCCCTTCGGGCCATTGGCGCACGCCGGGCCGATCACCCGGACCGTCGAAGATGCCGCCCTTCTGATGGACATCATCGCGTTGCCTGATCATCGTGACCCGACGTCGTTGCCGCCGACGCTGACCACCTATCGCGGTGAGGTCCGGCGCGACGTGGTCGGCCTGGACGTCGCCTACTCGCCGACACTGGGCTATGTCGAGGTCGACCCGCAGATCGAGGCCGCGGTCGCCGCGGCGGTGCAGGCGCTGGCCGAGGCCGGCCTGAACGTCTCGGTCGCCGATCCCGGCTTCGCCGATCCGATCGATGCGTTCGAGGTGCTGTGGGCGACCGGGGCCGCGGGCAGCCTGCGCGGCCACGAGAAGGACCGCGGGCTGGTCGATCCGGGCCTCGCTGACATGTGGGAACGGGGCCTGGCGGTGTCGGCGGTCGACTATCTGGCCGCCCGTCAGGCCAGCGTCGATCTGGGGTTGGTCATGGGGCGGTTCCATGAGCGCTACAACCTGCTGATCACGCCGACCACCCCGATCCCGGCCTTCACCGCCGGACACGACGTGCCGGTCGATTCCGGCATGCGCTGGTGGGCCCAATGGACGCCGTTCACCTACCCGTTCAACATGACTCAACAGCCGGCGCTGAGTATCCCGATAGGCAAGACCGCCGAGGGCCTGCCGATCGGCCTGCAGATCATCGGCCCGCGGCACAGCGACGATCTGGTGCTGGCGGCCGGCCTGTTCGCCGAGCGGGTGCTGGGCTTCTAGGACTCTGCTGAATAATCCCGCGTGGCTTCGCCTTGTGGTTGGCGGTGCCTGGGACCCTTGGTGAGTGCAGGGT
>NZ_MVHU01000046.1 GCF_002086285.1 Mycolicibacter kumamotonensis | reverse complement strand
GCGTCGACGAAAAAACCCAGATCCAGGCACTCAACCGCACCCAACCGGTATTCCCGATGCTGCCGGGCACCCCAGCACGGGCCAGCCACGACTACGTCCGCCACGGCACCTCAAGTCTGTACGCCGCCCTGGATCTGACAACCGGGAAGGTCATCGGCTCACTGCACAATCGCCACCGCGCCCAGGAGTTCCTCGCGTTCTTGAAGAAGATCGACGCCGAAGTGCCCACCGACCTGGACTGCCACGTCGTTCTCGACAACGCCTCAACACACAAGACGCCGGCGGTAAAGCGTTGGCTGACAAACCATCCCCGCTTCGTTCTGCACTTCACCCCGACCAGCTCCTCATGGCTCAACCTCGTCGAACGCTGGTTCGCTGAACTGACCAACAAGAAACTGCGCCGCGGCACCCATACCTCGGTGCGCCAACTCAACACCGATATCCGCGCCTGGATCGCAACCTGGAACGACAACCCCCGCCCCTACGTCTGGACCAAAACCGCCGACCAAATCCTGACCAGCATCGGAAACTACTGCACCAAAATTAATGACTCAGGACACTAGACCTCGATCACCACGGCGCCGCCCTGGCCGCCGCCGGCGCACATCGCCGCCACACCGATACCGCCGCCGCGCCGCCGCAGCTCATAGGCCAAGGTGGTGACCATCCGTGCGCCGGATGCGGCAATCGGGTGTCCGAGGCTGCAGCCGCTGCCGGAGAAGTTGACCAGCTCCTCGTCGAGACCGTACTCGCGGCAGGCCGCGATCGGCACCGAGGCGAAGGCCTCGTTGATCTCCCACAGCGCGACATCGCCGGGTTTCAGACCCGCCCGCTGCAGCACCTTGCCGATCACCTGGACTGCTCCGAGTCCGGTGTCGCGCGGGGCCACACCGGCCGATGCCCACGCCTTCACCGTGCCCAGGACGTCGAGGCCCCGGGCTTGTGCGTAGGCATCGTCGACCAGCGCCACCGCGGCCGCGGCGTCGTTGGTACCGCTGCTGTTGCCGGCGGTGATCGAGAAGCCCTCGATCTCGGGGTGCAGCACCTTCAGGCCCGCCAGTTTCTCCGCGGTGGTGTCACGACGCGGGTGTTCGTCGACGGTGAACTCGGTGACGGAGCCGTCGGGCAGCTGGACCTTCAGCGGCACGATCTCGTCGGTGAACTTGCCGGCGTCGATCGCAGCGATCGCACGCTGATGCGAGCGGGCCGCCCAGGCGTCCATCTCCTCGCGGCTGATGCCGACCGCCTGAGCGGTGTTCCAGCCCACGGTGATCGACATGTCGCGGGTGGGTGCATCCACGGTCTCGGGGTGGGTCGGAGGTATCCACGGTTCGGCGAAGCTGAGCTCCGGGCCCGGGATGCGCATCTTCATCACCGGCAGCATCGACAGGCTCTGCACACCGCCGGCGATCAGCACCCGTTCCATCCCGGAACCGATCTGAGCGGCGGCATTGCCGATCGCGGTCAGGCTGCCGGCACAGTGCCGGTTGACGGCCTGGCCGGGCACCGACTCCATCCCGCAGGCCGCGGCCGCGAAGCGCGCCATATCTCCACCGCCGTAGTGGGATTCGGCGAAGATCATGTCGTCGATATCCGCGACCGGGATACCGGCCCGGCGAACCACCTCGGGCACCACCGTGGTGATCAGCGTCTCCGGGGAGGTGTTGGCCAGGATTCCCTTGAATGAGCGTCCGATAGCGGTGCGAACGGCACCGACGATGACAGGTGTAGGCATTCTTCGAACCTTACATTGCTCGTTGTTTTTGTAAAGTTACCAATTGTGTGAAGGCGCGCCTCACCAGGGGCCGGGTCACGGCTCCGGGACGTGGAAATGTTCATCGCGCAGCCGGAACGCCTCCTTGGTGCCGTGTTGCGCGCGGGTCTTGACGAAGTTGAACTCCCCCGGACCGAATTGCAGGTTGGTGCCGTAGGCGTGGAACAGATAGCTGGCCACCTCTTCGCCCTGATAGGCCTGGCTCTGCTCGACGAGCCGGAACGCCTCCTTGGCGATGACCACCCCGTCGGCGGGCATCTTGGCGGCCTTGGTTGCCCAGTAGCGCGCCCGTGCCGTCACCGCCGCCGGATCGCATGTCTCGGTGAACACGCCCAGGTGTTCGACCGCGCCGGCTTCGATGATGTCGCCGGTCAACAACAGTCGTCGCGCCAGCACCGGCCCGAGGCGATGGAAGAACATGTGCAGACTACCCAGGGCGGGGCCGAGAAAACGCGTCGCCGGCATGCCGATCTTGGTGTTGCGGGCGATCACCGAGATATCGGTCATCAGCGCCATCTCGAAGCCGCCTCCGAGCGCAAAGCCGCTGATCTCGCCCACCGTGACCTTCGGAAAGCCCATCAGGTTGTGGTAGAAGCCGAACGACTTGCGGTCCACGGTGAGCCGGCGGCGCTGACTCGGCCGGCCCTTGGCCGCCGGACCGGGGGTTGCGCCACGCTCGCCGTACCAGCCGTAGGCGTTGTTCATGTCGGCGCCGGTGCTGAACACACCCTCGGCGCCCCGCAGCAGCACGACCACGACGTCGTCGTCCTCGGCGACTCGGTCCAGACAGCGGGCGATCGCATCCCGCATCGCGGCGTCGTAAGAATTGCGCTGCCCGGGATTGTTCAAGGTAATGGTGGCGATCCGTCCATCGGGATCGACGTCGAAGAGCACCCGACCGTCGGTGGCATCGCTCATCGCTTGGACTCCTTACTCGGGCCGTCTGCGGCCGAATCTGTTGGCGCTCACCTGCTCCGGTGGCATCGCGGCGGTGGTGACCTCGCCGATGCACAGCACCTCGCCACCACGGAGAAGTCGGGCGGTGGAAGCGATCCCCCGCTCGACCTCGGTTCGCGCGATATCGAAGTCCAACTCGGTGAGGATGGGCGTGGGGCGCCGGTAGGTGACCAACAGCGAGCGGGTACGGCCGGCCAGGCCCACCGCGCAGCTTTGGTGCTGGGTCACGCAATCGAAGAACACTCCGAGGAAACCGCCGTGCACCAGCCCCGGGGGACCTTCGTACACCAGCGGGAAAGTGACTCGCCCGGAGGCTGTTTCGGCATCCAGGTGATCGAACCGGTATTCCGGAAAGCAAGGGTTGAATGCCCCGACGTCGAACGCATGATTGAGGTAGACCCGCCCGCCGCCATCCGGTTCGAGACGCGGGGTCGGCTCAGCCGGTGCGACGGCAGCCAACTGCCGCTCCCAGTCGGCGAACCGTTCCAGCATGTCGTCCACCACCGGGTGCGGGTGCTCCATCGCGAGCAGCATGCCCGCCACGCGCCGGAGGGCGCCGGCCGCCGCCACGGTCTGCTCCAGTGGCGACTCCCCGAAGCGCTCGCCCCCGGTGGAAACCGCCGAGATGCCTGAACCGTCCGCCATGGGCCCTTCCCCGTCGAATACCCGTCGAATCGCGCAATCGTATCGCCTACTGTAGGCATCACGATATAGCGTTGAAGGGTGGACACCACAGTGGCCGACTCGCCCGATTCCGGGTCTGGCTCCGCCGACCCCCCCGCTGACGGCTCGGTGACGGCGTCGCGCGACGGTGCGCTGCTCCGGCTCACGCTGATTCGCCCGGATCGCCGCAACGCGCTGAGCCCGCCGATGACCGAGGCCTTGATCAGTGCCCTGACCGAGGCGGCCAGTGACAACGCACTGCGTGCCATCCATATCCAAGGCTTCGGTGACGACTTCTGTGCGGGCTCGGACTGGGTCGCCACCAACGCCGGCGACCAGAGGCCCCGCACCGGTGATCTGGTTCGGCGTATCCCGCATGCCGCGCACCGGGTGATCGAACTGCTGCACACCGTCCAGCTTCCGGTGGTGAGCAGCGTCCGGGGTTGGGCGGTGGGATTGGGTTGCAACCTGGCGCTGGCCGCCGATTTCACCGTCGCCGCGACCGATGCCGTGTTCTGGGAGCCGTTCCTGGCACGCGGCTTCAGCCCCGACTCGGGAGCAAGCTGGTTGCTGCCGCGCCTGGTCGGACTGGCCCGGGCCAAACGCATGCTGCTGCTCGGCGAGAAGGTCAGCGGGGCTTCGGCGCAGGACTGGGGGCTGATACATCAGGCGGTGGAACCGGCGGAGGTGGACACCGCCACCGACGCGCTGCTGGAGCGCTTGGTCGGCGGGCCCACCATCGCGATCGGCCTGACCAAACAGGGCCTGCACTATGCGCAGCACTCCACGCTCCCGCAAGCCATGACCCAGGAGCTGTTCAATCTCGAACTCAGCTGCCGCACCGTGGATTTCAAAGAAGGGCTGGCCGCATTCACCCAGCGGCGCCCACCGGGCTTCACCGGCCGCTGACAGGAAGGGAATCGGCTATGCCGACGTTCGACACGATCACCTATGAGCTCGACGGGCACACCGCGACGATCACGCTCAACCGCCCCGAGGCGCTCAACGCCTTGAGCCCGCACATGATCACCGAGCTGCGGGCCGCCTACGCCGAGGCCGAAAACGACGACCGGGTGTGGATACTCATCGTGACCGGGGCCGGTCGGGCGTTCTGCACCGGCGCCGACGTGAAGGCGATTCCCGGTGACGGCAAGGTGATCAACGAGCGGCCGTACCTGTCCACCTACGAGCAGTGGGAGGCCCCGCAGGAGGGCACTCCGCCGTTCCGGACGATGGCCAAGCCGGTCCTGGCCGCGATCAACGGAATATGTTGCGGCGCAGGCCTGGACTGGGTGACCACCGCCGACATCGTCATCGCCTCGGACCGCGCCACCTTCTTCGACCCACACGTCTCGATCGGGCTGGTCGCCGGCCGCGAGGTGGTGCGGTTGGCCCGGGTGCTGCCCCGCTCGATCGCGCTGCGAATGGCGATGATGGGCCGCCATGAACGGATGGACGCCCACCGGGCATACGACCTCGGGATGATCAGCGAGGTGGTCGAGCACGACCACCTGCTGACGCGGGCACGCGAGATCGCCGGCATCCTCAACTCCAACGCACCACTGGCGGTGCGCGGAACCCGGCTGGCGATCCTCAAGGGACTCGACCTGCCGCTACACGAGGCCGAGATGCTCGCCGAAGCGTTCCGGGAACGCAACCTGCGCACCGCGGACTCCCTGGAGGGCCCCAAAGCGTTCGTCGAGAAGCGGACACCGGAGTGGCAGTGCCGATGAAACCGATGACTTTCGAAACCATCCTCCTGGACTTCGACCGCACCGATCGGGTCGCCACCATCACGTTGAACCGGCCGGATCACCTCAACGCCTTCAACCGCACCATGTGCGAAGAGATGACCGCCGCGTGGCGCATCGTCAAACTCGATACCGAGGTCAACGCCGTGGTGCTGCGAGCCGCCGGCGACCGGGCCTTCAGCGCCGGACTGGACATCAAGGCCCCCTACGGTCAACCCGACAACGTCTGGAATCACGAGGATCCAGGCGAGGCACTGAGCCCCAAGTGGCAGAAGATGTTCAAGCCCGTGGTCTGCGCGGTGCAGGGCATCTGCACCGCGGGCGCGTTCTACTTCGTCAACGAGTCCGACGTGGTGATCTGCTCGCAGAACGCAACCTTCTTCGACTCACACGTCTCGGCCGGAATGGTCTGCGCCCTGGAGCCGATCGGGCTGATGCGCCGCGTCGGGCTGGGTGAGTCCCTGCGGATGGCACTGATGGGAAACGACGAGCGGGTCAGCGCCGACACCGCACTGCGCATCGGGTTGGTATCGGAAATCGTGACGCCCGAAGAGCTCTGGGACCGCGCGCATGAGATCGCGGCCACCATCGCAGCCAAACCGCCGTCGGCGACCCAGGGCACGGTGAAGGCGATCTGGGAATCTTTGGACAAGCCCTACCGCGCGGCCCTGGACCAGAACCTGATCTACACCCGACTGGGCAACCCGCTCGGCAAGGCCGAGCTCGACTCGCAATCGCCCCGCCCCGGACCCGCCCCGCGGATCCGCTGATGGCCCATCCGCTCAGCGAACGTATCGCCGCGGTGCTCGATCTGCGGCCGGAAGCGCCCGCGTTCGAGTACGCCGGCCAGTGGTTCACCTGGTCCCAGGTCGGTGTCACGGCCCGGCGTATCGCGGAGTTGACCCGCGGCGGGCAGGTCGGGATGCTGCTGCGCAACCGTCCCCCGCAACTGGCCGCGCTCCTGGGGGTACTGCTGGCCGGGGGCTGCGTGGTCGTGATCAATCCGTCCCGCGGAAACGACCGCACCCGCGCGGACATCGATGCACTCGGGCTGCCGCTGATCATCGGCGAGCCCGACGATCTCGCCGCACTGGTCACGGCGACACCGCGCACCACAACGGTGTCCCTCGCCGGCCTGGACGCCGCACCTGCGGTGGTCCCGGCCTCCCCGCCCGGCCTGGAAGCCGGCTCGGATTCCGGCCGCCCCGGCGTGGCGGTACGGATGCTGACCAGCGGAACAACCGGTCCGGCCAAACGTGTCGACCTGACCTACGACATGCTGGCGCACAGTGTGATCGGTCCCGATCCGGGCCGGGCCCCGACGCCGACCGAACTGCGGCGCGGTGTCGCGATCGTCAACGCACCGCTCGTGCACATCGGCGGGGTCTTCCGGATCCTGCAATGTGTCTCCGAGGCGCGACCCTTCGTGCTGCTGGAACGCTTCGAACTGGACCGCTGGGCCGATGCGGTGCGCAGGCATCGGCCGCGCGCGGTGTCGCTGGTGCCCGCAGCGCTGCGGATGGTACTGCACTCGGCACTGACCCGCGAGGACCTGTCCAGCATCCGTGCGGTCACCTCGGGTACTGCACCGCTGTCGGCCGACGACGCCGACGCGTTCACCGAGAAGTTCGGTATCCCCGTACTCACCTCTTATGCGGCAACGGAGTTCGGGGGCGGGGTGACGGGTTGGACGCTCGCCGACTATCAGCGGTTCTGGCGTGACAAGCGCGGCAGCGTCGGCCGGGCCAGCCAGGGCGCACAACTGCGGGTGATCGGCGACGACGGTGCTCCATTGGGGCCCGATGAGCCCGGGCTGCTCGAGGTCAAGCCGGGCCAGCTCGGTCCCGACACGGACTGGATGCGCACCACCGACCTGGCGCGTATCGACGCCGACGGCTTCCTGTGGATCCTGGGCCGGGCGGATCAGGCCATCATCCGCGGCGGGTTCAAAGTGATGCCCGACGACATCCGGGCCGCCCTGGAGGCCCATCCGGCGGTCCGAGGCGCCGCGGTGGTGGGACGCCCCGATGACCGCCTCGGTCAGACGCCCGTCGCCGCGGTCGAACTGCGCACCGGCGCCACCGCCGACGCCGAGACACTCGTCGACTTCTTGGGCACCCGGCTGGCACGCTACGAGATTCCCACCGAAATCGCGATCGTCGACGCGCTGCCGCGCACCCCCTCGGGCAAAGCCGATCTCACCGCGGTGCGGGAACTCATCGTTACCGGGGATCGGCATGACCGCTGACACCCTGCCGGAAACCCTGCGCGCCCAGGCCCGTTCACGTAACACTCATCCGCTGCTGATCTGCGACGCCGAGCGGATCAGCTATGCCGAGGCCGAGCGACGCTCGGCGGCCTTGGCCGGCCGGCTCGTTGAGCTCGGGGCCGCCAAGGGTACCCACATCGGGCTGTTGTACCCCAACGGCACCGACTTCGTGGTGGGCATGCTGGCCGCGGCCCGCATCGGTGCGGTGGTGGTTCCGTTTCCCACCCTGGCCCCCGCACCGGAGCTGCGCAGTCAGCTGTCCCACAGCGATGTGCGCATCCTGCTGGCCGCCGAATCCTACCGGTCTCACGACTATCGGCGGCGGCTCGCCGAAGCGCTTCCCGACGTCGATATCGCCGGTGACGACCCGCTTTTCAGCAGGCATGCACCGCAACTGCGCCGGGTGGTGTTCGATGCGTCTGCGCCGCGCCGGATTCCGGCCATCCTGGAAGCGCTCGAAGCCGACGTCGACGGCAGCGACCCGCTGGCCATCGTCTACACCTCGGGATCGACCGGCGCCCCCAAAGGCGTCATCCACACCCATGCCGGTCTGCTCGGCCATCAGCGCAACCTCAACGAGATCCGCCGGCTGACCGCCGAGGACGTCCTGTTCTGCAACGCCCCGTTCTTCTGGATCGGGGGCTTCGCGTTCGCGCTGCTGGCGACGATCCTGGCCGGATCGACGCTGCTCTGCTCCAACGCCACCGACCCCGGCGCCACCCTGGATCTGCTGGAGGCCGAGAAACCCACCCTGGCCAACGGCTACCTCAGCAGCATCGGCGACCTGGCAAGCCACCCCAGCCTGGCCGGCCGAGACCTGTCCACGCTGCGCCGCGGCAACCTGTATCCGCTGCTGGCACCCGCTGCCCGGCCCGCCGACCCGGAGCTGCGGCACGGCATGTTCGGATTGACCGAGACCGGCGGCCCGGTGCTGCTCAGCGAGGACCACACCGACCAGCCCGAGCACCGCCGTGGCAGTTTCGGCAAGCCGGCACCCGGGTTCGAATGCCGCATCGTCGACGGTGAGTTGCTGGTGCGCGGACGCTACTTGATGCAGCGCTACCACAAGCGCAACCGGGAGGACTGCTTCGACGCCGACGGCTGGTTTCACACCGGCGACCTGTTCCGCACCGACGCCGACGGCTTCCACTACTACCTGGGCCGGCGCGACGCGGTCATCAAGACCGCCGGCGCCACCGTGTCACCGGCAGAGGTGGAACGCGCCATCGCCAAGCTGATCGGCGTCACCGCCTACGTGTTCGGTATCCCCGACACCCTCCGCGGGCAATCGGTGGCCGCCGTCCTGGTTCAGCACGCCCCCAGCGACGCCGAACAGCTACGCCAACGGCTGAAAGAAGAACTGTCGACGTACAAGATCCCGCGCCGATTCACCACCATTCCGCCCGCCGAGGTCCCGCTGCTGCCCAGCGGCAAAGTGGACCTGCACGCGCTCGCCAAGACCTTCGATGCCTGACACCGAGACCATCGACGCGCTGATCCGGTCCCGCGCCGCGGCTTTCGGCGACAAGCCGGCGGTGATCGATCCGCTGACCCGGCTCAGCTATACCGAACTGGACGCCTCATCGCTGCAGCTGGCCGCGGCCTTCGTGCGCGCCGGCGTCGGCAAGGGCAGCCGGGTCGGGCTCATCATGCCCAACGGCGTCGATTGGGTGCGGACAGCGATCGCGCTGACCCGCGTCGGCGCGGTGCTGGTTCCCCTGAGTACCCTGCTCACCCCACCGGAGCTGGCCGCCCAGCTGCGCGTCGCCGCCCTGCAGTTCCTGGTCAGTGTCGAGGAGTTCCGCGGCCGCCGTTACCTCGACGGCTTACACGTCGGTGGCATGGAGTTGCCAGCGCTGCAACAGGTCTGGACCCCGGACGAGTTAACGGTCATGGCTGACGACGACGGCCCGGCGCGGATCGTCGATGCGCTGGCGGCGGCGGTGACACCCAGCGATCCCTTGGTGATCATGTTCACCTCCGGCAGCAGCGGACCGCCCAAGGGTGTGCTGCACTCACACGGCAGCGCCCTGGGCGCCGTGCACGCCGGACAGGCCGCCCGCTGCATCGACGCCGACACCCGGCTGTATCTGCCGATGCCGTTCTTCTGGATCGGCGGCTTCGGCGGCGGCGTGCTCTCGGTATTACTGGCCGGCGCGACCCTGGTCACCGAGCCGATCCCGCAGCCGGAGACCACCTGCCGGCTCTTGGAATCCGAACGGGTCACGTTGTTTCGCGGCTGGCCGGACCAAGCCGAGGCGCTGGCCCGCCACCGCGGCGAATCCGACCTGTCGTCGTTACGCCCCGGCAGCCTGGAGGCGCTGCTCGCCCCGGAGTTGCGTTCCGAACCCGGTGCCCGGGCCAACCTGTTCGGGATGACGGAGTCGTTCGGGCCCTACTGCGGCTATCCCGCCGACACCGACATGCCACGCTCGGCGTGGGGAAGCTGCGGAAAACCTTTCGATGGCACCGACGTTCGGATCGTCGACGTCGATACCGGTGTCCCGGTGCCGGCGGGGACGGTGGGGATGATCCACCTACGCGGACCACACATGCTAAGCGGCATCTGCCGCCGCAGTCGCGAAGAGACCTTCACCGCCGACGGCTTCTACCCCACCGGCGATCTCGGTCGCCTCGATGACGACGGGTTCCTGTTCTACCACGGCAGATCCGACGACATGTTCAAGGTCAGCGGTGCCACCGTGTACCCGAGCGAGGTGGAGAAGGCTTTGCGGACTATCGACGGTGTGGAGGCAGCCTTCGTGACCAACCTGCCCGACGCCGGCCGCGACCGAGTCGGAGCGGTGGTGGCCGGCGTTGCGCTGAGCGTCGAGCAGTTGCGGGAGCAGGCCCGGGCGCTCTTGAGCCCGTTCAAGGTGCCGACGGTGTGGTTGCTGGTCTCGAGTCCCGACGCCGTTCCGCGCGGGCCGACCGGCAAGGTCGACAAGCGCCGTCTGCGGGAACTGTTGGCCGACTCAAGTGCCGTAACGCCCAAGTGAGCGGGCGCCTCCACTGGGCGCCGGCCGTTTCACGGTTATCCCCAGTTGCCGGTCTATCCACAATTGACCCGCAGGCGGGGCCTTATCGCTCATTTGTTCGATAGCGTGGCGTTATGTCGATCAGCGATGAGGTCTTGCTCCCGCAGGAGGCCGCATGTGCCGCTGTCCGCGCTGATCTGGACCTCATCGATGCCGCTTACGCGCGGCTGCGGGCCGCCGACACCGACCTGGTGGGCAATGCGTTTCGTATCGAAATCGCCGAACGGCTGGAAACCCAGCACCGGGTCAACCGCGGTTTGTCCTACCGCATGTTCGGAGAAATCGAGCAACCTATCGACGGCTTGGGCGCAGCCGCACTGCCACCGGGCACACGCGCCGGTGATCTTCTGCGGCAGCGGTTACGGATCACGCGTGGCGAAGTCCGGCGCCGCTTCGCCCTCGCCGCGCGCATTCGGCCCCGCCGCAGCCTCACCGGCCCCACCCTGCCGTCCGCCCTCCCCGAACTGGCCGCTGCCATCGAACACGGCGACCTCGGTGAAGACCACATCACCACGATCACCAAAGCCCTCGACCTCCTACCCGCCAAGGCCACGAGCGCAGACCACGAACAGGCCGAACACCTCCTGGTCGCCAACGCCCGGCGTCAGGACTCCCCGTTCGTGGCCGCCGTCGGGCGCACCATCGCCGACACGATCGCCGAACGCCTCGGCCAATACAGCGACGCCGACCGCGCACGGCGGCGCACCCTCAGCCTGGGCCCGCAACAGCTCGACGGCATGAGTCGCGTTTCGGGTTACGTCGACCCCGAAACCCGGGCCTACCTCGAAGCCATCATTGCCGCTGTCCGGCCCGGGCACCACCTACCCGACGCCGACACACCGGACCTGCGCAACGAAGGCCAGCGCGCTCACGACGCCCTCAAGGTCGCACTGCGCCATGCCATCGAATCCGACAAGCTGGGCACCCACCGCGGTATCCCCGTCACCGTCATCGTCTCCACCACCCTGACCGAACTCGACCAAGCGGTCCACGCCACCAGGGACCGCGCCGTGGCCATGCCGTCGGCGGCGCGCACCGGCGGCGGCTCTCAGCTGCCCATGCGTGACCTCATCCGTATGGCCGCCAACTCGATTCACTACCTAGCGGTGTTCGATGACCACTCCAACCGCCCGCTGTATCTCGGACGCAGCAAACGCATCGCCACCGCCGACCACCGCATCGTCTGCCACGCACGAGATCGCGGTTGCACGAGGCCGAACTGCACCCAACCGGGGTACCGCTGCGAGGTACACCATTGTCCCGGCTGGGCCGGTGGTGGACGCACCGATGCCGACGCCCTCTGGTTCGCGTGCCCTCGTGACCACGCTGGCGAAACCAACGGCCACTACACCACCACCCCCAGCAACGGACGTCTCGCCTGGAGCGACGGCAATGGCCCACCCGAGATCAACCACGCCCACCACCCCGACGAACTCCTCAACGACCCCGACGACGATCCGTAGCCGTATCGATACCGGTGGTCTACATCCTGTCCTGATCCACCACGCCGCGCTCGACGAGGTGCTCGATCATCGGCACCGCACCGGCGGCCAGGTGCTCGGCCATCGCGGTGCGGGCCAGTTCCTCGTCGCGCTTGGTCAGGGCCGCCAACACTGCGCGGTGGTGCTTGGTCGACTTGGCCGGCCACCCCGAAACCGTGGGGAACACCGATTCCGGTGCGTACCGGGTGATCTGGTACATCAGCTGGGCAAGCTTGGGTGAATCCGCCGCGACGTTGATGGCGCGGTGGAATTCATGGTTGAGCCGCACCGCGGCCTCTTCGTCATCGCGGGCATAGGCGGATTCGAGTTGTTGCTGGATCTCTTCGAGCTCGCGCAACTGGCTGTCGGTGATCTTGGCCGCTGCCCGCGCGGCGAGTTCGCCGCCGATGTGCGCCTGGACGTCGGAGACATCGGTGATATCACGCTGAGTCACCGGCAGCACCACGAATCCGCGGTGCGGCTGCTGGTCGAGCAGCCCTTCGGCGCGCAGCCCGAACAGCGCCTCGCGAATCGGTGTGACACTGACGCCCAACTCGGCCGCCAGTTGGTCCAGCCGCACGTACTCCCCGGCGGCATAGTCTCCGTTGAAGATCCGCTTGCGCACGAAGCGGGCTACATCCTCAGAGAGCTGTGACCGCGCCGGGAAGTCAGGGACACTCACCGGTCAGACCCGATAGTCGGCCAGCAGCCGCTTGCTGATGATCTGCTTCTGGATCTCGCTTGTTCCCTCACCGATCAGCAGGAACGGGGCGTCGCGCATCAGGCGTTCGATCTCATACTCCTTGGAGTAGCCGTATCCGCCGTGAATCCGGAAGCTCTGCTGGGTGACCTCCGAACAGAATTCGCTGGCGAGGTACTTGGCCATCCCCGCGGCGACGTCGTTGCGCTCCCCGGAGTCCTTGAGCCGGGCAGCGTTGACCATCATCAGGTGTGCCGCTTCGACTTTCGTGGCCATCTCGGCGAGCTCGAAGGCGATCGCCTGGTGCTCGGCGATCGGCTTACCGAAGGTCTCGCGCTGCTGGGCGTAGCGCACCGCGAGTTCGAACGCCCGGATTCCGACCCCGCAGGCCCGTGCCGACACGTTGACCCGGCCGACTTCGATGCCATCCATCATCTGGAAGAAGCCCTGCCCGGGCGCCCCACCAAGCACGTCGTCGGCGGCGGCCGCGTACCCGTCGAAAACCAGCTCGGTGGTGTCGATGCCCTTGTAGCCGAGCTTGTCGATCTTGCCCGGGATGACCAGCCCGGGTAGGACTTCGCCGAAGCCGACCGGCTTTTCCACCAGGAAGGCGGACAGGTTCCGATGCGCTCGTTCAGCTCCCTCATCGGTGCGTACCAGCACCGCGATCAGCGTGGAGCTGCCGCCGTTGGTCAGCCACATCTTCTGGCCGGTGATGGTGTAGCCGCCGTCAGCCTCGCGGGTGGCGCGGGTGCGGATCGCCGCGACATCAGAACCCAATTCGGGCTCGGACATCGAGAACGCGCCGCGGGTCTCACCGGTAGCCATCCGCGGCAGGAAACGCTGCTTCTGCGCCTCGGTCCCGTGTTGACGCAACATGTAGGCGACGATGAAATGGGTGTTCAGCACGCCGGAGACACTCATCCAGCCGCGAGCCAACTCCTCGACACACAACGCGTAGGTGAGCAGCGATTCCCCGAGGCCGCCGTATTCCTCGGGGATCATCAGGCCGAACAGCCCCATCTCCCGCATCGCATCCACGATCGCCTGCGGGTAGGTGTCGGTGCGCTCCAGCTCGGCCGCCGCCGGAATGACTTCCTTGTCCACGAATCGGCGGACGGTGTCGAGGATTTCGGTCTGATACTCGGTGAGTCCCAAGGTTTGGGCGAGGCGTGTCATGAGCCGACCCTTTCAAAGATTGCGGCCAAGCCTTGACCTCCACCAATGCACATGGTCTCCAGTCCATAGCGGGCACCGCGCCGGTTCAGCTCCCGGGCCAGAGTCGCCAGCATCCGCCCGCCGGTGGCGCCGACCGGATGCCCCAGTGAGATCCCCGAACCGTGCACGTTGGTCCGTTCCCGGTCCGCGGCGCCGAATTTCCACTCGGCCATCACCGCGAGCGCCTGGGCGGCGAAGGCCTCGTTGAGTTCGATGAGGTCGATGTCGGCTAGCCGGAGTCGGGCCTTCGCGAGAGCGGCGTCGGTGGCCGGCACCGGGCCGATCCCCATGACGTTGGGCGGCACGCCCGCAACACCCCACGACACCAGCCGCACCAACGGCGTCAATCCCAGCTGCGCGGCCTTCTCACGGGTGGTCACCACGCACATCGATGCGGCGTCGTTCTGGCCGCTGGAATTGCCCGCAGTCACGGTGGCGTCCGGATCGCTTTTGCCCAGCACCGGTTTCAGCTTGCTCAGCGCCTCCACCGAGGTGTCGGCCCTCGGGTGCTCGTCGGTGTCGACGAGTCGGTCACCGTCGCGGGAGCGCACGGTGACGCCGATGATCTCCTCGGCGAGAACCCCGGACCGTTGGGCCGCCACGGCACGCCGGTGCGAGGTCACCGCCAGCTCGTCCTGCTCCACACGGGAGATACCGTACTGGCGGCGCAGGTTCTCGGCGGTCTCCAGCATGCCGCCCGGCACCGGGTAGTTCTGGCCCCCCGCGGTCGTCCGGCCGCGGGCCAGACCGTCGTGCACCCGGACCCCTCCGCGAGACCCGCCCCAGCGCATGTCGGTGGAGTAGAACACCACGTTGCTCATGCTCTCGGCGCCCCCGGCGATCACCACATCGCAGTCGCCGCTGCCGACCTGCAGACAGGCCTGCAGCACGGCTTGCAGTCCCGACCCGCACCGGCGGTCGACCTGCATACCCGGAACCGTCACCGGCAGACCGGAATCCAAGGCGACCACCCGTCCGATGGCCGGCGCCTCACTGCTGGGATAGCAGTGTCCCAACACCACGTCGTCGATGGCGTCGACCGGCAGTCCGGTGCGGTCCAGGAGGCCTCGCAGCGCAGCGACGCCCAGTTCGACGGCGGTCAGCGAGGCGAACATCCCGCCGTAGCGGCCGATCGGGGTGCGGACCGGCTCGCAGATCACCGCTTCCCGAACACTCACAGGTGCCTGCCACCGGTCACTTCCAGCACTGTGCCGGTGATGTAGGAGGACAGGTCGGAGGCCAAGAACAGCGCCACAGCTGCCACCTCGTCGGGCTCGCCGGCCCGACCTAACGGCACCTCGGCCACTTTGGAGTCCCAGATGCGCTGCGGCATCGCCTCGGTCATCGCCGAACGGATCAGGCCCGGCTGGATCGCGTTCACCCGCACTCCCAGATACGCCAGCTCCTTGCTGGCGGCCTTGGTCATGCCGACAATGCCGGCCTTGGCCGCTGAGTAGTTCGTCTGGCCCACCATGCCGACCTTGCCGGAGATCGAGGACATGTTGACGATGGCACCGCGCTTCTGCTCACGCATGATCGCGGCCGCCGCGCGAAGTCCGTTCCAGGTGCCCTTGAGATGCACGGAGATGACCTGATCGAACTGTTCCTCGGTCATTTTGCGCATCGTGGCGTCGCGGGTGATACCCGCGTTGTTCACCATGATGTCCAGCCCACCGAACGTTTCCACTGCCGCGGCGACCAAAGCGTCGACCTCGGCGGAGCTGGTGACATCGCAACGCACCGCCCGGGCCACATCGGGCCCGCCCAGCTGTGTGGCGGCCTCCTCGGTGGCAGCAAGGTTCACATCGCCGAGCACCACCCGGGCGCCTTCGGCGATGAATCGTTTCGCGATGGCGAAGCCCAGACCCTGGGCGCCGCCGGTGACGACCGCCGTTTGACCGGTCAGCAAGGACACTCGATCACCCGCCTTCTCTGAGATGTTTGGCTCATCATATTTCATATATGATCGTCGTCGGTAACCGGTCGTTCCCGTGTCGGACGTGAGGAGAAGCGGCGTCGATGAGTGAAGTCAGCGACGAGGATTTCGCCGAGATCCTGGCCCAGACCCGCCACTTCGTCCGCACCTCCGTCGTCCCGCGCGAAACCGAGATCCTCGCCGAGGACCGGGTCCCCGACGACCTGCGTGAGCAGGCCAAGACGATGGGCCTATTCGGCTACGCCATCCCGCAGCAGTGGGGCGGGCTGGGCCTGGACCTGCGTCAGGACGTCGAGTTGGCCATGGAGTTGGGCTATACGTCGCTGGCCGTGCGCTCGATGTTCGGCACCAACAACGGGATCGCCGGTCAGGTGTTGGTCGGCTTCGGCACCGAGGAACAGAAGTCCCGGTGGCTGGCGCCCATTGCCACCGGTGACGTCGTGGCCTCCTTCGCGCTCACCGAGCCGGGTGCGGGTTCCAACCCGGCCGGACTGCTGACCAAGGCGGTCCGCGACGGTTCGGACTGGTTGATCACCGGCCAGAAGCGGTTCATCACCAATGCGCCGACGGCGAATCTGTTCATCGTCTTCGCCCGCACCCGCCCGGCCGACGCCCAGGGCGCCGGTATCGCGGTCTTTCTGGTTCCCGCCGACGCCGCGGGTGTCGAAGTGGGCGCCAAGGACGCCAAGATGGGCCAAGAGGGCGCCTGGACCTCCGATGTCAGCTTCACCGACGTGCGCGTCCCCGACGCGGCGCTGGTCGGGGGCAGTGAAGATCTCGGTTACCGGGCGGCACTGACATCACTGGCGCGCGGGCGGGTGCACATCGCCGCGCTGGCGGTCGGCGCCGCCCAGCGGGCCCTCGACGAGTCGGTGGCGTATGCCGCCGCCGCCACCCAGGGCGGCACCCCGATCGGGAATTTCCAACTCGTGCAGGCGATGCTGGCCGACCAGCAGACCGGCGTCCTGGCCGGGCGGGCCATGGTTCGCGACGCAGCACGCATGTGGGTCAGCGAGCAAGACCGCCGGATCGCCCCGTCGGCGGCAAAGCTGTTCTGTACCGAAATGGCCGGCAAGGTCGCCGATCTCGCGGTGCAGATCCACGGCGGCACCGGCTACATGCGGGGGGTGCCGGTCGAACGGATCTACCGTGACGTCCGGCTGCTGCGCCTCTATGAGGGGACCAGCGAGATCCAGCGTCTGATCATCGGTTCGGGTCTGGTCAAAGCCGCGCAACAGCGCGGGTGAATCACCAACGGAGGGAACAGCGATGACGGGACGGCTGGCCGAGAAGGTCGCGTTCATCACCGGCGCCGCGCGCGGCCAGGGGCGTGCGCATGCGGTGAAGATGGCCGCCGAGGGCGCTGACATCATCGCGATCGACGTGGCCGGAAAACTCCCGGACTGCGTGCCCTACAACCCGGCGACCCCCGAGGACTTGGCCGAAACGGTGCGGCTGGTGGAGAACACCGGTCGGCGCATCGTGTCCGCAGTGGTCGATACCCGCGACTACGACGGCATGCGCGAGGCCGTCGCCGCCGGAGTGGCCACGCTGGGACGGCTGGACATCATCGTCGCCAACGCCGGTGTCGCGGCCCCGCAGGCGTGGGATGCCATCACCCCGGAGAACTTTCGTGATGTGCTGGATATCAATGTCACGGGTACCTGGAACACCGTGATGGCCGGTGCGCAACACATCATCGACGGCGGTCGCGGCGGCTCGATCGTGTTGATCAGCTCGGCGGCCGGGATCAAGATGCAGCCGTTCATGGTGCACTACACCGCCAGCAAGCATGCCGTCACCGGGATGGCCCGCGCCTTTGCCGCCGAACTGGGCAAGCACGGGATCCGAGTCAACAGCGTGCATCCCGGCCCGGTCAACACCGACATGGGCTCCGGTGACATGGTCGGCGCGTTGGGGCAGGCCATGGAAACCAACCCGCAGTTGTCGCACATGCTCACGCCGTTTCTGCCCATCTGGTTGGCCGAACCCGAGGACATCGCCGGCACGGTGTGCTGGCTGGCCGGCGATGAGTCGCGCAATGTCACCGCCGCCGCGGTTCCGGTGGACCAGGGCTGTACCCAGTACTGAGGTGGGCAAGGACCGGTGCTGCGCAACGTCGGCCGCGGACCTGGGCAGCGGCGCCGGTGTGGCCGGGATTCCCGATCAACTGCCGTGCAATGCCGCGCTCAAAGTGCGGCCCGCCGATGTCGCCGCGCTGTTCGAGACACGGCGGTCATGAGTTCGGGCCGAGCCTGAGTGGCAGCGCCGGCAGCGAGCAGGTCGCCGACGGCCAGGTGATCTCTGGGACGAAACCCGGCGCGAGCCCGAAATCGGGAATGCGGTCCAGCCATTCTGAGACGACGAGCTTGAGTTCCATACGGGCCAGGTGTGAGCCCAGACAGCGGTGCGGCCCGCCGCCGAATCCCCAGTGTTTGTGCACCCTTCCGTCGAGAACGGGTTGATTCCCGGAATACTCGTCGCTGCCGTCTCGATTGATCGCACCGAGGCAGAGGCGGACCTGGGCGCCGGCGGGGATCTCAACGCCGGCGATGGTGACCGGGCGGGTGGTCGCTCTCCCGACGACGGGTGCGGCAGGTTCGAGGCGGATCATCTCCTCGACGAATCCCGCAACACCGTCGGGATCGTCGCGCAATCCGGCACGCAACCCGGGTCGGCGGGCCAGTTCCAGCATCGTCGTACCGATCGTTGCGGTGACGGTGTCCAGCCCGGCCAGTACTAATACCAGGGACAGTCCGATCGCCTCGTTGTCGTCGAGCGCGTCTGCGACCCGCAATAATTCCGAGAGGATGCCGGGGCGCGGTTCCTTGCGCTGTCGCGCAACGGCTTCGGTGAGATAGCCGAACAGTTCCACCGTCGGCGTCAGGTCCACGCTGGCGGGGTCGTCGGTCAGACTCAACGCGATGATCGCGTCCTTCCAAGCGACCAGGCGGTCCCGATCCTCGAGAGGCAGACCGAACAGCGTGAGGAACACCTGCGAGGGGTAGGGGGTGGCCAGGTCGGCCATCACCTCGCACCGGTCCTGCTCGGCGATCCCGGAGATGATCTCGGCGGCCTGCGACTGCAGCGACGGCAGCAGGGCCATCAGGGTCTGCGGACTGAAGTAGCGATGCAGCAGCTGCCGGTACCGGGTGTGGTCGGGCGGGTCGAAGGCCAATGGCACCAGCGGAACCGGGCTGATCATGTCGTCGTAGGGAATCCTCGACGAGAAGACCTCCCAGTTACGCAGCGCGGCAAGCACATCATCGCGGCGGGAGAGGTAGTACGCGCCCTCGCCGTACACCACGGGACCGAGATCGCGCAGCGCCGCCCATCCCTCACCACGATCGTGGGCCATCGGCAGGTCGGCGTAGGCGAACCGCGGCAGTGCCGGCGCGACATGCATATCGGTCATGACCGCGCCGGCCTGCAGGGGGGGACCGATTCCGGGCCAAGATGTATGCCCTGCCCGACATCGCCGGTCCTGCACCGCATAACCCGCAGCTTGTCCGGCACCTCAACCGCCTTGCTGTGCTGCGGCTTGCTGTCTGGCCAGCCGGGCCTCGTAGCGGTCGACCAGCTCCCGGAAGCCGAGCCGGTCATACTGCGGGACGGGCTGAATCCCCCAGATGTCCTTGGCGGTGTCCTTGCCCTCGGCCCCCTCGGGAGGCCCGAGCGGCGGGTAAGGGTACTTGCACTCGAGGGTGTCGTCGGAGTAGCGCACCTTGAGCAACTCGCTACAGATCTGGGTGAGGCTCAGCGTCGGGTAACCGTAGTAGACCGCCATGAACGGCAAGGTGAAAGCGCCTTCGATGACGAGCGCGACCAGACACACCAAGGTGGCGCGCTTGATCCAGGTGTGCATACGGGCGTAGTAGGGCGTGGTGCCCGGGGGCAGGTCTTCGGCGGCAGGGGTTTCCATCGGGGTGCTCCTTGATCAGTCGGTGAAGATTTCGCGATTCACCGTGTGCAGATACGGAATGGCGAGGAAGGGGGTGATGTAGAAGATGTCGTAGAGCCACCAGCCGATGACGGGGAAGATCACCCCGGCGAACCGCACGTCGGCGAACATGGTCATGTTGAACACGTAGAGAATCCAGATCAGGACGCCCATCCAGCAGGTGACGATCATCCACTGGTGGCCCCAGCGCTTCATCTGCAAGAAGCCGATCGCGGCGGCGCAGCGCATCGCGAACACCGTGAGGATCATGCCGAAGACCATGGATTTCTCCCCGGGCCCGGCGGCTCCGCCGACCCACAGTTCGTTGTAGTGCCAGAAATATCCGGCGTCGAACATGTGACCCCAGCCGATCATCAGCACCCGGTTGATCAGGGTGTGGTTGGCGACCAGATCCAGCGACCAGCCCAGGCTGTTGAGCATGCCGTCGATCAGCACGAGGTAACCGATCAGGGTGACGATCATGGGCCGCACCGACAGACCCGCCCGCTGGGCCTCGCGCTGCAACCACACCCCGCGCATGAAGATCGGGAAGCCGATCAACCCGGGCGCCCACATACCCATGAGCGCCGCTCCGACGATCATCCATTTGTCGGCCCGCCACTGGGCGGCCCGGGACTGCTCCTGATGCTCGTGCAGACCGACCGCCGGAGTAGCGGTGGTCACAGGTACCACCAACCCCGTTCGAACGACATGTACAGCTGGATCAAGAACATCGTGAGCAGGTAGCCGTAGATGACGATCTGGAAGACGATCAGCGCCCTCTTGCGCTTCTGCTCTCGCTGGTCGGCCATTTCGGATTTCCTTTCTAGAGCTTGTCGGCGTCGAGCAGGACTGCGGCCGCGATTTCGCGCAGCCCTTCACTGATGGCGCCGTCGGTGCTCAGCGGCGCGAGGATGCATGCTTCGGCCGCCTCGAGTTCGCCGGCGCCGGCCGCGATGAGCTGAGCCGCGGTGACCAGGGCCCGGGTCGACGGCGGCTCGAAGTGGAACGCCTCGTCGGCGGTGCGGATGGCGATAGCGCACCGCACGAGTCGCTGCGCGGCGGCGAGCTCGATGCCCGTCTCCGCGACCACGGCCTGCGCCTCCCGTTCGGGGGGAAGGTAGGTCATCGGCAAGGTGGCGAAGCGCTGCCGGAATGAGGGTTTGAGTTCTTTCAACGAACTCCGGTACGCCGGGTTGTAGGAGCACACGAGCATGAAATCGTCTGGCGCCCGGATCACTTCGTCGGCGCGGTCCAGATACAGGGTGCGCCGATGATCGGTGAGCGAGTGCAGAATCGCCAGGGAGTCGTGACGCGCCTCGACCACCTCGTCGAGGTAGCAGATGGCACCGGTCTTGACCGCCCTGGTCAGTGGTCCGTCGATCCAGGTGACATCCCCGCCGGTCACCATGAAGCGTCCAACGAGATCTGAGCTGGTCAGGTCATCGTGGCAGCTGATGGTGACGACGGGCCGCCCCAGCAGCGATCCCATATGCTCGACGAACCGGGTCTTACCGCAGCCGGTAGGACCGGTCAGCATCACCGGGGTCTTCCGAGTGAAGGCCAGTTCGAAGAGTCGGACCTCGTTTCCGTTCGCATAGTATGTGTCGCTACTCATGTGACTCCTCCCTTACGTACTGATCAGTTCGCGGTGCACGCGTGCCAGTACGCGCGGCAGTTCTTCCACCCGGCCGATCCGTTGCGAACGTTTGGGTCCGAAAACCTCGGGCAACGGGTCGACACGTGTCGGTCCGACGCCCACGTAGTAGACCGACACACCGGCATCGTTGGCCTCCTCCACCGCATGTGCGGCGTCGTCCCAGGCGTACCGACCCTCATAGCCTTCGTCGGAGATCATCCCGTCGCCGATGATGATGAGGAGTCGGCGCTCCGAGGGCTGGTCCAGCAGTCGGCTGGTCAGATGCCGGATCGGGGCGCCGAGACGGGTGTAACCACCAGTGGACAACCCCAGACCGCTCGGCGGGACGAAGCGGGCTTCTGGAAAGTCCTTCAGGCAACGCACTTCCACCCGGTGCCTGGTATTGCCGGTGAACACGAAGATCCCGTGCCGCTCTCGCGCGTGGGTCATGGCGCGGGACAACGCATCTGCGCAGGCCAGCTCGAGCCGGAACACCCGTCCCCCGTGCACCCCCAGTGAGGAGCTGCCGTCCAGCAGCAGCGCGGTGCTGACATCGCGGTTACAGGGCAACAGGTCGCGGAACAATCGCGGCTCGCCGGCCTCCCCGGTGCGCAGGTCGACGTAATGGCGGACGTACTGGTCGATATCGAGGTCGGACCCGTCTTCCAGTCGGTTCACCATCGCGCGATGGGTGTTCTCCTGGAACCACTTGCGCAGGTCGGCCGAGGCCGTAGCGGCGGCACCGACCCGTCGGTCACGCGCGAGCTCCACAACGGCCACGTGGTCGGGCATCAGTTGTCGGGTCCAGGAGTTCCACTCCGGATACGGGATTCCCGGACGGTGCTCAGGGGTGACGTCGATGTCGTTGTCCTGCGGCCGACTCGGCGGAGGCAGGTTCGGATTGCGAACCCCACCGTCACCACCGACGGGCACCGAATAGGGTCGCGGCATCCGCTTTTGGGTCGTGGTCCAGGGCATCCTGCCGAACTGGCGCCGCAGTCTGTCGGTCAGCCCGGTGGGCGCGGTATAGATCGCCGGCAACCGGCCCAGCAGCGGGTCGAGCTCTGCCGGATCCGATTCCCGGGCCATCGCGATGGCCCGGCCGATCATGTCCCGCGCCTCGAGCTGCGGGTCTGTCGGTACGAGTTCGGGTAGCAGACGGCCGAATTCGGACATCAGGCCCGGCCAGCGCGATGCGATCCAGCCCAGGGCGACGCCGGCTTCCACGACGGTCAGCGCCCGCAGTTCGCGTGTCGACAGTTCGTTGATCCGGTACTGACCCAGCCGGTCCTTCGACGATGCGCATTGCAAGGCGATGCCGCAGGTCATCGATCGCCGGGTCCAGTCGGCCCGCAAAACCGGGTAGGGCACGTGCACGTGACTGCGCGATGCGCTGAGGCCGAACCCGCGGTGGTCGCCGGTGACCAGCCGCACCCCGGCGCGGTTGTCCTCGCTCAGAGCGACCGCGGTGACCGAGCAGCTGCGTTCCAACGCCATGGCGGCCGTCTGGTCGAGGTCAGTCATGAACCGTCGCTTCCGGGCAGGGCCGCGCCGGGGCTCAGAACGTGCCGATGTTGGAGAACATCCAGTACCAGAACCAGATGACCAGACCGGTGCCGCCCCATGCCGCGACGTAACGCAGAATCTCCCAGACGTAGTCCATGGTCGGACCTCCTTGTTGACGGGTTCAGGCCACGCCCTGCGACGCAGGACAGCGTGTTACGCAGTCTGTTTCGTTGGCCACCGCGACGCCTCCCGAAGACCGCGGCAACCCGCGTGTGGCGTCGGCGGGTGCCGCACCGGGCCTGGTGCGCCTGTGGGGTCATGGTGCACTGTTTCTAACTCATTGACTGACTTCAGTCAATAGAACTGGTGTGGATGGAAGTCACCCGACCCGACGATCCACCGCGCGAGCCGACTTCAATCGGTGAAGATCTCGCGGTTCACCGTGTGCAGATACGGGATCGCCAGGAACGGGGTGATATAGAAAATGTCGTAGAGCCACCAGCCGACGACCGGGAGGATCACCCCGGCGAACCGCACGTCGGCGAACATCGTCATGTTGAACACGTACAACACCCAGATCACCACGCCCATCCAGCAGGTGACGACCATCCACTGGTGACCCCAGCGCTTCATCTGCAAGAAACCGATCCCGGCCGCGATCCGCATGGTGAATACGGTGAGGATCATGCCCACTTCCATGGCCTTTTCGCCGGGACCGGCAGCGCCGCCCACCCAAAGTTCATTGAAATGCCAGAAATATCCGGCGTCGAACATGTGGCCCCAGCCGTTGAGCAGCACACGGGCCAGCAAGGTGTGGCTACCGATCAGGTCGAGGGCCCACCCCACGGTGTTGATCGCCGCGTCGACGATGACCAGGTAACCCAGCAGGGTCACCAGCATCGGCCGCACCGACATGCCGTTCCGCTGCGCCTGCCGTAGTAGCCACACGCCCCGGAGGAACAACGGCAGCCCGAAAATGCCCAGTGCCGCAGTGCCTATCAGGATGCTTCCGCTGATCAACCATTTGTCCGCCTGACGCTGGGCCAGGCGAGATGCCTCCATATGCTCATCGACCGGCGGTGCACTGCGCATGCTGACTGACTCTAGTCATGCAATGTCGCCGACGACAAGCATCGATCAGGCGATGACGGCCATGCTGTGCATGGTGCGTTTCACCAGATCTTCGAGCAACTCGCAACGCATCGGATCGTTGGTGGTGATCGCCAGTGCGTAGATGCCGAGCAAGAAGAACACCGCGCTGTTGATCGGCCGAACCTCCGGATCCACCTCCCCCGCGGCCTGGGCCTGCTCGATACGCTTGCCCAACAGCAGGACCAGGGAGTGGTCACTACCGCCTTCGGAGGCCGGGCGGGTCTGGGAGAAGTGCAGCGCCAGGAAATCCTTGAACAACAGCTCGCCGAGGCGACGCTCCAGCCCCAACACCAGTCGCACCGCCTCGGTCAGGGCGGATTCCAGGTCATGTCCCTTGTCCAGGTACCGACCGAAATGCTTTGCCATCCGGTCCTCTTCGCGCTTCTCGAGTTCCAGCAGCACGTGTTCCTTGGTGGGGAAGTGGAAGAAGAACGTGCCGTGCGCGACACCGGCGGCGGCCACGATCGCCCCCACATCCGCCTGGGCCATCCCGGTCCGCTTGAACTCGGCGGTCGCCGCACCCAGCAGTCGCTCCCGCGTCTGCAGCCGCTTGGTTTCGCGCGCCGACATCTTCTCCGTCTTATCCGCCACGGCCAAGACAGTATCGCCTCGACGTCGGCACCCGCACTAGATGACTCAGGTCACCGTCGCGGTTTCCTGCGAAGTCGCGGCGATCAGCGCTCGGATGTTGTTGCGGCAGCGTCCGCACACCGTTCCGGCCCCGGTGCGCTCACCGATCTGCTTGGTGGTCGATGCGCCGGCGGCCACGGCGTCGATCACCTGCTGACTGGTCACCCCGGCGCACAGGCAGACGTACATGACGCCTCACGCCCCGGCCTGGGTCTCCAGTCGGGCCTTGTCCACCTTGCCGGTGGCGTTCAGCGGCAACCGATCCACGAAGCGGACCGAACGCGGAACCTTGAAGCCGGCCATGCGTTCTTTACTCCAAGCGATCAGATCCGCTTCGCAGACACCGATGTCCGGCGACTCCTTCACCACGAAAGCCTTGCCGACCTGGCCGAGCCGCCGATCGGGCACGCCGATCACCGCGACCTGCGCGACGGCCGGATGCTCCAGCAGGAAGCTCTCGATCTCAGCGGGATAGGCGTTGAAACCGCCGACGATGAACATGTCCTTCTTGCGCCCGATGATCCGCAGCCGACCGGCGGAGTCCATCGACCCGATGTCTCCGGTGTGCAGCCAGCCCTGCTCGTCGATCGCCTCGGCGGTCGCCTGCGGGTCGTCGAGGTAACCGGCCATCACGTTGTATCCGCGCACCAGTACCTCGCCGGCTTCAGCGTCGCCGTCGATGCGTACTTCGATGTCCGCACACGCCAACCCGGCCGTGGTCGCGATGTCCTCGAACGAGTCTCCGCGGCGCGACGCCGTCACCGTACCGGCCTCGGTGAGGCCGTACCCGGTCATGATGGACTGGAACGGCAGTTCGCTGCGGATCCGGCGGACGAGATCCACCGGGATGTCCGCGGCGCCGGTGACCGCGGCACGCAACGATGACAGGTCACGCCCGGAGGGCGCGTCCAACAGTGACTGATACAGCGTCGGTGGCCCCGGCAGCATGGTGATGCGTTCGGTCTCAATGATTTCCAGCACGGCATCGACGTCGAAGACCCGGACCGGAAGCATCGTGGCTCCCCGGATGCACGCGGCGATACAGCCCGCTTTGTAACCGAAGGTGTGAAAGAAGGGATTGACCATCAGATAGCGGTCACCCTCACGCAGATCGGCCAGGTCGCACCATTCGGCGTAGAGCCGCAGATTCTGTTGGTGGCTCATCATCACACCCTTGGGCCGGCCGGTCGTGCCCGAGGTGAAGATGATGTCGGCGATGTCATCACCGTCGACCGTGCGCTCCGTCGGCGAACCGGCAGTCAGGAAGTCCGATCTGAGGTCGATCACCGGAATGCCGGGCGGAGCGGTGAAATCCAGTCCCAGGAAATCCTTTTCGATCAGGACCAGCTTGGCTCCGCTGCGCCGGATGATGTCGCCGGCCTCCGCCGGCTTGAACCGGGTGTTGACCGGCACCAGCACCCCTCCGGCGGCCAGCAGCCCGAAAGCGGCGATGATCCACTCCGCGGAGTTGGGCGCCCAGATCGCCGCGCGATCACCCTTTTTGATGCCCGCGTCAGCGAAGGACCCTGCGGCGCAACGGACCCGGTCGGCCAGTTGGGCGAACGTCAGCCGTAACGCACCGTCGGGGGGGGGGGGGGGGGGGCCCCCCCCCCCCCCCCCCGGGCAAGCCACCGAGCGCGAGGGGGAGCACGGGGGCGGACCCTGCACCGGG
>NZ_MVHU01000045.1 GCF_002086285.1 Mycolicibacter kumamotonensis | reverse complement strand
GAAGATCATCCTCGGGAAGGTGCGCCCTTTCCTACGCCACCTCACCGAGGCTCATCCACAGGTTCTGATCATTGCTCAACAGGACGTCGATGTCCTCAGTAGCGGGAGTGATCCGCGTTAGCTCGGGGACATATCCAATCGGAACGTACGTGGGCCGAGGCAGCCCCCGAGCGGCAAGGTAATCGATATTGGTCTGACTGTAATCCCAATTCGGATAGTGCCGGAAAAGGTCGACGAATTCCTGCGTCGCCATCCACGGCGAGTCGTTACCCAGCTGCTCAAGGTTGTAGAAAATGGGTTTCTTGGGCAGTCGTAAGCCGTAGTGGAGGAGGTGGTTTGCGCCGAACACGATGGTGCGGCGGTCATCGAGGTCCAGACGATCGGTCAGCACCGAGTCATGGCCCAGCGCCAAAAGAGCATGATGCACCGCCTCCGCGATTTCGCGAAACGCTCCGCCGATGGTCGGATTGCTCGGAGGTGCTACAACGGTGACGGCGAATAGCATGTGTGCAAGGTAGCGCAATGGGAGCGCATTATGAGCGGACGGGTCGATGCCGACTATGAGGCTCCGACACCGGCTGTCGTCATTCGTTGGTGTACACGCGCGATGGCTCGTCGCCGGTACGTGCAATCGACGCCGGAGCACCTGGTTCGGTGTTCAGCCCTTTTTCGATGAAGACAAGGTTGTGGTGCGCGTGGATACCGGTGACTGTCAGCTCCGTCGCCGACGGTTTGCGGTCGGCTTCGCGCATCTGCTCCTGGTGATTCAAGCCGTCGAGCAAGTTCTTAACCATAGCCATCGACGTGCCTTGAGCTGACGGATCGGTATTGCCACCCCAGCCCGGCCAGTACGAGGTCTGCAGATCCTCTATGACGTAGAGGCCGCCCGGCCGCACATGCGGGAACAGGGCATTGAAAGAGGTGATGACGTGGTGGCTGAAGTGGCTGCCGTCGTCAATCACGATGTCGAAGGGGCCGACCTGCCTAGCCAATGAGTCGAGGAATTGCTCATCACCCTGGTCTCCCTGCAAGACAGACAGCCGACTTTCTGAAAGATCGGCCTTTTCAAAGACATCCAGGCCGTATATCAGTCCGCGCCGGAAGTAGTGCTTCCACATGCGCAGCGACTCACCACCAAGGTCAGGTGGGTCGTAGCCGCCCACGCCGATTTCGAGGACCTTCACCGATTGTTCCCGGTACGGCTCGAAATACCTCTGGTAGTACGGCGCGTACCAGTGTCCACCCCATTTGTCCGTGCCGAACAAGACGGCAAGCTCAGTCAGATTCGGTGGTCGCTGTGACACCACGGCAACCACCTGCGAGATCGCGGCAACCACCGCCGTGTCTTCTGGAGTGCGTGGACCTACGCTCGGACTCTTCTTGATCATCTCCCGGGTGGCACCATGCGGTCCGGCTGGACCAAAGACTTCGCGCAGCAGATCCACCAGTTCTTGTCGGACGGTCGCGGGAGCCTCGTTGTACCAACCGGTTTCGATGTGAGCGCGGTGATCACCCAGGATGAGGGTGTAACCCAGCCGTTCGCCTCGAAAGCCGAGATCGCACTGAATTGCCAACTCATCGAGCGGGCCGCCGAGCAAAGCGGCCCGGCAGGCCACCTCGGCCAGGATCGCTTCACCGACGATGTTCGGCCCGATGTCGGCGACGCGACCGGAAATATCCGGGTCAGCCAAACAGGCTGCCAGCAAAATGTTTTCGATTAGCGTGGAGTCGGTCGACATCGGTGAGATGACCTCCGCGTGAGTCGTTGTCGGCCAGATGCGGGAACTGCAACGACACCCCTGACCTAGAAACAATGTAGCCTGATCTCTGGCGTCAGCCTGTGGTCTGCGGACGGGACTGCCCCGAGTTCAGTTGACTCCGCGGTTGTGAATTTCAGGCCGCGGTTGCGACTGGTCTGTGGAGCAGTTCGAACTCTATCGGGGTGAGCTTGCCGAGGGCGCGTTGCCGGCGGCGTCGGTGGTAGGTCCGCTCGATCCAGGCCACGCCAGGCGTAGTTCGGCTCGGGTGGACCAGCGTTGCCGGTCGAGCACGTTGCGTTGCAGCAGAGCAAAGAACGACTCCATGGCGGCGTTGTCCCCGCAGGCTCCGACGCGGCCCATCGATCCGTGTAATCCGTGGTGCGACAGCGCCTGGACGAACTTGCGCGACCGAAATTGGCTGCCCCTGTCCGAATGGACAATTGCCGCTACCGGTGAGCGCAGGGCCACAGCATGATCTAGGGCCGCTACCGCCAGCGAGGACTTCATCAGCGAGTCCATCGAGTAGCCCACGATCCGGTTGGAGTGCACGTCTTTGATGGCGCAGAGGTAGAGCTTGCCCTCATCGGTGCGGTGCTCGGTGATATCGGTCAGCCACACCTGATTGGCGGCCGGGGCGCTGAACTGCCGGTCCACGAGGTCGTCGTGGACCGGAGGTCCGGAGCGACGGTTGAGTCCTCGCTTCTTGGCGAAGATCGACCAGATCCGCTCCTGGGAGCACAACCGTGCCACACGATTCTCCCCGGCGATGATCCCGCGACCGGGCAACTCGTCAGCGATGAACCGGTATCCAAAAGCGGGATCATCGGCATGGATGTCGCGGGCGGCGTTGATCAGATGGGCATCATCCCAATCACGCTGGGTCAGTGGCGCCTTGCGCCATTTGTAGAACGCTTGGGTGGAGAACCCCAGAACCCGGCAGGTCACCGTGACGGGAACCCCGTCGGCGGCAAGGTCACCGACCAGCGGGTACATCATTTTGGGTTGGCGTCCCGCGACAGGTAGCCCACCGCGCGGCGCATCACCTCGGCTTCCTGCTCGAGTAGCTTGATCCGCTTGTGCGCCTCGCGCAGCTGCACCGACAGATCACCATCGGCGGCCGCAGCCCCGGGCCGGTCGACTCCCTCGTCACGGTCGGCGATCTTGAGCCAGCGATGCAGGCAGGCCTCGGAGATCCCGAAATCCTTCGCGATCTGGCGCAACGGCGCCTCGCCCTTGCGGGCCACAGCGATCACGTCAGCACGGAACTCGGCAGGAAACGGCTTCGGCACGAGATTGATCCTTCCAGCAAGGACGAATCCTCACAGGTCAGGAATCAACCAAACCAGGGGCAGTCCCGACTCTCCTTCATCGCCACCAGGCATGACCAGCGCCCGCATCGAGGGCTACAACCGCCTGGTCAACCAGGCCGAATGCAGTGCCGCTTCCGTACCTCGACCAACTCCGCCCGCCGGAGACGATTCCACTGCAGCAGCAAACAGTGGGTTACAACCCGGCTTTCCACTCGTTGACCGGCTAGCCTCCGGCTTTCACGGTTCAAGCCGATCACCGTGGAAGTCCGAGGCTAAGATTCCAATTTGACTGTCGCCAGCCCCAGCCCCAGCCCCAGCCGGCGCCGCCGACTTTCCTTACGAGGAGACACCCGGATATGGATCATCTGCCGGGCCGTAAACTTTACGAGGTGGCCACACCGCAACCGTTTCATGCGTCGAGCCTCACGCGTCGTCCTTCAAAATGCGACCGCCGGGCACTCCAGGCGGTGCAATGAGGATTGTTCTTCATATCGGGCCACACAAGACCGGCACCACATCGATACAGACACATCTTGGCGCCCTTCTTGGCGAGCCGGTGGCCGGCGGTTACTGGTATCCGGTCCCTGAAGGACACGGCCCAGGCCATGCGGATTTGGCTCGAGCGTGCCTGAGGGAGGGGAGGCCGATCAACGAACTCGATCGGGTGATCGCTGCTGCCCAGGAAGCGGAGGTCGGCACGCTCGTCCTCAGTTCGGAGGAGTTCGCCCACGCCTTTCCGGGCCGCCTCGCTCGACTGAAGAATGCACTGGAGGGCTACGACATCCACCTCGTGGTCACCCTGAACGAGATCGAGCGTCGCGCCGGCTCGATCTGGCAGGAACTCGTGAAGGGTGGGGCGGTCGTCGGTCTCGAGAAGGGGATCGAGCAGATTCTGTCTCGTGAACCCGCCATACAACCGGGACTGACCCGTGCCTTTATCGACGCACTGGCGCCGCATCAGACCTCGGTCGTGTTGTCGCATCACAGGGCGCCGGCCGCAGAGTTGTTAACTAACGTGTGCCGGGCGCTTGGTCTGTTCGAGGCGGCGCCGGAGACGGAGGCGCCAACTCGCGCGTCGACGCTTGTTCTCAACCAGTCCCTGGGTGTCACCGAGACGGAGATACTCCGGTCGGTCAACAGCTGGATCGGCCAAGCCGTGGGAGACCTCAGCGCGATCCCGTATACCGCAATCAGGAATCTCTACCTGAACCTGTTTAACACTCCGATCTGGCGCAACTCGGTTCCTCTGCGGCCCATCACGGTTCCACCGGCCCATGTGGCGGAAGTCCTCAACCGCGGGCGGCGGGAGCTCGATGATTTGAGGAAGCTCGCCGATGAGGGGCGCGCCAGGATCTTCGGCGATCTCGACACCGTGGAGAAAGAACTAGCAATGAGCGGTCAAGAGGCGCATCAAGCAGTGAGCGAGCAAGAGGCGCGTCAGCCCACTTCCGTGTCATGGGGTTCAGGACTACCGAATACGGACCGCAAGACCTACGTTTGTTTTGGCGTCCCCAGCGGCGGCACCAGCGCCGTCGCCGGCGTGATGCGCAAGCTGGGCGTATTCATGGGCGACGACGTGACTACCAACCATGAAGACCAAGAGATGTCGAACCGGGACAACCCGCACCGTCTGCAGATCATCGAGAAGCGCAACGCCGCGCACAAAATCTGGGGCTGGCAAGACCCGCACGCAGTCAACTACCTAAACCCAATCGGCCCGAATTTGATCAACCCCCACTACGTGATCGTGAGCCGCGACGCCGTGGCGACCATGGCACACATGCGCTGGCGCGACCGCGAGGCGAAGTATGCCATCGGGACCATTGTCGCCCAGCAGCAGCGCATCGTCATGTTCAGCCTCTATTGCGACGCGCCGGTTTTGTTCGTCTCCTACGAGAAGCTTCTCACCCATCCCGGGTCTTTCATCGCAGAGCTCACGGCGTTCCTCGACGTGCCTCCGCCGCAGGACGAACAGAGCCTGATCGCGTTGCTGGCGCCGGGCTCATGAAAGGACTAACCTTCCGGGCCGTCGCCGGGAAGGTTCCCCAGGGTGCATGGCCAACAGCTTCATGAATTGCTGCCGTTTGGCTGACTGTAGGATCTCGGTGTAGGTGGGGCTACGATATGCCAGACCTTACGATCAGGTCCGACACGTACACCACTCTGCCGGACGCAACCCGCGACTGCCCAAAACACATGTAGTCTGATGCCGAGCAATCGCCAAAAGTCAGTACCGACGTTGGTGGAACAATCGCATAGTCGACCTGGCCGAAGCGGCCGACAATTTGAAAGGGTTTCAATGCAACTAACTCTCAAGCCCGTCCGGATGACTGGTTTTGCGGTTCTCGCGGTTGCGGCCGCAACCGGGCTGACCGTGGGCGCTTGCAGTTCGTCGGACAAGTCGGACAAGTCGGACAATGCGCAGTCCTCGGCTTCGGCGTCGTCACCGACGTCCTCCAAAGCCAAAAACAAGGACGTGGTTCAAGGCCAGGTCGCATCGGTGGCCGGCAACGCAGTACAGGTCACCGAGGACGGTGGGACTAGCACCGTCGACCTCAACTCGGCGACGATCACCGATTACGACAAGGCTCAGTTGACCGATGTGGCTGTCGGCAACTGCGTGAGCGTGGTCGCCAAACCCGCTCCCGGTGGCCCTGCCACTGCTATATCTGTCGCACTGAACCCGCCGGCGGGTGACGGCAAATGCCCGCAACCGAAGCCCGCAGCGGCCGGTTCGCCCGATGCCCCAGGTCCTAACCAACCTTTCACGGTGGTCGGCACGGTTGCTTCTGTGGCGGGCGACACCATCGACGTGGCCGATACCGACGCCAATGGCAACCCCTCTCAAACCGGCGTGACGGCTACCGACAAGACGACTTACGTCAAGGGCGTCTCTGCAGACTCGGAGGCCGTCGCGCAGGGCAAGTGCATCACCGCCCGGGGGACCCTAGATGGGGGCGGGACGCTGCAGGCGACGTTTGTCAGTGTGGCCCCGGTAAACGCTAAAGGCCAATGCCCGCCGCCTCACGCGAAGTAGCAACCGCGCTAACGACCGATCGACCGAGGCAAGCCGAGGGTGTCCCGCGCGATGTAGTTGAGAATCATCGCGCGGCACCCAAGGTGGCGCGGCGGTCCAGCGGCCGCCGCAGGACCTGGGCGTTCAGCCCTTAACCGCGTCAGATTGGCAAAGGCGGCGCTAACCGCAACCGGCCCAGATCGACTGCCGTCAGGCCGCGCCTAATCGCGGCTTGCACGCCGGCAGATAGAAGGTACGATTCGATGCACTCTCCAGTGTTTATTGTGGGGTCCCCGCGCTCCGGCACCAGCGCACTCGTCAGGGTGCTGGCGGCTATCGGCTACCACGGCTTTGGAGAGGGGCACTTCCTCCCCTTGCTTACCCATATCGATTTGTCAGTGGATAACCATTTTCGTCGGTTTCCAATCACGGGCACAAATGTGATGCTGGGAAACATCGACAAACGCGATCTAAAGCGCAGAATCTTCGAAGTGTTTCGGACGATGGTGAACGATCTGAATCCGGATGAGCCGTGGTTCGACAAGACACACCATCCGCCGATGATTGCGGCGATCCCCATTATCCGGGAACTATGGCCAGGCTCGGTTTTTGTGTTCGCCAAGAGGCGCGGCATTGAAAACGTAATTTCGCGCTCGAAAAAATTCCCCGAACACCCGTTCGAATACTCCTGTTCCAATTGGGCCGAGACCATGGCCGCGTGGCGGACCGTTCGGCAGCAGTTGCCGCCGGGATGTTTCATTGAGGTCGAGCAGCGCGACATGATTCAGCTACCGGAGCGCACCGCTCGAAGTTTGTGCACATTTCTGCAGGTGGACGAGAGCGCCTTTCAAGCCGCTTACATTGCCATGAGTACTCAACGCCCAGAGGAGAGCGCAGAAGGAAGCGCCTACAAGATATCCTCGCTCGCTGAATCCGGCTGGACGGTAGAACAGACGGAGACGTTTCTCAAACACTGCGAAACCGAAATGAAGCAATTCGGCTACACCATGGACGAGCGTTACAGCGCAACTCTGTGACACGCTCGACTATCTGATTCTGAGTGAGGGCGGAAATGCCCTTCTTTAAGATGCAGGTGCTTACGCCGTATCGCCTACCTGCCGGGGAGCCCTGTGTTCGACCCTACGTCTTCGTCTGTTGCTGTCTTTTGCCGACACGATCATCCGCACCGTCGAGTTGGGGGTCACCATCACCGACGCTGCCATCGACGGGCCGGCGGCGGTAGTGTTCTGCAAGCTGCTCACGGTGTCGGAGTGTGTCCGGCCTGCAAGCAACCAGGTTCCTACCGCGACACCATCAAGCGCCCAGTCACGGTGAACCACCCCGGGGTACGTGCACCCTCGGGATTTTGTGAGCCAGGCCCTCGGCCTTCGTCGGGTGACACCACTGTTTAAATCAGGGTCAGCTTCTTGCCGCGCATGCGCAGCAGATCGTCGAGCCGGAAATCGTCGTCCAGCCGCCGCGAGCCTTTCTGGATCGCGACGAACCCGTGGCAGGCCACGATGTTCGAGAAAATATCGGGGTGGCTGCCGTAGGCGATTAGCAGCTCGAAGATCAAATTGGTAAGCGCCGGGTTGTCGCCCCATTTTTTGCCGCTTTGATAGATCTCGGCGCCGTAGTGCGCCCAATTCCAGTCTTCGATGATGTAAAGGCCGCCTTCGCGCAACCGCGGAAAGACGATCTCGAAGCTCCTGCGGCTGTAGTCGTACTGATGCGACGCGTCGTCGACAACAAGATCGAGCGGTTCGTCGCCGAACTCGCGCTCGATGACCCCGCGCACCGTGTCGCGGTCGTCCTGCGAGACACCGAAATGCAGCTTGATCCGGTCGCTCAGCGCGCGCTCGGCGATAATTTCCGCGATCGCCGGATGTTTGTCCGGTGCTAGGTCGATCGCGACAACCCGGCGCGCATCCGTCGCGATGCCGTAGAACAGCGAGCTGCCGCCCTGCCAGATGCCGAGCTCAAGGATGTTGGCCGTCTTATGCGGCGCGAGGAAATCGAGATACTCCCGCAACAGTCGCGAGTCCTTCAGGATCACCACGCGGTCGCGGGTTGTCTTTTCGGCGTATGAGGCGAGGTCACTGCCGAATTCGAGACCGTCGACGACAAACTTCGTCTCGGAAATCCAATGGACCGGCTTTACAAGTTGCACGGGTTGCCGCCTAACCTAACTCTGGCTAACTAATGCTGGTTGGGGATCGTCAGCCGGAGTATACGCCCCGGCGGCATGCGCGAGGCGGTAGGCGCGCTCGTCGAGCTGACGCCACGGCTCGAACGGCGGCTGCGCAAATCGATCGCGCGATCCATCAATGCCAGATCGGGGCTAGCTGTATCCCACGCCGTCCAATCGCGCACCGGCGTCTCCATCGTCAAGGTCCTCAAGACGTTACGGCCGCTGCGCAGCGCCACCATCAACATCAACGGCGCCACTCAGACCTTCCCACCAGCCATCCCCGACGCCGAACGCAAAATCCTTACCGGCCTCGGCTTCAAATCCGGGTACTAAGCTAAATGTCCAAACTCAGGTCAGACATTGGGTCCTGTGGTCGTGAGATTGGTGTGTAGGAGCTCTCATCCTCACACCCCAGGACCCGCCTACATTCCCAGCCTCACCATGTCATTGCCGCGGCCCCACGCACTCCCAATCCGGAAGAGATACAAGCCCTATTGGAGAAAAAACCTCCGGTCGATGCACTCAACTTCGAACTCCACGTGTTTGGACCACATCGCCCGCTCTGCGCGCTACGGTCATGCTGGCTCCGGTTTGGACGGGCATTGGGGATGGTCTACTAGAAAAATCTAGCTATTTGGTGTCATTCATGAGTTCCTCGCATTCGCGCTCAGCAAGTTCACGCGACAATTGCTCCAACGCCCGGCGGCGGTTCCGATCGCCTTCGCCTCCGGACGCGGCAGGTTCGCTGCTGCTCAGCATTGCATCCACCACCGTCTTGACAGCGTCAACCGTCATCGTGCGGCGGTCATCAGCAAAATGGTTCTCGACCCCCGGGCCTGTGGCAATCTCATAGCTGGGAAAGTAGACAACATCCGGCCGCGCGGCGACGGCCTCCCCGGCGGCGGCACGCAGAACAGACTTGTTATATACCGTTGCGGTATAGACGTGTTCGGCGGTGGCGGTCGCCACCATTCCGACTGGCGATACCGTCAGCACGATTTTCAACCCCGGCCGGATGGCCCGCATCCGATCGATGAAGCCCAGGATGTCGGCGACGACCTCGCTGGCGGTGAAGTTGACGAACCGGTGTCTCTCGCGATCGAAGGCGCCCGCGATTGTCCCGGGGCAGGCGGGAAAGACCGCGCCGTCGAGGGTGGAGACCCAGCTTTCAGTCAGCCCGAGGGTGAAGATGAAAACATTGCATTCACCGATCGCGGCCAGCACCCGATCCAGGTGGGAGCGAGTCAGGAGATCGAATTCCTCCTCTGATTCGGCCGGATAGGGCAACCCTGGGCGAAACGGATCGATGACGGCGTCCGCCGTAGCCCAGCGATCTTCGCGCGGGTGAAACCGTCCTTCGGCCCGGTCGATGAGCTGAAGCCATTGCCTTGGCGTATAGATGTTCCCGTAAGCTGCCGAATAGCTTTCGTAGTGGAATCGGTCGTTCGCCTCGGCCGTCTCGGTCCGGACGTAGTGATAGCCGGCGGCTTCCAGATGCGGCACGATGGTAGCGGCAAAGCAACTCCCCGCTGACATAACTCGGCTGTCGGCCCTAAGGATCGGTTCATTCGCCGTTACCAGATCCACCGGCGACCAGTTGCTTGCGACGGCGCGCGACCAAAAAGCACGGTCTGGTTGATCGCTGTAGGGGTGCTTCGCCATGTGTTTCGCCCTATTTGTTGAAGGCCCGTAGCACGGTTTCGTACATCACGTTGCCATAGGCGCGGTTTGCATGGGTCACATCCTGCCAAAACTCACGCTTCAGGAAGCCGTCGGCATCCTGAACTTCCTTGGGGACAGGAATAAACATCAGCCCCCGAGCGCGGGCTTTTTCGGCCTGCATGTCCTGCAGCAGATACCAAAGCTTTAGTCGCACATAGGGATCGGTGATAGGAACCGTCTCCACGGAGTGCCCAAGCTGCGCCGCCCAATTGACGAAGAATTCTTCAGTCTGCAGCAAGGCGCGTAGCGCCTCATTGTCGCCCTTCGGTGGCGGCGTGCCGATAAGCGCAATGCGGTTCAGCCCGCCGGTCGCCAGCCGCTTCAACACCACGTCGAGAGTATCGAAACTGGTCTGCTGGAACCGGTGCCGGATGGCGGCTTGCGACTTCATCTGAGCCGAGGGGTTCATCGTGCGCACATGTGCCGAAAGGAAGTCGAACGGCGTTTCCGCCTCAAAGAAATAGAGAGCAAGGTGCTCGTTGCCGTTCCAAATGATGCCGACATCCGCGCCAATCGCAAGATCGGCGAGGGTATCGAAGTAGCTCATGTCCCGCTTAGGCCCTGGGCCCACCAAAAAAAGCATGCCGTCCCCTCGCGGGCCGGCAACCAGCTCCGACGATTCGGAAACAATAGGTCGTCCGGCGATGGCGCGGAGGTGGGAATGCCCTGCGAGAATGAGGCGGGGTGCGCAGCCATTTAAGCTGGACACCTCCACGGGAGTCGTTGCGGCGTGACCTTCGTTCTCGAACGCCACGTCGGTGGGCGATGACGTTGGGGCGAGGCCGAGTGTGGGCGGGTTCACCGGTTCGACCACCGGAGCCGGGCCGTGCGCGAGCATTCGCGCGTACGCCCGCGAGATACTGTGAGAATCGATCGAGGCCGGCATTGATTCGAGCCGTCCCCGATTCCGTGCCAGCTCGGCCTTGACGCTGGAAATGGCCATCCTCGTTCGGTCGACGTCCGACTCGAGGCGCAGATTGCGCACTAGGTCTCGCGCCACCTTTTCCGGATCGGAAACCAGTTCCTCGTAACGAACCTGCGCTTCGATTCGCTCCTTGGGAATGCTGAGCAGGTGCTCGAAGTACTGCTCGGAGAGCTTGAGCCCGAATCGCAGCGACAGTCCGTTGCGGATCTCGAGCGACTGCGCGATCGCCGCCGGGTTGCGCACACAAAGCACTACCCGGGCGGTCGGCTTCGCCTGCAACCAGAAGGGCCACAGCACACTGAGTCGAGGATCCTTCACTGCCCAGGGCCGCCCGACGGCGGCGGCCTCAGCGTCCATCGAGGCGACGAGTGACTTCAGCCGCGCGACCAGGTCCGGTGGTGGCTGCAACTGTCCGAGATGCGGATCGCCCAATTCGGGTGGAAGGTCCCAGGCCGAGCCGCACCAGTCGAGCAGGCGATCGTTGAGGTCTACGGCATCCTGCAGTTCGTGGTACCCCTCGGGATTGTGGACGTCTGCTGGTAGGAATCGCTCCGGAGCTCCCAGATAGACGCCGAGGTGGGCCAGGAGGCCAGTCGTCGCCGACGTCCCTGATCGGTGCATGCCGATGACGAGAATCGGTGGAGGAGCGACTCCGCTGGATGCCATGCCCGGTGCTGTCCTGTCCGTTTAGCAGTCCGGTCAGGGCGACCGGCACGCTGACAGCCTACTTGCTCACGTCAGGTTCAAGTCGCAGAACTCGCCCGCGGAATGCACCTCACGTCAACCTTCTCGTCAGCTAGCATTCTGTGAAGTTTTCCGGGGCTCTGTGGGCCCGAGGCGCACGGTGGGAAGTGGAAGAAGGGGCGTTTCGCTGGGTAGGGATATTAAGCCGATGGCCACCCGGGAACGTCGTCGCGCGCCAAGTCCGCTCTTCGCCGGGGTGCCCGCCGCCACCTCCAGTAGTCTTATTCTTGGAATGTCGTCCGGCGAGAATGCAACCTGTTTAGCAAACATATTGGAGGAGCAATGCAGAACACAGATTGGAACCGACAACTCTGGGACGGCGGCTACAAATGGGATGCCCGGGGAGAAGAGTGGAGCGATGCTTGGGGTGGTAGCGAGGCGCAATGGTTCGGCTCGTTATATCCTCGCTTGCACCGGGTCCTTCCTGCAAGCAGTATTCTTGAAATAGCCCCCGGTATGGGTCGGTGGACAAAGTTCCTACTTCCACTGTCTCGCAACTATGTTGGCGTCGACATTTCGCTGGAATGCGTCCGCGGATGCCAAAAAACCTTTGCTAATGCACACCATGCTCGGTTCGTACACAACGACGGCTACTCGTTGGGCGAAGTCGAGGACAATAGCGTCGATCTCGTATTCTCGTTCGATTCGCTCGTGCACGCCGAATTTGATGTGTTGAAGAGCTATATTCCTCAAATCCTCCAGAAATTGAACAAGCGCGGTGTCGCGTTCCTTCATCACTCGAACATGGCCCAGGTTGGGCCCGAATTTAAGGATGCCAGCAAGGTCGGCCTACGAGCTCTTTCTGTCTCTCAGCAAAATATCGAAGATCTCATTGTGAAAAGCGGCGGACGGGTTATCATCCAGGAAGTGATTGATTGGGGCCCTGGAAAAGTGCCAAGAGACTGCCTGACCATGCTAGCCAGGGACGACGGTCAGCAAACTGATCCGATGCATCTTTACAACTTGCGATTCATGGATGAAAGCGCCAGCATAAAGCAGTTTCAGGCGCCCTATTCCATGCAGCTTCCTGACCCCACGATTCGTGACGTGGTGTCATGCCAGGACGCCGTGGAAGTGGACAAGCTGGCCTCGCAGACCACGCTGCAGCGGCAGGGGCCGCCGACGAAGCTGTTGCCGGTGGCGGCCGATGAGGTTGCCGACAAGCGCATCGCCGCGGATGTGGCGGCCCCTCGGCGAGGAGCGATGGAATCGCCACGGAGCAGTAAGCACAGGTTGCAGTAGCCAGGTCCGATAGGATACGCGGCTACTGGTGACCGGGGAAGAGCGTCGCCTGCTTCACGGTGCGCCACTCGGTGAATCCCTTGCCCCACCACCGATCGTTTTCCCGGATGGGATGGAACTGGGGCAGATAGAAGGCGATCGCCTTAATGTTCCTTTGGACCGGGTGCGCTGCGATGCGCTTTGCGAAGCTGCGCCGATACCACAGGTGTTGCTCGCCTGCGCTTCGAGGCGGCGCTACCGGCCTTGTCCGTCGCCGCGGCCTTTGAGCTGATCCTCGACGCTTTGCCGATACTTCGTCTGCAGGCTGCGTACCCCGGCCGGCAACTTCAATCTCTCTGCGCTAAGCGCATGACACTGCGCGATCTCGGCAACGTGCTTGTCTGCCTTGAGGGCATGCGTGACGCTTTCTGCATGGCGCCGGTGCACGTTCAGAGGATCGGCGATGTAGGTGATGCGCGCCCCCGGCGCAGTCAGTACCTCCAGATACAGGCGCCAGTCACCGGCCATACGGAAGGTCTTGAGTTCTTCCTGGCAGGCATCGAGCGCGCGCAGCAAGGCCTCCCGGCGCCAGACCACGGCACTGACGTTGAGGATGAGATTGCGTACGGCGAGATGACGGCGCACGAAGTCATTCCCGTCGAAGGTGGCCGACGTAGCCAGTGTGCCGCAGCCGTCGTGCTCGTAGTAGCCCTTGTAGCTGTCCCACAGCGGGCTTCCGTCGTGGTTGATCGTACGGCTGTCGGAAAAGCCGAGGCAGATCGCGGGGTCGGCCTGCATCGCGCCCACCACGGCGCCGAGAAATCCGGGATCCGTCAGGTCGTCGGCCTCGGCGATCCACAGGTACTCGCCGGTCGCGAGTTCCGCGGCCTTGCGCCACTGTGCGAACACCGACCCGGAGTTCGCCTCGCTGGACAGGAGCGTCAGCTTACGATTCCACTCGCTGGCAATCTGCGGGATCACGTCCAGGCTGTCGTCGCTGGAGCAGTCATCGAGCACCACTATCTCGTGCACGGGGTGGCTCTGCTGGAACACCGATGCCAGCCGCGCCGGCATGAAACGCGCATAGTTGTAGTTGGGGATGGCGACCGAGACGGCAGGCAACTGGGGAATCGCCAGCCGCAACAGCTGGTGAACGTAGTCGCCGAAATCGAGATGCGTGTGCACGAACTCCTTGCGCCGCGCGACATCCGCCGTACGTTTCCCACCCCGCACCAGACGGGCCAGTTCCCTGCCCATGGCGATGACATCGCCGGGCGGCACCACGGTCCCCATCCGATGCCGGGCCAGGAAATCCGGCATGCCACCCGACCCGTCGAACACCAGCACCGGTAACCCCGCGCCGAGCGCCTCATGAATGACTGTGGGAAAAGGGTCCTCGCGCGACGTGAGCACGAAAGCGTCCGCCGCGAAAAGAAACGGCTCGACGTCGCCTCGATAGCCCGTCATGTGGAAACTGCCCGTGCTTTTCGCATCGGCGATATCCGCGGTCAACCAGTCGCGCAATGACGGGTCCATGTCGCCGATCCAGCAGAAATGCACGCGCTGCTTGGACAGGTGGTTCGCTTGCCGCCATACCTGCAGGAACAGGTCGAAGCCCTTGCGTAGATCGGCGTAACCGATCCCGAGCACCAGCTTCTCGTCGGCGGCGATACCGAGTTCCTCACGGATGGCCGCACCGCCATCCTCCGGCTCGGCGAGCGGCCTGTACATACCCTGCGGTAGCAACAGCATGCGGTCATCCACCTCCACTCCGACTTCGGCGGCGACCTGGTCGCGTACGACAGTGGCAGGGAATACGGCATGACTGCTCAGTTCCAGCGCCGCCTTGGCGCTGGCCGCCAATTTTTTTTCGCGGATGATGCGCGGCAACTCGTGGACGAGGCAGATCGAATCGATGCCGTGATTCCGCAGCTGGGGCAGGATCAGCCCGGCCGCCACGGTATTGACGATCGCGTGCGCGAAGCCGCGCATCTTGAAGGCTTTGACCTGTGCCGCAAGCGTCTCTCCGTCGGCTATGGTCACCGGTGCCACGTCGCGGTAGGTTTCCTCCAGCTTGCCGCCATCCAGCAGCAGGAACTCGACCTGCACGCCCCAGTCACTCTGCAGCCGACGCGCGATGCTGACGAGCAGATGTTGCGCGCCGCTGGGAAAGGCATCATGCCCGACCAGCAGAAGCTTGTAGTCGCCCGACACGGCGCCGACGACAGCACGACCGGTGGCGTTCAGGTAGGCCGAGCCATAATGGAGGTCCGGCTCCAGGTACGCCGCCTCGCACCACTCGTTCCAGGCATTGATGCAGACGAAGTGTTCGCCGAAGAACGGCTTCTCGCGTGCCTTTTCGATGAGCTGGCCGAGCCAAGCCTGATACTTCGCGGGCGTCGAGCCTTGGAGAACAAGCCCGGTGCCTTGCCGGCGCGCGTCGTTGTCCCAACTCGGCACGGCGGTCTTGATCAACGGGAACGAAGGTATTGGTTCGTTCACCGAGCGGGCGACGACCTCGTCGTAGTTAAATGCATGGCCGGTGAACTCGAAGTCGATGAGTTCAAGCTGGTCGTTCATGTGCGGCATGTGAGCTGTCAGCTTGTGTGGCGGGAACTCGACAGCGCCGTCAAAGCCGAACTCGGCCGGATTGGTCGAATCGAAGGCCTGCGCCATGATCAAGATGGGATCCTCGTTGAACCTTTCCTTGAACAGGGCGCGCCAGCGTATCAGCGACTTCTTCGGCTCCGGGATGATGTCCGGGCGATAGATCATCAGCAGCGGACGACCGTTGATGCGGATGTAACGCTTGTCCTTGAAGTGGTGGACGAAGCTTTCCAGCAGGTGCTCGTCGTCCTCGGGTTCGTAGTTTTGGGAGATGAGCACATCGCTCTCGGCGCCGTCCCAGCGGCGCGTCCAGTTCTCATTTGCCCACATGAGGGAGAACGGCATGTCGATGGACGGATCGGCGAGGAACTGCTCCAGCGGCTTTTCCATCAGCCGCTTGCCGTTGAAGTAGTAGTAGTAGTAGACGAAACCGTAGATGCCGCCGCCCTTGGCCATCGCCACCTGGCGCTTGAGCGTGTCAATGGAATCCAACGAGTAGAAGCCGAGATCGCGCGGAATGCGCGGCTGGTAGTGTCCCTTGTAGCGCGACACGCCGCGCGCGATGTTGGTCCACTCAGTAAAGCCCTTGCCCCACCACCGGTCGTTCTCGGGAAAGGTGTGGAACTGCGGCAGGTAGTAGGCCAGCACCTTGGCCTTGCGCGGCGCCGACGGGGGGATGGGTTTGAACTCCTCGAAGCCCGCCGAGGGCGCGGTGAACTGCTTTACCGCGCGCGCAATGCCGGACTCATCATCGGGAGGCGCACCGTGCACGCCGGGTTGATCCTTGTGATCGAGAAAGTGTAGGAACGGATTGTTCTCGAGGTCACCGCCCAGGTAGCGCCTTGCGTAGTAACGGATATTGAACCAAGGTGAAGGACTGCGTCCTTCGCGGTAGCCGGTGAACAGAAAGTGCTCGAACGCGTCTACGCCGGCGTCGCGCACGTCCTTGTTGGCGGTCGCGTAATGCTCAATATCGAACTCCGGCAGCGGGCTGAACCGGTAGGTTGTGCGATGCGCGAGATAGTGGGCGAGCGAGTTTTCGGTCTCGGGGATGGCGTAGGCACTGCGATACCAGGCCGCGTCGAAGATGCGGCTTGGTTGCCGCCCTTCGAGGTCGCCCAGGTTCACGAAGTGATACAGCGGCTGGATGCCCGCATCGCGGACGTCAGGGTAGAGGTTCAGATACCAGTCGGGGTCGAAGTACAGGTTTGGCCGCCGGCCTTCCCGGTAACCTTCGAAGAAGAAGTGCCTCAGCGCCTCGTCCTCGGTCTGGAAGTGCGTCCCGCCGGCGTTGTTGTAGTAATGCCAGTCGAACAAGCCCGATTGCCGCACCTTGTCGAGTTGGGTCGGCGCGGCATCGTCACGCCTTTCCACCCACTGCTCGTCTGGGCGAGATATGTCGCGGTTGGGCGAAATGCCCAGCTCCCGGCCCTCGATCAGGAAGTGCAGCAAGGGGTTTTCGGGTTGGAACCCGCGCATGGCGCATTGCTCCAGATAGTACGCGGTGTCGAATTGCTGGTGCGGATCGCGCCGCTCCGCCGCGCCGTATTTCAGGTAATGCACGACGGGATCGAGTCCGTGGCTGGCGACATCCTTGTACATGCGCAGGTAAAAATCGGCGCTGAAGAACGATGATTTGGAAATCAGCTCGTATTGGTCCCAGAACGCGAGGATGCCCGGTGGCACCTTGTCTCCGATACGGGATTCCTGATTGTCCATCCCCGAAACCTATCGTGCGATCCTGGATTGAGCGAACCCTTTCGGTAGGTCACGGAGAGCACCTGCTGCGCCGAAGCGTTCTGGCGACTGAATGATGGAGAGGATAGCCATATCTATGCCATAGACGGGCGCAACCAGGTCGTCGCCGCGCAGCAGTGCCTCCCGCAAAAGGTCGGGCGAGCCGATGCCCCCAGGAAGTCGGCTCGCCGTGCCGATGGCAGCAACCGGACTCGTACATGCGTTGCTCACGACCCCACGCCTACCTTCCCTCCCTTGCAGTGACTAGCCTGGATTTTTCGCGAAATTCGGCGTGACACGAGGTGTTGAATAGCGAAAGTGCCTGTCCTGCAAGGAATAATGAGATTTCTCTAGGATCCATGATTCCAGCGGGAAGGCACTTCGCAGGTGAAGAGTACTGTAGCACGGCCACTAGACCCTGAGCCCAATCGATCCCGCAGGGTGGTCCAATACAGCGGTCCTCCTCGGTTTGAGAGCTACGGCGGGTCATTGCTCGACGAACAAGGCGACCTGGGTGTGGCCGGCAGAACCTGATCGGCGGCGTTGACGGCGGCTGCGTTGCGCTGCCGCCGTGCAGGCGTGCCCGGTCGAGACGCAGTGCCGCATGGGTCATTCCGTCATGCTCGGTGGTCCCGCTGGAACCACCTCGACATTGAACAGGCAGCGTAGCGACTCTCGGTCCAGGGCCGAGGACATCGCGCTAAACATCGCGTGGCTCTCCCGGCCGTAATGGTCAACCGATTTAGTCGCCATCCCTGGTGGGTTAGCCTGTGTTCGCCAGTCGGCGGTTCTGCGAAGATCGCCCAGTTGGCGCAGATACTCGCGCCAGTGCGCGTCGATGAGCGATAGCAGGGCCGCCCGCTCCACCTGGCGCATTGCCCCGGGGCCAGCCGTGGCCTCTATTTCGGTCTCACGGACGGCGTAGGCGCGTTCGGCGTCGGCGATCAGCGCCGCCACTATGCCGTCATAGGTAAAGCCGCCCCCGGAATCAGCCAACGCGGGGGAGGTGATGCCCACCGGGTAGATCTTCTTCAGCCCACGGCACAGCTCGTCGATATCCCAGCCCTGAGCGCGGGCGTCAGCAATGTACGCCGTGATCGCGTTGGTGATCAGGCGGCGCACCATCGCGAGCAGATCATGCTGATCGAGGATTTCACGCCGCCGTCTGTAGATCACTTTGCGCTGCTGACCCAAGACGGCATCCCATACAGGCTCGGAGATCCGTCGGGCGGTCGCACGGTCTTCAGCTCGCAGCTGGGCAGTGTCGACGACACGCGTGACCACCTTCGAAGCCAGCGGAGCGTTATCGGGTAACCCCGGCGACGCGACCAGCGACTCGACTGCCTCGCGGTTGTGCCGCTGCACCAGGTTGTCGCGGAGCGATATATAGAACCGGGATTCGCCGGGCTCGCCGCGCCGGCCAGCCCGGCCGCGGAGCTGCAGATCGGTGCGCGCAGCCGGGTATCGCCCAGTGCCGATCACGTAAAGCCCGCCACGTTCGCGCACTTCATCGCCGCGTTCGGCGTCGAGTGGTATGTCCACGCCCCAGCCGGTCGTGCCGGGCACGATCGTGATCGCACCGGCCCGGGCTGCCTCGCCGATCACGATGCTGGCCGACCGAAGATTTCGGGAATCGGCGATACGGTGAGGTATCGCACGCTCGGCCAGGAGCTCGCCCAGTTGCGCAGCGTCGTCGTCGGCAGCACCGATCAGAACCGGCTGGCCTCGCTCATGCCGCTCGCTGATGTCATCGACGATGGCGACCCATTTGGCCTCTCTGGTCTTGTAGATCAGATCGGGATGATCTTTCCGAACAGATGGCCACGCCCTGGGGACCGTCACCCCCGGCAGGTGATAAATCTTGGCGATCTCCGCTCCCGCTTGGCCGGACACTGCGGTAATGGCGCCCAACTTGCGATACAGCGAGAAGAAGCTCGCCACCGGAATGGTGGCCCAGATGTGTTTTTCTTCTTCCGTCACGTCTTCTTCGAGTTCTGCTGCGGGGCGACGGGAGACTGACCGATCCCAGTAGCGTTTTAGCAGCACTTTCGCGCGCACCTCGCCGTCTACCGTCACAGACGCATCGCATGTTGCACCGGTACCGGTAATGGTCAGCGGACGGCCCGCCTGATCGGTCAGGACTGTGTCGGCGTCGTCGACGATCACGACGTTCAAGTCACGCTGAACGATGAAGGTGGGCACGGTGGCGATGTTGTCGCGCAGATAGTCGTAGCCGACCTCGTTGATGGTCGCGTAGGCGACATCGGCGCGGTAGGCGTCACGCCGCAGCTCAGTATCCATCTCTGGGGTAATGGCCGACACGGTCAGGCCCAGTGCCTGATAGAGCGGGCCCATAGTTTCAGCATCGCGTTTCGCTAGGTAGGCGTCGGCGGTGACGACATGAACGCCGTGTCCCGGGATAGCGCTGAGATAGGCGGCCAGTGTGCACGACAGCGTCTTTCCCTCGCCCGGCGCCATCTCCACCAGCATGTTGAAGTACAGCCCAGCAGCGGCCATCACCTGGGTGTAGTAGGGCCGCTGGCCCAGCACACGGAATGCCGCTTCGCCGGCCACCGCGAATGCTTCACCGATTAGACCGTCCAGGGATTCGCCGGCTCGGTGGCGGGTGCGGAACTCTGTGGTCTTCGCCGTCAGTTCTGCCTCACTGAGGGCAGCCACAGCACCAGAGAAGGCATCGACCAGGTCACACACCTTATCTAGGCGCTTAACCGTACGCCCTGCACCGGCGCGCAACAGTCTGGAGAGCACCAGGTAATCACCTCCCCGGTCAAGATAGAATCAACGCCAACCGGAGGCCAGCGTTGTAGGGCTTTGACGATACAAGTGCGCGTCCGTCCGCTCGAACCCGTCAAAATTCACCGCTTGTCGAACCCGATCCCGGCTTGAATAGGATCCTCGCACGCGGATGGCATCTGCGGACACCGCGCCGACGTGACGGTCAGCGACAGCGACAGCGATGCGACGGCGGCTCGGCCCAGCACCGTGGGCAGTGCCTTGGTGCTGATAATCTGCGCGCATGCGCTTCGCCGTCGCGATTGTGTCACCGCTGAACTTTCAGCACAGCAGGGCGTTTGACGAAGTTGCCGAGGGTTTGCACCATGCTCTTTTGGCGCTGGGTCATGACTCGGTGCTGACCAATCGTCTCGATCTCGACGAGCGTCGCACCATTGTCCTCGGCGGAAATATCCTCGTCCGGCATGCCTTGAAACCGCCCAAGAACGCCATCTTCTACAACCTTGAGCAATTGGGTGACGACTTGCCGTCGGCGACGTTGCCGGCATTCTTCGATCTTTTTCGGCGTTACCCGACGTGGGATTACAGTCAGGCCAACATCGAGTATCTCGCTGCTCGGGGGCTGCCCAGGCCCACCTATGTTCCGATCGGGTATGTCCCCGAGCTGACCCGGATTACTCCGGTCCCCGAGGATATTGACGTCCTTTTCTACGGCGCATCCTACGAGCGTCGGTACGCGGTCCTCAAGGATCTGCATGATCGGGGTCTTCGCGTCAAATGGCTGTCGGGCGTTTACGGGGCGAGTCGTGATGCGTGGATTGCGCGTTCGAAGCTCGTACTGAACATGCACTACTGGGATGCGAAGATCTTCGAGATCGCGCGAGTGTCCTATCTGCTGGCCAACAAGCGTGCGGTGGTGTCTGAGCGGGGTGACGATCCGGTCTTGGAGCACGAGCTGGAGTCCGGTGTCGCGTTCGCCGACTACAGCGACCTGGTTGATCGCTGCGTGGAACTGCTCGGCGACGAGGACGCACGGCGCGAACTCGCCGAGCGGGGCTTCGAACTGTTCTCCGCGCGCGACCAGGTCGCCATCATCGACAACGCATTGACTGCGAGCCTCAAAGAGCTTGCCGACGAGCCTGTCGTGCCGAACAACCCCTACATCGACCCGCCTTCCGGCGAACACAGCCCTGATCAGGAGCGCCGTGAGCGCGAACTGTTCAGGCATAAGTTCGCACCTGAGCGTGATCGGTGGTTGGCTGAGGTCGAGCGTGATCCTGAGGATGCACGTTCGGTGTTTTTCCTCGCCGAAACCTGCTTTCAGTTGGAGGATTTCATCGCCGCGCGCAGATGGTATGCGCGACGCATCGAGTTGGGCGGCGATGATGAGGAGGTCTACTGGGCGATGTACCGGCTCGCGGCGACGATGCAGAAGCTCGGTGAACCGTGGCCCGATGTTGAAGACGCCTACTTGCGCTCCTCGATTTCCCGACCGACCCGCGCAGAGGCACTGCACGCCCTCGCCACTGAATATCGTAAACAGCAACGCTATTGGCTTGGTTACGTGTTCGCCCAGCACGCTGCCGCCATCCCCCTTCCCGACGACGACCTCTTTGTCCTCGGATACTTCGCCGAGATCTATACGTGGCGTGCCCTTGATGAGCAGGCGGTGTGTGCGTCCTGGATCGGCCGGCATGCCGAAGCATTCACCCTGGCTCGACGACTGCTGGCCCGCGCCGACCTCCCCGACTCAGATCGGCAACGGATCGCCGCCAACCGCGACTTTTCTGTACCGGCCATGCTCGACACGGCCGCAACCTATCCCGCAGACCTGGTCCAGGCCCTGACTACGAACCCCGGGCAGGGCAAGGTCACTGTCACCCTGATCGCCGGACCCGACCGATACGCCACCGAGCAGACGCTGAACTCCTTCCTGAACTGCTGCCTCGATACCTCACGCATCGGGCACTTCCTAGTGCTCGATGCCGGCCTATCGACCGCCGATCGAGCCAAGCTGCGCAAACGCTACGGGTTCCTCACCTTCACCCGGGACAAATCCGGTGGCGGGCCAGGAGCCCAGCTCGCAGCGCTGCACTCGCAGATCAACGGACGGTTCTGGCTGCACCTGGATCAAGGCTGGCGGTTCTTCGCCCCCGAGAACTACCTCACCCGCCTGACCGCAGTACTCGACGCCGACCCCCAGGTGTTCCAGGTCGGCATCAACCTCAACGACGCGACCAAACTCACCGGAACCAGCGCAACCGAACAGGCGATCCACCGCGCCTCCGACACCGGCCGCTACATCCTTACCAGCGTCATGGCCCGCGGCCCAGCCATGTTCGACACCGCGCGCCTAGATCGAGTCGTCAGCGAGAAAAACACCAACCTCGATCCGGCTATCGTCCCGCGCACCGCCAGCCTCGACGAAGTCCACTGCATCGCAAACCCGCAGCACTAGACCCGACATCGGGCAGCACACCCCCGGATAATCACGTCTGTAGGACGTCCGCCGGCGGGTATTGACAACAAAGAATTCGATAGTGAAGCGAAATCCCGTACCCAATTCTCGTGTTCCTAGGGACCAAACTCGATCGAGCGTGTATCACTTGACCCCCAAGGCGGCGCCCGAGTTCGTGGAGCACGACGCGTTTGATCTCGCGGCGTGAGCCGATTGGCGTCGCCGGCAGCGAGTCGCGTGACCCCGGAAACTACTCACCGTAGCGGGTAATATTCCGGTGATATTTGCCACAACCGGTGCTGATCTGACACACAGGGCCATCCACGGAAACTACCGTGCCCGGTCACCGGCTCAGGGTGCGCCCGGCCTCCGTGGCGAGCATTTCCCGCGGCGGTCCAGCCGATCCACCAGTCGTACTGACCGATAAACCGTTGGTCCAGTTGGTATTTCGGACGGCGCGTTTGAAAGCGGTGGTCGAGTTCAGCCGTTAGCCGCCGTCGAGCAGTTCGAGCAGGTAGCGGCCGTATCCCGATTTAATCAGGCTTTCGCCGCGTTCCCGCAGCTGCTCGTCATCGATGAAGCCGCGGCGCCAGGCAACTTCCTCGGGCACACCGATCTTCAGGCCGGCACGTAATTCGATGGTGCGGACATAGTTGCCGGCGTCCAGCAGCGAATCGAAGGTCCCGGTGTCGAGCCACGCGGTGCCGCGACGCAGCACTTCGACCGACAACGTGCCGCGGTCGAGGTAGGCGCGGTTGACGTCAGTGATCTCGTACTCGCCGCGATCCGAGGGCCGAATCGAGGCTGCGATCTCCACGACGTCGTTGTCGTAGAAGTACAGTCCGGGCACCGCGTAGTTCGATCGCGGACGCTTCGGTTTCTCCTCGAGGGAGACCGCGTTGCCGTCCGCGTCGAATTCGACGACACCGTATGCCGTGGGATCGGAGACCCGGTAGGCGAAAATCCTGCCGCCGCGGACGTCTCGCAGTCGGCTGAGCTGTGACCCCAGGCCGGGGCCGTAGAAGATATTATCGCCGAGCACCAGTGCGACTGAGTCGCTTCCGATGTGGCTTTTGCCGAGTGTGAATGCCTGGGCGAGTCCGTCGGCGCTCGCCTGAACCGCGTAGCTGATCGAGATGCCGAACTGAGATCCGTCGCCCAGCAATCTGCTGAATGCCGCGGCGTCGGTCGGTGTGGTGATGACCAGGATGTCGCGAATTCCGGCAAGGATTAGTGTCGACAGCGGATAGTAGATCATCGGTTTGTCGAAAACCGGCAGCAATTGCTTACTCGTACCCACGGTGATCGGATGCAGCCGGGATCCGGTTCCACCCGCAAGGATGATTCCGCGCACGCGGAGAGTGTGGCAGCCGCGGTCAATATCCACAAGTCAGCGGCTTGCCCTATCGAGACCGCCCGCGGTCAACTGCTGTCTGAGTCACCGCCTCGAACTGGTCTGCCGTGGTCTGTTTTCCGGCGGTCCTCGGCGCTGATCGATCTGATCGGTTGCGGCTGGCTGCAGGTGGTTAGCAATGTCGCCGTGCAAGCTCTGGTCGTCCATTTGTCGGCATAGCCATTGTTGATGAAACATTTACCCGCACAGCTGAAGTCGCGGCTGACTGAACATCAACGGCGCCGGCGGTCGCCCCACAATCTGCTTGCTCGCCACCGGCCTAGTGGTTGGCGCCGTTCAGCCGTGGTTCGCTGCGGCCCGGTTGCGGCGCCGAAGTATCGACGTTTCGGTTTGACGGGGCTGCCCGCGCCCCCGGCCTAGCCGGCACGGACGCCTTGCTGGCCCTGGGCGTATGTCTGGGTCGCCTTGTGGCACAACATCATCGGCTGTCAGGTGGGCGGACCGGCGACCGATTGCTACCCATAGTCTGCCAATCATTAAAAACAGCGGCGTGTCAGCCTGTCAGCGCCCAGTTCGGCTGCCGGCTCATCGGTGGGGCGAGGCTTGGCCGGTGCGGTCTGCTGGGCCTAAACCCGCAGGTCACGGGAATGTGTCGATTTACCGACGAGTAGCTTACATGTTTTTGAACTTTCCCCCTTCCGCCGAGGGCTGTCAAGCATCTAAGGTCAACCTGGGATTATCTCAGGCCAAAGGGAGCAAGCATGCTTGGTAAGGCCCTCGGGCGCGGGGTGTAGAACCGCTCTGCTGCCGGTAGAGCAGCGATTTCGCTGAGACCGCCGATTCACTTAGGATCACCGCAACTAGCTGAGTGTGCATATGGAGCGCACATACACATATCGGGAAGGGTGAAGATGTCGTTTCGACGTTCGAATGATCAGGACGGTCAGTCGCAGAAAGGTCCTGCGGCCCGCAAGGTCATCAGTCTGGGTGCTGCGGCTGGCGCGTTTCTGACCTTCGGGTTGTCGCCGCTGTTGGGTGCGCCGGTGGCGAAGGCTGACGACTTCGACTTCGGCTTTGAAGAGCTTCTCGATGCCCTGTTCGCGGTGGACCCGTCGTCGGGTCAGGGCTTGGATAGCTGGCTGGACAACCTCAATGACGCGTTGCAGGGTTCGTGGACCTATGACCCGTCGAATTTGGCGCTGCCCGGTGTTGACGACGCCGCGCTGCCTGGGTTTGCGCCTGCCAGTGACCCGTTCAACCTGGCGGAGTGGTACCAGACCAATATCTACGATCCGGCCTATGAGTGGAACCAGGACTGGATCAACGGGGATACGTTCCTGGGCGACTGGACGGTTCAGTGGGACAACCTGCTGAATAACCTCTGGACCGGTATCGGCGGTGAAGGCATTCTGATCGGCAATGGTCTGGATGGAACAGAGTTGCATCCTGATGGCGGCGCCGGTGGGTTGTGGTTCGGTGACGGCGGTGACGGTTGGGACAGCACTGAGGCCGGTGTGGCTGGCGGCGTCGGGGGCGTGGCCTACAACGGTAATGGCGGTGACGGCGGTGATGGCGGCGCCGGGGCTGCCGGTGGTCTGGGCGGGTCCACCGCCTACGGCATCGCTGGCGCTGGCGGCGATGGCGGCGATGCCACGATGCCGGGTACTGACGGTGGTGTCGGCGGTGCTGGTGGCAGTGGAACCGGTTTCTTCTTCGGTATGGGTGGTGACGGCGGTGACGGCGGTGCCGGGGCCACGGGCATCACCGGCACCGGGAGTAACACCGGTGGTACCGGTGGTGTCGGCGGGGCCGGTGGGGCCGGTGGCGCCGGTGCGAATTGGATGGGTGACGGCGGCGATGCCGGTAACGGCGGTACCGGTGGCAATGGCGGAACCGGTGGTCCCGATGGTGGTGCCGGTGGTGCCGGTGGTGCCGGCGGCGCGGCCGGTGCTCCCGGCACAAGCGGGATCTATGGCGCGGTCGGGGCGGCTGGCGCGCCCGGGGACCCCGGCTCACCGGGTGCGTCTGGCTAAAACCTCTCCACCATCGCTACTGCGAGAACCGCCGCGGCCCGGTCACCAGACCGGGCCGCGACGGCTTTCAGCTCATCGATAACGTCTTCGCTACTTGCGTAGCAATCGCCTGGATTACGGCAGGCTGAACGCCACCCTGGCGGCGATCGCCGCCACTTTGCTGTGCGCCACCGTCGCGTTGACTGGTGGCCAGCACGTCTTGGCTCGCGGGCCCGCCAGCGGGGCGAAGTCATCAACCTTCCGGTTCGACTGGTCCGCCCGCAACGGCGGCCCATCCTGCGTGGACCACCTGGCGGGCTTGGGCGCATGCATGATTCACTTTGTGGCACAACTCCCTCGGGTGGTGCCAACGGGCCGACCAGCCGCTACCTGCTGCCCACGGCGCGACAATCGTGATTAACAACAGGAGCCCGTCAGCCGTCGGCCCGGCTCAGCTGCCGCGCGTGTTCATCGGTGGATCGAGGGCTTAGTTGGTGTCGTCTGCCGGACCCCAAACCCCAGGTCGCGGGGAGTGTTGTTGGTTTACCCGGCAGTAACTTACATGTTTTCGAACTTTTTTCTTCCCATTAGGTCAATCGCTAGTCTAAGGTCAACCTGGGATTATCTCAGGCCAAAGGGAGCAAGCATGCTTGGTAAGGCCCTCGGGCGCGGGGTGTAGAACCGCTCTGCTGCCGGTAGAGCAGCGATTTCGCTGAGACCGCCGATTCACTTAGGATCACCGCAACTAGCTGAGTGTGCATATGGAGCGCACATACACATATCGGGAAGGGTGAAGATGTCGTTTCGACGTTCGAATGATCAGGACGGTCAGTCGCAGAAAGGTCCTGCGGCCCGC
>NZ_MVHU01000044.1 GCF_002086285.1 Mycolicibacter kumamotonensis | reverse complement strand
TCGGCCTGAGCAACTCCTTCGGATTCGGCGGACACAACAACGTTCTCGTCGTCGCCGCCGGAAGCGGCCCCGAAGCCTGACATCCGTAGACGCGACGCGCACAGAAAGACGTGCGCCAAGCGGCGAAGATCACGCCGTCCGGCGTTCCGCACGCGCTAATACCAAAGACGCCGCCGCCACTCAGGGTTTGTCTCGACGCGGCACGCCGTCGCCCAATGTCGACCCGGCGACTCGCCAGCAGGGCCACGTCCTAGCTCTTGATCGGCCTGAGAATCAGCGGATTCAGTGCGCCGGTGCGGCGTGCTTGTCGGGCAGATTGGAAGGCAGAGGAATTCACCGACAGTCAGATTCCTACCGACAGCGAGAAGGAGTCGAAGTACTTCGGTGCAACCATTGAGCCTAAAGCGAGGTAACGCGCGAAGATCGGCTGAACCATGACGGGTTTACTCTCAATGGCGTGGACGACCCACTCGGCAGCGTCTGCGGCCGACAGCGCGGGAAAAGCGCGGTACTCCTCTGTTGGTGCGATCATCGGAGTGGTGACCAACGGATAGTGAATAGTAGACACGGCGACTCCGCTGCGCGCCAATTCAGTGCCCATGCTGCGACTGAAGGCGCTCAGCGCAGCCTTCGAAGCGTGATAGGCGGTGAATTTTGGCATCGAACCTGCAGGTACTCCCCATGTCCCGACGTTCACGATGTGGGCGTTACCGCGCTCGACCATCGATGGCAGAAGCCCGAGTGTAAGTTGCACCGCGCTCAAGTAATTGAGCCGGATCGTGCGCTCGTAGTCATGGAATCGATCCGTAGATTGAAGCAGAGTCCGGCGGATCGAACGCCCGGCGTTGTTGACCAAGATGTCGGGCGCAGCATCCTGCTGCTGCGCATCGCTCACTAGTCGCTCGACGTCATCACCATCTGTCAAGTCACATGTCAGGAAGCGGGCCGATCCGCCGGATGAGCGGATCTCGGCACATACCTCTGCAAGCAATTCATGTCGTCGAGCAACGAGGACCATCCGGGCGCCATAACTGGCGAGTACGAGCGCCAGTTCGCGGCCAATACCCGAAGACGCACCCGTCACCATGCATGTCTTGCCCTTCAGCTGAGGAACGCCGCTCCGCGCTCGCCGACGCAGATCACGCCGCCGCCCGAGGATGGATCTGTTCGAAGTCAGTCGGACCAAAGCTCTGTATCTCACGAAGACTCCCTACCTCGGTGATGGCATACCTCAATCTTGCGGGCGGTAGACGTAATCTGCGTTCCGTCGCCCTCACGCACATGTCAGGATCTCACGCTGTCAGACCGCAGCCGCTATCCGGCAGACTCGTCAATTTCCAGCGCGAAGCCGCTCACGTGCAATCAGCGAGTTCCGGCTCGGAAAGCCAAGGGACGTGATGAACGCCTTGGCGACTCGACATTCGGCCAGCACGGTAAGACGGTGTAGGGGTCAGCGAATCTGATTGCAAGGGAAAGGGGGTGTGGCACTCGCGGGTACGGTACGGTCACCACTGATGGAGCTTGCCTATAGCGATCGCGGACGCGGTCAACCAGTGTTGTTCATAGCTGGGCGCGGGGCCGTTGGGCGGACGTGGCAACTCCACCAAGTGCCAGCCTTTCTCGGTGCCGGGTACCGAGTCATCACCTTCGATAACCGAGGCGTGGGTGCCACCGGCGACCTCGACGGCTTCTCCCTGGCGACAATGGTCGACGACACGATTGTAGTCATCGAAGCTCTGGGTGCGGCGCCGGTCAATATCGTCTCAACGTCATTGGGCTCGTTGATCGCTCAGGAGCTGATGTTGGTGCGACCGGACCTGGTCAATCGTTCAGCGCTGATGGCGACCCGCGGACGTCACGACCGCGCACGTCGCTTCCTTCGAGACACGGATGAAGAGCTGGCTGACCTTTCGTTGCCGCCCAAGTTGGACGCGAAGATCCGTCTTCTCGAGGGGCTGTCCCCCAAGACACTCAACGATGATGAGGCGGTGCAAGAGTGGATTCATCTCTTCACTATGTGGCCGACGAAGTCAACACCCGGGCTTCGTGCGCAATACAAGGTAACCGCTGACGAGGGACGCCTTGCGGCCTATCGAAACATCACCAAACCCGTACTTGTCGTGGGGTTCGCCGACGATTTGGTTTCCCCACCGCACCTGGGTGCCGAGGTCGCCGCAGCACTGCCCAACGGTACCTACCTGGAGATCGCTGACGCGGGCCACCTCGGCTTCCTCGAGAGACCGCAAGAGGTGAACTCCGCGATCCTGCAATTCTTTGCCGAGACCGGGTAAGCGACTTACCGAGCCAGATCCACACTGATCCAGCGCACCTCAGGCGGTCCTATCAGATCACCCGGCACTCGCTGACCTCGGCAGCCTGTCGGCCGAGAGTCGGCTGTACCGGTCATCCGCTGTTCGGGCGGAACTCTCTACGATTTTGGGGTGACGTGAGAGCTCGCTTGAACCTCTCACTTATTGCAGTTGCAAGCCGCATGCGCGCAGCGAGCCGACGCTACCCAATGGCCGCACACGCTGAGGCCGATCAACAATCGAGGTGTACCACTGCGGCCGCCACGATCGCGGAGGCTGCCGGCGCAGTGATGCCCCCAAGGTTCGCCTGAACAATGGGAACCACATTGGAACTGCTGGTGCTTTTCGTCAGCATGCAGACCCGGTATCCCTCGGTCAGCAACTGTTGATCGCTTAAGGATGCCCACCGACCACTCAGCGGTTGCAGATAACTCTGCTCGTCCGCCTTCGCCGGCGTTGCCACCACAAAACTCGTTGTGAGCAGACTGAGTGAAACAACCATCCACATCCTGCGTCGGAATCCGGTGGCTGCGCGAGCCACATCGCGGAGGCATTCTGTCAAGTGTCCACTCCACCATCCGATCTGCTCTACCTCAGCAGAAATTGGCGACATTGCCCATGCGCCGTACGTTGGCTAACGGGCGACGTAGATGGACTCTAATGGTCGTGCGACCACTGAAGTCCGTTGGCCGGCGGGCCACGCGCACTACCGACTGCGGGTGAACATAACGCGATCGAAATCAACCGTCAAGTGGCACTTGAGATTAGCCTTACGCGTAAATAACCATCCTACAGTCGCGGGTGCCAGCTTCTATGGGCCAATGGCCAGGCGTGCACAGAGTCGCCGTGTGGTAGGCGGTTGCGGCGGGTCTCGTGTCCCGAGACCTGTCCGACGCGCGTCGGGCGACCTGTCGGGCGATTGCTGCACGGCATCGCGCAATCCGCGGGGATGGCGACTCTCACCCTCAGGAAGGGTGGACAGCGAGGCTCGGTACTGCGGGTGGCGCCAACCTGGGTGACGCGTCGATAGCGACCAGAATTCTGGTTTCCCGGGTAGGACGTGCGACCGGTCGCGCAGCCGCTACTTGCAGGAGTCGCACCGCGGTTCACGGCTGCGACGGTTGGCCAGCCACGAGTGCCCGCAGCTGACGCACACAAGCGCGACGCCGGTGTGCTCGAGTCGGATAACGGGAAGCGGCTGCGCGGTATTGACTGCCTGCACGAAGTCGCTGACCGAGGCAATCGGGACTCCGAACCGTCTGGCCTGGGCGGCCTTGCCGGAACGTGTCGACGCATCAGCCGCCACTAGCAGACCACACCCTTTGGCAGTCACCGAGTCTTTGGTCACCAATCCGTTCTGCTGAGCAAGCGCCTCCAAAGCAGCTCGGTCAATCTCGTTGCCAGTGGCATCCATGGCCGAACCGGTGAAGCACACGGACAGCCCCGGCGCGAGGGAGAGGGTGTCCTTGATCGTTCGGTAGGCGTCGGTGCGCTGGGTCACGATGTCGAGGTCAAGGTCGAGGAGGCCAGCAGCGCGGCACAGTTGTTCGATCTCCTCATCGGTGACCTCTCCGTCGGCTAGGGCGGCCTCAACGAGCCCGTCGAGGAACGCCCGATGTGCGCGCTGAATATGTACGGCGGTCATACCAAGTTCGCTCGCCAATGCGGCGAGTTCGGCGCGTTCCTCAGCGGTGAGCCGGAGGTCGGCGAGCGCCGAATCCAGCAGGGCGACGTAGGGCGCGATGTCCGGGGCCACGTGCAGGCCCGCGGCCAACTGTGCGAGATACGGAGCCGGTACCTCGGCATTGGCGCGGCCATCGCGTGTACATACCCGAACCGGACATGCCTCGATCGGATGTGCCCTTGCCGCCGCTCCGGACCGACCGAAGTGACCGGCGACTCTGACAAGGAGATGCGCTGTCGCGCGCGCGTCGGCCAGCGCCCGGTGCGCCTCGTCGAGGGCGACCCCGTGGTCAGCGCAGGCCTGGCCGAGCTTGCACCCTGTTACCGACAACGTGTCCAAGCCGGAACCCCAGTCCACGGTGATACCCGCACGCTGCAGCTCCGCCCCGATCATGCGTGAGTCGAATCGCAAATTGTGAGCCACACAGACAGCTCCGTGGAGACGGGCAGCGACCTGCCCGGCAACGTCGGCGAAGAACGGTGCGCCATGCACCATCGATGGAGTGATGCGGTGAATCCACGTCGGGCCCACGTCACGTGTCGGATTGATCAACGTGTCGAACTCGTCGGTGATGACGCCGTCCCCGTCGAGCGTGACGATCGCGATCTCCACGACGCGATCCTTGCTATACAGGCCGGTAGTCTCCACGTCGATGACCGCGATCCGGTTGGCGTCTCCAAACAGCGTTGCAAGCCCGCGATCCGCAGGTGCGGGTGCGACGGAGGGCGTAGCCGGCGGGCCATGGACCGCCCCTGTCCACTGACGTCCGTCCCACCACCGCAGCGCCGCCTGCTGCCACGGATCTGCATACCAACCAGCCACAGGCATTCGACCGACCCCCGCTCCCCGCTGCCGACCCCCACAATCGACAGGCAAATCCTCGCGACACTATCGCGCGGCGCAGATGTGCAACGCAGGATCAAGGAACTCGACCGGCGGCACGCTGAGGTGTAGAGAACATCACTGAGGCGGTGCGCTCAGCCACCTTTGTTGTACCCGGTGGAGGGCCGATTCCCTAGTGAGGGTCGATCAAGGGCCCGGAGATGGTGCCGTCGAAATCCATCTTTCCCATCGTCCTGTTGGAGAGCTGAAAAGTAACCCACGGGGTTAGCACGCGCCTCTTCGGATGGTTGCGACCTGACGTTTGTGCCAGCTACGAGGGCATGGTGCTGCTTAGATGTCCCCGAACAAGACAAGGGCATGGTGCTGCAGCGCCTGGTCAATATCGCCGCTCCATCCGCGCCCGTCGGGGTCGCAGACTAGTTCGACCATCTTTCTGGCAGAGGCCAGGACGTGCCGCACCCGACACTGAGCTACACCCCACTCCTAAGAGAGGTCTTCGAGAAGTTCGGCGACGGACACTTCCAAGGCAGCTGCGATATCGAAGAGTCGTTCATACAAGATGCCGCGGGTGCCGTGCTCGACGTTGACGAGCACATTTCGTGACACGCCGGACAGCAGCGCGAGCCGTTCTTGAGTCAGCCCACGCTGGATCCGCAGGAGCACAATCCGCCTCCCGACTTGCTGGCGCAGCCGTTCCCATTCGGCAACCCGGTCCGGGTCGTTCTGACTGGGACGCGTCGGCACCCCTACACGTAGCCATGCCGAAAACCCCGAGTCTGCCCTACTAGTAGGGCAGACTTGTGCGACTGGGAGGCGTACTGCAATCCGACTACTACCGCGGCGCGGGCAACAGCTCCGCCGACAGGCCTGCGGCGGCGCGCACGTCGCCGATCCGGCTGGCGCCGTCGCCCGGTGAGGGACTGGATTCCTGGCTAGAGGCGGTGCGGACACTCCAAGGCCATGCGGCGAGCCGCAGCCAACGGCCAGGTGGTCCGCCACCAGGAGGGCAACAGCAGCGATGTGGTCGGTGAGCCTCGCCTGCTAAGCAGCAGCGTCGCAGGTTAAGTCACTGGTAGCAGACAGGGTGGGACCCGGTAGCGGCAAAAGGGGGCGCTTATTCGGCGGCGTGCCGCCTCGTGCGCGGCCGGTTAGATACCCCTTGCCCGACTCTTCCGACTAGCCAGCCACCGGGCCACACCCAACTAATGTACTACTAGTAGTGCACCGTCGTCGACGTCGCACGAATCTAAAGAGCAGCCATCTGCGGGCTCATCGATGCCGGCCGTGGTTGTTGAGCTGCCGACCCTTTCCCTGCGCGCGCCAGGTGCCGAATCTGGGAAGCGCTGAGCCTCAGCCTGCCGCAGATACGCGTTGGGGGAACTATGCTTGGGAAGTGGTATTCGCTCGTCGTGAGGAAGGGAATACCCACGCCGAAGGCCCGACTAGCACCGCCGCAGAATCACTACAAACCGCCCACTCCGTCGCTGCCCCGTCCTCTGCTGACCCGGGTTTATCCGGCTTGGCAGTCGCCACGGCCCTGCGCGCGGGACATCGCGAGTACGCCGTGATCGCCCTTTTCATCTGCGACAAATCCGCAACGGCGGAATCTTCACGAACGCTCGGTACTGGGCTAAGGCCGCCATCGAACCTGAACCGACGGGAGGATGACCATTGGTGACCCGTGGCGATCGCGGCGCTGCCCGACTCACGAAACTCCTCGCTGACCGCGAACGCGCCGAACGCGTCGGCCGGATCCGCCGTCAGATGCGCGAGGACGACCGCGCATACGCGATGGGCCTGGCCGTCATCAGGCATGCCGCGGGCCTCACCCAAGGAGAACTCGCCCGGCGCCTGGGTGTCGGACAAGCCGCCGTCTCGACGATGGAGCGTCAACACGACCTGCTCCTGTCCACGTTGGCTAGCTACGTCGCCGCTGCCGGCGCCAACGCACGCATCGTGGTCGCTTTTGGAAACCGCGACCTGGAATTCGACCTCACCGCTCTAACCGGGCCCCCTCCCGACGCCCCACAACCAGACCCCAAATATGTCTGGGACGGACTTGAGCGCCACAACGACTAAGCGCACCTCCTCGACTGTCTGGCACCTTTCGAGCAGCACAGTTGTTAACGCCGACGCCCCCTCTGCCCGCCTCCGGTTGCCTCGCTCGGTCGGGGCCGCGGCCTCCTGCCCGGTTTCCGGTTCTGGAGTGTTCTGAAGTGTTTGGGTGGCCGGACTGAAGTCGGTACCCCGTTTGGTCGACTACGCATGCCCGGCCGGACGCTGCTCTTTGCGAAGCTGTCTGTTGTGTTTGGCGCGAATCGGCCGCGTCCTCGATTTCCTCCTGACATAGTTCGTCTTGTTGGCGAGGAACCAGGATGAAGGTCTGGCTGTTGTTTGAAGAGGTCGATGGCGTCTTAGTGCACGGGGTAACGGATACCGTCTACCAACGCGGGGACAGCGGTTCTGCAGACCTTGAGCAGGTGTTGAATGGCTATCGGCGCGAAGGCCGCGTGGTGCACGTCCTGGAGCTGGACGTTTGGTTGAATCACCGCCTCGCCGCCGCCGATGGCCCGAGTTTCACGGCAGGATGGATCCGACGGAACTAGCTACCCGTTACCGATAACAAGCCCGGGTGAACGCACCCACGTAACGGCCCTTTCGGCGCCGACGACACCGGGCGGTCGAACAAGCGGGGACCGATGCATACGCAGGCGTACGTCCGGTCATACGGAAGGCCGGTGCGGCGGAATTTGGCGCACTCAGTCACCGGAAGCTCCGGCGCCGCCAGCAAGTAGTCAAGATCGAGAGGACCCAGTACGCGCACTAGGTCAACAGTCCCGAACGCTTGACCCGTTCCTTGCTTGACGATGAACACCGGACCTCGAATCCGAGTGGGTCGCCCGCGAATCTCCCAAGCCTTCTCCCCCCCACTGAGCAGTGGCGAGGCGTACAAGTCGCGCACGATAAGACCGCGCGGCTCGCGCGCTCAGCTTCCCAAGCGGCTGTGACCACGGGACTGTCAGCTTGTGTCGCCGCTGGGAATGACCGAAGTCGGCGGTGGTCGTAAGCGGCCCCTGCGAGCGTCATAGGCATCGACGTCCGAGGGTGTTCGCTTTGTTCAGCGACAGCTGTGACCTGGGTGCCCGCCGCGGAGTGCGCCCCGACGTGTTCGACGTCCATGAGTACGTTGCGTTCTATTATTTGCACTACTAGTAGGACATTATTGATATGTGAACGCGCCGGGCCGGTCGCCCGATGTGCCGGGGATTCGCTCGTTGCCCATGCGCGTGGCGCCCGCGGAAGACGAGAGCCTGGATTCGTGGCTGGAGGTGCTGGCCGCCCGCCTGGACGCTCGGTGGGGTGAGCTAGTGGCCGGGGTGGGGGTGTTGAGTCGGCCTGGCGAGGGCGCGGCGCAACAGTTGGCGCGCGCCGCCGTCGCGCCGACGGAGTTGCAGATCGCGTTGATCAGCCGCGCCACCGGTGTCGACCCCGTCCGCGTGGAGGCGACGACTTTGGCGCCGTGGATTGCTGCGCATGTGTCTCGGCAGCGGTCGGCGACGATGCGGGTGCCCGGTTCCCGCTTCTGTCCGCTCTGCCTAGATGAGCGTGGGGGTCGCTGGCGGGTGTGGTGGCGTCTGCGGTGGGCGTTCGCGTGCCTGACGCACTGCTGCCTACTGGAAGATCGATGCGCCGACTGCGGGGGCCTGCAACGTCTGGGACCGAGACCGCCTGGCGACAAACCCGTGGTCGGGCGATGCACCAGCTATCTGAGTAGCAACCGGGCAGGGCGCTGTAGCGCACCACTGGCACGAAATAGTGTGAGGTTGATGGGCCACGATGATCCGCTGTTCGCCGCACAGCGTGCCATTCTGTCCGTGATGCGCGAGCGGCGGGCGTGCGGCGGCATCTACACGGACCAACCGGTCAGGTCCGAAGTCTTCAGTCAGGATCTGAGGTTGCTGGGAACGTGGATTCTGCGTGTCGCCCACCGACACGAGCTCGGTAGCAGGATCTCCGATGCCCTCGCCCGCACGTACACATCGGGGGCCGGAACCCACCCGCTGGTGACCTCGCCGACGGCCGGCCGGCGGGGGTCGTCCTCGAGGGTGTCCAGTGACGCCGTCGCCGCGTGCGTCGCAGTACCCGTCCTGAGTGCCGCGGACCCGGCAGCCGCGGCCGAGCAGCTGCGCTGGCTGACGACCTCGATGCGCCGACGCGGATTGTCGCCGCACACGCCCGCACACCGGTGGCGGCCCGGCGTAAGTACCGCGCTGACCGCCGTCGCACAACACTTGGCCTCGGCGAAGTGATCACGCCGAGATGTCGGCTCATCTGCGGCACGACGCCCTAGATCTGTTGTGCGGCAGCAAGCTAGAGCCCGCCTCGGTGCGCGAGCTCAGTCACCGCCGCAACCACCCTCTCACCGAAACGTGTCACCCGTACCGGCGACCGCAACACGAGAGCATGCCCGAAATCGCGTTCGAGTCGCTGGACGGTGGCGGCCACCGCGGGAACGCCTGTGCCCAGGACGTGGCCTGCGTCGAGGAAACGGTCGTGCTGTGCGATCACCACGAAGCGCTGCAATCGCTCCCAGCCGCCGTGTCCGATGAGAGCGGGCACCAGAATGCCGGGGACGGCGGGGTCGGCGGTGAGGTCGGTTCGCGTGCGGCGGGTGACGGTGCGTACTGGGATGCCGTGGTGGCGGGCGGCGGCGGCGAGCGCTTCGGATTTCATGCCGAGTTGCCGGCTAATGTCGGCCATGGACCGCTGTTTGGTGACGTATTCGGTGTGGAGCCAGTCGGGATCTACGACGGGGCGAGCTCGTCCGCCCGGCGTGCGCACCGGTATGCCGTAGTCACGCATGAGTCGGCGCACCGTCTGGGGGCCGACACCGGCGATGACGCCGATGCTGCGCAGGCTCTTTCGATCACCGAGATAGAGTTCCCGCAGGCGGTCTGCCGGCAGCGCATCGACGGCACGCTGATAGGCGCGGCCCGGTCGTGGGGCTCCGACTCGCGGTGTTCGGGGCCGCGGTAGTCGTGGCGGGGCCGGATGCCGCTCGAGTGCGTAGCGGACGAGACCAGCGCTGAGGTCGAGGCGCCGCGCAGCCGCACGCGTACTGAGCCGGTCGCGGCGGAGCAATCGGTGCAGTCGCGTGATATCGACATCGTCGATGCCGCATCCGGGCAGCGTCAGCGTGCCCAGCACGTCGATCGCGGGCTCCCACGCTACGGGTTCGTCGGTGATGCCCTGCGCGGCGAGGAAGTCCACTGCGCAGGTGTGCAGGGCCTCGGCCAGTTCGGGAGTGAGTCGCCGGGGAAACTCGGCCAAACTCCCGGTGATGTGTCGGGCTCGGTGATCATCGGCGGCGGCCACGGGTACCCCGCTGAGGTGCTCCCGCAAATAGCGGCGCGCAGTGCAGTGCCCTCGCGGTGAGATCCGGATGCTGCGGCACAACGTCTTCCACTGCGCCTCAGGCAGCAGGCCGGTGTAGTCGAGCCGGCGTCGCCGGTCGTAGTCGATGGGTGCGCCGTCGCGATCCAGGTGGTCGGACAGCCGAATGAACGCCGACCGGATGTCCTCCCAGAACGGTGACGCCTTGAGACGCCACAGCAGGAAGGCCACATTCGATGGCGTCACCGCATTACCCAACCGTGCCGCGGCATCGTCGACGTCGAGGGTGGTGGACACCAGCAGAACGGCGACCGCCAGCGCCGTGCGCGCCGACGGTTGGTAGAACGACGGCGGGCACAGTGTCAACGCCCAGGTGGGCCACAACAGCGTCGGGATGCACCTTGGCAGCCGGCGCCGGCGGTCACGGTCGTTCACCGGTCGTTGAGGAAACGGTGTGCCGAGCCGGTAGTGCAATTGCTCGACCGGACTGAGGTGAGGTTCGGCGGCAATCAGCTGAACGGCTTGTAGGACGGGGCTCGCCGTCAGGGCGCCGTGGTGAACCGACAGGGACGTCCTGTGCAGGTCGTAGCGGGAGACCTCGCGGGGTAGAGCGGCCAAGGGCGCAGCGGCGGCACGGAGATCGGGTGCCTGCAGGATTTGCAGCGCCGCGGAGATGGCCACCGCTCTGATCACCGGCGGCCCAGTGGACCACCGGGGCGAGGCGTGTGTCGTCTCCGGCTCGTTCACCCCGCTGCGGCGCAGGCTCTTGCGGTATTCGGCGAAGAGATCGGCCGGTACGAAATGATCCAGGTGCCGGGTTCCCGCGGCGGAAAGAATGTTTCGGCCCAGGAGCCGAATGTCGCACAGGACATCTGCAGTCGGCCTCGGGTGCCGGCGATAGACACCCCATGCCGCGACTCCACTGTCCAGAAGGGCCGACACGGCCGACTGCGCGGCCAGTGCGGGATGATCAGCATCCAGCTCGATGACGGGAGCCCGGCCTAAGTCGGCGTCACATCGGACCCGCGATTGGATAGCACCGGGGGCGGGGCGGTCGCATTGACCGGGGTGCGGCGGCCCCGGTCCGGTCACGAGCCGCTGCCCTTGTCGGCCACCGCACGTCGGGCAGCGATCGGCCAACAGGCATCGGTGTTGGATGCACGCGAACGTCCAGATCAGGAGCCACTCCAACTTCCACGCGCCGCCGGTGGCGGCCAGGCAATGCGGGCAAAACTGGGATCCGGCGACGCGATGCCAGTCGGCGAGGGTGGTCAACCGAGCCGCCGGTCCGAAGATCGCGGCGGTGGTGGCCGCGTAGCGCGCGAGTGTCAACGCCGCGACGTCGGCGGCCGGGTAGCCGGTGACGGCACCGATCGCCGCGGCGTCTTCGGTGCTGACCTGCGCAACGTTCAGGCGACCGCGGATGTTGCGGCTGACGTGCGGGCAAATCTGCGGATACAACTCGCTCACCGACACGTCCAGCCGCACAGCGCAGGCTTGCAGCCACGAGTACAGCGACTCACCGGGCAGCGGATCAGTCCGTAGCGGAAACGCACGAACGCCCTGCTCGCTGGTGGCGACCCGGCTCTGTGACAGGACGTCGAGATCGGGTAGTGGCAAGCGGTCCTTCGGACGTCGGGTCCGGGCCATCGGGTGCGCCTAGGACACGGTGGCGCGGGTCGTCTTGGTGTGCGCGCTGAGGCGGCGGGTGCGGAACGCGACCTCGAGCTCGGCGCGGGCACGTTCGGCGGCGCTGTCGATGCGGATCGCATCCAACACGGTGTGGGTTAACGCCTCGGCCCCCGTGCGCACCGCCCGCGCGCAGCCACGCCGGATGAGCTCCATCAGGGAACCGATGTGCCCCGTGCTGCGGATGAACAGGTAGTCGAGCATCTCGCCGTCGGTCAACATCCCGGGCCGCTTATGAGCCAGGACCAGGCGTTCCTCCACGGTGCTCAACAACGTCCGCCACTGACGCCGCGCCCGCTCGCTGTTCACGGCGTACGGCCGCATCTCCAGCGTCGTGGTGCGACGCAGCGTCTGAGCGAGCACTGCGTCTTCGTAAACCGGGCCGTCCATCAGAATTCCGCGCTCCCCCAGACCCACTCCGATGAGAAGCAGGGTCACCGGGAAGTCGTTGGCGATGTACTTGAAGTGATTGCTGATTTCGATTCCCCCGTGCTGCTGCCAGTGCAGGAAATGCACATCGTCGACGATCAACAGCCGGGTCTCACAACTCAGCACGCAGTCCAGCGCCCACTTCCCCAGTTGCGTCGTCGTCACGCGGCGCCGACCGGGGTGGGCGTAGAAGTCGCAGATGGCGGTGTTGAAGTCCTTCATGCTGGTGTTGCCGCGCAAACCGACCCGGCAGACCGGCCACCGTTCGTCGCCGGCACGGGTGAAGTCCCCGTAGCGAGCGATCTCGCGTTGATGGTACTTCTTGGCGAATTCCTCTATAGCGCAGCTCTTTCCGAGGCCGGGGTATCCGTCGATGGCGACCGCACCCTTGGCGCGCTGTCCGTCTTGCTCGTTGCAGTCCAGGATGTCCCACAGTGCTTCGTGTACCGAGGTGAGCATTGGGGTCTTAAAGGGGCCGAGGTTGTTGTGCCAGTCCGCGCGGCGCCGGTTGTACTCCTGTTCGCCGCCCTCTCCTAGTCCACGGATTTGACGCTTGGACAGGGATTCCGGACGCGTCCGTGGCGGTGCTTGTACGAAATCCCGCCAGCCCTCTTTGCGCGCCAGGGTGAGGTTGTCCAGATGAGGCGCCGGTCGCGGCCTCGCAGTCGTGGTCGTCACAGGTCCTCCAGGGTGTCGTCGTACACGCCGGCGTCGATGGCCAACGGGACCTCGTCGAGATCGTCGTCGATTGATGCGGCCTCGTCAGCGGCGGCCTGGGCAGGGTCGACACCGGCCAGGATCCGCTGGGCCGTGGGAAGTGCGCTGACATTGACCGCGGCGGCCAAATCGATTTCCAAAGAGGACTGTTCGCGGCACACTCGCAGCGCCGCGCGGCGTTCCGCCGGGGACCGGCCCTGTGTGAGGTTACGTCGCTCCAACAGCTCCGCCAACGCCAACTGATCATCGAAGGCGGGATGTCTGGCTTTGGCCAGCCGGCGGGCGAACTGCAAACCGTCCTCGTTCATGGGCGCGGTCAACAGCGTGGCGTGCGTCCACACCAGCGGATGCCACGTGCGGGTGTGTTGAAGATCGAAGAAGAAGATCCGCCGGATGTCGTCGGGGTTGACCTGAAACGGCCATTTGCCGCCCTGCTCGGTGTAGGGGCTTTTCTCGCCGACGTAGCCGACGAGCACCCCGCCCCGATAGATCCGGCCATTGATTTCTACGCCGTAGTGCTGGACGGTGCGCCACACCACCGGCAGGAAGCGATAAGCGAGATCCGGGTCGCGGGGCACCTGCAGGTAGCCGGCCCGCGCGATACCGTGCTCGAACATCTGCGCCGGAGACATCCCCAACGACCACAGCCCAGGCTCTCCGACCCCGTCGTGGGGCCGCCGATGGTAAACGCAGGCCACCCACTCGCGCAGCAGCGCCTCCAGCTCGTCGAGGAAGAAGTAGGCCTCCGATTCCGGGGCAAGCCCACGGGAATACACATCTGGGCCCTTGTAGCCGGGCAGCTCCTGCAAGAACCCCTCCCGGACGGTGCGGAAGAACCGCTCCACAGGCCCTTTGTCCCGCCCGGTGCGAATCCGGGCCGGCTGGATCGATATCCCCGCTTGCCGACACGCGCTGGTCAGCGCCTCCCCCACGTAGATCTTGCCGTGATCGACCACAACAGTCTCGGGCACGATCGCCGGTGACGCGGCGAAGACGCTGTCCGCGTCCAGCGCGTCGGCGTCGATCAGCACCGACTTCGGGATCCCGTGCGGCGGCCAGACCGCATCAGCCGGCCAGTCGCGCCCCGCCGGGGCGGGCCGCAGACACTGATAGAGCACAGTGGCGGCATCGAAGGCCTTCGCCGATCCCGGAGTCAATCGTAGACCGATAATGCATCGCGAATACCAGTCCATCGCGACCGTCAGCTCCACACTCGTCCACCGCAGTGTCTGCGGATCCATCGCGAACACATCCAGGCGCGTGGTGTCCATCAGGACGTACTCCCCCGGCCGCTGCGGGTGCAGCCCGCCGTACGCCAGCGCCGGGCGAGAGGCGATGTCCCGGTTCCGTTTCGACGAATGATGGAAGATGGGATGGCGACGCTCGAGATTATCCAGAATCATGTAGGCCGTGGACTTTCCGGGCAGCCGAACGACACCCGGACCGTAGGTCGCGCTGATCCGCGCACGCGCCTGAGCAATGATGTGCTGCTTACTGGGACGAGACGAGTCCGTGTGTTCGATCATGATGTCCAACGCGATGCGCTCGAAGACCGCGAAGCGGGCCCGGTGCGAGGCGATCCGGGCGGCCCGACCGTTGAGTAGCCCGGCTTCACCGCTTCGAAGGTAATCGGCGACCCACCGCTCCACCGTTCGCTTCCCGCACCGAAGTTCACCGGCCTTGGCGGCAACACGGTCGCTGCGTGGGGTATTCGACCGATACGGTGCGCGCGGCTCGAACGCCGAGGCTGTCCGCGCATTGCCCGAGCGATAGCCGGTCAGCACTTCTCTCACGTGCGACGCGCGATTGCGTGCAAGTTGGCGTTCGGTGTCTGATGCCGCCTGCCAGATCACGGAGGCGGGCACGGTGTCGTCGACGAGCTCGGTGTTTAAGTCGTCGTCGAGCAGACGAACGTGATCTGACAACAGCTCACTGAGCGCGATCCGCCGCAGAGTCCCGCTGCGGAGATCCTTGGTTGCCAGCACTACATCACCTCGGGCACAGTGCACCTCGACGACTTCGACGATCTCGCCGTCGTAAAGGAAACGGGTGCCGATACGCACATCCGTCGCTGCAGACTTCACGGCTTCTCCAATACCGTCGACGGGCTCAGGGGTGCGCGGAGGTCAGCGCCCAGCTCGTGGCGCCACAATGAGGTGAAGAGCGCAGCGCGAAGAAGCGGACCCGAGAGGCTCTGGAATCGCTTCTCCGCTTGAGTAATCGAGTCGCCGACCAACGTGGGTATCGCCACCCGGACCGCATCCCGCAGTCCTACGGGCACCAACCAGTCGCGCCGATAGCCGGCCAGGAAGCGGATGTTCGTGAATTCCACCGGCTCCGGATCCGATACCACCCGGTAGCCCCAGCCGAGCGAGCAGACCACTTCATTCGTCCACGCACACATCGTTTCGATCTTCGGATGGTCAAGGCGCTCGGCGCGCACGACATCGACGACCACGGGTCCGTCCGTGGTGTCCCATAGATAGTCCGGGATATGCCGACGCAGACGTCCATCGACGTCCGCAGTTAACAAGAACGGCTGCGCGACCATCGCGCGCACACGAGGATCGAAGTCTGCGCGGATCAGGCACGACAACTCCAGCCGCGACTCGTAGATGACGTGCTCAGCGACCGTCGACGACCAGTACGTCCCCGAATAATGTCGCTGACCGAGATACCACCGGAACGTCCGCCACGGGTTCGCCGCCATCAACACCGATGTAGCTACTCGATCGGCCGGCAGGCACCGCTCTTCACCCACCGCGGGCCGGAAGGCGATCACCGCGGACGAGACATCGACATCCACAAGAACCGACACAACTCGCTCCACGAGCTTGCTGTTACCTACCGAGCGTGCCACGGCGCCCGAGGCTACGTCGCCGAATCGCCGAACTGACCGTCGCCCACACACACGAGTTCGGCAAATTGACGGAGTTGTTGCTGCGATGTCGGACCCTGGATGTACTCTCCGCCGCGAGGGAACACAGCCGAGGTCCTGCCTACCGCGCTGACGTTGCGGCGAAAACGAGTGCTTGTGGTCGACGGTGGACACAACCTTCAGTCGTTTTTGGCGGGGGTGGGCAGTGCTGCGCCCAAGCAGGCACCGTCGTGGTTGGCGCGTCGCAGGAGGAATACGAGGCGTTTCAGAAGCTCGTCGCTATGGACGTCGGGGCGCAGTGCATCACGGCGACGGGCATTGGCGTCGCGCATCTCGATGAGGACAGCCGAAAGCAGATTTGAGCAAGTGCTCGCTGCGGCCGACACTGCAGTTTGTCTGCTCGGCGTACGCCCGCTTTGATGCGGCAGCGCTGCGGGGCGGGAGCCAGCGCTTAGGTCATGGCGAGGATGGCCTGCGGGGACCGGGGTCGCATTGGTCTGCGCGCGGGCGAACTCCATGAGCATGTGCCGTCGCACCTGCGTCAAGAGGAGGTGGTCGTCGTGCGCCATCGCCTCGTTGAAGGCTGCCAGCTCGTCCTCAGTTGGTGGCCATGTAGTGAAGAAGTCGGTGCGATCTTGCGCCTCTTGATCACCGTTGACCGAGGGAACCACGTGAACGAAGTCAGCAGAGCTGATGGCGCCGACGCTATCCGGGGCGTCGACGTCGGCGCACCATTCGATGGCTTCACGGATCATCTGGTTGAGCGCGGAGGGCGGAATGAGCCGGCTACCCCGTGCCAGAGCCCCTTTGACTTCATCGGCGAGGTCTCCCTGTAGAGGTGACAGGAACTTCTTCTCAAACACGATCTGAACCGACTCGATCGAACAGCACTCATCGCCGAATCGGCACTTTCGTCGGTTCACTCGGTGCTGGCGTATCCGTGTCGCGTCGCGGCTCTTACAACGGAGCTCTGCAGCAGTTCGTCGACGAATTGCGTGCCCAGGGGCTGTCTCTCTATTTTCCCGACACCGGCACGTTGCCGTCCATCCCGCGCAAGTCACCGCCGATCGCGCTAGGCAACGATCCACGCCGGATTTTGCGCCCTGACGAATTGCCTTCGAGTGGAGCCTTACTCAGTCACCGAGGCGAGCTGTCGGCCGAATCGTCGGTCTCGATGACTTGATGTGGTCGCGTCGACTTCCGATGCATTGGTAATCGGGCATATTACGACGAGCAGACCAGCACCGAGTCGGCCAGCCCCCCAAGGGAATCGTCGAACACGGCGAGTAGATCGCGGATCTGGACAGCGCTGAGTAGATCTTGTTCAACCCCGGATTCCAACTGGTTCCAAGATAAGCCGGGTTGAGCGATTACGACGGTGCCGCGAAGGCGGAAAGGGCGGTTGCTGAGCGACCAGTTTGGGTGACCTGGAATCAGTCCCAGCAGCGCCCGCAGCAGTGGTTCACTGCCGTCAATCAGTGTCAATGCTGGCGAACTGACACCGGAGTAGCGATCAGCCATTTCCCTCCAGAGTTCCCGATCCGTGAGCCACCTGCGGCTCTTGATGGCCTGAGCGACAACGACCTCCATATCGGTGACTCGGACCGACTTGAACGCTGCACCCGCGGGCTTGGCGTGCCACAGCTCGATCGAGAGTTCGTAAGCTCCGTGCATCTCGAGGACAATGAGATCGGCGATCTCCCCTGATCCGTCGTTTTCGATGACCCAGCGCCGTCGCGCGGACGTCGGTCGAGTGGTGAGGAGGGTTTTCAACGTCTTGTGGATTGAATCACCGTCTTTGGCACTCCGGTCGACCTCCTTCTCGATGTTGGTGGTGCTCCAATCCGGAAATATCGGCATCCAGCGCTTCAAGTCCCGCTGCACAGTCGGCGGTTGATAAAGCGTAGCGCCGCTGGCTATTTGGCCGTTGAGGAAGTACACCGTTGGCGGCATCGATGACAATAGGTCATCTAGTGGCCGAGGCGTCTGATGGCCTCGCCTCACAAGGAGCGGTGAATCGGAATTCATCACGTCGCCCTGGGTATCGAGACGCCCGGACCAAACAGTCGTCCCGCTGTCGGGCCTAATCGCCACGAATGTCAGTTGTTCGCCCGATGGGTGCGTCGATACATGTTGGAGATCCAACCGGCCGATCGAAAAGCCGTCCAAGGTGGTCCATTCGCTTGCGAGCAAGAGGTGATGCATCTCCATAGCCGCGACAGGCGCCTGGGGGAAGTTGTCGAATCGAACTCCTCGCGCAACGGCGGGCAGCAGTGGCGCGACGATCTGCGCCGAGGACCAGTACCGGTCGGCGAAATCCATCAAAGCGCCGTCATACTCGCGCAGAGGGACGTACCGCGACTCCCACATTTTCGCTTTCTCGACGGCGATCCCGGTGTTGTATGCCGCGTTTCCTGGGCCCTGGCCGACTTGTGCCATTGCATGCCCGATTGCCGCCTGCGCAGTATCGGCTTCACGCATTCCGCGATCGACACCACTTCCTGCAAATGTCTTGTAGCTCGCACTCCCCCGGCCGCCGCCGTACGTGTTGCGCACTCCGACGTTCGACACGCTGAGCCGAGGAAGGGTGTCGAAAGCTCGCTGCAGGCGCCCCGGATCCGCGGCCCGAAGATGCTCGCTGGTTGCGTCGAGCAGTTCGGTGACCGCAGGCATGACCATGCCGTCGGTGGAGTTCACCAACAGCAGCGCGCGACGAGATGCACCTTTAGCTGGGAGATACGTGATGAGATGCAAAGCATACTCGGGCGCATCCAAACCCGAGTCGAAGTTCCAGCGCGGAGACCGGGTGCCTTGAGTAACCAGCAATAGGGTTCGGTTCTCGGGGGTGACGGTTGAGTAGAGGACGCGCCCACCACGGATTGGATCACCACTCACAAGGCCCGCGGGCAAGCTTCCGTCGATAAACGGCGGCAGCCAACCATCGTGAACCTCGTATACCGTGGCCCGGACTAACGGACGCAGACTCTCGAGCGAGAGTTCAGCAGGAGCAACTGCTAGCTGCTTGGCGAATGCCTTGTCTGCCGCTTCGGCCGCCACTGCATCGTCAATGATCCCCGGTAGAAGCGAAGGCCAGTCGGCGTCTTCCTGGTATAGCTCCCACAACGCACCTCTCAGTCCCGGATAAACGTCGGCATCCTGCACTGTCACCAACACAGACGGCTGGGGAAAGTCGGAATGGCTGCGGACGAGCCTGCCGATGAGTTGAATAGTCGACGCCACTGACTTGTGCTTGTCGTGGTACGCGGCGAGCCGAAGGCGCGGCAAGTCGAAGCCTTCCCCCAACATGCCGACGACGGCGACCGCGCGAATGGTGCCCTCCTTCAGCCCGTCGAGGATCTCCGTCCGTCGAGCTTCGGCGAGACCAGACGTCAATGCGACTACGTCGACGCCAGCCTCGCCGTACAACCTCACTAGTTCGGCCGCTCTCGATCTGGTCCCTGCGCGAACGAGCAAGGTGCTCGACGCATGCTCCGGTCGGTTGAACTGGTTCAATACCTCGTCTCGAATCAGTTCGTCGCAATGGCGGCGCTGGGCAGAGGTAGTGACCTTGAGCAACCTCGCTTCGACCGTCTTGTAATAGCCGTCAGAGATGGCCGCTCGTAGCGGATAGTGAAAGATAATCTCGCCGGGGACGCGCTTGCCGTCACGTCGCCGTGGGGTTGCGGTAAGCAGTACCTTCCTTGCGCCATCGAAGTGGTCCAATATTGCTCTCCACGTCGGAGCCGGTGCATGGTGAGCCTCATCGACGATCACCAAATCGAAGAGGTCAACGGGCGGCTTGGAATCTTCGTCATAGTGGTCGGGACTTATCGACTGCGGCAGCGCCACCACCACGTCTGCGCCCTCGCACTCGCGCCAAGACGTCAACCGCCCTTTGACCTCAAGGACATTCGGATTCCCTTCACCGCCCAGAGCGCCGATCTGGCGAAGCACATCTTGACGCTCGAACGCGCTTACAGTCTGATCGCGCAACTGAGTACTAGGTACCACCACCAGCGTCCGGTTTGCCCCAACAATGTAGGGCGCCGCGAGCGCAATAGCCGTTTTTCCTGAACCCGTCGGCACCGCGACGAGTGCTGGCTCGCCGCGATGAACAGCCCAATGCCCAAGCAACGAGCCCAGCGCGCCGCGCTGGGGCGGCCGCCACTCCGGAGTTGCGGCATCTCGAAAGAGCACGAAACTCCGGGCAGGTTCCCGATAAAACGGCGGCACATCTCATCATGGCGACCGAATTCACGCACCAGCCCCCCGACACGCCAGATAACGGGGCTGTTGGCCGTCGCAAAGGCAGCCCGGGGCCAGGCAACATCGCCGCCCCATCAATGAATCGCCATTTGGCTAGGTGAACTAGGCAATTTCCGATATCGGTGGCGGATCCGCCAGAATCCGCCATCTTGTTCTGGAATCCGCCATGGAAAATTGGAACCTACAACCCGGGTGGGCGACGTTCGCTGCCAGCCAGTGCAGCAGGTTGGACCGATTGCTCTGGCGGATCGCCTCTGCGATCACCGGATCATCGGCAATAGTGCGCACATAGTCAGAGGCCATTGTTGCTTTGTGCAGCTCGCGCAGCCACGGTTCGAGACCGCTGACGCCCACTTGGGCGCCCTGCCGCATCAGCTCGCACGCCCGGTCGGACGGGCGCTCCCCGTTCACCGGCAGAGCCTATCCCGGATGTTGCACTGTGCACCGGCAATATCGAATTTCTGGTGCGATGTCGGTGCAACCGCCACTTGTCCCACCGGTTTTCGCAGAGAACTATTAGCCGGAATCGGTCGTTCTATCAGCACTTGGAGCAACATGGCACACCAGCAGCGTCCCTCGAGAGTTAACCGTCAGCCGTCGCATGGACACACTCGGGCGGCGGTCACGGCGGCCAGCGTACTGGCGGTCGCATTGACGGCGTCCCCCTCGGTATCCGCGGCCACGGCAGCGACGCCCGCAGTCAAGGCGCCGTCGATCCTGCTGACGACGGGCGCAACGAGCCCGTTCCAAGCGCTGCTGGACCAGATCGTCGCGGGGCAGCAAACAGTCATCGCCACGAACAGCCAATACCCGTTCGTCACCGAGTTCGACAAGACGCTGCTACCCGGGTACGCGCAGATGTCTGCGATGAACCAGCTGGTCCTCGGGCTCTCGCAGTACAACCTGGACCACAACTACTCGCAGAACTCCACGTCGGTCATCCCCTACCAGTGGAACGCCCCGGGCGCCGAGCCCTACAACTTCTTGAACAGCCCCAACCCGGATGAGCAGTACCACCTGCTGCCCGTCGGGGACCAGACGGATGTGGTCACTGTGCGCCCCGGGCCGGGCACCGAGGAGGTGACCTTCACGATGATGACCGGCAACGGCATGACCCAAGAGACGGATTGGCACTCGGTCACCGCGTTCAACCTGTCGGAGTTCCATGCCAACCCCGATGGCAGCTACACCATCTACGTCGGCCCCGATGCGCCCACCGGCGCAGGCTCCAACTGGATCGACACCACCGGGTACGGGTCCGTGCTGATACGTGACACCCTCGGCGACTGGGGCCTGCAACACACCGCGGTCTCTGTCCAGCTGGAGGACCAGCCCGCCTTCACGATGCCGGTCCTCTCGAGTGCGGACATCTCGGCACTGCTGGGCCAGGCCGGCGACAACCTGGTGGACAACAACTCGAGCTTCACCCTGCTGGGCCTGCAGTATGTCTTCGACACCATCCCGATGGACTCGGTGAAGCCCTGGGCGACGACCACCGCCGCCATTCCGGGTGGTCCGCTGCTGCCTGGTCAGATCACGAGCTTCGTGCACTTCCAGGTCTCGGATGGCGAGGCGATGGTCGTCAAGGTGCCCAACATCGACGCCACCTACACCGGCGCCCAGATCGCCAACGCATGGACGGGCACCTCGGCGTACGCGACCGTGACCGGCAGCCTCAACAACACCCAGGCGTTCCACGACTCCGATGGCTACACCTACTACGTCCTGAGCAGCCAGAACCCGGGTGTCGCCAACTGGATCAACACCTCCGGCCTGCAGGACGGGCTGCTCGCGCTGCGCATCCAGGGCCTCAACGGTGACATCCCGGCCAACGCACAAATCCTCGGAACCGTGCCCGTCGGCGAGGTCGGCACCCTGCTGCCATCGGACTACCCCACCGTCAGCGCCGCCGAATACGCCGCGGAGATCCAGCAGCGGATCTTCCAGTACGACTACGCCATGGACCAGACGCACAACCCCATCGGCTGGGTGACGACCAACCTGGAGTTCGACCAGCTCAAGTCCGCCGTCGGCGCCGAAGAGTTCGAGAAGATCTTCGGTGGCCAGCAAGACGTTCCGTCGGTGATGGATCGGATGACGGATGCGACGTGGATGCCCAACCTGGGCAGCGTCATCAACAGCTTCATGGCGGACCCGAGCGGCGCCACGGCGGCGTTTGTTGAGAATCTGCCCCTAGCGGTCAAGGACATCGAGCTGCCCATGGTGCTGGCAGCCCTGCGCATGGAGATGCTCGTCGGCGATGCCTTCAAGGCAATCGAGGCGGACCTCTCGTCGAACCAGTTCTCGCAGGCGATCACCGATCTCACCACCGGCATTCGTGACCTCAGCGGCGCCTTCGACCAGATGTGGACCGACCCGGCCACCAGCATCACCGCGGGTCTTCTCAACGCTCGCGACGACCTGGCGACCTCCATCCTGAACTCCGACGGCCACGCAGCGCTGAGCGCAGGTGACTTCACCTCCGTCAGTGACCAGCTGACCGAGCTCTACCAGGCCGCACAGCAGATGCTGTCGGCAGGCATGAGCTACATGCTGGACGGCGGTGCGGCATGACCCGCACCTGCTACGGATCCCTGGCCTCCGGTGGTCTCAATTGGCACAGCTTGCCTTTGAAGCTCTTCGCCGGCGGCAACGCGAAATCCTGGGATCCCGCCGACATCGACTTCTCCCACGACCGGGAGGACTGGGAGTCGCTGTCGGAGCGTGAGCGTGACCTCGCCACCCGGCTCTGCGCGATATTCATCGCCGGCGAGGAAGCCGTGACCAGCGACATCCAGCCGTTCATGGCGGCGATGCGTGCTGAGGGCCGACTCGCCGACGAAATGTACCTGACCCAGTTCGCGTTCGAAGAGGCCAAGCACGTCCAGGTGTTCCGGTTGTGGCTCGACGCGGTCGGGATAACCGAAGACCTGCAGAGCTTCCTGGAACCGATGCCGTCCTACTTGAAGATCTTCAACGAGGAGCTCCCGGAATCGTTGAATGCGCTGCTGGCCGATCCCTCGCCGGCGGCGCAGATCCGGGCCTCGGTGACCTACAACCACGTCGTCGAAGGCACTTTGGCGCTCACCGGCTACCAAGCCTGGAAGCGGGTCTGCGCCAACCGCGGCATCCTGCCCGGAATGATGGATTTGGTCGGCCATATCGGCGACGACGAGCGTCGGCACATGGCGTGGGGCACCTTTACCTGCCGCCGTCACGTGGCCGCCGACGACGCCAACTGGGCGGTGTTCGAGGCGCGCCTCAATGAGCTGGTTCCGGTGGCGGTGCAGGTCGTCGACGAGATGTTCGGGTTATACGGCGACGACATCCCATTCGGCCTGTCCACGGCGGAGTTCACGGCATACGCCACGGACAAAGGGATGCGCCGGCTCGGCACCATCGAAAGCGCCCGCGGCCGTCCGCTCGAAGAGATCGACGTGGACTACACCCCCCTGCAGCTGGAGGACAGGTTCGCCGCCGAGGATGCGACAGTCCTGACGACTACAGCTGGGTGATGTTCTCCGCCGACCAGTAGGCCTTCATCGCGGCGATCTTGCCGTCACCGTCGAACACCATCACGTCGATCGGCTCGATGCGCATCCGGTGGTCGCCGTTGGTGATGGTCAACGCGAAGTGGAAGGCCGCCTCGTTGCCGGCGACCCGCAGCGTGACCAGTTCGGACTTGCGGTCCAGGCCGGTGATCGCCGAGTAGAAGTTGCGGATGGCCTGGTGGCCGATGTGCACCTCGCCGCCGACCGGGTCCTCCAGGGTGGCGTCGGTCGCGTACAGCCCGACCAGCTCATCGGCGTCGCCGCTGCCGACCAACTCGATGTAGCGGTGGACCGTCTCGGTGATGGCCTGTGCCTTGTCGGGTGCGCTCGTCATGTGCCGCAGGTTACACCGGGCTACGGGTTCCCGGGCACCTCGAGGGCCACGGCCAGCTCCGCCACACTGCCCACCGGCAGGTCGCACACCGGACCGCGGCAGACGTAGGCGGCGTCGGCGTCGTGGATGCGGTCCCGCCCGACCAGCAGTTCCGACGATCCCGGCGCACCGCCGACGACGATCGCCCCGCCTGGGGCCAGCCGGCGCGCGTCGGCCAGCAGCGCCGAGCCGGCGCTCTGGCAGGCCACCGCGATCTGCAGCGGGCCCCGGATGTAGGCCTCGGCGACCGCCAGCCAATGCCCGACCGAGCGCGGCGCGCGGGCCAGCAGCGCGCTGTGCGCCGCCAACGCGTCGGCGGCGGCCTGCCGGTAGCGCTCGCTGCGGTCCGCGTCGACCAGGTGCGCCGCGGTCAGCAACGCCTCGGTGACCAGCGCCGCCCCCGAGGGGGTGGCGCCGTCCAGCGGGTCGCCGGGGCGCAGCACCAGCGCTTCGGCGTCGTCGGCGCTGTCGAACCAGCGCCCGGGCTGCGTCGGGTCGGCGAAGTGGGCCAAGGCGGTGTCCAGCAGTCCCGCGGCGGCGTCGCGCCACCGCGGGTCGCCGTCCAGCTGGTACAGGCTGAGCAGCCCGGTGGCCAGCGCGCCGTAGTCCTCCAGGATCGCGGTGCTGTCCCCTACCCGGCCGCCCAGGCTGGCCCGCCGCAGCCGCCCGTCCAGCAGGTGCAGGCCGAGCAGCGCGCCGGCGCACTCCTGCGCCACGGCGGTCAGACTCGGATCCTCCAGCGCCACAGCGGCTTCGGTCAGAGCGGTGACCGCCATCCCGTTCCAGGCGGTGACCACCTTGTCGTCGCGTCCGGGTTGGGGCCGGGAACGCCGGGCGTCCAGCAGCCGCTGCCGCACCCGGTCGAACCGCTGCGCGTCGTCGGGATCGGCCGGTAGCTGCAACACCGAACTGCCGGCTTCAAAGGTCCCACCCGGCGTGACCCCGAAAACATCTGCCGCCCAAGGCCCGTCGTCGTCGCCGAGCACCTCGGTCAGCTGCTGCCGGGTCCACACATACGTCGAGCCCTCCCGGCCGTCGGCGTCGGCGTCCAGCGAGGAGACGAACATGCCGCCGTCGGACAACTCGTCGATCAGGAACCGGGCCGTCTCGGAGGTCACCCGGATGGCCAGCGGGTCACCGGTGCGCCGCGCCCAGTGCGCATACGCCCGTAACAGCAGCGCGTTGTCGTACAGCATCTTCTCGAAATGCGGTACCACCCAAGCATTATCGACGCTGTAGCGGGCGAATCCACCGGCAAGCTGGTCGTAGATCCCGCCGCGGGCCATCGCCGCGCCGACGCGTGCCACCGCATTCAGCGCCGGCGGGTCCGCGCTCCGCTCGTAGTGGCGCAGCAGGGTTTCCATCATCGCCGACGGCGGGAACTTGGGCGCGCCGCCGAAACCTCCGTGTTCGGTGTCCTCATCACGCAGCACCGCCGCCACGGCGCCGTCGCAGAGCAGCGCGTCGACGGGCGGGCCGTCCCCGGGCACCCCGGCGGCCATCGAGCGCAACTCAGCGGCGATGCGGTCGGAGGCGTCCTCGACTTCGTCGCGGCGGTTGCGCCAGGTGTCGGTGATCGCCGAAAGCAGGTTCAGGAACGTGTCTTTCGGGTAGTAGGTGCCGCAGTAGAACGGCCTGCCGTCCGGGGTCAAAAAACAGGTCATCGGCCAGCCGCCACGCCCGGTCAGCGCGATGGTGGCGTTCATGTAGATCGCGTCGATGTCCGGGCGTTCCTCCCGGTCGACCTTGACGCACACGAAGCCGTCGTTCATCGCTGCGGCGACCTGCGCGTCCTCGAACGACCCGTGCGCCATCACGTGACACCAGTGGCAGGCCGCGTAGCCGACCGACAGCAGGATCGGCACGTCGCGCTCGGCGGCCTCGGCCAACGCCTCGGGCGTCCACTCCTGCCAGTGCACCGGATTGTCGGCGTGCTGGCGCAGATACGGGCTGGTGGATTGCGCGAGGCGATTGGCCATGGACGCGGCCTACCCCGTCGAGTCCGGCCCGGGGTCCAGCGTCCCTTCGTCGGCGGCCTGATCGGCCGCCGGATCCTGCGGGTCGAAGGATTCCGGCACCTTCTTGAGCTGCCGGTTCATCGACCACACCAGCCCGAACGTGCCGAGCAGCAGCAGCACGATGACCAGCAGTCCGAACGGGCTTGCCTTGCCGAAGTCAGGCCCGGTGTCGCGGGGCACCTCGTCGGCCAAGATCCACAGTGTGTTCAGCACAGCGTGATTCATGAGTCGTCCTCGATCCCGGCGAACAGGTCGGTCTCCGGCAGGGTAACCGGTACCCGAGACCGGGCCAGCTCGAACTCCTCGGTGGGCCACAGGCGTTGCTGCCACTCGATCGGAGCGGCGAAGAAGTCGCCGTTGGGGTCGATCTGGGTGGCGTGGGCGCGCAGCGCGTCGTCGCGCTGGTGGAAGTACTCGGCGCAGTGGATCCGGCTGGTCACCCGGTCGGCGAACACATCGTGGTCGGGCTGCCAGTGCTCCAGCCACTTCGCGAACGGGCCGACCTCGCCGTTGCGGGCGAACTCGTCCTGCAGCAACTGCATCCGTTGCCGTAGGAACCCGTGGTTGTAGTACAGCTTCGAGACCGACCAGGGATCGCCGGCGTGCGGGTAGCGGCGATGGTCGCCGGCGGCCTCGAAGGCGGCCACCGAGACCTGGTGGCACCGGATGTGGTCGGGGTGCGGGTAGCCGCCGTTCTCGTCGTAGGTGGTCATCACATGCGGCCGGAAGTCCCGAACGATCTCCACCAGCCGCTCCGTGGACACCTCCAGGGGCACCAGGGCGAAGCAGTCCTCGGGTAGCGGCGGCAACGGGTCGCCCTTGGGCAGTCCGGAGTCGACGAATCCCAGCCAGTGATGCTCGACACCGAGGATCTCTGCGGCTTTGGCCATCTCGTCGCGGCGGATCTCGGCGATGTGGCCGTGGACCTCGGGCAGGTCCATGGCCGGGTTGAGGATGTCGCCACGCTCGCCGCCGGTCAACGTCACCACCATCACCCGGTGACCGGCGGCGGAATAGCGGGCCAACGTCGCCGCGCCCTTGCTGGACTCGTCGTCGGGATGCGCGTGCACCGCCATCAACCGCAGTCCGCTCATGTGCAAAGTCCCCTATAGTTCCTGTTGGTTTCCGGCCCCCATCGTTCCACCATGTGCGGTGGGCGCGGTAACCGCTCCCGACTCACGACCATGGGACACACCGCGACGATGACCGACTCGAAGCCGGCCCGCTACGGCGACGCCCGGGGCCGCGCCGTGCCCCGGCGCCTGCTGGCCATCGCGCTCGGTGCACTGGCCGTCGCGACGGCCGCCGCCGTCGCCGTGCTGGGCTACCAGCGGCTGACCACCGCCGACGTCAAGGGCGACCTGTACGGGTATGAGGTGCTCGACGACCAGACGGTGTCGGTAAAGATCAGCGTGACGCGATCCGACCCGTCGCAGCCCGCGGTGTGCATCGTGCGGGTCCGGGCCGCCGACGGCACCGAGACCGGCCGACGGGAAGTGCTGGTGCCGCCGTCGGAGTCGGCGACCGTACAGGTGACGACGATCGTCAAGTCCTCCCGGCCGCCGGTGAAGGGCGATATCTACGGCTGCGGCACCGACGTCCCCGGTTATTTGAAGTCGCCCTGATTTCGCGGTGGTACCCTTTACGGATACACGGTTCCGACTGGGACCGTGTATTGCTGCATTAGAACGACTGCATTAGAAATGTGTCGACCCCGCTGCCTTTGATCGCCGGGTCCGACGACACGAGGAGCACAGTGAGATGACGGACACTCAGGTGACCTGGTTGACGCAGGAGTCACACGACCGGCTCAAGGCCGAGCTCGACCAGCTGATCGCGAACCGTCCGGTGATCGCCGCGGAGATCAACGACCGCCGCGAAGAGGGCGACCTGCGGGAGAACGGCGGTTACCACGCCGCCCGCGAGGAGCAGGGTCAGCAGGAAGCCCGCATCCGCCAGCTGCAGGAGTTGCTCAACAACGCCAAGGTCGGCGAGGCGCCCACCCAGTCCGGGGTGGCGCTGCCGGGGTCGGTGGTCAAGGTCTTCTACGACGGCGACAAGTCCGACACCGAGACCTTCCTGATCGCCACCCGCCAGGAAGGCGTCAGCGACGACAAGCTCGAGGTGTACTCACCGAACTCCCCTCTCGGTCACGCCCTGCTGGGCGCCAAGGAGGGCGAGGAGCGCAGCTACACCGTGCCCAGCGGCAAGACCGTCAAGGTGACCCTGGTCAGCGCGGAGCCCTACCACTCCTGAGCCGGGCGCTCAGCCCAGCGCCTGCTTGAGGTCCTCGAGTAGGTCATCGATGTCCTCGATGCCGACCGACAGCCGCACCAGGTCGTCGGGAACCTCCAGCTGAGAGCCGGCCGTCGACGCATGCGTCATCGCGCCCGGGTGCTCGATCAGCGACTCCACCCCACCCAGTGACTCGGCCAGAATGAAGATCTCGGTTGCGGCGCAGAGCTTCTCGGCGGCCGGCCGGCCGCCGCGCATCCGCACCGACACCATGCCGCCGAACCCGCGCATCTGGCGGGCGGCGACGTCGTGCCCGGGGTGGCCGGGCAGGCCCGGGTAGAGCACGCTGTCCACCGCCGGGTGCCCGGCGAGAAACTCCGCCACCACCGCAGCATTCTCGCTGTGCCGCTGCATCCGCAGCACCAGGGTCTTGAGTCCCCGCAGCGTGAGGTAGGCATCGAAGGGGCCGGGCACCGCACCGGCGCCGTTCTGCAGGAACGCGAAGGCGGCGTCGAGTTCCTCGTCGTCGGTGACCAGGGCACCGCCGACCACGTCGGAGTGCCCACCGATGTACTTGGTGGTCGAGTGCAGCACCACGTCGGCGCCCAGCGTCAGGGGCTGCTGCAGCGCCGGTGAGGCGAAGGTGTTGTCCACCAGCACTTTCGCACCGGACTGTCGGCCGATCACGGCAATGGCTTCGATGTCGCTGATCGACAGCAGCGGGTTGGTGGGTGTCTCCACCCAGATCAGCCGGGTCTTGTCGGTGAGGGCACCGCGCACCGCGTCCAGGTCGGACAACGGGACCGGGGTGTGGGACACCCCCCAGCCGGTGAACACCTTGTCGATCAGCCGGAAGGTGCCCCCGTAGGCGTCGTCCGGGATGATCAGGTGATCGCCCGGGCGCAGTACGGCCCGCAGGGCGCAGTCGGTGGCGGCCATCCCCGAGGCGAACGCCCGGCCGAAACGGCCCTGCTCGACCGCGGCCAGGGCGGTCTCCAGCGCGGCCCGGGTCGGGTTGCCGGTGCGGGCGTACTCGTAACCGCCGCGCAGACCGCCGACACCGTCCTGGGCGAAGGTGCTGCTGGCGTAGATCGGGGCATTGACCGCCCCGGTGGCCGGGTCGGGCCGGAAACCGGAGTGGATTGCCTTGGTGGACAGGCCCTTCGGGTTGTGTCCTGGATTCCGGCTCACCGGATCGGCAGGCAGACGGTCGTCATGATCTTGTCGGCTATCGTCTGCCGTTTAGCGTCCCACAGCGGGAACAGGTAGCCGATGCACAAGATGAGGCCGTCGATGATGTGGGCCAGCTGCCGCACGATCGACATCCCGAACCCGATCGGCTGGCCGGTGGCCTCGGCGACCACCTTGAACTTCATCACCGACTTGCCGATGCTCGAGCCGGTGACCCCCTGCCGGTAGCCGAAGTTCCAGATCCCATAGCCGAGCGCCGCCACCCAACCGATGAACATCAGCATGGCGCCGGCGCTCGACGGGGTGACGGTGCAGGCCAGCCCCAACGAGGTGGTGACGCACTCCCGCTTCGCCGTGGATCCGGCGATCATCGAGGGAATTCCGTAGATCGCCAGGATCGGGACGGAGTCGATGAGGTATGCGCCCACCCGGGTCAGCCACGATGTGTAGGCCTCCTGCGGAAGCTGGCCGACCGGGCTTCCGACCGATCCGTATCCCGGCGGCGGAGGCGGGTAGTTGCCCGGCGGTGGGGGCGGGTAGTTGCCCGGCGGTGGAGGCG
>NZ_MVHU01000043.1 GCF_002086285.1 Mycolicibacter kumamotonensis | reverse complement strand
GGAAGCTAAGCCTGTCAGCGCCGATGATACTGCCCCACCGGGTGGAAAAGTAGGACACCGCCGAACACAACATAAAGCCCTGTGCCCCCCAAGAAATTTGGGGGGCACAGGCATTTATGCGGCGTCTCTTCGCGGCTGGCGGACAATATATTCAATTTGATGTTTTGGCAAGTTTGCTATTTCCACGCGTGGACCTCCCAAAGGTAAAGGTTCAACGAGGGACTATTTGTCAACGTCGGTGCCGGGGTTACATTCAGGCGTGTTGGCGTCCCTGTTCCAGAGGTGCTTATTTTGAAGAAATCTAGGTTGTCCCTAACGAAGACCAAAGTGCTTCCGTCCGGGCTGACCGCCAAGGGAGAAAGCTTTGCGTAACCGGCTGCCCTTGGGCTGATAGGTTCGGCCCTATCTACCGAGCAATCCGATGATGACTTATATATGACGCCGTCGTCCGAGCTGTAAAAGACGTGGCCCCGGGGGTCGAAGACAGGGTCGAAGAAATACTCCGCACACGGGTCGTGGTCTTCGCCACCGTCGAGCGTCACTTCTCCGGTTGCGGTGTAGGCAAAGTGGGGTGGGTCGCCCCGCTTGGTGTCGGTCGCGATTTTGGTACCAACACCGGTCGAGCCAGCCGGGACACGGAAATAGTCTGTAGGCCGGTCACTGTAGGAAATCTTATAATAGTAGTTGTCGTGGCGGTCGAATCCTATCCCCAGCACATATGATTGCGTACCGAAGTCTGGGTTTTGTGACTTGGGGCCGACATGTGTGACCTGCCCACGGGAATCCAACCATCCTGCGTGGTCAGGTTTTGTGATATCGAGCGTCACACGATCGAAGGTGGTTGGGAAGGCTGAGCGGTTTTCTACAGGGCAGGAGTCGCCCAGTATGGCGCTGCTGAATTGCGCATATTTCACCAGTTTTCCCGATTCTGGGTCGAGCGACCAAACACGGCAATCTCCACCATCAGCCGTGTCCACAATGACGATTCCGCGGATGGGGCCCGGTTCCGGGGGGAGGTCTCCGGCATGGGTCACAACCACTGACTGCGGGCTGTTGATGGCATTGTGTTCGATCGGCCGATTCGTCGTGCTGCAAGAAGCCGTGCAGACTAGCGATACGACGAGGGCTACGGTTCGTAGTGTGATCCATCGGGATTGGATTGCAGGCATTTGGCTTTGACCTCTCAGTAGCCCAACGATCCTGGTAGTTTTAACGGGTCAGCCTAGCTGTGTTTCGTGCGCTTGAAGGCAGATGTCTGGCACGCGGCTTATTCGTCCGGCGGCTAGCAGAGATAGAGGCCGAGGGAAAGCAAGGGTCGTCGGCTCTTTCGGAGTGGGAGTTCGGTGGGCGGCCGCGGCCGCGTTGAGCGCCGATACCACTCGCTGGTGCCAGCAGTGGATTCTTCAGCCGGCCGGCGCTCGCAGATGCTGGCCGCCGGAGTTCGTCGCTGTTGAGCCGCCCCCGCCATGAGCTGTAGCACCCAGGTTAAACGTAGGAAATCTCCAGAAAACTGGGTGCATGCTGACTTTTGCTTACCGCTCGTCGCCAGTGTCGCAACTGCCAGCGTCTTCGCCGGCGCTCCGGTGGTGTCACTGCTCGCCGGGTGGCGGGCGTCGGCATCTTCGCTCACCGGCAACGGCACGTCACCCAGGGACGGCATCGCGTTCGTGTTGGGCGGAACACGCCCGGCGCTGAAACTCGGTGCCGGCCACCGGGTGGAAAAGTAGGACACCGCCGAACACACGTAACGAAACGTCCCCGAAAAATCGGGGGCGTTTCCCTTTTTCCTATAGGCCTCGCTGGAATTTCCGAATGCCCGGGAAATTCAGCCCGGCGAGCCCAGCCAATGGTCGATCTCCAGGGCCACCCCCACCTCAAGCCAGCGGTTGGGCAAACGCTCGGGGGCGAGCAGTTTTTCGGCGCGCTTGATCCGACTGAGCACCGTATTGCGATGCGTGTAGAGCGCGCGGGCGGCGCGGGCGGCGCTGAGACCTTCGCGGAGGTAAACCCGCACGGTGTGGCGCAGGTCCGGGTCTGCGGTGGACAGCCGGCCCAGGACCCGGCCGAGGTAGGCACGGGCAGCCTGCTCGTTCTGGGCCGCGAGGTGAACCAGGGCGATGTCGTCGAAGGCGGCCGCGCGTACCCGGTGGGCGCGGAGCAGTAGTTGTTGCGCGCTGACCGCCTCGAAGTGGCTGCGCCGGAATCCGTCGACGTTGGCGCCCGTGCCACCCACCGCCAGCCGCACTCCGTTTGGTTCATCGCCGGTGTCGTTGCGCGGCGCCTCGGTGAGGACGACGGGGTCCAGGGGTCGGGGAGAACCCAGCCAGAGCCACAGTGAGGAGGAGCTGGCCGGTACCGCCACCATCGGGGGCGACCCGGCGCGGCGGCGTAGCTCGGTCGCCGTGTGCATCAGCGCCGCCTGATCGGGCCTGGCGGCCGCGGTCCACAGCACGGCCGCCACGTGGTGAGTACCGCGGAGACGGTAGCCCAGCCGGTGCTCGGTGAGGTCGAGGTCGACGGGGTCCTCGTCGAGCAGCTGGGTGACGGTCGCGAGCCGCTGGGCGTGGGACTGCCACAGGTAGTCCTCGCGCTCACGCTGGACCAGTGCGGTCAGCTCGTCGAGCGTGGCGTCGACCCATGAGCTGAGTGACCGGAAGACCAGATCCAGTGCCGCGGCGACATCGGCCGGGTCTGCGTCCAGCTCGAAGGTTCGCTGCATCCACAGCCGCCAGGCCTCGTCCTTGGCGACGTGGTAGCCGGTGAAGACGGCGCGGTCGGCTCCCCGCCGAATCACCTCGCGGGCGATGCCCACGACGGGGCCCGCCAGCGCCGGGGCCACCGGCTGATGGGGCGTTTCGGCGATGGTCGCCGCCCAGTGCCGGACATTGAGGCGGGTGGACTCGCGTGCTTCCTGGCTCAACAGCGGATCGGTGTTGACCGGCTCTCCGAGGCCGACCAGTGCGGCCTCCTCCACGCGGGGCAGCGCCCCGCTGTCCGGGTCGAGGAACCAGGATGCCACCTCGCGCACCAGATCCTCGGGCACGCCTCGTCTGGGCCCCGATTCGGATCCGTCGCCCGCCGTCATGGCTGGAGGCTACGCCTGAGATGTGCAATTGCACATCCAAACGCGTTAAGTCAGTGCGGATCGCCCCTTGTTGACGTGCCATGGATCACGTGACGATGGACACACATCATCGAAGGAGTTGTCGTGACCACCACTTCACGCACCGTTGCCGCCCTCGACCCGGGCGCACCCTCGCATCACCCGGACTCGCCCGATGTGGAGATCCTCATCGTCGGCGCCGGGCTCACCGGGCTCGGTTTCGCCTCCCGGCTGAAGATGCAGATACCCGAGCGGTCGGTCCTGATCGTGGACGCCCACCAGGAGGTCGGGGGCACCTGGCACCTGTTCCGCTATCCCGGCATCCGCTCGGACTCCGACCTGATCACCTACGGCTACCAGTACAAGCCGTGGACCAAGGAAAAGGCGATCGCGCCGGGTTCGGAGATCAAGGACTATCTGATCGAGACGGTCGAGGAGTTCGGTCTTGCCGACCGGATGCGCCTGGGCACCCGGGTCGAGTCGCTGGCCTGGTCGTCGACGGAATCGCTGTGGACGGTCACCCTGCGCGACGTCGCCAGCGGTCAGCCGGACACGCTGCGGGCGCGCTGGATCGTCTCGGGCACGGGCTACTTCGACCACGCGGGCGGCTACCGACCGACCTGGGAGGGTGAGGAGCACTTCGACGGGACTCTGGTGCACGCGCAGCAGTGGCCCGAGGGCCTCGACTACACGGACAAGCGCGTGGTGGTGATCGGCAGTGGCGCGACGGCCGTGACCCTGCTGCCGGCGCTGGCCGAGAAGGCCGAATTGGTCACCATGTTGCAGCGCTCACCCAGCTACATCCTGCCGCTGCCGGCCAAGGACGTGGTCTTCAACCTGCTGCGCCGCTTCATGCCGGTCGGCTGGGCGTTCCGGGCGACTCGCCAGGCCAACATTCAGCGCCTGCGCGCGATCGTCAGCCTCAGCCGGCATTGCCCGCGGCTGGTGCGGTCACTGATCCGACGGGTCAACAAGGCCTTTCTGCCCAGCGGCTTCGACGTCGACACCCACCTGAACCCGTCGTACAAGCCGTGGGAGCAGCGGATGTGCTTCGTCCCCGACGGCGACCTGTACGGCGCGGTCAAGCGCGGTCGCGCCACCATCGTCACCGACACGATCGAGCGGTTCGTCCCCGACGGGATCGAGCTGGCCTCGGGGCAGTTTTTGGCCGCCGACATCGTGGTCGCCGCCACCGGCCTGAAGCTGCTGCCCTTCGGCGGCATCGAGGTTTCCGTCGACGGTGAGTCCGTCGACTGGTCCGACACGGTGACCTACAAGTCGGTGATGCTCAGTGGACTGCCGAACTTCTTCTTCGGCTTCGGCTACACGAACAACTCGTGGACCCTGCGGATCGACCTGGCCAGCGACTACCTGGCCCGGCTGTTGGAGTTCATGGACCGGCACGGGTTCGACACCGTCGTGCCGCAATTCACCGACGTCGCCGCCGAGCGGGAGCTGATCCTCGACGACCTGACGTCGAACTACGTGCGGCGCAGCGTCGGCGCCTTCCCTCGCCAGGTCAAAGACGGTCCGTGGATGTTCAAGAGCCACTACCGCTTCGACCTCGAACGGCTCGCGGGCCCGATCGACGACGGCACCCTGCGGTTCGCGCGCAGTGCCGTCCGCCCGCGGCTGACGGTTGCCGGCGGTGCCGCATGAGGCGCAACGACGTGACTTTCCGCAGCGCGGGAACCACCTGTGCCGCTTGGCATTATGCCGGGCAGGGCACGGCGTTCCAAACCGAGGCCGGGCGCCCCTGTGTGGTGATGGCCCACGGCTTCAGTTGCACCCGGGACGCCGGACTGGAGGGCTATGCCGAAGGGTTCGCCGCGGCGGGCCTCGACGTGTTGCTCTTCGACTACCGCGGGTTCGGCGCCTCCGACGGACAGATGCGCCAGCACATCGACTACCGGGGGCAGCGCGCCGACTACCATGCCGCGGTCGCCGCCGCCCGCCACCTGCGCGGCGTCGACCCCGACCGAATCGTGTTGTGGGGCACTTCCTACTCGGGCGGGCATGTGCTGAACGTGGCGGCCCATGACCGGCGTATCGCCGCGGTGCTGTCGCTCACGCCGGCCGTCGACGGAATCCCGGTGCTCGGGATGATCGCCAAGTCCGCCGGGGTGGGCAAGCTCGTGGCGCTGACGGTGGCGGGGCTGCGTGACCGACTCGGCCGGCGTCCGTACCTGCTCCCGGCGATCGGACCGGCCGACTCGCCGGCCGTGATAGCCAAAGACGGTGCCCTGGAAAACTTCCTCGCGGTGACCGGCCCGTGGTGGCGCAACGAGATTCGTGCCCGGTGCACCCTCGATGTCGCCCGCAACCGGCCGGTCCTGGGCATCCGAAGGATCACGGCGCCGCTGCTGATCCAGGTGGGTGATCTGGACACGGTGGTGTCCTCGCCGGCCGCCGCGCGCGCCGCCACCAAGGCCACCGCGCCCACCGAACTGCGCCACTATCCGGTGGACCACTTCGATGTCTACGCTGATCCGTGGCTGTCGACGGTCCTCGAAGACCAGCTGGAGTTCTTGTTCAGCCGGCTCGCGTCGTCCGGAACCGGCGCCACGGCACCGTCACCCGCCATGGCGTCGATGGCGCGGCGGTAACGGCTGCGCGCCAACGCCTTTCGGATCCCGGAACTGCCGAACACGACACAGCGAAACGCCCCCCGAGAAATCGGGGGGCGTTTCATCCCGGGCCCCCGGGGGTCAAGGGTTTTTGGTCAGCCGGATAACCAGGTTGGGCCGGCCCGGGCAATGCGACGTGAAAACCAGCGAGGCGTTGTCCAGCGTGGCCGTGCAGGGTGCGCCCCCGGCGTCGAAAGCGCTGAAGGGGCCACTCCAGACGTTGCGCTGCAGATGCAGGTCACTCGGTGGCTCAGCGCCGGTGTCGAGGTGTCTGCAGTCGGGACCGCACGGGGTCATGGTGAAGGTAGTCGTACTGCCACGTTCGTAGCGACCTCCACCGTCGATCATGGTTGCGGTGTAGCTGCCGTTCAAGGGTGCCGCCGAGGCGGGGCCGACCATTCCGACCACCGCGCCTGCCACCGCCCCGACAACGGGCGCAAATCGCATGAGCACGCCGTGCCTCCTGATCTACCTCGCGTTGGCGACACCCCCGCCTCGACGCCGTGGACTGACTGGCCTGACGCTAACCGGACCGGGACGCTCGGGGATATAGGGATTTCCCTGGTCATCGTCCGCGGTCACCCGGTGGGAAAACCGGGGCGAAGGGCCCGCACCGGCCCGGCATCGCCGCTAATCGCATCCGGTTCGGTCGTGAGGGCGGCACACCGAAGAATGGGCAGCTCGGGGGGTGGTTTGGGCGACTCGGTGCAGTCGGCGGAGCAATGACGGCGGCCCGTATCCTTACACGAGGTTTCATGGTGAAAGGTTTTCGTGGTCGACAACAGAGCAAGTGGCGGGCGTGGTCAGTCGCGCGGGGGTACCGGAAGTGGCCCACGCGGTCCGCAGCAAAGGCGAGGTGGCGGCGACCAGCGGCGCACGTCCACCGGTGACCAGCGCCGAACACCGGGGGGTCCCAGACCGGACCGGGATCGGCGTACCTCGCCGCGGAGGGATCACGACGGTGGCCCGCGGCCGCCCCGGCCATCCGGTGAGGAATTCACCCCGCGCTATGACGATCCGCCGCTTCCCGCGGGGGTCGAGCCCAAGCAGCTGGCGCCGGAGGTGCGCCGGGAATTGAGCACCCTGAGCCGGGCCACCGCCGACGGTGTCGCCTGCCATCTGGTGGCCGCCGGAATGCTGCTCGACGACGACCCGCAGGCCGCGTTGCGGCACGCCCGGGCGGCCCGGGCTCGCTCGACACGGATCACCGCGGTCCGTGAAGCGGTCGGGATCGCGGCCTACCACTGCGGCGACTGGACACAGGCCCTGGCCGAGTTGCGCGCGGCCCGCCGGATGGGCAGCAAATCCGCCCTGCTGCCGTTGATCGCCGACTGTGAACGCGGCCTGGGCCGACCGCAGCGCGCGATCGAACTGGCCGCCACCCCCGAAGCCGCCCAGCTCGAGGGCGACGAGGCCGATGAACTCCGGATCGTGGTCGCCGGCGCCCGCGCCGATCTGGGCCAGCTCGAGCAGGCGCTGACGGTGTTGTCGGCCGCACCGACCGACCCCGAGCGCACCGGATCGACCGTGGCCCGGCTGCACTACGCCCACGCCGAGACCCTGGTGGCCCTGGGCCGCGACGCCGAGGCGCTGGAATGGTTCCTGCGGGCCGCCGCGGCCGACACCGAGGGAGTCACCGACGTCGAGGAGCGGATCGCCGAACTGGGCGGCTCTGCGACGCTAGCCGACGAATACGACTGTCTGCTACTGGATCTCGACGGCACGGTGTTCCGCGGCGGCGAACCGACCGCCGGAGCGGTCGAAACCCTGGCTGAGGTGCAAAGCCGCGCGGTGTTCATCACCAACAATTCCTCGCGGGGCGCTGACGAGGTCGCAGCGCATCTGCGGCAGCTGGGCTTTACCGCTACCGGCGAGGATGTGGCCACCAGCGCCCAGATCGCGGCGCACCTGCTGGCCGAGCGACTTCCCGCCGGATCACGGGTGCTGGTGATCGGCACCGAATCGCTGGCTGCCGAAATCGCCGCCGCCGGTTTGGAACCCGTGCGGCTGGCGGCCGACGAACCGGCCGCGGTGGTGCAGGGCCTGTCCACCGAGACCGGTTGGGCCGAGCTGGCCGAGGCGGCCCTGGCGATCCGGGCCGGAGCGATGTGGATGACGACCAACGTCGACAAGACGTTGCCCTCCGAGCGCGGGCTGCTGCCCGGCAACGGATCGATGGTGGCCGCGCTGCGGGCCGCGACCGACGCCGAACCACAGGTGGCCGGCAAGCCCGGCCCGGCATTGCTCACCGAGGCACTGACCCGCGGCGAGTTCTACGCGCCGTTGGTCGTCGGCGACCGGCTCGACACCGACATCGCCGCCGCCAACGCCGCCGCCCTGCCGAGCCTGATGGTGCTCACCGGTGTCAACTCGGCACGCGACGCCGTCGGCGCGACAGCGGAGCAGCGACCGACCTACATCGGCCACGATCTGCGGGCACTGCAGCTCGACGCCGACCGGCTGGCGATCGGCCCGCAGCCGCAGTGGCGGACCAGCGTCGACGGCACGACGATCACCGTCGCGACGGTGCAGCCCGACGACGACGGCGGTGACGGCCTGTCGATCGTGCGGGCGCTGGCCGACGCGGTAGCCGAAGCCGACCTGGCCGGGCGCCCGTTCACCGTCGAATCCGCCGACGACACCGCCGGGCAGGCTCTGCAACACTGGTCCCTGCTCGGCCCGTGGCCCTAGGGGACCAGAACGGGCATCGACTAGCGTTGGTGGCAGCCATGAACAACGACATTGATGATGTCCGGCAGCGCATCGCGGCGTTGCTGGCCGAGCTGCCCGGGGAAGCCGAGCTGGCCGACCTGCCGGCCCACAGTGATCTGAACGCCCTGGCGCAGCGGCTCGAAGAGGCCCACGAGGTCTTGGTGCGGGCACTGGAATCGGTGGAGAAGGGCTGAGGGCAGATGTCGCGGCGCGCTCGCGTTGACGCCGAGCTGGTCCGGCGCGGACTGGCCCGATCCCGCCAGCAGGCCGCGGAATTGATCGGCGCCGGCAAGGTCACCATCGACGGCATCCCCGCCGTCAAGCCCGCCACCGCCGTGACACTCACCGCCGCCCTGGCCGTCCTGGACGACGGCGAACGCAATTGGGTGTCGCGCGGGGCGCACAAGCTGATCGGCGCGCTGGACACCTTCGGGATCACCGTCGCCGACCGGCAGTGCCTGGACGCGGGCGCCTCGACCGGTGGGTTCACCGAGGTGCTGCTCGACCGCGGCGCGGCCCGGGTGGTCGCCGTCGACGTCGGCTACGGCCAGTTGGCCTGGTCGCTGCGCACCGACCCGCGCGTCGTCGTCGTCGAGCGCACCAATGTGCGCGGGCTTACCCCCGACGCCATCGGTGGCCCCGCCGAGCTGATCGTCGCCGACCTGTCGTTCATCTCGCTGGCCACCGTGCTGCCCGCGCTGACTGGCTGCGCGTCACCCGACGCCGATATCGTTCCGATGGTGAAGCCGCAGTTCGAGGTGGGACGCGAACAGGTGGGCTCCGGCGGTGTCGTGTCCGACCCGGGCCTGCGCGCCGACGCGGTGCGCTCGGTGGCGCACCGCGCGGCGGACCTGGGGTGGGGCACCGTCGCGGTGACCGCCAGTCCGCTGCCGGGGCCGTCGGGCAACGTCGAATACTTTCTGCATCTGCGTGCCGCCGCCGCACCGCTGACCGGTGAGGCGTTGGATGCAGCCGTACACAATGCCGTCGCGAGGGGACCCCAGTGACTATCGGCAGCCGAGAGCGCACCGTTTTGCTGGTGGTGCACACCGGGCGTGAAGAGGCCACCGACACCGCCCGCCGCGTGGAAAAGGTGCTGGGCGACCACGACATCACGCTGCGGGTGCTGACCGCCGAAGCCGTCGACAAGGGCTCGCTGCACCTGGCGCCGGACGACATGCGCGAACTCGGCGTCCAGATCGACGTGGTGGACCCCGACAACCGGGCCGCCGAGGGCTGCGAACTGGTGCTCGTTCTCGGCGGAGACGGCACCTTCCTGCGGGCCGCCGAACTGGCCCGCAGCGCCGACATCCCGGTGCTGGGGGTCAATCTCGGCAGGATCGGCTTCCTGGCCGAGGCCGAAGCCGACCACATCGACCGGGTGCTCGACCACATCATCGCCCGCGACTACCGGGTGGAGGACCGGATGACGCTGGATGTGATGGTGCGCGCCAACGGAGAGATCATCGACAGCGGCTGGGCGCTCAACGAAGCCAGCATGGAGAAGGGCCCGCGGCTGGGCGTGCTGGGCGTGGTGGTCGAGGTGGACGGCAGGCCGGTGTCCACGTTCGGCTGCGACGGGGTGCTGGTGTCGACACCGACCGGATCCACCGCGTACGCGTTCTCCGCGGGTGGGCCGGTGCTCTGGCCCGACTTGGACGCGATCCTAGTGGTGCCCAATAACGCCCATGCTCTGTTCGCCCGGCCGATGGTGACCAGTCCGAATTCGACGATCGCGATCGAAGTCGAAAGCGACGGCCACAATGCGTTGGTGTTCTGCGACGGCCGCCGCAAGATGCTGGTCCCGGCCGGCGGCCGGCTCGAGGTGCAACGCGGCGTCACCCCGGTCAAATGGGCGCGGCTGGGCCGGTCCCCGTTCACCGACCGGCTGGTGCGCAAGTTCCGGTTGCCGGTGACCGGTTGGCGCGGACAATGACGACGGTGCCCGCCGTTGCTCACTGAGATCCGCATCGAGTCGCTGGGCGCGATCCACGCGGCGACCGCCGAATTCGACCGAGGCCTGACGGTGCTGACGGGGGAGACCGGCACCGGCAAGACGATGGTCGTCACCGGACTGCACCTGCTCGGCGGCGCCCGCGCGGATGCCACCCGGGTGCGCTCCGGCGCGGCCCGCGCGGTGGTGGAGGGCCGGTTCTGCACCGCCGACCTGGCGCAGGCGGCGGCCGCGCAGATCGACGAGATCCTGGAGGCCTCCGGCGCCGAACGCGACGAGGACGGCAGCGTGATCGCGGCCCGTTCGGTCAGCGCCGACGGGCCGTCGAGGGCCTACCTCGGCGGTCGCGGGGTCCCCGCCAAGTCGCTGAGCGGCTTCACCGGCGGGCTGCTGACCCTGCACGGTCAGAACGACCAGCTGCGGTTGATGCGCCCGGACGAACAGCGCGGCGCACTGGACCGCTTCGCCGCGGTCGGCGCCCGCCTCGAGCGCTACCGCAGCGCGCGGGAGGCCTGGCTGTCGGCGCGACGTGAATTGGTCGACCGCCGCAACCGCGCCCGGGAACTGGCCCAAGAGGCCGACCGGCTCACCTTCGCCTTGCGGGAGATCGATGCCGTCGACCCGCAGCCGGGGGAGGACGACGCGCTGGCGAACGAGATCCGCCGGCTCTCCGAACTGGACGCACTGCGCGCCGCGGCGTCCGGGGCGCGCGCGGCGCTGGCTGGCGGCTCGGACGACGCGGCGGACGAGGCCACCGGCGGCCCGACGTCGGCCACCGACCGGCTTGCGCAGGCGAAGGCGGCGTTGACCGCCACCGACGACACCGCCCTGCAGGCATTGGGTGAACAGCTCGGCGAGGCGCTCACGGTGGTCGGCGACGTGACCCGCGAACTGAGCGGCTACCTCGATGAATTGCCCACCGGTGCCGACGCCCTGAACGCCAAACTGGCCCGACAGGCCGAACTGCGGTCGCTGACCCGCAAATACGCCGCCGACATCGACGGGGTGCTGGCCTGGGCGGCCCAATCCCGGGACCGGCTGGCGGAACTCGACGTCTCCGAAGAAGCGCTTGCCGGGCTGGCCCGCCGCGTCGACGAGCTCGCCGAGCAGGTGGTCAAGACCGCCACCGATCTCAGCGCTGCGCGCGACAAATCCGCCCGCGGGCTGGCCAAAGCGGTCAGCGCGGAGCTGTCCGGGCTGGCGATGGCCGACGCCGAATTCACCATCGGGGTCAGCCACAGCCCGGCCACCGACGACGACCCGGCCGCTCTGCGGTTGCCGTCGGGGCAGACGGTTCATGCCGGCGCCGACGGCATCGACGATGTCGAGTTCGGGCTGGCCGCGCACCGGGGGATGACGGTGCTGCCGCTGGCCAAGAGCGCCTCGGGGGGCGAGCTGTCCCGGGTGATGCTGGCGCTGGAGGTGGTGCTGGCGACGTCGTCGTCGTCCGCGGCGGCGCGGAACTCGGCCGGTACCACGATGGTCTTCGATGAGGTCGATGCCGGCGTGGGTGGCCGCGCGGCGGTGCAGATCGGGCGGCGGCTGGCCCGTTTGGCGCGCACCCACCAGGTCATCGTGGTGACGCACCTGCCCCAGGTCGCTGCCTACGCCGACGCGCACCTCGTCGTCGACGCCGGACGTGGCGGGGCCAGCGGTGTGCGACGCCTCGACGACGACGGGCGGGTGGCCGAGTTGGCTCGCATGCTGGCCGGTCTCGGCGAGACCGACACCGCCCGGGCGCACGCGCGGGAACTGCTCGATGCCGCACAGCAGGATCGCGCCGAGAGCGCCGGGGCGGGCCGCTCCGAATAGCGGGCCCGACGGGTCGGCGCCCGGGTCAGTTCTTCTTCAGCTGGTACTTGTAGTAGGCGCCGTCGTCAAAGGTGAATGTGCCGCTGAGGGAAGTGTTTTCGACGGTGGTGATGAATCCGTGCGCCTGCCCCGGTGGTTGGTCCGGACCGCAGCTGCCGACATGCCACGTCTGCGTCTGGCCCACCTGGAACTGGTTGGATTCGGAAATGGTCATCGTGTAGGTGCCGTCAGCCAGTTCGGCGTTCGCCGGGCCGGCCAGGCCGAGTGACGCACCCGCCGCCAGTGCGGCCAGGCACGAAATGCGTGTCGCCCTCATGTCGCTGGTTCTCCGTCCTCCCGATTCGGTACCCGGTCGCGTCGACATTAGGGCTCGCAAAGGCATGGCGGATACAGGGAAATCCCTGGATTTTCCGGTCGTGAGTCACCCATAATCCTGTGACTGATGTGGCGTGATAGAACTTCTGGGGCTGGTGTTACGGCGCGCCTCCCGCGATTCGTCTGACTTCCCGGCCAGAATCGCGCCCATGAAGATGTCTGCGCTGTTGTCTCGTAACGCCTCCCGGCCCGGTGTCGTCGGTACCGCACGGGTTGATCGCGACGTCGACCGGTTGCTGCGCCGGGTCGGGCCCGGCGACATCGTGGTTCTCGACATCCTCGACCTGGACCGGATCACCGCCGACGCACTGGTGGAGGCGCAGATCGCCGGCGTGGTCAACGCCTCGGCGTCCATCTCCGGGCGTTATCCCAACCTCGGGCCCGAGGTGCTGGTGGCCAACGGCGTCGCCCTGATCGACGAGGCCGGGCCCACGGTGTTCAAGAAGATCCGCGACGGCGCCAAGATCCGGCTGCACAACGGTGCGGTCTACTCCGGCGACCGACGCCTGGCGCGCGGCGTCGAGCGCAGCGATGTCGAGATCGCCGACCTGATGCTCGAGGCCAAGACCGGGCTGGTGGCGCACCTGGAGTCCTTCGCCGGCAACACCATCGAGTTCATCCGCAGCGAGAGCCCGCTGCTGATCGACGGAATCGGCGTCCCCGAGATCGATGTCGACCTGCGCCGCCGGCATGTGGTGCTGGTCGGTGACGAACCCGACGCCGCCGACGACCTCAAGTGCCTCAAGCCGTTCATCAAGGAGTACCAGCCGGTGCTGATCGGCATCGGCGCCGGCGCCGACGTGCTGCGCAAGGCGGGATACCGCCCGCAGCTGATCGTCGGCGACCCCGACCAGATGAGCGCCGAGGTGCTGCGGGGCGGATCCCAGGTGGTGCTGCCCGCCGACGCCGACGGTCACGCCCCGGGTCTGGAGCGCATCCAGGACCTCGGTGTGGGTGCCATGACGTTCCCGGCCGCCGGGTCCCCGATGGATCTGGCGCTGCTGTTGGCCGACCACCATGGTGCGGCGTTGCTGGTGACGGCCGGGCACACCGCCAACATCGAGACGTTCTTCGACCGGACCCGCCAGCTGACCAATCCGTCGATGTTCCTGACCCGGCTCAAGGTGGGCGAGAAACTGGTGGACGCCCGGGCGGTCGCCACGCTGTACCGCAACCGGGTCTCCGCGGGCGCCATCGCACTGCTGGTGCTGACCATGCTGATGGCCGTCATCGTGGCGCTGTGGGTGTCGCAGACCGACGCCGTGGTACTGGACTGGCTCGGCAACTACTGGCACCACCTGAGGCTGTGGCTGCAGCACTGGGTGACCTAAGAGAACTGGGGCCGACACTGCGATGATCACCCCCCGCTACCACGCGATGTCGCTGACCGCGGTGCTGCTGGCACTGGTGATCGGCGTCGTGCTGGGCTCCGGGCTGCTGTCGGGACCGGTGCTGGGCAGCCTGCAGTCCGACAAGCAGGAACTGCGCGCACAGATCGACACACTGCACGACCAGCAGAACGCGTTGGACGAGCGACTCGGCCACGCAAACGATTTCGACGCCCAGATGGCGCCCCGCATCGTGCACGACGCGCTCAAGGGCAAGTCCGCGGTGATCTTCCGGACCCCGGACGCCGCCGATGATGACGTCGAGGCGGTCGCGCGGATCATCGGCCAGGCCGGCGGAGCCGTCACCGCAACGATCGCGCTGACGCCCCAGTTCGTCGACGGCAACGCCGAGGAGAAGCTGCGGGCGGTGGTGGAGTCCGGGATCGTGCCGGCCGGCGCCCAATTGAGCACCGATCTCATCGACCAGGGCGCCCAGGCCGGCGACCTGCTCGGCATCGCGCTGCTGATCAACTCGCGCCATCCCGACCCACCCGCTGCGCCCGTTGACGACGCCCAGCGCGCCACCGTACTGGCGGCGCTGCGCGACACCGGTTTCATCACCTACCCCGAACCCCGGTTCGCCGCGGCCGACGCCGCGGTGGTGATCACCGGGGGAGCGCTGCCCGATGACGCCGGCAATAGCGGAGTGAGCGTGGCACGGTTCGCGGCGGCGCTGGCCCCGCACGGCTCGGCTACGGTGCTGGCCGGCCGGGACGGCTGCGCCTCGGGCACCGCGGCCGTGGCGATGGCCCGCACCGACGCCGCCGTCGGCGACGCGATCAGCACGGTCGACGACGTCGACCTGGAGTCCGGGCGGATCACCACCGTCATGGCGGTGAGCAGTCTGATCAACGGCGGGCACCCGGGCCGGTACGGCATCGGTCACGGCGCCGGGTCGGTCACCCTCGCGCAATAAGGCCGGGCGGCCGCGGCCGGGCGGCGTGTCAGCGGCCGGGGGCTGCCAACGATGTTAGGGTGAGATTCCGTGGGTCGGCAGGCCCTCAATCCTGCGCCGTCGTCACGGAGGTTGGTGTTGCCACCACTGCGAAAGCATCCGCAAACCGAGCCGAAGCACCTCTTCGTCACCGGCGGAGTTGCATCCTCGCTCGGTAAAGGTTTGACCGCAAGCAGCCTGGGCCAGTTATTGATCGCCCGCGGCCTGCAGGTCACCATGCAGAAGCTGGACCCCTATCTCAACGTCGACCCCGGGACGATGAACCCGTTCCAGCACGGTGAGGTCTTCGTCACCGAAGACGGTGCTGAGACCGACCTCGACGTCGGCCACTACGAGCGGTTCCTGGACCGCGACCTGCCCGGGTCGGCGAATGTGACCACCGGGCAGGTGTATTCGACGGTGATCGCCAAGGAACGCCGCGGCGAGTACCTCGGCGACACCGTGCAGGTGATCCCGCACATCACCGACGAGATCAAGCGGCGCATCCTGGCGATGTCCGAGCCCGACGCCGACGGCCGGCGCCCCGACGTCGTCATCACCGAGATCGGCGGCACCGTCGGCGACATCGAGTCACAGCCGTTCCTGGAAGCCGCCCGCCAGGTCCGCCACGACGTCGGCCGGGACAACGTGTTCTTCCTGCACGTATCGCTGGTGCCGTATCTGGCGCCCTCCGGTGAGCTCAAGACCAAGCCCACCCAGCACTCGGTGGCGGCGCTGCGCAGCATCGGTATCACCCCCGACGCGCTGATCCTGCGCTGCGACCGCGATGTGCCCGAACCGCTGAAGAACAAGATCGCGCTGATGTGCGACGTCGACGTCGACGGGGTGATCTCCACCCCGGACGCGGCATCGATCTACGACATCCCCAAGGTGCTGCACCGCGAGGAGCTGGACGCCTACGTGGTGCGCAGGCTCAACCTGCCGTTCAAGGACGTCGACTGGACCGAGTGGGACGAGCTGTTGCGGCGCGTCCATGAACCACACGAGACCGTGCGAATCGCCTTGGTGGGCAAGTACATCGACCTCTCCGATGCGTATCTGTCGGTCATCGAGGCGTTGCGGTCCGGCGGCTTCAGCCACTACGCGAAGGTCGAGATCCACTGGGTCGCCTCCGACGCGTGTGAAACCCCGGCGGGGGCGGCCGCCGCGTTGGGAGACATGCACGGGGTGCTGATCCCCGGCGGGTTCGGAATCCGGGGCATCGAGGGCAAGATCGGCGCCATCGCCTATGCGCGCACCCACTCGCTGCCGGTGCTGGGACTGTGCCTGGGCCTGCAGTGCATCGTGATCGACGCGGCCCGCACCGCCGGTATCACGCAGGCCAGTTCCGCGGAGTTCGATCCGGACACGCCGGACCCGGTGATCGCGACCATGGCCGATCAGCAGGATGCGGTCGCCGGCACGGCCGACCTCGGCGGCACCATGCGCCTTGGCGCCTATCCCGCTGTGCTGGAACCGGGTTCGATCGTTGCCGAGGCCTACGGGACGACCGAGGTCTCCGAACGGCACCGGCACCGCTACGAGGTCAACAACGCCTACCGGGACCGGATCGCCGAGAGCGGCCTGCGGTTCTCCGGCACGTCCCCGGACGGAAAGCTGGTGGAGTTCGTCGAGTACCCGCGCGAGATGCACCCGTTCCTGGTGGGCACCCAGGCGCACCCGGAGTTGAAGAGCAGGCCGACCCGGGCACACCCGCTGTTCGCCGCGTTCGTCGGGGCGGCCATCGATTACAAGGCCGCCGAGCGGCTGCCGGTGGAGATCCCCGAGCACGCCCACGAACACCACGAGCCCGTCGACGCCGGCGCCGACGGCCACGGCGGCAGCGCCCAACCGTTGACCGATCCCGTACAAGAAGCCCTGCCGGAACACGTAACCCGTGGCTGAACACGTCTTCGAGACCGACTCGTCGCAGCTGCTGCACCGCGGCAAGATCTTCGCGCTGCGCCGCGATGAGGTGCGGATGCCGGGCGGGAAGACGGCCACCCGCGATGTGGTGGAACACTACGGCGCCGTCGGGGTGGTCGCCATGGACGAGTCCGGCAACATCCCGCTGATCTACCAGTACCGCCACGCCTTCGGCCGGCGGCTGTGGGAGCTGCCCGCCGGGCTGCTCGACGTCGGCGGCGAGGCGGCCCACCTGACCGCCGCGCGCGAACTCGTCGAGGAGGCCGGGCTGACCGCGACCACCTGGCAGGTGCTGGTCGACCTGGACTCCACGCCCGGCTTCTCCGACGAGTCGGTGCGGGTGTATCTGGCCACCGGGCTTTCGGAGGTCGAACGCCCGGAAGCACGGGACGAGGAGGCCGATCTCACCCTGCGCTGGTATCCGATCGCCGAGGCGGCCGAGCGGGTGTTCCGCGGCGAGATCGTCAATGCCATTGCGGTGGCGGGAATTCTGGCCGCCTACCTGCACCGCCTGGGGCTGGCGACCCCACGTCCGGTGGACGCCGAGTGGGTCGACAGACCGACCGCGTTCGCCGCCAGGCAGAGCCGGTCATGACCGCGGCGGCCCGGCCGGTTGTCCCGCTGACCGGGCAGCTGCAGGGTTACCTGGATCATCTGACGATCGAACGTGGCGTCGCCGCCAATACGTTGAGCTCCTATCGGCGCGACCTGCGGCGCTACACCGAACACCTGCAGGCGCGCGGCATCGACGACCTGGCCGCCGTCCGGGAGAACGACGTCACCGATTTCCTGGTGGCGCTGCGGCGCGGTGACCCCGACAACGGCATGCCGGCGCTGTCGGCGGTCTCGGCCGGGCGCGCGCTGATCGCGGTGCGGGGCCTGCACCGGTTCGCCGCCGCGGAGGGTATGGCCCCGGTGGACGTGGCGCGCGGCGTCAAACCGCCGACTCCGGGACGGCGACTGCCCAAGAGCCTGACCATCGACGAGGTGACCGCGCTGTTGGCCGGTGCGGGAGGCGAGAGCGCCTCGGACGGCCCGTTGACGCTGCGCAACCGGGCGCTGCTGGAGTTGCTGTACTCCACCGGCTCCCGGATCTCGGAGGCGGTCGGCCTGGATCTCGACGACATCGATGTGCGCGACCGGTCGGTGCTGTTGCGCGGCAAGGGTGGCAAGCAGCGGCTGGTGCCGGTGGGGCGGCCCGCGGTGGCGGCACTGGACGCCTATCTGGTGCGGGGCCGTCCGAGCCTGGCGGGGCGTGGCCGTGGCACCGCGGCGGTGTTCCTCAACGCCCGCGGGGGCCGGCTGTCGCGGCAGAGCGCCTGGCAGGTGCTGCAGGACGCCGCCGAGCGAGCCGGGATCACCGCGAAGGTGTCACCGCACACGCTGCGGCACTCGTTTGCGACCCATCTGCTCGACGGGGGCGCCGACGTGCGGGTGGTGCAGGAACTGCTCGGGCATGCCTCGGTGTCGACCACCCAGATCTACACGCTGGTCACGGTGAACGCGCTGCGCGAGGTCTGGGCTGGCGCCCACCCCCGCGCCCGCTAGCCTGGCTCTTTCTCTGCGCGAGCGCGCGTGTTTGCACAGCGACACGCGGCAGAAACCGTAATTCTGCGCACGCTCGCGCCAGGCAACTAGCCCAGAAACGTCGACTCCAGCACCAGATCGGGCAGCAGGCTCTGGTACTCCACATGCGTCTTGTGCTCGACGGTGTCCCAGCGCGTCCCCTGCTGAGCCCGCATGTACTCGCGGTAGCGCGGTGCGCCCGGCAATTTGACGTTGTCGGCCACCACGACCGACCCCGGGTGCAGCCAGCCCCGATCCAGGATGCTGTGCAGGTCGGGCAGGTAGGCGTCCTTGTCGTGGTCGAGGAACAAGAAGTCCAACGCACCGGCGGCGAAGCCGTGCCGTGCGGTCAGGGCGTCCAGCGTGCGCCCGCCGTCACCGATGGTGCCCACCACACACGTGATCCGGTCGGCCACCCCGGCGTGCGCCCAGATCTGCCGGGCGTTGTCGGCGTTTGCCTCGGCGAGCTCGACCGAGTAGATCCGGGCCGACGGCGCGGCGCGGGCGATGCGCAGGGCGCCGTAACCGCAGTAGGTGCCCAGTTCCAACGCCAGTGCCGGGTTGACCCGCTGCACCGCGGCGTCGAGCAGGACTCCCTTCTCGTCACCGATATTGATCAGCAGCGACTGCTCGTAAGCGAACTCGTCGAGGCGGGCCAGTACATCGTCGATGTCGCCGGCGCGGGCATGGGACAGCACGTAGTCGACCGCGGCAGCTTCGCGGCCGTCGCCGATCTGGCCTGTCGTGGTGAGGCTGCGGGTGCCGGTAACCACCCGCAGGAACGACCACCGCAAGAAGGGGATGTGTCGTTTGAGGCTCATGGGCGCGATCTTATGGCGCGCGGCACGCCCGAGGACTGCTCATGTAGCAGGTGCGGGCGTCGGTCACCCGTTAGACTTCTTCGGATGTCCGCCACCACCTCGCCTAATCGGCCATGAGCGACGACGAACGCCCCGGCGTCGGCTTGACCGGGCGTCCACCGCGGAATATCCCCGAGCCGCAGCCCCGCTCGACACACGGCCCCGCCAAGGTCATCGCGATGTGCAACCAGAAGGGCGGCGTCGGCAAGACCACCTCGACCATCAACCTCGGCGCGGCACTGGCCGAATACGGCCGCAAGGTGCTGCTGGTCGATCTGGATCCGCAGGGCGCGCTGTCGGCGGGCCTGGGGGTGCCGCACTACGAGCTGGCGCACACCATTCACAACCTGTTGGTGGAGCCGCGGGTCGACATCGACGACGTGCTGATGCCGACCCGGATCGAGAACCTGGACCTGGTGCCGTCCAACATCGACCTGTCGGCCGCCGAGATCCAGCTCGTCAACGAGGTGGGCCGCGAGCATTCGCTGGCCCGGGCGCTGCGACCGGTGCTCGACCGCTACGACTACCTGCTGGTGGACTGCCAGCCGTCGCTGGGACTGCTGACCGTCAACGGACTCGCCTGCGCCGACGGGGTGGTGATCCCGACCGAGTGCGAGTACTTCTCACTGCGCGGCCTGGCGTTGCTGACCGACACCGTCGAGAAGGTCCGCGACCGGCTGAACCCGAAGCTGGAGATCAGCGGCATCCTGCTGACCCGTTATGACCCGCGCACGGTCAACTCCCGAGAGGTGATGGCACGGGTGGTGGAGCGCTTCGGTGACCTGGTGTTCGACACGGTGATCACCCGCACGGTCCGGTTCCCCGAGACCACCGTGGCGGGGGAGCCCATCACCACCTGGGCCCCGAAGTCCGGCGGTGCGCAGGCTTACCGCGCACTGGCCCGCGAAGTCATCGACCGATTCGGCGCGTGAAAACCGAGACTGAGCCAGCCGGCGGCCCCAGCGAAACTCAAGGCTTCCAGGTTCGACTGACCAACTTCGAAGGTCCCTTCGACCTGCTGCTGCAGCTGATCTTCGCGCACCGCCTTGACGTCACCGAGGTGGCGTTGCACCAGGTCACCGACGATTTCATCGCCTACACCCGCGACGTCGGTGCGCAGTTGGAGTTGGAGGAGACGACGGCGTTCCTGGTCATCGCCGCCACCCTGCTCGATCTCAAGGCGGCCCGGCTGCTGCCGGCCGGGCAGGTCGACGACGAAGAGGACCTCGCCCTGCTGGAGGTCCGCGATCTGCTGTTCGCGCGACTGCTGCAATACCGGGCGTTCAAGCACGTCGCGCAGATGTTCGCCGAACTCGAGGCCGCCGCGCTGCGCAGCTACCCGCGCGCGGTGTCGCTGGAGGACGGCTTCGCCAACCTGCTGCCCGAGGTGATGCTGGGCGTCGATGCCGACTCGTTCGCCCAGATCGCGGCCGCCGCGTTCACCCCCCGCCCGGTGCCGACGGTGGGCACCGAGCACCTGCACGAGGTGATGGTGTCGGTGCCCGAACAAGCGGGAGTGCTGCTAAGGCTGCTGGAGGCGCGCGGCAGCGGTCAGTGGGCGTCGTTCTCCGAACTGGTCGCCGACTGCCGGGCGCCGATCGAGATCGTCGGCCGCTTCCTGGCGCTGCTCGAACTGTATCGAGCCCGGGCGGTAGCATTCGACCAGTCAGAACCACTTGGTGTGCTCCAGGTGTCGTGGACCGGTGAATCTCCGGCCGCGGAAGAGTTAGTAGACCTGGTGAAAGCAGAATCGGCCGAGTAGTGCGAGACGAATTGATGACTGACCACATGCCCGAACCCGAGGTGTCGGAACCGTCCGGGCCCACCGAGCCGATTGAGCCGTCCGAGGCCGCCGAGTTCGCCGGTCCCGCGGGCTCGGACCTGGGCATCGACGTCGCCGTGGCCCCCGAACTCGAGGACTCCGAGTTGGGCGCGGTGCTCGAGGCCCTGCTCCTGGTGGTGGACACCCCGGTGACCGTCGAGGCGTTGGCGGCTGCCACCGACCAGCCGGTGTACCGGATCACCGCGAAGCTGCGGGCGATGGCCGACGAGCTCGCCGAACGCGACAGCGGCATCGACCTGCGGGAGGCCGGCGGCGGCTGGCGGCTCTACACCCGCGCAAGGTTCGCCCCGTACGTCGAGCGCCTGCTGCTCGACGGCGCGCGGTCCAAACTGACCCGCGCCGCCCTGGAGACGCTGGCGGTGGTCGCCTACCGCCAGCCGGTGACGCGTGCGCGGGTCAGCGCGGTGCGCGGCGTCAACGTGGACGCGGTGATGCGCACCCTGCTGGCCCGGGGCCTGATCACCGAAGCCGGCGCCGACGCCGACACCGGCGCGGTGACGTTCGCGACCACCGAGCTGTTTTTGGAGCGGCTGGGCCTGTCCTCGCTTGCCGACCTGCCCGACATCGCACCCCTGCTGCCCGACGTCGACGTCATCGACGATCTGAGCGAATCCCTGGACAGTGAACCGCGTTTCATGAAACTCGGCGGCGCGCAGGCCGCGGATCAGCCACTGACTTTCGATGTGGACCACGACTGATGGCCTTCTCCGAGTTCGAGCCGGACACCGATGGTGTGCGGCTGCAGAAAGTGTTGTCGCAGGCCGGGGTTGCGTCGCGCCGGGTCGCCGAGCGGATGATTCTCGACGGCCGGGTCGAGGTGGACGGCAAGGTGGTCACCGAACTGGGTACCAGGGTCGATCCCGACACGGCCGTGATCCGGGTCGACGGGGCGCGGGTGACCGTCGATGACACAAGGGTGTACCTGGCGCTGAACAAGCCGCGCGGTGTGCATTCGACGATGGCGGATGACCGCGGCAGGCCCTGCATCGGCGACTACGTCGAGCACCGGGTTCGCGGTGACTCCAAGCTGTTTCACGTCGGAAGGCTCGATGCCGACACCGAGGGCCTGATGCTGCTGACCAACGACGGCGAGCTGGCGCACCGGCTGATGCACCCGTCCTATGAGATACCCAAAACCTATGTGGCCACCGTGCTCGGGACGGTGCCGCGCGGGCTCGGCAAGAAACTGCGCGAGGGTGTCGAACTCGACGACGGACCGGCGAAGGTCGACGACTTCGCGGTGGTCGACGCCGTACCCGGGAAAACGCTGGTGCGAGTGACGCTGCACGAGGGCCGCAAGCGCATCGTGCGCCGAATGCTGGCGTCGGTCGGGTTTCCGGTACAGGAACTGGTGCGCACCGATATCGGCGCGGTCGCGCTGGGGGATCAGCGGCCTGGCACCATTCGCAAATTGGGCCGCAAAGAGGTCGGCGAACTGTACAAGGCGGTAGGTCTGTGAGCACGGGCAGCGGGGTCGTGGTGGCTATCGACGGCCCGGCCGGGACCGGAAAGTCTTCGGTGTCACGGGGTTTGGCGCGCGCGCTCGGAGAGCGGTATCTGGACACCGGCGCGATGTACCGCGTCGTCACACTGGCGGTGCTGCGATCCGGTGTCGCCCTCGATGACGCCGAGGGTATTGCCCGGGTTGCCGAGGCCGCCGAGGTCGCGGTGGACTCGCACCCCGACGGGGACCGTGCCTACCTTGGCGGAGAAGACGTTTCACGCGAGATCCGTGGTGACGAGGTGACCCGGGCGGTCTCGGGGGTGTCGGCGATCCCAGCGGTGCGCACCCGGCTGGTCGCCCTGCAGCGCAAGCTTGCCGCCGAAGCCGGCGGAGTGGTGGTCGAAGGCCGCGACATCGGCACCGTGGTGCTGCCCGACGCCGACGTCAAGATCTTCCTCACCGCCTCCGCCGAGACACGGGCCCGGCGGCGCAACGACCAGAATGTGGCGGCCGGGCTCGGCGATGACTACGCGGCGGTGCTGGCCGACGTGCTGCGCCGCGATGAACTGGATTCGACCCGGAAGGTGTCGCCGCTGCGGCCCGCCGACGACGCGGTGATCGTCGACACCGGGGGGATGACGCAAGCGCAGGTGGTCGACCACCTGCGGGAATTGGTCGAGCAGCGCTGCGGGGCGATCCGATGAGTCCTTCTGAATCCGACGGCACCTGGGTCGACGAAAGTGACTGGGAGATCGGGGAAGAGGGCGGCTTCGACGAGCTCGTCGAGGACTCCGGACCCCCACCGGTGGTGGCCGTGGTGGGCCGGCCGAACGTCGGCAAGTCGACTCTGGTCAACCGCATCCTGGGCCGGCGTGAGGCGGTGGTGCAGGACCTGCCTGGCGTGACCCGCGACCGGGTGTCGTATGACGCGCTGTGGACCGGGCGTCGCTTCGTGGTGCAGGACACCGGTGGCTGGGAACCCGACGCCAAGGGCTTGCAGCAGTTGGTGGCCGAGCAGGCGTCGGTGGCGATGCGCACCGCCGACGCGGTGATCCTGGTGGTGGACTCGGTGGTCGGAGCCACCGCCGGTGACGAGGCCGCCGCCCGCATCCTGCGCCGCTCGGGCAAGCCGGTGTTCTTGGCCGCCAACAAGGTTGACGGGGAGCGTGGTGAGGCCGACGCGGCGGCGCTGTGGTCGCTGGGGCTGGGCGAACCGTACGCGGTCAGCGCCCTGCACGGGCGGGGAGTCGCCGAGCTTCTCGACGAGGTGATCGCCAAGCTGCCCGAGGTCGCCGAAACCGCCGGCGGGGGAGGCGGTCCACGACGGGTGGCACTGGTCGGCAAACCCAATGTCGGCAAGAGTTCGCTGCTGAACCGGCTGGCCGGCGACGAGCGTTCGGTGGTGCACGACGTCGCCGGAACCACGGTCGACCCGGTCGACTCGCTGATCGAGATGGACGGCAAGATCTGGCGTTTCGTCGACACTGCCGGGCTGCGCCGCAAAGTCGGCCAGGCCAGCGGGCATGAGTTCTACGCCTCGGTACGCACCCACGGCGCCATCGACGCCGCCGAGGTGGTGATCATCCTCGTCGATGCCTCGCAGCCGCTGACTGAACAGGATCAGCGAGTGCTGGCCATGGTGATCGAGGCCGGCCGGGCACTGGTGCTGGCCTTCAACAAGTGGGACCTGGTCGACGAAGACCGGCGCTACCTGCTGGACAAGGAGATCGACCGCGACCTGGCCCGAGTGGCGTGGGCGCCGCGGGTGAACATCTCGGCGAAAACCGGTCGGGCCGTGCAGAAGTTGGTGCCCGCGCTGGAGACCTCGCTGGAGTCGTGGGACAAGCGGATCTCCACCGGGCAGCTCAACACCTGGCTCAAAGAGGTGGTGGCCGCGACGCCGCCTCCGGCGCGGGGCGGCCGGGCACCGCGCATCCTGTTCGCCACCCAGGCCGCGGCCCGCCCGCCGACGTTCGTGTTGTTCACCTCGGGATTCCTGGAGGCCGGCTACCGACGATTCCTGGAACGACGACTGCGCGAGACCTTCGGGTTCGAGGGCAGCCCGATCCGGATCAACGTACGGGTGCGAGAGAAGCGGGGCGCCAAGCGTTCTCGCTGAGGCGTCGGAGAAGGGGGAGCCGGTGCCGGTTTCGCAGATGGTCTTGATCATTCTGGCCGGAGTGGGCGCCGGGGCGGTCAATTCCCTGGTCGGCTCGGGAACGCTGATCACCTTCCCGACCCTGGTGACGCTGGGGTTCGCACCTCTGACCGCGACCATCTCGAACTCGATCGGCCTGGTGGCCGGCGGGGTGTCGGGCACCTGGGCCTACCGCCGGGAACTGCGCGGGCAGCGCGACCGGCTGCGCTGGCAGGTGCCCGGATCGGTGATCGGTGCGGTGTGCGGCGCCTATCTGTTGTTGCATTTGCCCGAAAGCGTGTTCAACCGGGTGGTTCCGGTGCTGTTGATCGCGGCGTTGGTCTTGGTGGTGATCGGCCCCAGAATCCAGACGATCGCCCAGCGCCGCGCCGAGCAGGCCGGCCGATCCGTTGACCATCTGGGCCGCGGCCGGATGGCGGCGCTGACGCTGGGCACGTTCGCGGTCGCCGTGTACGGGGGCTATTTCTCTGCCGCGCAGGGCATTTTGATGATCGGCGTGATGGGGGTGCTGCTGCCGGAGTCGATGCAGCGGATGAACGCGGCGAAAGTCCTGCTGACGCTGTTGGTCAACGTGGTCGCCGCACTGGCCTACATCACCACCGCATTCGACCGGATCAGTTGGCTCGCAGTCGGATTGATCGCAGTCGGGTCGTTGGTCGGTGGATACTTGGGCGGGCACTACGGGCGCAGGCTGTCACCGAATGCGCTGCGGGCAGTGATCATCGTGGTCGGTCTGGTCGGGCTCTACCGGCTGATGGCGGTCTGAGCGCGTCACATCGCGTCGCGCTGGCGCCACCGCTGCCAGCGGGTTCGCGGTGCGCGGAAGGCGGACATGACCGTGCTCATCGGCGCGGCCTTCTGGTGTGCCGGCGCGGCGGGCTCGGCGGGCACCGCCGCCTTCTCGCCTTCCCACCAGATGGGTTCCAGCAGCGCCGAGACCACCGGGATCGCGCGTTCGACGCTCTTGCGCCCCCACTGACCGGCCCGGTCGATGGCGGCCGCCGACGGCGCCAGATTCACCGGCGACAGCGTCGGGGAGAACCGGACCAGATGGTCGGCGTAGGGGGCGTTGCGCACCATCTGCAACTGGATAGCCTGGGTGATCGGCACCAGCCACAGGTTCCGCGGATCCCACTGCGGGTGGAAGCAGTCGAAGGCGAGATAGCAGGCGTTGCGGGTGCCCAGCCGGCCGTCGCGGACCCGTTTCCAGGCCAGCTCGACCGGAACGTTGCTGGCGGCGCCGCCGTCGACCAGCGCCCCGACGTCGTTGTCGGCCAGCAGCGCATTGAGCTGCGGAAGCATCGCCGGGTCCTTGGTCTCGTGGTGCAGCACGCCGGGGATCGCCGAGGAGAACGACGCCGCGTCGACGACGTTGACGTCACGGTCGGGATTGTCGCCGGCGATGATCAGCGGGGTGACCACCCGCGGGTCGATGAAGGCGGCCGTCTGCCACAGCCGGGTGGCGATCTGCGGGCCGAGCCCGATCGACAGGTACGGGAAGGACCGCAGCTGCAGCGCGGCGAGCCGCTGATTGCGGTACCGCGACGGCAGCGCCGCGAAGGGCTGCCGGCGTACCCCGGCCACCACAGCGTCAAAGGGGATAGCCAGATCCGACATGCGCATCGGCTCGCCGTCCTCACGGCGGAACATGGCGTCGGCGAACTGGTCGAAGTTCAGCGAGAACACCCCGGTCAGGCCGTGGCGGCGGCGCAATCGCTCGGGGCCCAGGATGGCGCGATAGGACACCGTCTTGGCCCACGCGACGTACTCCTCGATGGGGACCGGCAGCGCGCGGCTGACCACCGAGCCCAGCACCGCGCCGAACGACGAGCCGATCAGGTAGTCCGGGATGGGTCCTGCCTCCAGCAGCGCCTGCATGCCGCCGATGTAGACGAATCCGGCGCCGCCACCACCGCCGAGGACGGTGACGAGCTTCTTGTGGCCCACCTCGGCGTCGAGTTCGGACACCGAGAAGTCATTGCCGTGGTGCTCGCTCAGCTGGCGGCGCTGCTCGTCCTGGCCGGCGGCCAGCCCGCCCAGGGCGTCGCGTGCCGCGGTGAGCGCGATCACCGGGTCGCGTTCCTCACGCAGCGGACCGTAGAGGGCGTCGGTCACCCGCGACCGCCAGGGCGCCAGCTCCGCGCCGACGGAGACGTCGCCGCGGCCGCGGGTGCCGCCCGGTCCGGCCGCGCCGGGCTCGAAGTCGTCGAGCCGGGCGAAATTCAGCAGGTAGCGGAGCCGGCGCAGCTGCTCGGCGCTGAGCACGTCCGGCTTGCGCAGGGCGTGCCGGACCAGCCGGTTCTCCATCTTCTGCAGCAGCAGCATGGCATCGCCGATGTCGACGGCGTCTTCGGTGGTCCCGGGGATGTGCATCGGCTCCGGGCGGCGATCGGCCATGCCGAGCAGGGCTTCGACAAAGGGGATCTGCATCAGTCGCGGTTCCTGGGGTTGTGGCGGTGCCGAGGGGGGCACGCTCGCCTGGCCGAGCCTAGCCTTTCTGCCCGGGCGGGCGATGCCCTCACGCGGGTTCGGAGCGTCGGGGTGCTTGCGGTAGGCTTTCGACCTGCTGCCGGGCTTGTCCGGCGGCGGCGGGCTGTGGCGCAGTTTGGTAGCGCACTTGACTGGGGGTCAAGTGGTCGCAGGTTCAAATCCTGTCAGCCCGACTTAGGAAAATAGGGGTATGACCTGCGGTAACATGGATTCTCAACCTGAACTGCCGCGTGACGGGCCGACCACTCTGGGACCACACGGGTGTAGGCGGCGCGCTCGACGGACTCATTCAGGGGAGTTTTGGGCACTTGGATCGCACTTCATGCACGCTATGCGCGTCTGTGCACGTTATGCGGTTCGACCGGGCGGCCGTTCTCATGCCGAAATTGACCGCTGGTCAAGTGAGCTGGTGGCGCGCAAGTCCTATCTGCGTGTCGTCGGAGAACCGATCCTGAAAATGTCAGCATGTGGTGGCCTGGTTCGGCGACCGCTGGGCGTGCTCCGCGAAGCCGCTGGAGAATGACTTCCGGTAGGGCATCGCTAATCCGAGACCACGACGCCCGCGCCGCGGAGATTCACAAATGGACGACCTCGGCCTGTCGGAGTGCGATGGGTAGGGGAGCGCAAGTCGGCCTGAATGCTCGCACGCTGTCAAGAGCTGACGTCCTACAGGTTGGCCAGGGTGGTGGCGATATCTTTGGTCAACAGATAGAGATCAAGGTTGTCGGTATCTTCGGCGTGAAACGGTTCGAACCCGAATCGTTGCCACCAGCGGAATGCGTCAGTGTTGAGGGCAGTGACGACGACGGCGCGACAGGCTGCCTTGATGTTCAGTTCGGTTGCGGTGGCCAGGATGTGCTTGACCATCGCAGTCCCGAGGCCGAGTCCGGCCACCCGACTGTCTGTGGCCAGGCGACCGACCAATAGCGCGGGAATCTGCCGCGGTGCTCCCGTAGCCAGAGGTTTGGGGCTGGCAGAGCGATCGACGGCGGTCATCGACAACGTGGCGTAGCAGACGACCGCCTGGTTCGCGTCCGCGATCACCCACACTGCGGCGGTGTTGCCCCGTCGATTTTGGCCGGCATAGCGACGCAGCCACCCGTCCAACGTGGTTTCGCCAGAGGTGAATTCGTCGCGGTGGTGTTTGTTCGGGTCAAGCAGTGTCGGCCGATAGAACTGCACCTCAGTCGAGCCAGGTGAACTTCGCCGGGCGCTGCAATGCCGCCGCCAACCGCTCATTGACCTGCGCGGGGTGGTTGAGTGCTTCGGTGAAGGCGAATGCAGCTTCAGGGGCGAGGTGGATGGTTTGCCGTTCGGCGAGCACGTCGTCGGCGGCACTGTTGGCGGCTTGCAACACGAACGCCGTGACGCTGAGGTGCGCTTCGCTTGCCGCCTCCTCAAGCCGGCGTTTGGCAGCGGCGCCGACCCGCAGCTGCAGGCGGTCGCCTTTCATTGACGTCATGTACTCACAATGGCAGTACGTTTGTATTCGGTCAAGGGCTCTCGCGAGCCGATTCGGGCACGATCATCCGCGGGACCACGCTGGGACTACATGTCATGCGCGCTGCCGAACGGCCTGCCCATCAGTGAATGTCACACGGTACGTGCCGACGTCGACCATCGGCGACCCGGGAAACGCCCTACTGCCACGTCCTGGGGGCAAGTGGTCGCAGGTTCAAATACTGTCAGCCCGGCAGCTGTCAGCCCGGCAGAGAGATATAGGCACTGAGCTGCACCGATAGCGGACGCTGGCTGGACTTGGGCCGTGACCTTTCTTGTGATCCACGGCAGGTACCTCGAATAGCATCGGGGTTGTGCGGGAATAGATCACGCAATCGACACTGGTGTCGTGCAGGGGCGCGAGAGTCGTGGCGTGACCGCGCTACGCCCGCATCAACACTCGGATCAACCGGCGACATGCTGCCCGTCGATTTCCATGCCGAGGTCTCTCGCGGCGCCGCTCGACGTGGCGCCGGCATGATTTCCCTTGTACCCGAGGAACTGGCGGCAAACGCGGTAAGCAGCCAGGGCCACGACGTCGCCGGTAACCGGCGCAAGCTACCGGTACTCGGCTCCCGGCGGAAGCCCTCGACCGGAAGGAAGAGGCGGACAGTCGGGATCGAAGATGATCGTCAAGGGATACGATGCCAACGCGTCCTCGGTCGGATCGTCTGGGTCGGAATACACTCCGAAGGTGTAGACGCCGTCGCCGAAGACCAGGAACGGCAGCTGGAGGTCGAACACCCGCCACTTGCACGGGGCATCTGGTACGTCCTCCCAGAACCACACCAACTCAGCATTCCCCCGAGTTTCCGAGTTAGGATCGCGCGCCTGGACGTACAAGCGGGGATCGTGATCGGCGCCGTTTTCGGCCCAGAGGCACAACAGGATCGGAGCGCTCAACTGGTGCACCTGTTGTTCCTTTAGCGGTGGCAAGCGGAATGCGGTGAACGGGACTTGAGTGGCATTGACGGCATTCCCGACCATTAGCGCGCTCTCGGTAGGTACGAAGGCATTGATATGCACTCGGTACTTCCTTCCTGTGGGGTGATGGCTCCACCTCCAACATGACCAACACCACCGACCCGGTGAGATGCCGAGGTCGAACGCTGATCACGGTGGGTGGGCCTGCTATTTGAGCATCTTGCGTGGGTCGGGGAAGCCCATCTTGAGGTAGCCGGGTGCCCGTTTCTTCAGCGATGAGGCGATGACGGGGGTGAGCTCGTCGTGGTAGTCGTGCACGGTTGCGGTGGTTTTCGAGGGGTAGGGGCGGGTGATGCGACCGATGTATTGCACGAGCCGGTTCTTGAAGGTGATCGGTGCGGCCAGGAACAGGGTGTCAAGAGCGGGGCAGTCGAAGCCTTCCCCGATGAACGAGCTGGTGCCGACGATCAGGAGTGGGTCCGAATCGGGCGTGTGGTTGGCGAGTTGGTCGGCGATCTGGCGGCGTTCTCGAGCCTTCATGCCGCCGCGCAGAACGGTGACAGCCCGTCCCGC
>NZ_MVHU01000042.1 GCF_002086285.1 Mycolicibacter kumamotonensis | reverse complement strand
GGCGCCGAAGGCATGGCAAAAAACAACAACAAACAAAAACCACCAAACACACTATTGAGTTCTCAAACAACACGCCCCACCCGGACGCGCAGTCAATCCGCGGCTAAAAGCCGCGCATCGGCCGTGCGGACAAGTGAAACGCCCCCGGAATCGCTTTGTGAATCTCTTGGATTCCGCGGGCTTGTCGCGCTTACCCGGTCTGGCCTGGTCGCGGCGACGTACACTAAGTTACGCGAGGTGAAACTGGGAGTCAAATCCGCTGCTAGCAGACGTTTTTCGGCCCTTCAAGATCAACTTCGGATGCCGCCGGCGCCCAGCAAACCCCTCGCTGGACCCTCGCTAGACCCTCTCGATGCCGGCCACGTTGCGCTTGCCGCGGCGCAACACCAACCACCGTCCGTGCAGAAAGTCATCGGGCTGCGGCGCCCATTCCTCACTGTCCACCCGGACGTTGTTCACCGACACACCCCCCTCGCCGATCGTGCGGCGAGCCGCACCCCGGCTCGCCGACAGCCCGGTGGCCACCAGCAGATCGACGATGCCGTCGGCGGCGCCGGGCCCCAGCTGTGCCACCGGCGTCTCCTTCAGGGCCGCGGCCAGCGTCGATTCGTCCAGCCGGGACAGCTCACCCCGGCCGAACAGCGCCTGACTTGCCAGCTCGACGGCCTCGGTGGCCGCCGCACCGTGCACCAGGGTGGTGAACTCTCGGGCCAGCCGGCGTTGGGCGGCGCGCTCGTGCGGACGCTCGGCCGTCACCTGCTCCAGTTCTGCCAGCTCGTCGGCGGACAAGAAGGTGAACCAGCGCAGGTAGCGGATCACATCGGCGTCGGCGGTGTTGAAGAAGTACTGGTACCAGGCATACGGGCTGGTCATCTCGGGATCCAGCCACAGGCTGCCGCCGCCGGTGGACTTACCGAACTTGGTACCGTCGGCGGCCGTCACCAGCGGGACGGTCAGCGCGTGCACGGTCGCGCCCAGCTTCTGGCGCACCAGCCGGACGCCGGCGATGATGTTGCCCCACTGATCGGAGCCGCCGATCTGCAGCGAGCAGCCGTGCCGCCGGTGCAGCTCCACATAGTCGTTGGCCTGCAGCAGCATGTAACTGAATTCGGTGTAGGAGATGCCCTCGGAATCCAACCGGCGCCGGATGGTGTCGCGGTCCAGCATCACGTTGACCGAGAAGTGCTTGCCCACATCCCGGAGGAACTCCAGCACGGACAACGACGCCGTCCACTCCAGGTTGTTGACCACCAACGCGCCGGTGGCGCTGTCATCGAAGTCGACGAAGCGCTCCAGCTGTCCGCGGATCCGCTCGGACCACTCGGCCACGGTGTCGGCGCTGTTGAGGGAGCGTTCGCCGGTTTCGCGGGGATCACCGATCAGACCGGTCGCACCACCGGCCAGCACGATCGGCCGGTGTCCGGCCCGCTGGAAGCGCCGCAGCGCCAGCAACGGCACCAGGTTTCCGGCGTGCAGGCTGGGCGCGGTCGGGTCGAATCCGGCATAGACGGTCATCGGCCCCCGCGTCACCTCGGCGGTCAGGGCGTCGAGGTCGGTGGATTGGGCGATCAGCCCGCGCCAGGCCAGCTCGTCGAGAATGCCCGCGGGTGCAGTACTCATGGGTTCGATCTTCCCGGTTGATGTTCGGCCGGCGTCAGTCAGGCTCGGTCAAGGTGGGCACGGCTCTTGTCTGCAGGGGTGACCGCCGCGCACAATTTATGGGCATCTCATGAATCACTCACGTTATTCGGAGTTTTGTCGCACCCGAGGAGGGGCGTATGCCGCGATCGAGAGCCGCCGCAGCCACTGTGACGACGTCCCTGGCGGCCGCCGCCATGGCGATGCTGATGATGGCACCGCGCGCGGTTGGCGAGTCGGCCCCGTCGCAGCTCCTGCAACCGGTGATCGACCAACTGCTCGAGGCGCAGCAACAGATCACCGACACCAACACCGGCTTTCCCTTCATCACCCCGGCCGACCTGTCCACGCTGGGCGAGTATCAGCGGATGTTGGCGGGCACGATGTTCGCATCATCGCTCAACATGCTGGCCAGAAACGAGTTCCACGACGTGGTCATGCCCTGGGCGCCGTACCCGTGGTCTGCCAATGTTGCTGACCCGCAACCGTTTTTGACCTACAACAATCCGGACAATTTCTACAGCTCCCTGCCGGTCGACCCGGACAAGACCTACGTGATCACGGTGCACCCCGCACCGGGCACCCAGGACGTGACGTTCCTGGCCAACTCGGGCAACGGCGTGACGACCGACTTCGAGCCGCTCGCGGCCGGCGTCGACCTGGCGAACGCCACACCCAACGCGGACGGCAGCTACACCATCGTGCTGAGCTCCACCGCGCCGACGGGCGTATCGGCCGGCAACTGGGTCGACATCGCCGGGGCCGACACGGTTGTCGTCCGAGACACCCTCGGCGACTGGGGCCAGATACACAACAGCTTCTCCATCGAGGAGCAGGGCGCCTCTGGGGCGCTGACCTTCCCGCTGCTCTCAGACGACCAGATCCTGTCGATGCTGGGCACCATCGCCGCGAACCTCCCCAGGGAGAATCTGTCCGGCAGTTACCTGGGACAGTTCCAGGGCGTCGACACCGTCCCGGTCAACACGTTCTCCGACATCGCGCCCACCACCGAGCACATACCGGGCCCGTTGCTGTCGAATCAGCTGACGAGCTTGGGCCACTTCTCACTGGCGCCCGACCAGGCGCTCATCGTGCAGGTGCCGCAGATCGACGCGGCGTACTCGAGCATCATGGTCGCCAACGCCTGGGGGCAAACCGCTCCGTTTGCGACCACGTTCGGCAGCCTCAACAACACCCAGACCGTCCATGACTCCGACGGCTTCACCTACTACGTCATCAGCGCCAAAGACCCCGGTGTCGCCAACTGGGTCGACAACTCCGGTATCACCCACGGGGGTGTCTGGCTGCGGTGGCAGAACATCACCGGCTCCTTTCCCAGCATCCCGGTGCGGACCGAGGTCGTCGACGTCGCCGACGTCAAGAACGAGATCGGCAATCTTCTGCCGGCTGACACCCCGCTCGTCTCCGCCGCGGAACGCGCCGCCGACCTACAGGAACGGCTATTCGAGTACGGCTACGCGCACGATCAGAGCCACGGCATCGCCTGGGTGGGAGCCAACCTGATGTACGACCAGGTCAAGGCGGCGATGGGCGCCGAGCAGTTCACCGCGATCTTCGGAGGTCAAACCGATGTGCCCTCGGTCCTGGACCGGCTGACTCCGGAGTTCAGCCCCAACCTGGCCACCCTCGCGCACGACATCCTGACCAATCCCGACGGCAGCCTCTCGGCGCTCATCAACAATGTGCCCCTAGCGATCAAAGACATCGAGTTGCCGGTCATTCTGCTGGTCGAGCGGCTCCAGGTACTCGCCGGGCATACCACCGAGGCGATCCAGACCGCGGTGTCGTCCGGCGACCTCCCGCAGCTGTGGACGGCGCTCGACACGGCGGCGCAGGGGCTCGGATCGATCTTCGACCTGACGCTGACGGACCCGGCCACCAGCATCACCGCCGGATTCCTCAACGCCCGCGACGACCTTGCCGTCGCTGTGATGAACGCACCCGGCGGCTTCGCGCCACTGAGCGAGTCCGCCCCGCTGTGGGATTCACTGGCCGCGCTCAATGAAGCGCTGATCCACACGCTGGCCCATTCCGCCGCCGGCATCGCGCTGCTGGATCCGGTCGATATTGCGGCGCTGGATCTACTGCCCTGAGCAGCGGCCCGCCGGATCAGTCGCTGGCGCCGGGCGCCGGCGCCCGTGGGCTGCGTCGGTAGGCCGATACCTCGGGTCGGCCGGGCACCCACAACCGCCACGGCCGGTCGGCGGCCTGGCTGACCCCCACCCGCGGGCCGGCCTGCGCGGCCAGTCGCGCACCGAGTCGCAGCCGCACCGGGCTGCCGGCGTCGAACAGGTCGATCCCGTTGTCTTCCATAGTGATTCCCAGTGCGGAACAGAGATTCCCCGGCCCGCGAGCCAACCCGGTACTGGGCACCGCCTCGCCGCGACGGGATCGGGCCGTAGCCGACCCCCCGTCGATGGCCGCCGCCCGCAGCAGCACCGCGGCGGCCGTCCCGTCCGGGCCGCAGGCCACGTTGGCGCAGACGTGCATGCCGTAGCTGCGGTAGGTGTAGAGCCGGCCGGGCGGTCCGAACATCACCGTATTGCGCCCGGTGGGCCCGCGATAGGAATGCGCCGCCGCGTCCGGCCAGGGGCCGTCGGGCACTCCGCCGTAGGCCTCCACTTCGACGATCGTCGCGCGGACCCCGCGGGCCTCGAGCGTGGCGCCGAGCAGCAGGTGGGCGGCCGCGAGCGGATCCACCGCAAGCTCGGCAGCACTCACGGCGCAGATTCTGCCGGACCCTTGACAACGCGCCGCGACCGGGCGAATATTCATCACATGATGATTTCATCGCATGATGAATTATCCCGGCCTCGCGGTGCCCCGGCGGTAGACATCGCGCACCTCCGGGTGATCCGGGGCAAGCGACCGGTGCTGCACGATCTGTCGGTGCGAATCGCCCCCGGCGCCATCACCGGCCTGCTCGGGCCGTCGGGCTGCGGCAAGACCACCCTGATGCGCTGCATCGTCGGCACCCAGGTCATCACCGCCGGCAGCGTCGACGTGCTGGGCAGCCCGGCTGGCTCGCCCCAGCTGCGTCACCGGGTGGGTTACATGCCCCAGCAGCCGACGATCTATGACGACCTGCGGGTGATCGACAACGTGCGGTACTTCGCGGCGCTGGCGGGCGTCGACACCCAGGCCGCCGACGAGGCGATCGACGCGGTGGATCTGTGGGACCACCGCGGTGACCACTGCGCCAACCTGTCCGGCGGTCAGCGTGCTCGGGTCTCGCTGGCCTGCGCACTGGTCGGGCGGCCGGACCTGTTGGTCCTCGACGAACCGACGATCGGCCTGGACCCGGTGCTGCGCGCAGACCTCTGGCACCAGTTTCAGGCCCTGGCCCGACGCGGCACGACGCTGCTGGTGTCCAGCCATGTGATGGATGAGGCCGAGCACTGCGGCGATCTGCTGCTGATGCGTGAGGGCCGGCTGCTGGCGCGCACCTCACCGAGACGACTGCGAGAGGAGACCGGATGTACGTCCATGGAGGAAGCGTTCCTGTCCGTCATCCGGCGCAGCACCGCGCCCCGAGCCGGCTGAGCGCGACGCTGCAGCTGCGGCCTTTCCTGGCGACCACCCAGCGGATCCTGCGGCAACTGGCCGGTGACCACCGCAGCGTCGCGATGGTCCTGCTGGTGCCCAGCCTGGTCATCACGCTGATGTATTTCATGCTGGCCGACACCGCGCACCCGCCCGGTACGCCATCACCGTTCCAAGTAGCCTGCCTGATCCTGCTGGGACTGTTCCCGTTGTTCCTGATGTTCGTCATCACCGCGATCACGATGCAGCGGGAACGCGCGTCGGGAACGCTGGAGCGCATCTTGACCACCCCGCTGCGCCGGCTCGATCTACTGGCCGCCTACGGGACGGCGTTCTCGATCGCGGCGGCCGCCCAGGCCAGCCTGGCATGCGTGGTCGCGTTCTGGTTACTGGGTTTCGAGACCGTGGGCAGCCCGGCGTGGGTATTCGTGATCGCGATCGTCAACGCGGTGCTCGGCGTCGGTCTGGGCCTGCTGTGCAGCGCCTTCGCCCGCACAGAATTCCAAGCCGTGCAGTTCATTCCGCTGGTCATGGTGCCGCAGCTGCTGCTGGCCGGGATCATCGTGCCGCGCGCGGCCATGCCCGAGTGGCTGCAATGGATCAGCAACGCGCTACCGGCCAGCTATGCACTCGAAGCACTTCAGCAGGTGGGCACCCATCTGGAACTGACCGGCGTCGCGGTGCGCGACATCATCATCGTGCTGTTGTTCGCGGTCGGCGCCTTGGGCCTGGCGGCGGCGACGCTGCGACGGCAGACGGCGTGATGTCGGCCGAGCCCACCGGCGGCCGGAGGCCGGGCCGCCCCTCCGGCGCCTCCGGGAGCCGGGACAGAATTCTGGCATCCGCGCGGGAGCTGTTCGCCCGCAACGGATTCGCAAACACATCGATGCGGGCGGTGGCCTCCGGCGCGGGCGTCGACGCTGCGCTGGTGCACCACTACTTCGGAACCAAACAGCAGCTGTTCGCTGCGGCCACCGAGCTGCCGGTCGATCCGATGGTCGTGCTCGGGCCGCTGCGGGAAACGCCTGTCGATCAGCTCGGCCGCGCCCTTCCGGAGCTGCTGCTGCCGCTGTGGGATTCGCAGAGCGGTACCGGGTTGATCGCGGCGATGCGCTCGATGCTCACCGGAACCGAAGTGCCCCTGGCTCGTTCGTTCTTCCGCGACATCGTCGTCGCAGAACTGTCCCAACGCATCGACGAACCGGACGGAACCGGCGTGCTGCGCGCCGAATTCGCCGCGAGCCAGCTGATGGGCATCGTCGTCGCCCGCTATATCGTCGGCCTGGAACCGCTGGCCTCGATGCCCGGCGAGCAGATCGTCGACATGATCGCCCCGACGCTGCAGCGCTATCTCACCGGGGATCTGCCGGAGGGGCCTGCGCGATGAGGTGGGCGTGCTCGTCGTCGCCGATGGTGGCGGCTTCGTCGACCAGCAGCACCGGAATGCCGTCCTCGATGCGGTAGGCGCGGCGCAGACGCGGGTTGTAGAGCACCCACGCGCCGGGTTGCCCGGAGCGCTCCGCCAACACCAGTCGGCCGCGGTCGGCCGGGCAGACCAGAATGGCCAGCAGATCAGCGTCGATCACCGGTGGCCCCCGGCCAGTTCGGCGCGCACCGCGGCGGTCAGCCGTTTGAATTGCTGGCTGGAGGCATCGAAGTACCAGGCGTTGCGTCCGGCCTTGGGCAACCCGGTCTCGCGCAGCGCACCCAGCGTCGGGCGGTAGACGGCGCTCAGCGGCAGATCCGGCACGACGTGGATGACATCGGGCCCCGCACCCACGGGCATCTCGGCCACCGCCTCACTGAGGTCCGCGGCGGTGACCGTCGCACCGGGGCGCACCGTCACCGCCGACACGACGAGGTCCGCGGCGTCCGGCGAGGCGCCCGGCACCCGATAGGTCACCGCCAGATCGATGCCGTTGACGGTGCCTAGCGCGTCGGTGATCACCACCGGATAAGCCATTCCCCGCTCGGTGTGGATGCTCGACCCGCGCCCGCCGGCCAGCCAGTAGTCGCCGTCGGCGTCGCGGCGGAACAGGTATTCGGTGGAGATCCAGGTGTCGGCCGGGGCGAACACCCCCCGCTTGACCGAGGCCGACGGGTCGATCGGGCCGCGCGGTTTGGCCAGCAGCACCCCGACCTCGTCGGTCTCGGCGACCCGCACAAAGCCGCGTTCGTCTTCCAGGATCAGGTCGTGTTCGGGGTCGTAGGCGGCCAACTCCACCTCCACCGCGCCGGGCAGCGGGCGGCCCTTACTGCCGACCTTGGCCCCCGAGACGTTGGCCAGCACGGCCTGACCGTCGGTGGTCGCGAAGAACTCGACGACGTGGGCGGGCGCGAACGCCTCGGTGACCCGGTTCCACAGCCCGACCGGCATACCGGAGCCGATGAACAGCCGCACCGGGTGGTTGCCCTGCAGCACGAAGTTCGGGTCGTCGATGACCTCGCGCAGCATCGCCCAGGTGTAGGACACCACGCTGACCCCGTACTGGCGTACCTCGGCGACGAACCGGTCGGGGTTCAGGCCGCGCGACAACGCGATGCGCGCCCCGCCCACCACGGCGCCGCCGAGGCTGACCAGCAAGCCGGACTCGTGGTGCAGCGGCGTCAGGCAGTACAGCGTGTCGTTGGCTCCCAGCGCGGCCGTCGAGGCGGTGCCGAACGCCGAGAGCGCCCAGCGGTAGTTGGTGATCTGCTTGGCCACCAGCTCGCCTGCCACGGTGCTGAAGGCGATGAATGCCAGATCGCGGGCGAATCCCGGGTTGGGCCGGTACCAGCCGGGCAGCTCGACGGCGTCGGGGTCGATCTGCTCCATGTCGACGACGTCGGCGTCGCCGGGCAGGCCCAGATCGCGCGCTTCACCACCGCCGAGCACCAGCACCTTGCAGTCCAGTTCCCGGGAAGCCGCGATGGCGTTGTCCAAATTGCCCGGGCCGCTGATGATCTCGGAGACTCCGCCGAGGCGCGCGGCCGCGACCAGATCCCCGTCGGGCGGCATCAGCACGGCGACCGCTCCCAGTCGAGACAGCGCCGCGATCGCAACCATGGCGCTGGGGCGGGTGGCCATCAGCACACCGACGTGGACGCCTTGGCGCACCCCGACGTCGATCAGCCCGCGCACCACGTTGTCGATACGCCGGTTGACAGCCTCATAGGTGTGCACCCGCCCGTCGAACAGCAGGAATTCGCCGTTCGGGGAGTCGGCCGCCTGCTCGTCGATGATGCGGCCCAACGAGATTCGGGTGTGGTCGTTGATCTGCCCCAACCGGGCCAAGCGGGGCAGGGTGCGCGCGGTCTCGACCGCCATGGTGCGCATCGACTTCTGCGCCGCCACCATGGCGTCGGCGGCACCGCGCGCCAGCGTGATCGCGACACCGGAAGCCTCCCCCAGCCCGTGCGCGATCCGCGACGTCATCGCGACACCGCCCTTGGTGCGTTCGGCGGCGGTCTGATCGGCCATCAGCGCCACACCGGTGGGCTGCGGGCCCTGGCCCTCCTGCCACAGCACCCAGTCGGCGACGGTCGGCCAGGTCAGCTCGGCGGCCTTGGACCCCACCACCAGACCGAAATGCCCGGCCCGCAAGAGATATTCGAAAACCTTCGCATTCGGAGCGGCACGACGGATGCCGCGCACCGCGACCGGCTGGCCGATATCGTCGACCTCGCCGACGAACGCCAGCACCGGGCAGGTGATGTCGGTCAGCGTCACCAGTTGCCCGTTGATCGCGAAGCCGCCGGTCATCATGCGGTTGTGTGCGATGAACTGCTTGAGCAGTTCGGAGATCGCCGGGCCCGACCAGGCGATCCAGCCCTCCGATTCCAGGAATCGCCGTTGCGCCTCCCGCGGCAGCAGGGCCTCCCGGTCGTGCAGCTGGCGCAGGAAGTCCATCCGCGCCTTGGCCGTCTTGAGCGGGTCCATCATCTGGAAGCCCAAGCGCGCCTGCCATCCCGAGATGTCCAGCCGGTTGAAGACATGGTCGGCCATGAAGGCCGCCACGCCGGAAGCGATGTTGGGCGGCACGCCCATCGGCAGCGCGGCCAGGGTGTCCACCGGGGAGCCGAACGCGATGATGGACGCGATGCTCTTCGAATGGCGGTACGCCCCGGCCTGATAGGCGAACATGCCGCCCTGGGAGTAGCCGGCCAGGTGCACGTCGCGTCCGGTCGTCTCCGCGACGGTGTCGATCGCCTGGCTGAGCCCGACGATGTGGTCGGCCAGGTTGCGGCGCATGCCGCCCTCGACCTCATCGGGCGAGCCGAAGTCGATCACCCAGGGATCCACCCCGGCGCCGTGCAGGATGCCGACCGCTCCGTCCTCGCGGGTGACGTCCCACATGTTCGCCGACATCATCATCGGGTGCACCAGCAGCACCGGCGGGCCGGGCTGCGGCTGGCCGGGCCGGTTGTCCGGCGGGAAGTAGCGCCGCAGCTTGTACATCGGGGTGCTCTCGACGATCTGGAACGGCGACGGCACGGTGCCGGTCTCCAGCCCGCCCCAGCGCAGCACCTCCAGGCCGTTCTGCGCGGTGGCCATCAGCCACTCGACCGGCCGGGTGATGGCCGACAGATTCAGATCCACGCTGCTCCCCTACGTCGCGCCCGATCGTCAATGACGTGCATATTCTGGCACATCAGGACGGTCGGCCCGGCTCGTTCAGCCGTCGCCATCGGGCAGGCAGTAGCGTTCTGTCAGTGGCACACCTGCTCGGAGCCGAGGCCCTTCACCTGCAGTACCCCACCGGTGTGGTGCTCGACTCAGTCACCCTCGGGGTCAATGACGGCGCCCGCATCGGCATCGTGGGCCGCAACGGCGACGGCAAATCCTCGCTGCTGCGACTGCTGGCCGGTTCCTTGACGCCGGACTCCGGCCGGGTCACCCGCCGCACCGGTTTGCGGGTCGGTTTGCTGGATCAGGCCGACATCCTCGACTCCGACCGCACCCTGGGGGCCACGCTGGTCGGCGACCAGGCCGACCACGAGTGGGCGTCCAACCCGCGCATTCGTGATGTGGTCGACGGTCTGGCCTCCGACCTGATCGCTCGGGGGGCCTGGGACGCGCCCGTCGCGGAGTTGTCCGGCGGGCAGCGCCGGCGGGTGCAGCTGGCCGCGCTGCTGATCGGCGACTGGGATGTGATCGCGCTCGACGAACCCACCAACCACCTCGACGTGGAGGGGATCACCTGGCTGGCGGGCCACCTGCAGCAGCGCTGGGCCCGCAACACCGGCGGGCTGCTGGTGGTCACCCACGACCGCTGGTTTCTCGACGAGGTGGCCACCACCACCTGGGAGGTACACGACCGCATCGTGGAACCGTTCCAGGGCGGCTACGCGGCCTATGTGCTGCAGCGGGTGGAGCGCGACCGGATGGCCGCGGCCAGTGAGGCCAAGCGGCAGAACGTATTACGCAAGGAATTGGCCTGGCTGCGTCGTGGCGCGCCGGCGCGTACCTCCAAGCCGAAGTTCCGCATCGAGGCGGCCAACGCGCTGATCGCCGACGTTCCGCCGCTGCGCAACGAGGTCGAGTTGGTGAAGCTGGCGACGGCGCGGCTGGGCAAGGACGTCATCGACCTGCTCGATGTCTCGGTCTCCTTCGACGGCCGGGAGGTGTTGCGCGACATCGAATGGCGCATCGGTCCCGGTGAGCGCACCGGTATCGTCGGCGCCAACGGCGCTGGAAAGTCCACCCTGCTCGGGCTGATCGCCGGCACGGTGGTACCCGACACCGGCCGGGTCAAACGCGGCAAGACGGTCCGGCTGGGCATGCTCGATCAGCAATCCGGGGAGCTGGCCTCGCTTGCCGGGGACCGGGTGGCCGACGTGCTGGGCCGGCTGCGCAACGACTATCAGGTCGACGGCCGGGAGATGACCCCGGCTCAACTACTGGAGCGGCTCGGGTTCGGCCGCGCGCAGTTGTCGGCTCGGGTCGGCGAGCTCTCCGGCGGGCAGCGCCGCCGGCTGCAGTTGATGCTGACCCTGCTGGCCGAGCCGAACGTACTGGTGCTCGACGAGCCGACCAACGACGTCGACACCGACATGCTCACCGCCACCGAAGACCTGCTGGACTCCTGGCCGGGCACGCTGATCGTCGTCTCCCACGACCGGTATCTGCTGGAGCGGGTCACCGATCAGCAGTACGCGATCCTGGACGGCCGGCTGCGGCATCTGCCGGGCGGTGTCGACGAGTACCTGCGGCTGGCCGCCGACGCGCGCCGCGCACCGGCGTCGCGGCCGGCTGCCGGTGCCGAGCCGGCCGGTGCGTTGTCGGGGGCGGAATTACGTGCCGCGCAGAAGGATCTCAGTGCCGTCGAGCGCCGGCTGGCTCGGCTGGCGAAGCAGATCGATGCCAAGCATCACGAACTGGCCGCGCATGACCAGTCCGATCACGTGGGCCTGGCGGAGCTCACCCGGCAGCTGCGCGCTTTGGAGGACGAGGTGGCCGAGCAGGAGGGCCGCTGGCTGGAGCTTTCGGAGATCGTCGAATAGCACGTCACGCCGGCGGCCGTGACCGGCCTCTGCTCAGCGCCGCTCGAAATGCTGGTAGTCCACCGGCGACTTCCAATTGCCGCCCCAGCGCCAGCCCGCATCGGTGAAGACCCGCACCGCCGGGTCCCCGGGGTGCAGCAGGCCCGGCTCGATGCGGTGGCGGTTCAGATAGACCGCGGCGTTCTTGGGCTCGAATCCGCCCCGGCTGACCGAGGGGTTCAGCAGTGGGTTGATGTCGATGGCCCGGCCGTAGGCGTGCAGCGCCCAGTTCCCGGAACCCGGAATCCGCCGGCAGTTGAACGCCGACGTGTTGTTGTCCTCCATCGACAGTTCATCGTCGCCGCCCCGGTAGTGCGTGACCGACCGCATCTTCTCTATCGGGTATGCCAGCCGGTAAAGCCCCTCGAATATCGCGATGACCTGCGGGACCAGCTCCTGATGCACGATCAGCTCGCCGCGGTGCGGTTGGGCGTCGAAGCCGAGGTGGGTCACGGTGACACGCCGCAGTTGCGCCGGGGCGACCGGGCAGCCGGCGTGCCAGGTGGGGCCGAGGTCCGCGGCCGTGACGGCGGTGACGACGGCGGGTGCCGGTCGAGCGTCGGTGGACGAGGTCGGTGCCGGGACCAAGGTCAGTGACGGCCCGGGCGGGGCGCCGGTGCACTGCGGCAACAGCCCGCAGATCGCGATCGCCATCGCCAGGCGCCACGTTTTCGGGTTGGTTCGCCATCCGTTGATCCGCCCACGCTAGCGCACAGCGAGATCGGTTCTTGCGAAACAGGGTTAAGGCGCGGCGAACGCGGCTATCCGTCATAGCGTCCTGAGCGGAAGGAGGGATCATGAAGATCAGTGGGATGACGAAGAAGGCCGTGGCAGCGGTGGCCCTCGCGGCGATCCCGGTGACCGTCGCGCCGACCGCAACGGCGGCCTACCCGATCGTCGGCAAGCTCGGCAGCACGTTGCAGGCCACCGACACCGTGGGCCAGGTTGTGTACTCGTGGCGGGTCGCCGATCTCAAGCCCAGCAGCGACACCATGCCGGGATACCCGGTGGCGGGCAAGGTCTGGGAGTCCACCGCGACGGTGAACGCGATTCGGGGCAGCGTGACACCGGCGATCTCGCAGTTCAACGCCGTCGCTCCGGATCGGGCCGCCTACCGGGTGCTGTGGCAGGTCGCCGCGCCCAAGGCCATCAGCGGTGCGACCATCCCGCAGGGCCAGCAGGCGAGCGGGAAGATCTACTTCGACGTCACCGGCCCGCCGCCGACCACGGTGACGATGAACAACGGCATGGAAGATCTGATGATCTGGGGCCCGTAGCGGCCGAAGCGCGGGGAACGCTCAGCCGTTGACCCAGTGCCGCTGCCGCGCAGCGCGTTGCACAAGGCCGGCCAGCTGTTCGGCGACCCGCTGCGGTGCGGTGCCCCCGCGGGCGTCGCGGGATGCCACCGAGCCTTCGACGGTGAGCACCTCGCGCACCTGCGGGGTCAGGTCGGGACTGATGTCGGCCAGTTCGGCGTCGGTGAGCTCGTCGAGGCCGACGCCGCGCTGCTCGGCGGCCTGCACCGCCGCGCCCGCCGCCTCGTGCGCGATGCGGAATGGAACACCTTGGCGCACCAGCCATTCGGCGATGTCGGTGGCGAGCGTGTAGCCGGCCGGCGCCAGCGCGGCCATCCGTTCGGTGTCGAAGTGCAGGGTGCCGACCAGCCCGGCCATCGCCGGCAGCAGCAGCTCCAGCTGGGCCGCCGAATCGAACACCGGCTCCTTGTCCTCTTGCAGGTCCCGGTTGTAGGCCAGCGGTTGGCCTTTCAGTGTCGCCAGCAGTCCGCTCAGATTGCCGATCAGCCGGCCGGACTTGCCGCGGGCCAGTTCGGCGATGTCGGGGTTCTTCTTCTGCGGCATGATCGAGCTGCCGGTCGACCAGGAGTCGTGCAGCACCGCGTAGCCGAACTCCGTCGAGCTCCACAAGATGATGTCCTCGGCCAGCCGGGACAGGTCGACGGCGATCATCGCGAACACGAACGCGGCCTCGGCGGCGAAGTCACGGGCGGCGGTGGCGTCGATCGAATTGTCGGCAGCCGCGGCAAAGCCGAGTTCGGCGGCGATCGCGTCCGGGTTCAGGCCCAGCGACGAGCCGGCCAGCGCGCCGGACCCGTACGGCGACACCGCGGCCCGGGAGTCCAAGTCGATGATGCGGTCCACGTCGCGCAGCAGCGGGTGGGCGTGGGCCAGTAGGTGGTGGGCCAGCAGCACCGGCTGGGCGGACTGCATGTGCGTCTTGCCCGGCATGATGGCGCTCGGGTGGGCGGCCGCCTGCTGGGCCAACGCGTCGACCACGTCGAGCACGCCGGCGGCCACGCGACGAACCGTGTCGCGTAGCCACATCCGGAACAGCGTCGCCACCTGATCGTTTCGTGACCGCCCGGCCCGCAGCCGGCCACCCAGATCGGCTCCCACGCGGTCGATCAGGCCGCGTTCCAGCGCCCCGTGCACGTCCTCGTCGGTGACCAGCGGCCCGAAGCTGCCGTCGGCGACGTCCGCGCCGAGGCTGTCCAGGCCGGCCAGCAGGCCGTCGCGCTGGTCGTCGGTGAGCAGCCCGGCGCCGTGCAGCACCTTGGCGTGCGCCTTGGACGCGGCGATGTCGTAGGGGGCCAGCACCCAGTCGAAGTGGGTGGATTTGCTCAGCGCGGCTAGTGCGTCCGAGGGGCCTTCGGCGAACCGCCCGCCCCACAGTGACCCCTCGTTGGTGCTCACGGCGCGGTCGCCATCTTCCGGCGAGCAGACACAGAATCGCACTGGCGGGGGCTCCCGCATGCGATTCTGTGTCTGGTCGCGAGCAGGGGGCTCACGAGTTCAGGTCCCGGCGGGCGGAGATCTTCGAGCTCAGCCCGTGGATCTCGACGAACCCACGCGCGGCGCTCTGGTCGAAGGTGTCGCCCTCGTCGTAGGTGGCCAGGTTGAAGTCGTACAGCGACTCCGCGCTGCGGCGGCCGTTGACCGCGATGTGGCCGCCGTGCAACACCAGCCGCACCTCACCGGTGACGTGCTGCTGGGTGTGGGCGACGAAGGACTCCAGGGCCGACTTCAGCGGCGAGTACCACAGACCGTCGTACACCAGCTCGGCCCACTTCTGGTCGGTGTGCCGCTTGAACCGGCCGAGCTCGCGCTCCAAGGTGACGTGCTCGAGCTCGGTGTGCGCGGTGATCAGCACCATCGCGCCGGGCGCCTCGTAGATCTCGCGGCTCTTGATGCCCACCAGCCGGTCCTCGACCACGTCGAGCCGTCCCACGCCCTGGGCGCCGGCCCGCCGGTTGAGCTCGACGATGGCCTCCAGCACCGACACTTCCCGTCCGTCGACGGAGACCGGAACCCCGCGCTCGAAGCCGATGATCACCTCGTCGGGTGTGTTCCAGTTGACCGTCGGGTCCTCGGTGTAGTCGTAGACGTCCTTGGTCGGCGCGTTCCACAGGTGCTCCAGGAACCCGGTCTCCACCGCGCGGCCCCACACGTTCTGGTCGATGGAGAACGGCGAGCGCTTGGTGACGTTGATCGGGATGTCGTTCTGCTCGGCGAACGCGATCGCCTTCTCCCGGGTCCACGCGTAGTCGCGGACCGGGGCCAGCACCTTGAGATCCGGTGCCAGCGAGGCGAATCCGACCTCGAAGCGAACCTGGTCGTTGCCCTTGCCGGTGCAGCCGTGCGCGACGGTGCCGCCGCCGTGTTCCCGCGCCGCGGCCACCAGGTGCTTGACGATCAGCGGCCGGCTGATCGCCGAGACCAGCGGGTAGCGGTCCATGTAGAGCGCATTGGACTGAATGGTGGGCAGGCAGTAGCCCTCGGCGAACTCATCGCGGGCGTCGACCACGACGGCTTCGACGGCCCCGCAGTCCAGGGCCCGCTGGCGCACCACCTCCATGTCCTCGCCGCCCTGGCCGAGGTCGATGGCCACGGCGACGACTTCGCGCCCGGTCTCCTTGCCGATCCAGCTGATCGCCACCGAGGTGTCCAGGCCACCGGAATACGCCAGGATGACGCGTTCGGACATCGACTTCTCCTTGCTGTGTCTTACTGAGTGCTACGGGTCTTAGTGCAGGTCTTTGAGGGCGGCGGCGAGCTCGGCGCCGGTCATCGGCTCGCGCGCTGCCACGAAGATGGTGTCATCCCCGGCGATCGTGCCGACGACGTACGGTAGCGCGGCCCGGTCGATGGCGCTGGCCAGGTAGTCCGCTGCGCCGGGTGGGGTGCGCAGCACGGCGAGGTTTCCGGTGGCGTCGGTGGAGACCAGCAGCTCCCCCAGCAGCCGGCACAGCCGGTCGGTGCCACCGGACACCCCGCGCACCGGGCTGCCGTCCTCGGGCACCACGTACACCCCGGCCCCGCCGTCGACACCGCGCAGCTTCACCGCGCCGAGTTCCTCGAGGTCCCGCGACAGGGTGGCCTGGGTGACCTCGATGCCATCGGCGGCCAGCAGCGCGGCCAGCTCGGTCTGGCTGCGCACCGACTCCGAGGACAGCAGCTCCACGATGCGGGCTTGGCGGCCCACCCGGCCGACGGGGCTTTCCGGCCGGCTCATCGTGATCGTTCCAGCAACCACACCAACAGCGCCTTCTGCGCGTGCAGCCGGTTCTCGGCCTCGTCCCACACCGCGCTACGCGGACCGTCGATCACCGGGTCGGTGATCTCATCTCCGCGGTGCGCCGGAAGGCAGTGCAGCACTGTGACTTCCGAGTCAGCGACCGCGACGAGATCGTCGTTGATCTGGTAGGGCCGAAACGGCGCGACCCGGTCCAGACCGTCGTCCTCCTGCCCCATCGAGGTCCAGGTGTCGGTGACCAGCACGTCGGCGCCGGCGGCGGCAGCGGTCGGGTCGATGGTGACGGTGACCGAGGCGCCGGTGTCGGCGGCCCGCGCCTGCGCTGCGGCCACCACCGCGGGATCGGGGGTGAACCCCTCCGGGGCGGCGACGGTGACGTGCACCCCGGCGGTGACGCCGCCGAGCATCAGCGAGTGCGCCATGTTGTTGGCGCCGTCACCGAGGTAGGTCAGCTTGAGTCCCTTGAGGGCGCCCTTGCGTTCGGCGATGGTCTGCAGATCGGCCAGCACCTGGCAGGGGTGGAACTCGTCGGAGAGCGCGTTGACGATCGGCACCGTGGCGGTGGTGGCCATCGCGGCCAGCCGGTCCTGGGCGAAGGTGCGCCACACGATGGCATCGACGTAGCGCGACAGCACCCGCCCGGTGTCCTCCAGGGTCTCGTCACGGCCCAGCTGGGTGGAGCGGCCGTCGACGACGACGGCGTGCCCGCCCAACTGCGCGATACCGATCTCGAAGGAGAACCGGGTGCGGGTGGAGTTCTTGTCGAAGATCACCGCGACCCCGCGGGGGCCCTCCAGCGGCCGGCGGGAGAACGGCTCGGCCTTCAATTCCGCTGCCAAGGAGAGGATTTCGGCCTGCTCTACCGGCGTGACGTCGTCGTCGCGCAAAAAGTGGCGGATCATGACGCGGCCTCCCGCGCGGTCTCCAGCACCCCCGGCAAGGCGGTGAGGAAACCGCCGAGCTGCTCTTCGGTGATGATCAGCGGCGGGGCCAGCCGCACCACGTCCGGGGCGGCGGCGTTGACCAGGAACCCGGCGCCGCGGGCCGCGGCCTCAACGGCTTTGGCCATCGGCGCGCTCAACACCACACCCTGCAGCAGGCCCTTGCCCCGCACGTGGTCGACCAGCGGATGGTGCAGTTCCTCGATCCCGTGACTCAGGAACTTGCCGAGCGTCCCCGCCCGGACGATCAGGTCGCCGTCGTCGAGCGCCTTGAGCACCGCCAGCGCGGCCGAGGTGCAGATCGGGTTGCCGCCGAAGGTGCTGCCGTGGCTGCCCGGGGTCAACAGGTCACCGGCCGACCCGACCGCCACACACGCGCCGATCGGCAGGCCCCCGCCGAGCCCCTTGGCCAGCGTGACGATATCCGGGGTGATGCCGTCGTGTTGGTGGGCGTAGAACGCCCCGGTCCGCCCCACCCCGGTCTGCACCTCGTCGAACACCAGCAGCGCCCCGTGGGCGGCGGTGATTCCCCGCGCCTCGGCCAGGTAACCGGCGGGCGGTGTGACGACGCCGCCCTCCCCCATGATCGGTTCGAGGAAGACCGCGGCGGTGGTCGAATCAACGGCTTCGGCCAGCGCTTTGGTGTCCCCGTAGGGCACGTGTGTGACCTCGCCGGGCAGCGGCTCGAACGGCGCACGCTTGTCGGGCTGGCCGGTCAGCGCCAGCGACCCCATGGTGCGGCCGTGAAAACCCCCTTGGGCGGCAACGACCTTCGTTTTCCCGGTGAGCCGGGTGATTTTGAAGGCGGCTTCGTTGGCCTCGGCTCCGGAGTTGCAGAAGAAGACCCGCGCCGGGGCGCCCAGATGATCGACGAGGCGCTCGGCCAGCGCGATACCCGGTTCGGTGGCATACAGATTCGAGGCGTGCCCCAGCGTATTCAGCTGGGCGGTGACGGCCTCGATCACCGCGGGGTGCCGGTGTCCGAGCACGTTCACCGCGATACCGCCGAGCAGGTCGAGGTAGCTCTTGCCGGATTCGTCGGTGACCACCGCACCGTCACCGCTGACCAGCGCCAGCGGCGGGGTGCCGTAGTTGTTGGTCATCACCGCCGACCAACGTTCCTGCAGGGTTGTCACGGGTTCACCACCTTTGTTCCGGTGCCGGCGTTGGTGAACAACTCGACCAGCACGCAATGTTCGACCCGCCCGTCGATGATGTGGGCGCTGGGCACCCCGCCGCGCACCGCGCGCAGGCAGGCTTCGACTTTGGGAATCATCCCGGATTCCAGCTTCGGCAGCAGCTGCTCGAGCGTGGTGGTGTCGATCTCGCTGATCAGGGAATCGGTGTCGGGCCAATCCGTGTAGAGACCCTCGACATCGGTGAGCATCAGCAGTTTCTCGGCCTGCAAGGCCTCGGCCAGCGCGGCGGCGGCGGTGTCGGCGTTGATGTTGTGCACCACGCCGTCGGTGTCGGGCGCCAGCGTCGAGACCACCGGAATCCGGCCCGCGGCAATCAGATCCAGCACCGCCGCGGTGTTGACCTGGTCGACGTCGCCGACCAGCCCGATGTCGGTGGCGACCCCGTCGACGGTGACGCTGCGCCGCACGGCGGTGAACAGCGCAGCGTCCTCGCCGGTGATGCCGACGGCGTAGGGCCCGTGCGCGTTGATCAGCCCGACGAGTTCACGGCCCACTTGGCCGAACAGCACCATGCGCGCCACGTCGAGTACTTCCGGTGTGGTGACCCGGAATCCGCCCTTGAAGTCGCCTTCGATGCCGAGCCGTTTGAGCATGCTGCTGATCTGCGGCCCACCGCCGTGCACCACCACCGGCTGGACGCCGCAGTTGAGCAGGAACGCCATGTCCGCGGCGAACGCATGCTTGAGAACGTCGTCGGTCATGGCGTTGCCGCCGTATTTGACGACGACGATCTTGCCGTGCAGCTGCTTGAGCCAGGGCAGCGCTTCGGCCAGCACCCGGGCCTTGTCGTGGGTGGTCAGGTTGTTCATGAGCTGTACGCGGAGTTCTCTTCGACGTAGGCGTGCGACAGGTCGGTGGTGCGCACGGTGGTGCGCCCGGTGCCCTGGTGAAGCTCCACGGTGACCTCGACATCGGGACCGGACAAGTCGACCTCACGCGCACCCGGCATCGGCATGCCGTCACTGAATACCGGAGACCCGTTGAAGGACACGGTGATCCGATCCGGATCAATCACGAACGGCACCATCCCCACCGCGGCCAGCACCCGACCCCAGTTCGGGTCAGAACCGAACAGCGCGGTCTTGACCAGGCTGTCCCGGGCGATGCAGCGGGCGGCGAGCAGGGCCTGGTCGTCGGCGCCGGCACCGGTGACCGTGATCGTCACCCGCTTGGTGACGCCTTCGGCGTCGGCCTGCAGCTGGGCACACAGGTCGTCGCAGGCGGCCAGCACCGCGGCGTCGAGTTCGTCCTGGCTGGGGGTGATCTCGCTGGCACCCGACGACAAAAGCAGCACCGTGTCGTTGGTGGAGCAGCTGCCGTCGATGTCGAGCCGCTCGAAGGTCAAGGCGGCGGCCCGGCGCAGCGCCCGGTCCAGCGCCGGTGGGTCGGCCTTGGCGTCGGTGGTCAGCACCACCAGCATGGTGGCCAGCGACGGGGCCAGCATGCCGGCACCTTTCGCCATTCCGCCCAGCGTCCAGTTGTCCTTATGGTGCAGCGCAACCTGTTTGGGCACCGTGTCGGTGGTCATGATCGCCCGGGCGGCCTCGTCGCCGCCGACCAGCCCCCCGGCCATCTCGTGCACCACTTCGGTGACCCCGGCCAGCAGCTTGTCCATCGGAAGCCGGTCGCCGATCAGCCCGGTGGAGCAGACCGCCACCTCGACCGCCCCCGTCTCGGTGCCCCAGTCCGACAGTGCGGCGGCGACGGCTTCGGCGGTGGCGTGGGTGTCTTGGAATCCCGCCGGGCCGGTGCAGGCGTTGGCGCCGCCGGAATTGAGGATCACCGCCCGCAGCCGGCCGCCCTTGAGCACCTGTTGGCTCCACTGGACCGGCGCCGCTTTGACCTGGTTGCGGGTGAACACCCCCGCGGCCGCGTAGTCCGGCCCCTCGTTGAACACCAGCGCCAGGTCCGGCGCGCCGGACGCCTTGATGCCGGCGGCGATTCCGGCCGCCCGGAAGCCCTCCGGCGCGGTGACACCCTGCTCGCGCAGCAGCCGCGTCTCGCTCACGGGGCCACCCCCACCACCGAGAGGCCCTCGGATTCCGGCCAGCCCAGGGCCAAGTTCATCGCCTGCACCGCGGCGCCGCCGGTGCCCTTGACCAGGTTGTCGATCGCGGAGATCGCGATGAACGTCGAGGCGTCCTCGTCCACGGCGATCGCCAGGTGTGCGGCGTTGCTGCCGATCACCGATCCGGTCTTGGGCAGCTGGCCCTCGGGGAGCAGATGCACGAACGGCTCGGCCTGGTAGGCCTTTTCGTAGGCGGCACGCAGCTTCGGCAGTGGTGTGGTGGTTTTGGCCGTGCAGGTGGCCAGGATCCCCCGGGAGGCCGGGATCAGCACCGGGATGAAGGAGACGGTGACGTCGCGGTGGGTCACCGCCCGCAGGCCCTGACCGATCTCCGGGGTGTGCCGGTGTGCGCCGCCGATGTTGTAGGCCCGCGCCGACCCGATCACCTCCGAGCCGAGCAGGTCGACCTTGGCGGCCTTGCCGGCACCGGAGGTGCCGCTGACCGCGACCACCGTGACGTCGGGCTCGACCAGGCCGGCGGCCACGGCCGGGAACAGCGCCAACAGCGCCGCGGTCGGGTAGCAGCCCGGCACCGCGATCCGCCGGGCGTCTTTGAGCTGATCGCGCACCCCGGGCAGTTCGGGCAGCCCGTAGGGCCAGGTGCCGGCGTGCGCGGAGCCGTAGAAGCGTTCCCAGTCGGTCGGGTCGTCCAACCGGAAGTCCGCGCCGCAATCGACCACCAGGGTGTCGTCATCGAGCTGTTCGGCCAGCACCGCCGAATGTCCGTGCGGCAGCCCGAGAAAGACAACGTCGTGACCGGCCAGGATGTCGACCTCGGTCGGTTGGAGCACCCGGTCGGCCAGCGGCGTCAGGTGGGGATGCTGTTCGCCCATGGTGCTGCCGGCGTTGCCCGCGGCGGTCAGCGCCCCGATGGTCAGCCGGCCGTCGGCGTAGGCGGGGTGTCCCAGGAGCAGCCGCAGGATCTCACCGCCGGCGTACCCGCTGGCACCGGCCACTGCCACCTTGATCGCTTTGGTCACTGCGCGATTCTGCATGATTATGCGTAGTTATGCAAATTAATACTTGGGTGCGGGGATTTTCTGCGTGCGAGCGTGCGCAGTTGTACGGCTGCCCACGGCGTGTCGTGGGCAGACACGCCCGCTCGCCGAGGAGGAGGGTAGCCCACCGTCAGTCACCCGCGGCATCGCGGTAGGCCTCCAACAGCCGCAGCCAGATCTCGCTGATCGTCGGGAAGCACGGCACGGCATGCCACAGTCGGCTGATCGGTACCCGGCCGGCGACGGCGACGGTGGCCGAGTGCAGCAGTTCGGCGACGCCGGGGCCGACGAACGTGACGCCGAGCAGGTGCTGCTGATCGGCGTCGACCACCATCCGCGCCCGCCCGGTGTAGCCGTCGGCGTGCAGCTTGGCGCCCTCCACGGCATCACCGATCTCCACGTCGATCACCCGCACCCGGTGACCGGCCTGCCGCGCCTGCTCGGCGGTGAGTCCCACCGCGGCGGCCTCGGGGTCGGTGAAGAACACCTGCGGCACGGCGTGATGGTCGGCGGTGGTGGCGTGTGCGCCCCACGGCGCGGTGTCCAACGGTTTTCCCGCCGCCCGAGCGCCGATGGCATCACCGGCGATGCGCGCCTGGTATTTGCCTTCGTGGGTCAGCAGGGCCCGATGATTGGCATCCCCGCACGCATAGAGCCACCCGTCGTCCACCGCGCCGACCCGGCAGGTGTCGTCGACCTCGAGCCAGTCCCCGGGAGTCAGGCCCACGGTCTCCAGGCCGATGTCGTCGGTCAGCGGCGCGCGGCCCGTCGCGCACAGCACCTCGTCGACTTCGAGCTCACTGCCGTCGTCCAGTTCCAGCCACACCGGGCCGTCGGGGTCGGGCCGGCGCAGCCGGGCGACCGAAACACCGGTGCGCACATCGACACCCGCATCGGTGAGGCTGCGGGCCACATATTCGCCGGCGAAGGACTCCATCCGGGGCAACAGTCCGGAGGTGCGAACCAGCATCGTCACCGAGGCGCCCAAACCCTGCCAGGCGGTGGCCATTTCGGCGCCCACCCCACCGCCTCCGATCACCGCGAGCCGGCCCGGTACCGAGTCGGCCTCGGTGGCATGCCGGTTCGTCCACGGCCGGGCCTCGACGATCCCGGGAACATCCGGGAGCGCTGCGCGGGTCCCGGTGCAGATCACCACGGCATGCCGGGCGGTGAGCGTCGTCGTGTCATCGTCGGGTGTGGTGATTCTCAGGGCATTTCAACCCTGTGCGGTTTTAGGTTCGCCCCCCACCAGATCGGACCGTCCTCCCAGGGATCGGCGAGCAGTCAGCATGTTTGCCTCGGAAGCCTGGTTCCGACATCAGGTGGCACGTCCTCACTGAACATGAGGTGCCTCGCGGTAGTGATCGAGGACCCGTGACCAGGCACCTCGGTACTTCAGTGCGTGGTATCGAGCCGGATCTCGTTGGGTAGTACACCGCTGACCCAATTGGCGGGGGTGCTTCTCGGCCGCGTGCCCCGCGGCATGACTGGTGGCCTGGAGAGCCATCTCGACGTTTGCGACGTCGACGTCGATGGCGTGGACATGCGGATCGGCGGACAAGAAACCCGCAGACTCGCCGTCGGAGACCGAGTCCGCATCGACGCAATCATGAAGATCGAACCCACCTACACTGCGCAAGCTGTCCACTACCTCGACGAGCAATCCTGAATTTCCCGGTCGGGGTCAGCCGTGCCCGCGGAAGATTATCCGCATCATCTTGAGGGTGAAGCGGGTGAACCGCCAGGACTGGATGAGTAGGTTCTGACGCGCTCGCAGTTTGCTGCGGGTGGGCAACGGGGCAGCGGCGATGCCTTCGGCAGTCCGGTCGTTGCCCGTTGGGTGGAGGCTGTCGTCGTCCACGGGAGCACCTTCCATACGGGTCATTCGGGGATCAGCCACCAGAACGGCCTGGCTTTGGCCTTGTAGATGAACAGGTAGTGCAGCAGCAGTTTCATCCAGTGCCCGGCCAGGCCGATCTCTCCGGACGTGCCGGCGAGATCGCGGCCGGTCTGCGGATACGTCTTCCAATCCGGGACGACCGGGTACATCGTCATCGCGGCGGCCGATCCTTGCCGGAAGCCGGTGCCGGCCGAGGCGACGCACGCGGCACCCACGGCCGCCATCGAGGCCGCGTGCGCAGGAACTTGGGTGGACTTGGTGATCCGGTCGCGGATGGTCTCGGCGACCGCTTTGGCCATCATGCCCGACGGCATGCCGGTGCGCGGCGGGGCTGGGGTGATGACCGTTCCCCTGACACTCTTGCGCGGCTTCGAGATCGGATGTGGAGGCGCGAACGCGATGCCGGGCGCGAAGATGTTCGGGTAGGCCGGCGACTCGTAGGTGCGCGGCCAGTCCTCGGCAGACCATTCTTCGTAGGGCTTGCCCGAGTAGTCGGCGTCGACCTTCAAAAATCCCGATGGCGCGAACATGGCGGACGTGATATCCGCGCCGTCCCTGTCGTAGGCGGCGAGGGTCACGCCCTTGAACGGTGGCAGGAGCATGGCGAAGTCGAAGTCCAGGTCGTGCTCGTTGCCGTCGAGTTGCTCGTAACGCAGCTTGCCTTCCATCACCTTGCTGACATGAGCCTGGGTGATGGCTTTGACGCCGCGCTCACGGAATAGGGACTCGGTCCACATCCGGCTGGACTGCACGAAGCCCTTCTCGACGAACTGCATGCCGTCGACGCCGAAGTCGCCCAATTCGTATTCGTTGGTGAGGTAGTAGATCTCGGCGAGGTCGCGCACCCCGGCGTTGCGCAGCGTGCGCTCGACGTTGAAGGTGTACTCGAACGCCGCGCCCTCGCAGGTGCAGTTGCCGTGGCCGACGCCGACGACCAGGCGCTGCTTCTCGCCGGCCTTCAGCTTGGCGACGACTTGTTCAAATGCCTGGGCCGTTGCTGCGGCGTGGGCAGCGGTGCACACCGACCAGGAGTGCCCATCGGGTCCGAGGCCGGGAGTGGCGGCGAAGTTCAGCTGCGGTCCGGTGGCGTTGATGAGGTAGTCATAGGTGAGATTTCCGGTCTCACCACGGTGTTCCTCGTCGGTGTAGGTGAAGTCCACCGACGGCGACGACTGCTCGCCCGTACCCTCGGGACGGATCGCGGTGGCAAGACCCTGATGGAAGACGATGCCCTTGCGGTTGTAGACGGGCTTGAGCGGAATCAGCACCTTTTCGACGTCCATCCGGCCGACACCGACCCAGATGTTCGACGGTATCCAGTTCCAGTCGGGCTCCGGTGAGATCACGACGACCTCGTGTGCGCGGGAAAGCATTCGGCGCAGGTGCAGCGCGGCGGTATGCCCGGCGATACCCGCGCCGAGGATTACGGTTCGTGCCATTGGTGCTCCTCGGTCGACAGTATGATCCGACCCCCATGGTATACCGCATGGGGTATACGCGCCAATTTGGGGCGCGGCCCCTTAACGCCCTTGACCTCGAACCATGTGTGCCACGAACGTCGAGTATGCGTCCGCCGCCTTGACGACCAGGCCCCCAGATCGGGCCGGCGCTAACATGATTCGCCACTATGCCTTGGCCTGCGCCACGGCCACCGCGCGCAACTGCGCAATTTGCAGATTCATACCCCCAGGGGCGCCGCCGGTCTTTACGATTTCTGAGCTGGTGCCCTCAGCTCGGTCGGGGCGTCCGGCAGTTGTCGCCGCCGTGGGAGCTGCGGGACACCTTCACCATCTTGATTGAGCTGGAAGCCGCGGTGGTGTTCATCGGCGAGGGGTGGAGGAGATTGCCGGATCGCGGTCAGGGATGCCATCGGACCCTGTGCACGGCGTCACCAACGAGTTGCCAAAGCTGATACCCATGTTTCGGCAGGCCGACGATCGGCTGCTGATCTGTGCCACGAACTCGGTGCGGGCGCTGGATCCGGCATTCCTGCAACCAGGACGATTCGACTGCATCATTCCGATTGGCCCGCCGTATGCGACGGCCCGCATTGCGATGTGGGAGCGATTTCTCGGTTCGGCCGCAGACACCGTCGATGTTGACGCGCTGGTCGCCGAGACCGCGATGTTCACCCCCGGCAGATATCGAGTTTGCTGCGCGCAAGGGTGCGCAGTTCGGATTCGAACGCGAAATCGAGTTCCGCCGCGACGAAGCGGCGCAGACGTCGGACTACCTGCGGGCGATCAGCGAAACCAGCCCGTCGTTGACGCAGGCTGAGCTCACCGAGTTCGGTGAGGATACCGAGTTGTACACCCGCGGCTGTGATCCCCGCGGCGTGGCCTGAATCCGTTTTGCGTCGTGCAAGTTGGACGGGACCAGCGGGTGCAGCCGCCGAGGTGCTTCACTGGCATATACCCCCTCGGGTAAGATATATCTCTGTAGCCGATCCACTTGGGACGGGTGCACGGCGGCCGGGAGGCTGTAGTGGGAGGCGGCCACGGATGGAGAGGCTTGAATGTTGACCCTTCTCAAGCGGGTTTGGGTGCCGCTGGTCGTCGCGCTGGCGGCGGTCGCCGGGACCCTGGCGGTAGTCAACCTTCGCGGCGTTTTCGGTTCCGGCGAGATCTTCCGCTGGGATGGCAGCGGCTCGTCGGTGATCGAGTCGATCAATGAAAAGCGGGTCGTGTATGAGGTTTTCGGGCCTGGTGACGCGAGCGGGGGAATCAGCTACCTGAATGAGGGGACGCAGCCGGTGCAGACATCGTTCACAACCCTGCCGTGGAGCTACACGATGACCACGACGAGTCCGGCGGTGATCGGCAATCTGGTGGCCCAGGGGGACGGCGATGAGATCGGTTGCCGCATCACGGTTAACGGCGACGTCAAAGATGAACACTTCGCCACCGGTCACCACGCCCAGGTCTTCTGTCTGGTGAAAGCCGCATGAGCAGCCACGAGAACCTCCGTCCGGGGTACATGCGTCTGGTTCGCCGCCTCGCCTGGCCGCTGATCATCGGCTGGCTGCTGCTGACCGTCGGCCTCAATGTGCTGGTGCCGCCGATCGAATCGGTGGCGCGGGACCACGCGGTGACGATGTCCCCGCAGGATGCGCCCGCAATGATCGCGGCAAAGCGCACCGGTGCGAAGTTCGAGGAGTTCGACTCCGATTCCATGGTCATGCTGGTGCTCGAAGGTGAGCGTGAACTCGGCCCGGATGCCCACCGCTACTACGACACGCTCATCGCGAAACTGGCCGCCGATCACGAACACATCCAGCACATCGCGAACCTGTGGGGTGACCCGATCACCGCCGCCGGCGTGCAGAGCAGCGACGGCAAAGCCGCCTACGCGCAGATCAACACCGCCGGTGATCAGGGCAGCACTCTGGGCAACGAGTCGGTCGATGCGGTGCGCAAGATCGTCGCCTCGGTGCCGGCACCGGATGGGGTGCGCGCGTACGTCACCGGGCAGGCGGCGCTCACCACCGACATGACCGAGGCCGCCGACCACAGCATGCTCAAGATGATGGGCGTGACCGGCCTGGTCATCATCATCATGCTGGCGATCGTCTACCGGTCGGCCAGCACCGTGGCGCTGGCGTTGGTGATGGTCGGTTTCGAGATGGGTACCGCCCGCGGCCTGGTCGCGTTGCTGGGAGACCTGGGCCTGCTGGGGTTCTCGACGTTCGTGGTGGCGATGCTGTCGTCGCTGGCGATCGCGGCCGGCACCGACTATGCGATCTTTTTGATCGGGCGCTACCACGAGGCCCGCAATGCTGGCGAGGACCGCGAAACCGCCTGGTATTCGATGTTCCGCGGTACCTGGCATGTCATTTTGGGTTCGGGGTTGACGATCGCGGGGGCCTCGCTGTGCCTGCACTTCGCCCGGCTGTCGTATTTCAAAGCGCTGGGCATCCCGTCGGCCCTGGGTCTGGTGGTGGTGGTCGCCGGTGCGCTGACCGTCGCCCCGGCTGTCGTCGCGGTCGCCAGCCGGTTCGGGCTGCTGGATCCCAAGCGGGTGGAGGGTCGCGGCTGGCGGCGCATCGGCACCGCCAACGTCCGCTGGCCGGGGCCGGTGTTCGTGGCCGCGCTGCTGGTCACCCTGGCCGGCATGCTCGCAGTGCCGGGCATGAAGATCAGCTTCAACGACCGTTACTACATTCCGGCCGATCTGCCGGCGAACGTCGGCTACGACGCCGCCGAACGCCATTTCAGCGCGGCACGGATGAATCCCGATGTGCTGATGGTCGAAGCCGATCACGACCTGCGCAATCCGGCCGACATGATCATCTTGGATCGGATCGCCAAAAACATGTTCCGCACCCGCGGTGTGGAGCGGGTGCAGAGCATCACCCGGCCGCTGGGCAGCCCCATCGAGCACACCTCGATCCCGTTCCAGATCAGCATGGGTGCCGTCCCGATTCAGGAGAATCTGCAGTTCATGACCGACCGACTCGCCGACATGGTCACGATGAGCGATGACCTGGGCGCCACCATCGATTCGATGGTGCGACTGCGGGATCTTGTTGGGCAAATGAACACCACCACCGCGCACATGACCGACCACATGGCGGCGATAGACGAGACCGTCAACGAGATCCGCGACCACATCGCCGATTTCGACGACGTCGCGCGCCCGGTCCGCAACTACTTCTACTGGGAGCAGCACTGCTTCAACATCCCGGTCTGTCATGCGGTCCGGTCGGTGTTCGACGCCTACGACGGGATGGACAAGTTCAGCGAGAACATGGAGCCGTTGCTCGCCGACATCGCCGACATGAACACGGTGATGCCGCAGATCGTCGGGCAGTTCGACCCGATGATCGCGGTCGCAAAATCCATGCAGGCCAATCTGCTCTCGATGCACTCGAGCTTCGCCGGACTGGTGACCCAGATGGCGCGGATGACCGACACCGCCAGCGAGATGGGCCGGGCCTTCGACGCATCCAAAGCCGACGACTACTTCTACCTGCCACCGGAGGCCTTCGACAACCCGGACTTCCAGAAGGGCTTAGCACTCTTCTTGTCCCCGGACGGCACGGCAGCACGGTTCATCGTCACCTACGACGCGGACCCGGCCACGCCCAAAGGTATTTCGTTCGTCGAGCCGATGCTCGCCTCAGCGCACGACGCGGTCAAGGGCACCCCGCTGACCACTGCCAAGTTCTATCTCACCGGAACCGCGGCGGTGTACAACGACATCCAGTCCGGTTCCACCTACGACATCCTGATCGTCGGAGCAGCGGCGGTGACCCTGATCTTCATCGTGATGCTGCTGATCACCCGGGCGTTGGTGGCCTCGGCGGTGATCGTCGGAACGGTGCTGCTGTCACTGAGTGCGGCGTTCGGGCTGACCGTGCTGGTCTGGCAGCACTTGTTCGGCCTGGAGTTGAACTGGATCGCACCGGTGTTCGGCGTCATCATCCTGCTTGCGGTGGGCTCGGACTATAACCTGCTGTTGGTCTCACGCTTCCAAGAGGAAATCGGTGCCGGGATCAAGACCGGGATCATCCGCTCGATCGGCGGTACCGGATCGGTGGTCACCGCGGCCGGACTGGTTTTCGCGTTCACGATGATGTCCATGGTCGCCAGTGACCTCTACTCGATCGGCCAGGCCGGCAGCACGATCGGGCTCGGACTGCTGTTCGACACCCTGATCGTGCGGTCATTCCTGACGCCGTCTTCCGCGGCGCTGCTCGGACCCTGGTTCTGGTGGCCGCAGAAGGTGCGCCAACGCCCGGCCCGTTATGTGTCGCGGGCTCCTCGGAGCCCGTCGGCTGGCTCGGAAGCTCCTACCGAGGAGATTCCGACGAAATAAGCCGAGTTTCAACCGTTATCCCTGCCGACATATAAGGAGTGCACCCATGATGTGCGGGAACAATGTGCGCGGGTTCGGTTACTCGGCGTGGCGCGCCAAAAGTGGCATCGGCGGCTACTGGCGCCGACAGCGCCGGGTGTTGAGCGCGGCCACTATCCTGTTGGCCAGCACCATCGCCGCGACGGTGTTGCCCGGTGTCGCGGCGGCTGATTCCACGCAGGACTACCCGATACCACGCAGGATCATTCAGACAACGTGCACCGCAGAGCAACTCTTGGGCGCCGCGCGCGACCGATCTCCCGTATATTACGACCGGTATATGACCGACTTTCGTAATCACCCGTTAGAAGTTCAGCGGGCGACGAAGGAGGAAATACATTGGTTTCTTTCGCTGAGCCCCGACGGCCGCAGAGCCCAATCCGAGGAATGGGCCACTCATTTCGCTGACCCCCTGACCGCGGCGTGGCCGAACTGGGGGAAGATCTTCTTCAACAACAAGGGAATCGTCGCAAAGACCACTGGCGCGTGCTCCCAATATCCTCCCGACGATGACTCCCTATGGGACTGGTGAGACGCCGTGATGAGACAGACAGGACTCGCGGCGATTGTCGCTACCGCGATCACCTTGGCGGCGCCTGCGCATGCCGACGTCGACACCGAGTTTGCTGATCAACTCCACAGCCACGGCATCTACGGCAGTCGCGACCACAACGCGTGGCTGGCCAAGATCACCTGCGAACGACTGCGCCGCGGCGTGGACGCCACCACCGCCGACTCAACCCGTTTCCTATCCACCAACCTTGCCCGGAATACCAGCCAGGCGCAGGCGTGGGCGTTTCTGGCCACCGCGCTCACGTTCTACTGCCCGGACCGTGCACTCATGTTGGACCCGCCGACACAGCGTGGTGAGGTAGAGCAGGGTTGATACCGAGTACTGGACAGCGGATGTCGTTGGGTAGGTGGTGGCTGGCTATCACCACCGTCCGTTCTGCTTCGATCAGCCCGCCTTCGGGCTCAAGCAGCCGGCGCAGCAGCAGATCGGCGTCGCCGGCGTCGAGGTGCTCGGTGGGTTCGTCGAGCAAAACGATGCGCGCTGGTGAGAGCACGGACCGGGCCAGCAGCAGCCGCCTGCGTTGACCCGCGGACACCGCGTGCGCGCCACCGGATAACACCGTGGCCAAGCCGTCGGGCAGGCCCGCCAGCCACCCACCGAGCCCGACCCAGTGGATGACCGCCATCAGCTCGTCGTCTCGACAGTCGCGGCGGGCCACCAGCAGGTTGTCGCGGACGGTGGTGGCAAAAATGTGTGCGTCTTCGGCGAAAAAGGTGATGGCATTGCGCAATTGGACTTCGTCGAAATCACTGAGCGCGGTGAGGTGAGCCCCTCGTAGTGGTCCAGTCGTTGTGGGACTCTGTTGCCCGGTCTGCGGGCGAGGAAGAATCAGCAAC
>NZ_MVHU01000041.1 GCF_002086285.1 Mycolicibacter kumamotonensis | reverse complement strand
CCCCCCCTCCCGCCCCCGCGGCGCCACGCCCCCCCCCCCGGGGGGGGCGCCCCCCCCCCGCCGCGCCCCCCCCCCCCCCCGCCGCCCCCCCGGGCCCCCCCCCGCGCGGGGGGGCCCCGGCGGAACGGGGTCGGTCAGCTGGCGTAGGAGCGCAACCGGTCGGCGCGCTCGCCGTGCCGCAGCTTGGCCATCACCTCGCGCTCGATCTGGCGGACCCGCTCGCGGGACAGGCCGAACAGCTTGCCGATCTGATCCAGGGTGCGGGGCTGCCCGTCATCGAGGCCGAACCGCAGCCGGATCACCTGGTGCTCACGTTCGTCCAGCGTCGCCAGGACGCTGCGGATGTCGGTGTGCAGCAGCTCGGAGATCACCGCGTTCTCCGCCGACATCGCCTCGGAGTCCTCGATGAAGTCGCCGAGCGGAGCCTCCTCGTCGGAGCCGACCGGCATGTCCAGGCTGACCGGGTCGCGGCTGTGCTCCAGCAGGTCGTTGATCTTCTCCGCCGGGATACCGGATTCGGCGGCGAGCTCCTCATCGGTGGCCTCGCGGCCGAGCTGCTGGTGCATCTCACGCTTGATCCGGGCCAGCTTGTTGACCTGCTCGACCAGGTGCACCGGCAGGCGGATGGTGCGGCTCTGGTCGGCCATACCGCGAGTGATCGCCTGGCGAATCCACCAGGTCGCGTAGGTGGAGAACTTGAATCCCTTTGCGTAGTCGAACTTCTCCATCGCACGGATCAGCCCCAGGTTGCCCTCCTGGATCAGGTCCAGCAGGGGCATGCCGCGGCCGGTGTAGCGCTTGGCCAGCGAGACCACCAGGCGCAGGTTCGCTTCCAGCAGATGCCGGCGGGCGGCCTCGCCGTCGCGGACCACCGCGGCCAGCTCGCGCTTGCGCTTCTCGCCGAAGCGCTTGCGGGTGTCGAGCAAGTGCTGTGCATACAGCCCGGCCTCAATGCGCTTGGCCAGCTCCACCTCGTCGGCGGCGTTGAGCAGCGCGGTCTTGCCGATACCGTTGAGGTATACCCGCACCAGATCTGCGGCCGGACTCTGCGCGTCCAGATCGCCGTCGATCCGACTGATGGTGGCATCTGCCTTTGCCATTACGGCCTCCCGTTGATCGGCTTCAGCTGTCACAGGTGACAACGTTGGACACGGGTGCAGAGTTCCCGCCCGATCGGTTTTCCACACCACCTGACGTGCGGGAATACGCCGATGACTTTGAGAATGTGCTAAGAACCGGTACCGTGCGGCGCTTCACCTGCGCCGCCGCCGTCCGAGCGGTGCGGTGGGGATCCCGGCTCGTACGCCGCCGATCCCGGCTCGGATCCCGACGGCCGCGGCCGATCCAGCGCCGGGCGCGAGCCGGTGGGGAACAACGGCGTCCGGCTGGGTGCGGCGTCGTAGCGGCGCGGCTCGTCGGCGCTGCGCGGCGGCCGGTCATTGGCGATCAGCACCGCCATCCAGGGCAGCGGTATCGAGCCGACCAGGATCAGCAGTGAGATCAAGCCGTTGTGCCAGATGCCGTAGGCGATCGCGGCCAAGATCAGAGCCGGTACCCGGAACGCCATCAACGTCAGGTACTTGCGTACCCGTTCGCGATGCTGTTGCTCGTAGGACGGGGCGGCCGCGGTGATGAGCACCGGCCGACCGTCGTCGTCGAAACCCAGCTCGGGGCCGTGCTTCATCACTCCACTGTCCCACACGGGTCGGTGTCGCGACAGGAGGGGTTTTACGATCCGTTGAGTTCTGGGCACAATGGGCAGATGGGCATACAGACCGACACCCTTGAGCGCACCGATGCCGAGGAACGCGTCGATGACGGGACCGGCGACGATACGCCGAAGTACTTTCACTACGTCAAGAAGGACAAGATCGCCGAGAGCGCGGTCATGGGCACGCACGTGGTGGCCCTGTGCGGCGAAGTGTTCCCGGTGACCAAGTCGGCGAAGCCGGGTTCGCCGGTCTGCCCGGACTGCAAGCGGATTTACGCGACCCTCAAGAAGGGCTGACCGGTTCGCTCAAAGAATGTCTGTCGGGGTCGGCTTGCGCCGTCCGGGACACCACCCAGTTGCGCAGCCGGCGTAGGTGAGTGGGCTGCGCCGGCCACTCCTCCTGAACGGCGGCGTTGAGTTCCGCGCCCAGCATGATGGCGAAGCCGAGCAGAAACGCAAACAGCAGGAAGGCGATCGGCGTCGCCAGCGCACCGTAGGTGTAGCCGGTGCTGGTGATGTAGCGCAGGTAGACCCGCAGGCCCAGCGTGGCCACCACGAACACGGTGGTGGCCAGCGCCGCACCGATCACCAGCCGGTGTGAGGGCAGCGGCTTGGGCAACGACACCCGGTAGAGCACCGTGACGGCCAGCAGCAGGCCCAACACCAAGGTCGGGTAGTAGCCGAACCGCAGCAGGTCGGTCCACCTATCGGGCAGGTGCTCGGCCACCGCGTGCGGGCCCAGGGCGGCGAACGGTGCCGCAGCCACGGCGATCACCAGCATCGCCACATACAGGCCCAGCGCGAAGAACCGTTGGCGTACCGGGTGGCGTAGCGGGGTCTGATCGTGCGCCTCGACCACCGAGTCGACGAACGCCGAGATCGCCGAGGAACCCGCCCACAGCGAGATCACGAAACCCAGCGAGACCACCTCGCCTCGCGCGTTGGAGACGATGTCTCGCACGGTGGGCTCGATGATCTCCACCACCACGTTCTTCGAGAAGAAGCTGCTGGCCATGCTGATCAGCCGGTCCTGGATAGTGGCCAGCGTGTCCGGGCCGAACAGCGGCGCCACGTACGACAGGCTGCCCAGCATCCCGAGCAGCAGCGGTGGCAGTGAGAGCACCGACCAGAACCCGGCCTGGGCCGACTCGGCGAAGATCGAGTCGTCCCAGCTCTTGGCCAAGGTACGGCGGGCGATGCGCAGCAGGTGATGTCGGGAAGGTCTGGGGATCTGGTCTGTCATGACCAGCCCAGCATTCCTGACGAGCGGTGCTACTGCACGGTTCCCGTCGGCGGGCGTGTTGCGCGCGGGCCCCGGCTACGCCTCGTCCGCAGGGCTGACCTGCAGCACGGCGGCCAGCTCGATCAGCTTGGCTTCGTGCTCGTTGGCGTGGTGCTGGCAGAAGAGCAGCTCGGCTCCGGAGGGCAGCGTGGCGCGTACACGGGCGGCGGCACCGCACCGGTCGCATCGATCAGCCCGAGTCAGTTCGGGACTGGTCAGAGTCGCATTCATGGGCTCCTCCGTTCTCGCGGGTCTGTCAAGTGTGTCAGACGCTGAGGCGTTCGGCGTTGTTCCTGGCTTCGGCTGTGTCGTGTCTCACCCTCGCTTGGCGCTGCGGCAGGATCGACGGTGATGAAGCATTCCGGTGTTCTCGTTCACCTCTGCAGCGCCCGGGAATGGGCGAGCGCCCAGGCCTCGGACGCGTTGCGCCCGGAGTCGTTGGGCAGCGTCGGCTTCGTGCACCTGTCGACGCCGCAGCAGGTCCATCTGCCGGCGAATCGGCTCTATCGGGGCCGCACGGATCTGGTGTTGCTGCAGGTGGACCCAGCCAAGGTGGGTGCGCCGGTGGTGTGGGAGCCGGGCGTGCCAGGCGATCCGGAGTCGATGCTTTTCCCGCACCTGTACGGGCCGTTGCCAATCGGCGCGGTGATCGGTGTCACGCAGTATCGGCCGGGCCCGGACGGCGCGTTCGCCGCGGTGAGCGATTGAGGTCGATCGGCGTGGTGGGCTTGGCCGCGGACACCCGGGTCAGTTCGCTACGGGCGAACACGGTTTGAGCCTTGTTGATCAGCACGGCGGGCACTCGCGGCCACGCCGCGGCGACGGCGTTGACGGCCTCGAGCACAGCGGGATCCAGGCCGGCCTCGGCCGGCGCCGGGTGTCCGTGAGCCACCGCGCGCTTGAGCAGCGCGGTGAACGTCTGCGACGACGCGGCATCGGGGGGCATGGTGGGCGATCCTACGCGGCGACGCATCCGGCCTGACGGTTAAACCGGCCGGGCCTCGATGATCGACATCGGGCTCGCCGTGGGGATCACCCGCTGCAGCCGGAATCCCGCCTGCGACAGCAACGCGGCGTACTGCCGCCGGGTGCGTTCTTGTCCGCCGGCGGCCACCAGCATCTCCAAATCGAGCACCAGGCCCAGGTGGGCGGGCGCGCCCTCGGGCAGCACCATCTCGAACAGCAGCATTTTGCCGCCGGGCGCGATCGCGCGGCGGACATTGCGCAGAATTTCCAGCGAACGCGCGTCGTCCCAGTCGTGGATGACGGTCTTGAGCAGATAGGTGTCACCCCCGGAGGGGACCGATTCGAAGAACGACCCACCCGCGAGATGGCAACGCGAGGCCACCCCGGCGGCGGTCACGGTCGCGTCGGCGCCGGCCACCACCTGCGGCAGGTCGAACAGCACCCCGCGAGCATCCGGCGCCTGACGCAATACCGCGGCCAGCAGCGCGCCGTGGCCGCCGCCCACATCCACGATCAGCTTGCTGGTGCTGAAATCATATGTGGGAACAGCCGTTTCGATCGCAACGGCGGACGCTCCGGTCATGGCGTCGTTGAAAACCTGCGCCAGTTCGGGATCGGTGTCGGTGTACTCGAAGAAGGACATTCCGCGCACCTTGCTGACGGCTGTCTCGCCGGTCCGCACCGAGTGCTCCAGGTTCGACCAGTGCTCGCGGTGCGCCGGGGCGCCGATGAACGCGACCATCGGGGCGACACCGGCCGGGTTGTCGGAGACCAGCGCGCGTCCGGTACGGGTCAGGGCGAACCGACCGTCGCGGCGCAGTTTGAGCACCGAATTACTGGCCAAGGCACGCATCAGGCGGTAGGTGGCACCAGGGTCGGCACCCACCTGCCTGGCGACGTCTTCGGCTGTTCGCGGGCCGTCGTTGAGCGCATCGGGGATCCCCAGCCGGACCGCTGCGTGCATGGCCTGGGCCAGCCACGCCCCGAAGCCCAGTTCCAGGACGGCCACCGGGGCGGGGACGGTGGCGTGCCGCAGGCGCTGTAGGCCACCACGAAACGCGTTGAGGACGGCGAGCAGCGCCGCCGGTGGTGCAGTGGGATTCATGCGTCGACTAGTCGAGGTAGTCGCGCAGAACTTGAGAGCGGCTGGGGTGCCGCAACTTCGACATGGTCTTCGACTCGATCTGACGAATGCGCTCGCGGGTGACGCCGTAGACCTGACCGATCTCGTCGAGGGTGCGCGGCTGGCCGTCGGTCAGGCCGAACCGCAGTCGCACCACACCGGCTTCGCGCTCCGAGAGCGTCTCCAGAACCGACTGCAGCTGGTCCTGGAGCAGGGTGAACGAGACGGCGTCCACGGCTACCACAGCCTCGGAGTCCTCGATGAAGTCGCCGAGCTGGGAGTCGCCCTCGTCGCCGATGGTTTGGTCCAGTGAGATGGGCTCGCGGGCGTACTGCTGGATCTCCAGCACCTTCTCCGGGGTGATGTCCATCTCCCGGGCGAGTTCCTCGGGGGTGGGTTCGCGGCCCAGGTCCTGCAGCAGCTCACGCTGGATGCGGCCGAGCTTGTTGATCACCTCGACCATGTGCACCGGGATGCGGATGGTGCGTGCCTGATCGGCCATGGCACGGGTGATGGCCTGGCGGATCCACCAGGTCGCATAGGTGGAGAACTTGTAGCCCTTGGTGTAGTCGAACTTCTCCACCGCGCGGATCAGACCGAGGTTGCCCTCCTGGATCAGGTCCAGAAACGCCATCCCGCGGCCGGTGTAGCGCTTGGCCAGCGAGACCACCAGCCGCAAGTTGGCCTCCAGCAGGTGGTTCTTGGCCCGGTCACCGTCGCGGCAGATCCACGCCATGTCCCGCCGGTAGGCCACGGCCAGCTTCTCGCCCTTTTCGGCGTGTTCGGCCATCTTCTGGGTGGCGAACAGGCCGGCCTCGATCCGCTTGGCCAGCTCGACTTCCTCTTCGGCGTTGAGCAGCGCGACCTTGCCGATCTGCTTGAGGTAGGCACGCACCGAGTCGGCGGAGGCGGTCAGCTCGGCGTCCTTGCGGGCCTGGCGCAGCGCTTCGGACTCCTCCTCGTCCCAGACGAAATCGCCTGAGGCTTTGTCCTTCTCGGAGGGTTCGGCGATCTCGTCGTCGTCGCCCTCCTCGGCGTCCGCCGCGGCGGTGGCCGGGGCGTCGCCGTCGACGTCCGCCTCGGCGTCGTCGCCCAGATCGTCCAGGCTCAGGTCGGCGACGTCGATCTCGTCCTCGCCGGGTTCACCGTCGAGCTCGGCGTCGGTGTCCAGATCCTCGGCCGCGAGGTCGAGGTCGGCGTCCTGGACGCCCTTGGCGGCGGTGGCCTTCTTGGCCGGGCCGCGTGCCGACCGGGTCTTGGGTTTGGCGGCGCCGTCGTCGTCGGCGTGCTTTGCAATGGTGCCCTTGGTCGCCGGGCGCGTGGTTGTCTTGGTGGCCTTCTTGGCCGGGGCGGCGGCCTTGGCCGCGGTGCGCTTGGCCGGAGTCTTGGTGGGGGCCTTGGCAGTCGACTTGGCGGCGGCCTTGGCAGGCGCCTTGGCGACGCTCCGCTTCTTCGGCTCCTCAGTCGCAGGCTTTGCCTTGCTCGCTGCCACGTCCACCCCTTCGGTCGGACTGACTTTCGGTTCGCAGCGCCGTGCGCCACCGAAAGTGTCGGGTTATATCGAATGTCGGCTCTATATCAGTTGGGTGATCAACTGGGATAGTCGCCGTTATCGGTTCGGCGGCCGCCGCGGACCATTGTAACGACAGCCGGCGGCAGCAACCGTCGAGCGGGCGGAATTCAGCGGGTCACGTCGGTGGCCGAGGCCATCGCCGCTCCGACGATTCCCGCGGTGTTCTGCAGGGTCGCCGGGACCACCGGGGTCCGGTTGCCCAGCAGCGGCACCCACTCGTCGGCTTGGCGACTGATGCCGCCGCCGACGATGATCAGGTCCGGACAGAGCGCGTTCTCGATGGCCACCAGCACCTTGGTCACCTGCTTGGACCACTTTTTCATGCTCCAGTTCTTGCGCTCCTTGACCGATGCGGCGGCCCGGTGCTCGGCTTCCTTGCCGTCCACATCGATGTGCCCGAGTTCGGTGTTGGGCAGCAGCTTTCCGTTGTGGATCACCGCCGAGCCGATTCCGGTCCCGAATGTGAGCAACACGACCACGCCGGTGTTGTCCTTGCCCGCTCCGAAGCGCTCCTCGGCCAGGCCGGCGGCGTCGGCGTCGTTGAGGATGACCACGGGCTGGCCGTCGAGTGCGGCGGCGATCGCGGACTGGGCGTTCACCCCGATCCAGGACTTGTCGACGTTGGCGGCGGTCCGCACGACCCCGTCGACCACCACGCCGGGATAGGTGACTCCCAGTGGCCCGGTCCACCCGAAGTGCCGGACCACCGCGGCGACGGTCTCGGCGACCGCGGCCGGTGTCGCGGGGCGCGGCGTGGGCAGCTTGTAGCGTTCGCCGATCAGCGCGCCGGTGTCGAGATCGACGACACCGCCCTTGATGCCGCTGCCGCCGACGTCGACGCCGAACGCGCGCCGCGGCGGCCTGGTCTCGCCGGCCGCGGGATCGGGCGCCCCGCTCAGATCGGTCGACTCAGTGCCGGTCATGCATCTCCTCGCCGGGTTGGTCGTCAGCAGGTGCCGGAATGGATCTTGGTCAGCAGCGCCGGGTCGGGCAGTCCGGTGGCGTCCGGACGGAGTCCGGCCAGAGCCGCCTCGATGTCGTCGCTGTGGGCCAGGCTGACGAAGTCGCTTCCGACCGCCAGGTCGACGGAGTCGTCGGGCCGGTCGTCGCGGAACAGTTCGGTGCACGGCGCGACCAGCCAGAGGGCCGCCGCGGCGGCCCGTCCCGCCTCACCGAAGCGGATCTGGCCCTGGCAGTCCAGCCGGCCGTTGGCGTAGATCGGGTCGTTTGCGGCGGTCGGCTGGGCGAAACCGTCGTCGCGCAGGGCGTCGGCGACGTCGGCGGCCTGCCCGGCCCGGCCGCTGGCGTTGAGGACGCGGGCCTTGATGTCGGCCAGTTTGGCCGGGGTGGTGGTGATCATCGTGGCGCGAGGGACCTGGGTGCCCAGCCGCGGCTGGTCGGGCTCGGTGGGCGCCGGCGGGGCGTTGCACTCGGCAACCTCATGGACGTCTGCCGGCCGGGTCAGTGCGACCGCCCACGCCACGGTGGTCAGCAGGGCCAGCACGGCCAGTGCATAGGCGGCGGGTCGATAGTTGCGCCGCCGGAAGGGCAGACCGTGCTTGTCGAACTCGGTGCCGGAAGTGATTTGCGCGACCACGTACGCACTCTAGAGGGCGCGTGCGCGAGCGATCACCGTGGTCAGGAATATAATGTGACGCAAATCACACTTGATCTGGGCGGGATCCGGGCACGAATCATTTGGTGGATGCGTTCGACGCTGGTACAAAGCTCGCGCAGGGTTACGAGGGGACTGAGGGGAGAAGACGATGGCTACCGATTACGACGCCCCGCGGCGCACCGAGACCGACGACGTTTCCGAGGACTCGTTAGAAGAACTCAAGGCCAGGCGCAACGAAGCGCAGTCGGCGGTGGTCGATGTCGATGAATCCGAATCCGCCGAATCCTTCGAGCTGCCGGGCGCGGACCTGTCCGGCGAAGAGCTGTCGGTGCGGGTCATCCCCAAGCAGGCCGACGAATTCACCTGTTCGAGCTGTTTTCTGGTTCAGCACCGCAGCCGTTTGGCCAGCGAGAAGAACGGCGTGATGATCTGCACCGACTGCGCGGCCTGACCCGAACCGTCCCTCACCCCTGTAAGGCCGCCAGTACCCGCTGCGGATGACGACAGCTGATCAGCCAGTACGGCGTCGGGTCATCGGGATCATCGAGCACCAGCAGCACCATGGGCCCCACCCAGCCACGATGCACGACATACGCCGCCGGATCGAGTTGGCGGCCCAACGCTGCTGACTTGGCGGACTGCGGGACCTCGGCCGAGCGGGCGATCACGCTGGCGGGCAGGTGCGCCTCGCCGACCCACAGTTCGGCCTCCCCGGCGGTGACGATGACCCGGACCTGGATGCGGCCCAGCCACAGCAGGGCTGCCACGGTGATCGCGAAGAACACGGCGAAGGGCAGCCAGCCCGGCAGGCTGCGCAGGCCCAGCCGTACCTCGTATGCCATCAGACCGTTGCCCAGGAACCCGAGCGGCCACCACCACCACGGCACCCACAGTTGCTCTCGGTACCGCACGGTTTGCGGTGCCCGGTGGTTGAGGCGCGATCCCGACATCCGGCTAAGGGTAGTCTTGCGCCTCGTGTCGCCCAGTCTCGCGGTCGTTCGCCTGGATCCTGATCTGCCGCTGCCGAGTCGTGCCCATGCCGGCGATGCCGGCGTCGACCTCTACAGCGCTGTCGATGTCGAGCTGGGCCCGGGCCAGCGCGCCCTGGTGCCCACCGGAATCGCGGTGGCGATTCCCTTCGGCATGGTCGGCTTGGTGCACCCCCGGTCGGGTTTGGCTGCGCGGGTGGGGCTTTCGATCGTCAACAGCCCGGGAACCATCGACGCGGGCTATCGCGGCGAGGTTAAGGTGGCATTGATCAACCTGGACCCGGCGACGCCGATCGAGATCCATCGCGGCGACCGGATCGCCCAGCTGGTGGTGCAGCGGGTCGAGCTACCGGAACTGGTCGAGGTGACCTCGTTCGACGAGGCCGGGCTGGCCGGGACCAGCCGTGGCGGCGACGGGCACGGCTCGTCGGGCGGACATGCGAGTTTGTGACGGCTGGGACGGCAGAGTGACGAAGATGGGCGGCTGTGATGGCATTCGGTAGGGGCAAACGCAAGGTCGACTCCGAGGAGCCGACGCGCGCCGAGCCGCAACCCGAGGACCTGGAGGACTTTGACGAGGAGTCGGACGAGGAACTCGAGGGCCCGTTCGACATCGAGGACTTCGACGACCCCGCGGCCGCGGCGACGGCCCGTCTGGATCTGGGGTCGGTGTTGGTGCCGATGCCGGCGGGCGCTCAGGTCCAGGTCGAGCTGAGCGAAGCGGGCGTGCCCAGCGCGGTATGGCTGGTGACGTCCAACGGGCGGTTCAACATCGCCGCCTATGCCGCGCCCAAGTCGGCGGGGCTGTGGCGCGAAGTGGCCGCCGAGCTGGCCGAGGCGCTGCGCCGCGACTCCGCGAGCGTCAGCATCGTCGACGGCCCGTGGGGCCGGGAGGTGGTCGGATCGGCGACCGGCGCGGTCCGGTTCATCGGAGTCGACGGCTACCGCTGGATGGTGCGCTGCGTGGTCAACGGCCCGCACGAGTCGATGGACGCGCTCACCGAGCAGGCTCGGGAAGCCTTGGCGGACACGGTGGTTCGCCGCGGGGACACCCCGCTGCCGGTGCGCACCCCGTTGCCGGTGCGACTGCCCGAGCCGATGGCCGAGCAGCTGCGGGCCGCCGCTGCCGCCCAGGCCGCGAGGGGTGCCGCCCCCGCCGGTCAACAGCCGCCCGGGGGGGCCGCGCCGGGCGCCGGCGGCGACGTACCGCCGCCCGCGCCGACCGCTCGCCGCAGCGTGGAGGGATCCGCGATGCAGCAGCTGCGCACCATCACCGGCGGTTAGCGAGCCGCGATCAGCAGCGCCTCCACGCACGTGGTGCCCAGGGCAGCCGGGTCGGCGCCGATCTGGTCCAGGGTGACGGTGCGCAGCGCCGCGCGCGGGGCGGCGGCGGTCCATTCGGAGGCCGTCTGCAACGGATGCACCGCGTCGTCGACGGCCGCGGTCACCCCCATCGGCACGGTCAGGGCCGCCAGCTCGGCGTGCGTCGGCGCGACATAGGCCGCCGCCTGCTCCAGGGCGTCGGGAAGCTGCGGCCACTGGACGGTCCATGAGCGGGTCAGCTCATCGGCGAGCCAGGCCGGGCTGGTCGCGCGCATCTGCGCCACCACCGCCGGCAACCCGTCGCGGCGCAGCTGCTCGGCGCTGTAGCGGGCCGCCTGAGCGGCCGGGGCGGCACCGGGCGGGCCCGTCCAGGCGGGCAGTGCGGCCAACACCGCGACCACCTGGCCGGGGTGTTGCAGAGCCCACGCGGCGCCCACCGCTGCGCCGATCGACACACCCCCGACGATGATCGGACCGGAGCGGGCGGCGGCGTCCAACGCCGCGCGATAGCCCTCGACCAGGCATTCGGGTTGCGGGCGGTGCGCCACCAAGTCGGCGCCCACCTGCTGCAACGGGGCGGCGAACGCCCGGCGGACGTAGTCGTCGTCGGATCCGGTTCCGGGCAGCAGGACGGCCGTCATGCCGTGCAGATCGAATGCCACCCCTTGATCGTGCCGGGTGCGGCCCGACACCCCGACGGCCGGTGTGGCATTAGGTAACCAACAGGTCTACCGTAGCGGGCGCACACAGTTGAGGGAGAGAGCATGGCTGCTCCGAAGGAGTACCTGCGCCGGCTGACTCGGCGACTGACCGAAGATCCTGAGTTACGCGATGTCGAGGAATTGTCCGACGAGGCGCTCAACACCGGCGCCCAGCGCGCCATCGACTGCGAACGCGGTCAAGAGGTCACGATGGTCGGGGTGCTGCGCAGCGTGGAGGCCAACGCCAAGGGGTGCGTGGGCGGGGTCCGCGCCGAGCTGTTCGACGGGACCGACACGGTGACGCTGGTGTGGCTGGGCCAGCGCCGCATTCCCGGAATCGACTCGGGCCGCACCCTGCGGGTGCACGGCCGGCTCGGAAAACTCGAGAGCGGCTGCAAAGCCATCTACAACCCCCACTACGAAATTCAGCAGTGACCGCCGGAGACCGTCCGGCCGGAGCAGTGATGACCGACGACTACGGACCGCAGGGCCCGCAGCGGCTCCTTGAGCAGATCGGCGGGGTGGCCGGCCTGATCTATTCGTCACTGCCGATCGTGGTGTTCGTCCCGGCCTCCAGCGCCTTCGGCCTGCGGGTGGCCGTGGTGGCGGCGCTGGGCGTGGCCGCGGCGGTGCTGGTGTGGCGACTGATCCGCCGGGAATCCACCCAGCCGGCCGTCTCGGGATTCTTCGGGGTGGCCGTCTGCGCCCTGATCGCCTATCTGATGGGCGACTCCAAGGGATATTTCCTGCTCGGGATCTGGACGTCGCTGGGGTGGGCAGTGGTGTTCGCCGGCTCCATCCTGATCCGCCGGCCGGTGGTCGGCTACATCTGGAGCTGGGCCAGCGGACAGGGTCTGGCCTGGCGGGAGCTGCCGGCGACGATCTACGCCTACGACCTCGCGACGCTGACCTGGGTGCTGGTGTTCGGGTCCCGCTTTGTGGTGCAGCGGCTGCTCTACAACGCCGACCAGACCGGCTGGCTGGGGGTGGCGCGCATCGCGATGGGCTGGCCGCTGACCGCGCTGGCGGCGGTGGCGACCTACCTGGCGGTCAAATACGTGCAGCGGGCCCTGGATGAGCGGCCCGCCGACGTCGACGGCGAATCGCGGTCAGTGCGCCGGTAGCAGCAGCTCGCGCAGTTCGTTCTCGACTCCGGTGGACGCGACGAACAGCAGCTCGTCGCCGCCCTCGAGGGGCTCGTCGTCCTGGGGCACGATCACCCGGGTGCCGCGCAGGATCGTCACCAGCGCGGCGTCGCGAGGCAGCGACAGCTTGCGCACCGGTTTGCCACCCCACGGGGTGTCGTCGGGCAGGGTGATCTCCAACAGGTTGGCCTGGCCCTTGCGGAACTCCATGAGCCGCACCAGGTCCCCGACCGCGACGGCTTCCTCGACCAGCGAGGCGAGCATGCGCGGGGTGGACACCGCCACGTCCACCCCCCAGGCGTCGGTGAACAGCCATTCGTTGCGGGGGTCGTTGACCCGGGCCACCACCCGGGGCACGGCGAACTCCGTCTTGGCCAGCAGCGACAGCACCACATTGACCTTGTCGTCGCCGGTGGCGGCGATGACGACGTCGAAGTCCTCCAAGTGCACCGACTCCAGCAGGCTCAGCTCGCAGGCGTCGCCCAGCTGCCACTGTGCGTCGGCGATGTCCTCGACGTCGACGTGTTCGGGGTTGCGCTCGATCAGCGTCACCTGGTGATCGCTGTCGAGCAGTTCCCGGGCGATCGACCGGCCGACGGCCCCGGCCCCGGCCACCGCAACCTTCATGTGTCCAGCTCCTCGCTGGGCGGCAGCGCGGCGATCGCGATCGCCTCGGCGACGCGACCGGACACCGCGACGATGTACACCTGGTCGCTGGCCTGGATGACCGTCTTCGGCTCGGGCAGGATGCCGGTGCCGAACCGGATCAAAAACGCCACCCGGGCGTTGACGGCGGCCTCCAGATCGGTGACGGGGCGACCGATCCAGTCCTCGTGCAGCACGACCTCGGCGACCGCGACGGTGCCGGTCGGGTCACGCCACTTGGTGGTCTCGCTTTCGCGGGTCAAGGCGTCGAGCAGGCGATCGGTGGTCCAGGGCACGGTGGCGATGGTGGGAATGCCGAGGCGCTCGTAGACCGCGGCCCGCTTGGCGTCATAGATGCGGGCGACCACCCGCGCGACGCCGAAAGTTTCGCGGGCCAGTCGCGCCGCGATGATGTTGGAGTTGTCACCCGAGGAGACCGCGGCGAAGGCGCCGGCGTCTTCGATACCCGCGCGCAGCAGCACGTCGCGGTCGAAGCCCATGCCCAGCACCCGTTCACCGCTGAACTCCGGGCTGAGCCGGTTGAACGCGGTGCTGTCACGGTCGATGATGGCGACCTCGTGGCCGATCCGGGACAGCCCGTCTGCCACCGAGGCCCCCACCCGGCCGCATCCCATCACAACTACCCGCACGTGCACGGTCCTTTCGGCTGGTTTCGGCTGGCTCTCACCCGCAATAGTGCCCGTATTCGTTGAACGCTACCGCCAGAGCCGCCCTGGCTTACCCTTGGCTCTCGTGTCGAAGATTTCCACCGCTGCGCGGCGGCTGCTGCTGGGCCGGCCGTTCCGCAGTGATCGGCTCAGTCAGACGCTGTTGCCCAAGCGCGTCGCGCTGCCGGTGTTCGCCTCCGACGCGCTGTCCTCGGTGGCCTACGGCCCCGAAGAGGTCTTCCTGGTGTTGTCGGTGGCGGGTATCGCTGCCTACCGCTTGACGCCCTGGGTCGGCCTGGCGGTGGCGTTCGTGTTCATCACGGTGGTGGCCTCCTACCGCCAGAACGTGCACGCCTACCCTTCCGGCGGCGGGGACTACGAGGTGGTCACCACCAACCTGGGCCCTACCGCGGGCCTGACGGTAGCCAGCGCCCTGATGGTGGATTACGTTCTGACCGTTGCAGTCTCGATCTCAGCGGGAGTCGCCAACATCGGTTCGGCGATCCCATTCATCGCCGATCACAAGGTGGCGTTCGCGGTGGGGACCGTCGTCGTGGTGGCCGCGGCCAATCTGCGCGGGATCCGCGAATCCGGCACCGCGTTCGCCTTCCCGACGTACGCGTTCATGATCGGAGTCTTCACGATGCTGGGCTGGGGGCTGTTCCAGATCTTCGTGCTGGACCATCCACTGCAGGCCGAATCGGCGGCGTTCAAGATCCACTCGGCGCACGGCGAGGTGGTCGGCGTGGCGCTGGTGTTCCTGGTGGCGAAGTCGTTCTCGTCGGGCTGTGCGGCGCTGACCGGGGTGGAGGCGATCAGCAACGGTGTGCCGGCGTTCCGCAAACCCAAATCGCGCAATGCGGCCACCACGCTGTTGATGCTGGGCGTTATCGCGGTGACCCTGATGATGGGCATCATCGTGCTGGCGAGGGAGACCGGAGTGAAGATCGCCGCGCGCCCGCACGAACAACTGATCGGGGCGCCGGCCGACTACGACCAGAAGACCCTGTTGGCGCAGCTCGCCGACACGGTGTTCCACGGTTTTCCGCCGGGCCTGTGGATCATCGCCGGCGTGACCGCGCTGATCCTGGCGCTGGCGGCCAACACCGCGTTCAACGGCTTCCCGGTGCTCGGCTCGATCCTGGCCCAGGACCGCTACCTTCCGCGCCAGCTTCACACCCGCGGCGACCGGCTGGCGTTCTCCAACGGCATCCTCTTTCTTGCGGTGGTGGCCGTCGCCTTCATCGTGGCGTTCGGCGCTGAGGTCACCGCACTGATCCAGCTCTACATCGTCGGGGTGTTCGTTTCCTTCACGCTGAGTCAGATCGGCATGGTCCGGCACTGGAACCGGTTGTTGCGCACCGAAACCGATCGTGCCGCCCGGGTCAAGATGATGCGCTCCCGGGTGGTCAACACCACCGGATTCGTCGCCACCGGAACCGTGTTGATCGTCGTGGTCGTCACCAAGTTCGTGGCCGGCGCCTGGATCGCGATCGTCGTGATGTCGGTGCTGTTCGTCATGATGAAGATGATCCGCCGGCACTACGACGCGGTCAGCCAGGAACTGGCCGAACAGTCCGCTGCCCTCGACGATCAGGCGGTGCTGCCCAGCCGCAACCACGCCCTGGTACTGGTCTCCAAGCTGCACCTGCCCACCCGCCGCGCGCTGGCCTACGCGCGGGCGACGCGCCCGGACACCCTGGAGGCGATCACCGTCAACGTCGATGACACCGAAACCCGCGCCCTGGTCCGCGAATGGGAGGACAGCGAGATCACCGTGCCGCTCAAGGTGATCGCCTCGCCCTACCGCGAGGTCACCCGGCCGGTGCTGGAGTACGTCCGGCGCATCAACAAGGAGTCGCCGCGCACCGTGGTGACCGTGTACATCCCCGAATACGTGGTGGGCCACTGGTGGGAACAGGTGCTGCACAACCAGAGCGCGTTGCGGCTCAAGACCCGGCTGCTGTTCATGCCGCAGGTGATGGTCACCTCGGTGCCCTGGCAGCTCAACTCCTCGGAACGGCGCAAGGTGCTGGCGCCGCATCACGCCCCCGGCGACACCCGGAGAGGCTTCATGGAGTGATCGACCATGAGCTGACACTGGTGGCGGGGCCACCGGCCAACGGGGGCAGTTGTGTGGCGCGTCACCCAGACTCCGGGGGCCGGGTGGTCTTCGTGCGCTACGCGCTGCCCGGGGAACGGGTGCGGGTGCGGATCACCGCCGAGCGCGGCTCGTATTGGTACGGCGAATGCGTGGAAGTGCTCGAACCGGCCGACGGCCGGGTCGCCTCGCTGTGCCCGATCGCCGGCGTCGGTGGCGCCGGCTGCTGTGATCTGGCGTTCGCCGACCCGGCCGTGGCGCGGGCGCTCAAGGGCGAGGTGGTGTCGAACCAGCTGGCCCGGCTCGGCGGATACGACTGGCACGGCGAGGCCGAAGCACTGGGCGAGGGCGGGGCGACCGGCTGGCGCAGCAGGGTCCGACTGGAGGCCGGCGGCGACGGCCGGGCCGGATTTCACCGGTATCACAGCGACGAGCTCGTCACCGACCTGCGGTGCGGCCAGCTGCCTTCCGGGCTGACCAAAGGGCTTTCCGAGCTGGCCTTCACCCCCGGCGACCACATCCACGCGGTGCTCGACGACGACGGCGTCCGGCACGTGGTGAGCACCGGCCGCGGCCATCGCCCGCAGGTCATCGAGGGCGACTACCACGCCACCCAGTGGGTCGGCCGCCGGCGCTGGCGGATCCCGGTGACATCGTTCTGGCAGGCGCACCGGCGGGCGGCCGAGATCTACAGCGCGCTGATCGCCGAGTGGGCGCGCCCGGAAGCGGGCATGACCGCCTGGGACCTCTACGGTGGGGCCGGGATCTTCGCCGCGGCGCTGGCCGCGGCGGTGGGGGAGTCCGGGCGGGTGATCAGCGTCGACACCTCCCGGGCCGCCACCGGCGCGGGTCGGGCCGCCCTGGCCGACCTGCCGCAGGTGTCGGTGCGCACCGACTCGGTCCGCAAGGCCCTCGGAGCCGAGCAGGCCGGTGCCGATGTCGCGGTGCTGGATCCGCCGCGGGCCGGTGCCGGGCGCGAGGTGATCGAGGCGCTGGCGGCCGCCGGCGTACCGCGACTGGTGCACATCGGTTGTGAGGCAGCGGCTTTCGCCCGCGACATCGGGTTGTACCGCGGACAGGGTTACTCCGTCGAGCGGATCCGGGTGTTCGACGCGTTCCCGCTCACCCACCACGTGGAGTGCGTGGCGCTGCTAACCCGCTGACCGGGTGCCGGCCCTGCACCACGGAGGCGTCCGTAGGGCCGCGCACGTCGAGTTCGGGTTCGCTATCAGTCGCTCGCCGTTATGAATGCAATGCGATTGTCATTTGGAGAATTTTATATGATCAGGGACCGAATTTGTAAATCTCTCCAAAGCGGGATAATCCCCGATTGGAATGTCTTCCATGTGTCGCCGGAAGGCAGTTACCTGCACCGGTCGACTTCTTGACGTCAACACAGGGCTAGTTCAGACTATGCGAATGCGCGGCGCCTTGACCGGAAATGTGATCGCCAAACAACAGCGCGGACGCCACGGGTTGCACGTCATGCCGCCCGCACCGAGGGCTCGCCATGCATCGAAGGGCCGGTGGGGTACGGACGCGGTGCAGGCCGTTTCAGGTGCAGTGGTGGTGGGGATCGAGTCGATGCGGACCGACGGGTTGCTTCGAGGCGTCTTGACGACGGGTCGGACAGCTGCCCGGCAGTCGGTTGACGCCATGCGCGGCAGGCGGGTCGCAATCGCGGTAAATGCCTGTGTAACCGTGGTGTTCGTTGTTGCCGGCGGGCCCGGGTTCGGTCCTGACGGACCGCCTTCGGCGGCGGGTGGTGTGACCACGACGGCTCAGTCGGGTCCCGGCGGGCACGGGCACGCCGCCGTGGCGGCCGAGCCTGCCGACGCTGGTCCCGGTGGGCGGGGGCACGCCGTCGTGGCGGCCGAGCCCGCCGACGGTGGTCCCGGTGGGCACCCGGCGCAACACCTGCCGTATCGAAACACAACGGCAGAAGCGCCTGATGGGCCGGGTGTTATCTCTGAGCTGAGCGAATTCTATTCCGAATATGCCGCGGTCGAAATCGACCGGCAACGCAGAATTAGTCCGCAGCAGATTACCACCGCGGCGGCGCCATCCATTCAGTCGTACGCGGCGCCCGAGAGTGTTTCGGTCCGGCAACTGCCGGCCGAACCGGAATCCGATGTCGTGCCGGACGACGGTGAGAAGATCGCGGCCGATTCACCCGCCGAATCACCCGCCGAAGAACCGGTACCACCGTCGGATCCTCAACCGGAAGCGAACGTGCCAGATCGGCAGAACGAGAACCCGGTAGCTCCACCGAAGGACGCGGAGTAGACGAAGAGTGCCAGGCGCCGTGCACCGAGTGCGACGCGGTCGGGTCACGACGAACCAATCACGATGTGATCATGCGGTAGGAAGCGGAGATCCATGACTCAGACCGTTCTGGCATACCTTCCCAGCCCCTCGCAGGGCGTCTGGCACCTGGGGCCACTGCCGATCCGTGCCTACACGCTGCTGGTGATTGCCGGAATCGTGCTGGCGGCCAGGCTCGGTGAGCGGCGTTGGGTGGACCGGGGTGGTGCACCCGGAGCCGTCTACGACGTCGCACTATGGGCGATCCCGTTCGGCCTGATCGGAGGCCGCCTCTACCACGTGGCGACGGATTGGCGAACGTACTTCGGCACCGAGGGTGCGGGTTTCGGTGCGACGCTGCGAGTGTGGGCCGGCGGACTGGGGATCTGGGGTGTGATCGCGATGGGCGGGGTAGGGGCGTGGATCGCGTGCCGCCGTCGCGGCCTATCGACGGCCGGCGTTGCCGACGCCGTGGCGCCGGGCATCGCACTCGCCCAGGCAGTCGGGCGGATCGGCAACTACTTCAATCAGGAATTCTTCGGTCGTGCAACCGACCTGCCCTGGGGAGTGGCGATCTTTCAGCGGGAGGACGCCGCCGGGTTCGTCGACGTGCATGCGGTCAACGGCGTCTCGACCGGCGAGGTGGCGCTGGTGGCGCATCCGATATTTCTCTACGAATTGCTTTGGAATGTAATAGTCTTCATTTTCCTGATCAAACTCGGTCGCCGGGATCGATTGGCGCCGGGCGCGCTTTTCGTGTGCTACGTCGCTTCCTATGCGCTCGGCCGGTTCTGCGTACTGTTGCTGCGTGGAGACGGTGTCGCCGAGGGCGCGGTCGGGACGGACACCGTTGTCACACTGTTCATCTTCCTGGTGGCGACGACTTACCTCGTCATCAACCGCGACGCCCTCGGGATCCTGAGATCGGCGGAGGCCGGCGGGCGCGAAACGCGCCGCGCCACAGCACATTCCGGCCGGCAGGTCGAAGCCGTGCCCGCGGCCGCCGTCGAGGACACCGCAGAACAGCGCGCTGCCGCCGCTGTGGCGCGTGCCGAAAAGGCGCAGCAGGTGGCGCGGGACGCGGAGTCGGAGCTCGCCGCCCGGACGACACGTGCCGCGAAGGCGAGGCAGACCCTGGCCGAGACGACAGCCGCCGTCACAACGAGTGCGGCCGCCCTCGTGCGCGAGCGCGAAAACGCACGTGATGCCGTGGAACACGCGGAGGCCGAACTCGCCGGTCGGCTCGAAGCCATGCAGGCGGCTGTTCGTGCCCGCGACGACGCCGAAGCCGATGTCGCTACGCGCGAGAGTGAAGCCGCGGCACTCGCGGACGTGGTCAAGTATGCGGCGGCGGCCGGAGCCGTCGCCGAAGCGGCGCGGTCCGCGGCCGAAAACGCGCACTCGGATGCCCTCGAACGTACGGCGGCGGCACGAGAATCGCTGGCGGACAACGTAATCGCACTGGAGACAGCGGATGCTGCGGTCGCCGATGCTCAGACCGGAGTCGAAGCGGCCAAGCAGAAGCTGCGCGACACCGAAGCGGCGCTCGCCGAGGCCGCCGCCGAAGTCGAGGCCGCGGAGCGGGCGTACCGCGACGCCGAGGCGGCGATTCCCGAGGCGACGGCCCGGGTGGAGGCGCTGAAACGGGCCGCACGCGATGCCGAGGCCGAGGCCGACAAGGCTGTCGCAGCTGCTGAACGCGAGGTCGCTCGACGTGCGGTGGACGAAGCCGAGGCCGCGGTTGCAGCGTGTGCCGCGACTACCGACTCTGCCCGGCGCTCTTTGGTTGAAGCGCAGGCAGCAGCCGTCGAGGCGGCAGCACAAGCCGCGGAGATCATCGCGGCCGCAACGAAGCGGGCCGATGACGCCAAAGCTGCGGTCGAGAAAGCCGAGCTTGCAGTCGAACAGGCCACCGCGGACCTGGCGGCCCGCACCGCTCACGTGAAGAACGTGCGCCGCGCCCTCGAGGAACTCGACGCGGCCCGTGTCCCGGACGGCGGCGGGGATGAGCCCGAATCGGGTGGGGACGCCGGGTCGGTGCCGAGTACACGATCGGCCCAGCAGATCGATGCCGCCGGATGCGAGGTACAGGAGGCGGAGACGGACGCCGCCGCACGTGCTGCCGAAGCCCAGGCTCTGATGGAAGTCGTCAGGCGTGCTGCAGAAGCCGGCCCGATCGCCGCGAAGGCACGGGGGGCGGCCGAAGTCGCGCATCGGGAAGCCGAAGAACGCCTTGCACAGGCGCGGGAACGCGTCGAAGCAGCGCGGAACGCGTTGCGTGGTGCGGCGGGCGCCGACCAAGGCGCATCCGCGAGTCCGGCCGGCCCCCGCCCTTCGGACACGGAGACGTTGCTCGGGGCCGGTGTCGGGGGGTGAACCCCGGCCACTTACCCGGGGCCGGTTCATAGGCCCCCACAAAAATCATGTGCCGCTTTGGAGGTTTGGCTGAAGGTGTTGTTTTGGCTGTCGTTGACGCAGGTCACTCGCTTAGGCTCGGCCTCGAGCGGTCACACTTCGAGACGTTGTGACGACACCAATGGCAAGCGACAGTCGGGGGGACCAGTAGTGCGCGGTTCGGGGTCTTGGCGCCCGGTGGAGCGGGATTCAACTCCCCGACTGATCGACAAGCGCTTTGCTGATGGGGGCATGGTCGACCCGGCGGGGGCAGGCCCCGAATACCGTGAGAGCGGCGCCGCGTGAAAGAGATCCGTGTCGTTGCCGGCAAGCCCGTACGAGTACTCGGCGGGTTCTTCGCGATGTCTCTGGACACGTTCGTCCAGCTGGTCCGTGCACCGTTCGCCTGGCGTGAATTCTTGACGCAGACCTGGTTCGTCGCGCGGGTGTCGCTTGCTCCGACATTGGTCATGTCGGTCCCGTTCACGGTCCTGGCCGTGTTCCTGTTCAACATCCTGCTGAACGAATTCGGGGCCGCCGACTTCTCCGGCACGGGTGCGGCGCTGAGCACTGTTCTGCAGATCGGCCCGATCCTGACGGTGCTGGTGGTCTCAGGCGCCGGAGCGACCGCGATCTGCGCGGACCTCGGAGCACGCACCATCCGGGAAGAGCTCGACGCACTGCGGGTCATGGGTATCGACCCGATCCAGGCGTTGGTCATTCCGCGGGTGCTGGCGGCAACCCTGGTCGCATTCCTGTTGTCGCCGTTGGTCATTCTGGTGGGCCTGGCCGGCGGGTTCGCCTTCTCGGTGTTCACCCAGCACGTCACCCCGGGTGCCTTTGTGGCAGGCCTGACGTTGCTGACCGGAATCTCCGATGTCGTCATCGCCTTCATCAAGGCGACGCTGTTCGGCATGACCGCCGGCCTGATCGCGTGTTATATGGGTATCTCGGTTACCGGCGGTCCGGCCGGTGTGGGCCGGGCGGTCAACGAAACCGTGGTGTTCTCCTTCATGGCGCTGTTCGTGATCAACATCGTTGTCACCGCACTGGGATTCCGGGTCGGGTTATGAGCCAGCCAGTCAACCGCACCACGTCGCGACTGACCCGGCGATTGGACGATTTCGCCGAGCACTGGGACCGGCTCGGCTCGCAGATCCAGTTTCATGTCAAGACACTGTCGGCCAGCCGGGATGTCTTCACGCATTACCGCGTCGAGTTCCTGCGGGTCATCGCGCAGATGAGCCTGGGCTCCGGTGCACTTGCGCTGATCGGCGGCACGATCGCGATCGTCGCCTTCTTGACGCTCACGACGGGCGCAATCGTTGCGGCCCAGGGCTATAACCAGTTCTCCGAAGTCGGTGTCGAGGCGTTGACGGGATTCGCCTCGGCGTACTTCAACGTCCGGATCATCGCCCCGCTGACTGCGGAATTCGCGTTGGCCGCGACGATCGGCGCCGGTGCGACCGCCCAACTCGGCGCCATGCGCATCAATGAGGAGATCGACGCACTGGAGGTTATCGGGGTTCGATCGATCGCGTACCTGGCCTCGGCCCGTGTCATCGGCGGGCTGGTGGTGGTCGTGCCGTTCTATTGCGTGGCGGTTGTCATGGCGTTCTTCGCCGCCCGGGCCGGAACGATCTACGTCTACGGGCAATCCGCGGGCGTTTACGACCATTACTTCCGCACATTCCTGGACCCGACCGACTTGTTGTGGTCGTTTGCACAGGTGGCCGCTGCCGGTGTCGTCATCATGCTCATTCACACCTATTACGGGTTCACCGCCAGCGGCGGGCCGTCCGGGGTGGGCGAAGCGGTGGGGCGCGCAACCCGCGCCTCGCTGCTCGCGTCGGTCGTGGTGACCGTCGCGATCACCCTGGCCGTCTACGGTGCGGCTGGCAACTTTCACTTGGCAGGTTGACATCTTGTATATCGCACCGGACGAATCCCGCATCTCCCCACGATGGTGGCCGCTGATCTTTCTTGTGGTGATGGCGTTGACCACCTGGGTGGTCGCGAACCTGTTCACCGGGTCGTTCCACCGCTACAAGTCGCTGACGCTGACCTCGGATCGTTCCGGCTTGGTCATGGAGACCGGCGCCAAGGTCAAACTCCGCGGCGTACAGGTCGGACGCGTCGGCGACATCACCAGCGTCGGTGATTCGGTACGGATGAAACTGGATATCGAACCGGCTCAGCTGAAGAACATTCCGGCCAATGTGGAAGCCAGAATCGCGGCGACCACCATTTTCGGCGCCAAATACGTGGACTTGATCTATCCGGCTCATCCCAGCCCCAAGAGCGTCGTCGCGGGCGCCACTCTGCGATCACAGAATGTGTCGACCGAGGTCAACACAGTTTTCGAGAACCTGGTGGGGGTGGTCCGCCAAATCGATTCGGCGAAGCTCGACGCGGTGCTGTCGGCCCTAGCCGAGGGAGTGCGAGGCCAGGGCGAGAACATCGGTCGGGCGATCACCGCGACCGACCAGGTCCTCGAGGCGGTCAACGCCCGCACCGACACGATCGCCGGCGACTGGCGAACGTTCAGAAGTCTCAGCGGGACCTACGCAGCGGCGGCTCCGGATATCGTCAGCACTCTCGACGCGCTCGCCACGACGAGTAAGACGCTGACCACGCACGTCAAGGACGTCGATGCGCTGCTGCTGGAATTGTCGGGTTTCGCGAGGGCCGGCGACAATCTGATCGGGCCGAACCAGCAGAAACTGGCCCACAGCATTGAAGCGCTTCAGTCGACCACAAGCCTGCTGCACAAATACAACCCGGCCCTGACGTGCACACTCGTCGGTTCGCAGGTTCTGATCGATGACTATGACCTGCCCGGTTACATGGGGGGACGCGACGGAGCCACCCTGATCGTGGATGTCGCGCTGCTGCTCGGTGACGAGATCTACCGCTACCCGGACAATCTCCCGATCATCGCGGCGAAGGGCGGGCCGGGCGGAAAACCGGGCTGCGGCTCGCTGCCGGACGTCAAGAACAACTTTCCGGTGCGCTATCTGGTGACCAACACCGGCTGGGGAACGGGCCTCGATCTGCGGCCGAACCCCGGAATCGGCCAATTCTGCTACGCGGACTGGTTCCGTGTCACACGCGCGGTGCCGTTGCCGCCGGCGGTCAGGCAGTGTCTGCCCGGACCGGCCGTCGGGCCGCAACCGACGTACGGGCCCGAGACGCCGCCCTACGGCGCTCCGATGTACGGGCCCGGCGGGGTTCCGCTCTTCCCGCACGTACCGCCGGCACCGGAACCCGTGTCATCGGTCGACCCGGCGCCTGCACCGCCACCGGCACCGTGATGAGCCAGATGAAACAGCCAGGGGAAGGGACACAATCGCTGTGAAGCAGACGTTGTCGGCCACTGCTGTGCGGGTGGGGCTGTTCGTGCTCGTCATGTCTGTCGCGATGTTCGCGTTGGTCACGATTTTCGGGCAGTTCCGATTCGGGGGAGCGAATTCGTACTCGGCCGAGTTCGGTGACGTGACCGGGCTGTCCCGACGGGATTTCGTGCGCATCGCAGGTGTGGAGGTCGGGCAGGTCCAGCGGCTGTCCCTCAACGACAACGGGACCGTGAAGGTCGACTTCACAGCCGACCATTCGGTGGCACTGACTGAAGGCACCCGGGCGGTGATCCGCTGGGACAACGTCATCGGCGGCAGGTACCTCGCACTTGAGCAAGGCGCCGGGGGCACAAAGCTGCTCGCCCACGGCAGTGCCATCCCGCTTTCCCAAACGGCGCCCGCGCTCGATCTGGATGCGCTGATCCAAGGCTTCCGGCCGCTTTTCCGGGCGTTGGACCCCGAGCAGGTCAACATTCTCACCAGTCAGCTCGTCGGTGCCTTTCAAGGTCAAGGGGTCACGGTCGGTTCGCTACTCGACCAGACGGCGATGCTGACCGACACCCTGGCCGACCGGGACATGCTCATCGGTGAGGTGATCACCAACCTCAACACGGTGCTGGGGTCTCTTGGTGACAGCAGTCAGCAGTTCGGGCAGGCGGTCGACTCGCTTGCCGAACTCGTACATGGACTGGCCGAGCGCAAGGAGGACATCAGCCGCGGTATTCGGTACGCGAATGCGGCGACGGCCTCTATCGGCAGGCTGTTTCAGCAGGGGCGCGCACCCGTGCAGCGGATCGTCAATGCGACCGATCAGGTGTCGAACAATCTACTTGCGCAGAAGGAGGACCTCGAGTACGTGCTCGAGCAGATGCCGGAATCGGTCCGGGCACTCAACCGGCAGGGGCTGAATGGAGACTATTTCTCGTTCTACTTCTGCGAAGTCGTGCTCAAGCTCAATGGCAAGGGCGGCCAACCGATGTACGTGAAGGTGGCAGGCCAGCCGTCGGGAAGGTGCACCCCAAAGTGACGTCATTTCAGGAACGCAATCATCTGACGATCGGCATCGTCGGCATTGCGACGCTCGTGGCGGTCGTCGTGGGTACCTGGTACTACGATTCGATTCCGCTGGTCTCGGCGACGAAGCGCTATACCGCCTATTTCGCCGAGGCCGGGGGCCTGACTCCGAACGCGGAGGTACAAGTCGCCGGTATCACCGTCGGCAAGGTCGGCGACGTCGAACTCGACGGGCAGCAGGTCCGGGTCAGCTTCCGGGTCTCCGGGAAGGTGCGGCTCGGGGATCGCACCGAGGCGGCAGTCAAGACCAAGAGCTTGCTCGGTACCAAGATGTTGGGGGTGACGCCGCGGGGCGACGGCTGGCTGAAGGGCCCGATCCCGCTCGAACGGACCACGCCCGCCTATCAGCTTCCCGATGCGCTGGGTGACTTGAGCGCGGCGATCAGCGGGATCGACACCGATCGATTGGCGGACTCGCTGCACACACTGGCGGAGACCTTTCAGGACACGCCGCCCGACTTGCGGGTCGCGGTCCAGGGCGTGTCACGCTTCGCGAAGACGATCAGCAGGCGCGACAACGAGCTGCGCACGTTGCTGGCCAACGCCCGGAAATCGACGAACGTGCTGGCGCAGCGCAGCGACCAGATCGTTCGGCTGGTCGGCGAGATGGATGCCCTGCTCAGTCAGATCAACGCCGAAAGCGCCGCGCTGGGCCAGTTGTCGGCCAACATCTCGTTGTTCAGCCGGGAGATCAGCGGGTTCATCGATGACAACCAGGAGTCGCTGACTCCGCTGCTGGACAAACTGAATGGTGTTCTGACGATTGTCGAGCAGCGCAAAGAGAAGCTGCAGGAATGGCTGAAGAGATTCAACTGGCATGCGCTCGGGCTTGGTGAGGCGGTCTCGGCGGGCCCGTTCTTCAAGGCCTATGTGGCAAATGTCGTTCCGGGACAGTTCATTCAGCCCTACATCGAGTCGGCGTTCTCCGACCTGGGGCTCGACCCCAACGTCCTGCTGCCGTCGGATCGCACCGATCCGCAGGTCGGTCAACCCGGTACGCCGCCGCTGCCGGTGCCGTACCCGAGGACCGGCCAGGGCGGGCCACCACGGGTGTACCTGCCCGACGCGATCACCGGTAACGCCGACGACCAACCGTGTCCGCTTAACTGGGGCACCGGCTGCTATCCGCTTCGTGATGAGCCGCCCGCCCCGCCGCCCGGAGGTGCGCCGCCCGGGCCGCCCGCGCCGGCGCCCCCGGGCCAGCAGTCTGCGCCGGTCCAGCCGCAGAAGCCGATTTTCCAGACCGCCCCCGGCGAGGTAGTGCAAGGAGGTGCGCGGTGAGCGTCACGCGACGGACCGCCAAGCGGGTCGCGGCCGGTGTTCTCGCCGTCCTCGGGGTCGGCGGTGCGGTGCTGCTGTTCGGATCTGACCATGGGATCGGCCGAACCCATGCGTCGGCCTATTTCGACAGCGCCAACGGGATCTACTCCGGCGATGAGATACGGATCCTGGGGGTGCGCGTCGGGGAGATCACCAAGATCACCCCGGAACCCGAACGCGTGAAGGTCGATTTCTGGTTCGACAACAAGTATCGCGTCCCGGCCGAGGTCAACGCCGTCATCTTGTCGCCGTCACTGGTCAGCGCGCGGGCGATCCAGCTCACCCCCGCCTATTCCGGGGGTCCCGTGCTGGCCGATAACTCGGTGATACCCCGGGAGCGCACCGTGGTTCCGGTGGAATGGGACCAGTTCCGCGAACAACTGCAGCGGCTGACGAAGACGCTGCAGCCGGTCACACCGGGCGGTGTCAGCACGCTCGGTGAATTCGTCGACACCGCTGCGGACAACCTGCGGGGCAGGGGCCCCGAGATTCACGAGACGATCGTCGAGTTGTCACGGGCGATATCCGTGTTGGGGGATCACAGTGACGACGTGTTCAGTACCGTCAAGAACCTGTCGATCCTGACGACGGCGCTGCGGGACAGCGACGACGTGTTGCGGCACCTGAATCGGAATCTCGCGACCGCCAGTTCCGCATTGGCCTCCGACCCGCAGGGGATCGCGAATGCCGTCGCGGATCTCAGTGTCTTGGCGGAGAAGGCGGGCGCATTCGTGGCCAAGAATCGGGAGCCGTTGGGCGCGGTGGCGGATAGGACCGCCTCGATTTCCGAGGCGCTGGGCCAGAGCATCGGTGACGTGAAGCAGTTCCTGCATGTAGCTCCCAATACCGCCCAGAACTTCCTCAACATCTACCAGCCGGCCCAGGGGACGTTGACGGGCGCGTTGTCGCCGAACAACCTGAGCGACCCGATTTCGTTCGTCTGCGGTTCAGTCCAGGCGGCCTCGCGCCGCAATTCCGAGCAGGCAGCGAAACTGTGTGTTCAGTACCTCGCGCCGATCGTCAAGAACCGTCAGTACAACTGGCTACCGCTCGGCGAGAACCTGTTCGTCGGCGCCAGCGCCCGGCCGAACGAGATCACCTTCAGCGAGGACTGGCTGCGCCCCGATCACGTACCGGACCCGCCGGCGGCGCCAGCGGCTCCGCCCGCGCAGTCCGGTCCGCCGGCCGGCGACTTCTGGGCGGCGCTGCCCGGCCAGGTCGATGCGGCGCCGGCCAATCCGGAATCAGGCCTGACCGGGCTGTTGCTTCCCGGCGGTGCGCAATGAGGCCGGCGAGTCGCGGCGGGTTGGCGATCGTGCTCGCGACGCTGCTGATGGCGACGCTGTCGGGTTGTGGGTGGCGCGGCCTCAACACGCTTCCGATGCCGGGCACCGAGGGGCGCGGCCCGGGGTCCTACACCGTTTACGCACAGCTGCCCGACGTCAATAATCTGCAACCGAACTCGCGGGTCCGGGTCGGCGATGTGACGGTCGGGACGGTCACCCGTATCGAACGGCAGGATTGGCATGCGCTGTTGACGATCCGCCTCAACGGGGACGTTCAATTGCCGGCCAATGCGACCGCGGGCCTGGGCCAGACGAGCCTTCTGGGATCGCTGCACATCGAACTCGCGCCGCCCAAAGACGAGGCCCCGCAAGGCAGGCTCCGTGACGGCGGCATCATCCCACTGGCGTCGGCGGCCAGCTATCCGACGACCGACCAGACGCTCGCCGCGGTGTCCACATTTCTCAACGGCGGCGGTATCCGGCACGTGGAGGAGATCACGAAGGCGTTCGCCACCGCGGTCAATGGCAGGGAGCAGGATCTGCGTAGCCTCATCGCACGACTGGACACGTTCATGAGCGATACGAACAAGCAAACCGACGACATCATCGGTGCCACCGACAATTTCAACAACCTGGTGGATAAGTTCGCCACCCAGAAAGACGTCGTCGACACGGCGCTGCGGACGATTCCCGACGCGCTGACCGTGCTCAAGGATGAGCGGGAGAAACTGACCGAGCTGGCCGATCAGCTGAGCAAATTCGGTGAGTCCTGGTCGAATTCGATCGGTCGGACGCGGGAGACCCTGGTCGCCGAACTCAACGACCTCGCCCCGGTCGCCGAGTCGCTGGCGAACGCCGGGCCCGCGCTGTTGCGTTCTCTGCATCTGTTCCCGAGCTATCCGTTCTTCCTGGATACGGTCCCGAACTTCTTTCGGGGCGACGCCGCGAATCTGACGGCGATCATCGACTTGACCCTGAGTCGCTTGGACGCGTCGTTTTTCACGGGGACGAAGTGGGAGTGCGATCTGACGGAGCTGGAATTGCAGTGGGGCCGCACTATCGGCCAGTTCCCCAGCCCGTGCCTCAACGGCGGTCATTTCAATCAGGGCAACCCGCTCACCGTCCCATACCGCACCGATCAGGGGGCCTGACTTGCTTTCCAAGAGGATCCGGGTGCAGCTGGCCGTGTTCGCGGTGATCAGTGTGGTCGGCGGTTCGATAATGGGCTTCGGTTACCTGCGGTTGCCGGAGATGCTGTTCGGCATCGGGCATTACCGGGTGACCGTCGAGTTGGCGAACGCCGCCGGCCTGTACCCGACCGGGAACGTGACGTACCGCGGTGTCGAGGTCGGTCGCATCAAGGACGTCACGTTGACGCCGCGGGGTGTTGCGGCGGTCCTGGCACTGGATTCCGCTGTGCCGATACCCAAAGACCTGGATGCCCACGTCCACAGCGAGAGCGCGATCGGCGAGCAGTACGTCGAGTTGGTGCCGCGCAGCGGCGATGGCCCCACGCTGCGGAACGGCGACGTCATCGGAGCGGATCGCACCTCGATACCACCGGATATCAGCAAACTGCTCGACGCCACCGACAAGGGGCTGATGGCGATTCCGCGGGACAATCTCCGGACGGTCGTCGATGAGTCCTACGCCGCATTCGGAGGTCTTGGACCGGAGCTCGCCCGGCTGGTCAAGGGCTCCACCAAGCTGGCGATAGACGCCCGCACCAACCTGGATTCGATCACCAACCTGATCGACAACTCGCGACCCCTGATGCAGTCGCAGGTCGACACGTCCGATGAAATCCAGCGTTGGGCCGCGAGTATCGCCAGTGTCTCGGAGCAGTTGAAGTCACGTGATTCCGAGCTCGTGTCGCTGGTCAAGAACGGGCCGGGTTCGTCGGCGCAGGCACGCGAGCTGTTCGACCGCCTGCAGCCCACCCTGCCGATCCTCCTGACGAACCTGGTGAGTGTGGCCGATGTGGGGGTCACCTACTCCGCGGGGCTGGAGCAGGTGCTGGTGCTGGTGCCGTCTCTCGTCGAGGTCCTGCAGGCCGCCGGGACTGCGGCGCACAACACCAAGCAGGGGATGCGCGGGGCGTATCTCAGCTTCAACCTCAACGTGAATCTCCCGCCGCCGTGTATGACCGGTTACCTCCCGGCGCAGCAAGCACGGGTGGGCGCGCACGAGGATTATCCGGACCGGCCGGAAGGCGAATTGTATTGCCGCATACCGCAGGACGCGATGTTTAATGTCCGCGGCGCGCGCAATCTCCCGTGCGAGACACGTCCAGGAAAGCGTGCGCCGACGGTTGCGATGTGCGAGAGCGACGAGGAGTACGTCCCCCTCAACGATGGATTCAACTGGAAGGGAGATCCGAATGCGACGATCACCGGGCAGGACATCCCCCAATTTCCTCCGGGGGTGGTAGGCGTGGCCGAATACAACCCGGCCACTGGCACCTACGTGGGACCCGACGGGGTGATGCGCCGCCAGTCGAACCTCGGCAAGGGGGCGCAGCAGGGGCAGTCGCTGGAATCCATGCTGGTACCGCAGGCAGGTCTGCAGTGACCGCGGGTGCCGAGACGGCGGTGGCGGCGCCGGAGGAAACGGCCGCCGGCGAGACGGTGGCCCGGAATCGCCGGCGACCCAACAAAACGGTGGTAATCGGTCTGATCGCAATGGTGGCGCTGGGGGGCCTGGTCGGCTGGCTGGGAATCCGACTCCACGGCTACCACCGAGACGATGCCGAACGCGCGGAGTATCTCCAGGTGGGACGGCAAGGTGCGTTGAATCTGACCACGATCGACTATGAGCACGCCGAGGCGGATATCCAACGTGTCCTCGATTCATCGACGGGCGGGTTCTACGACGATTTCAAGAACCGTTCCAACGCCTTCCTGGAGGTAGTCCAGAAAGCGCAGGCGAAGTCGGTGGGAACCGTGACCGAAGCGGGTATCGAATCCATCGATGCGGACGGAGCGACTGTGCTTGTCGGGGTGAACGTCGAGACGACGAACCTGGGATCGAAAGACAAGACACCGCGGACATGGCGGATGCGCGTTTCGGTGAGTCGGGTCGGGGGAGAGGTCAAGGTGTCCGATGTCGCCTTCGTCCCATAATCGACCGGCGCCCGGCATCAGATCAGGTGAGTCATGGGAGTGGATTCGATGACAGACGCAACGCAAGTAGTGGACGATGTCGTGTCCGATGCGGACCGGGAGGACGCGTCGGGTGACACGACTGCGGAGACCGCCGCGGGCGAGGTGCCTTCGGCGGACGACGCATCCCACGAGGAGATGTCATCGGAGGTGTCGACGGAGACAACAGATCCCGAGGCGGGCCCGGGGGCCGGGCGCCGACCGCGGTCCTGGCGGGGCGTTGTGGCCCGGTGGACCCTCCCGGGAATCCTGCTGCTGCTGGCGATCGCAGCGGGGGTCATGGCGTGGCTCGACGCTCAGGCGCGCGCGGTCGACGCCGCACGCGCGGAGTCGGTTCGCGCCGCGACGGAATCGACCGAGGCGATGCTGTCCTATCAGGCGTCGACCGTCGCGGATCAGCTCAAGGCGGCAGAGGAACGGCTGACGGGTTCGTTCCGGGACTCGTTCCGAGAACTCGTCCACGACGTCGTCATCCCGGGTTCGGAGAAGAAGCACATCTCGACCGTCGCGACCGTCCCGGCTGCAGCTTCGGTCTCGGCGACTCCCAAGCACGCCGTTGTCCTGGTGTTCGTGAATCAGGCTGCGGTCGTCGACACGGAGGCGCCGACGGACACGGCGTCCATCGTCAGGGTCACGCTCGAGAAGGTCGACGGGCACTGGCTGATCTCCGCATTCGAACCGATCTGATGAATCGAGGCTGACGGTGAGCGATCCAGCTGCGCGCGGGCAATGCGGCCCGTATTCGAAGCCGGGGTGGCTTCTCGGGTTGGTTGCCGCGGGTCTGTGTCTCGCGGGCGTCTGGGCCCCGGCCGGTGTCGCCGACGTCGAATGGGACAAGAAAATGGCATTTCTCATTCAAGTCACGGCGCGGCCCGGCTACAACTTTCCGAACTCCGAGGCGGCGTTGGCATACGGGGAGGCGCTATGCGAGAAAATAGCGTCCGGACGGCCCTATCCGGTAATGATCGGCGAAGTCCAGAACGACTTCAACACCACCGATGATTATCAGGCGTCATATCTCATCGATCGCGCGGCGAATGAATTGTGCCCCGAACAGATTTGGCAGCTTCGACGGTCGGCCGCACATTATCGGCCGGCGCCCGTCGGGCCGTGATCAAGGAGATGGGTCAGATGGGTCATCAGCTGAAGTTGCGGCCGGCGCTTGCGTTGCTCGGGCTCGCTGCGGTGCTCGGCGGCACGGGAGTCGCGGCGGCGGACAACGACGTCAACATTCTCATCGCGAACAACAAGCGGATGAACGACAGCGTCATCGCGAACGTGTTCACGATCCAGCACAACAGATCCGGGTGCCGAAATGACGTGCGCCCCGATGGCCGCCTGATACTGGCCGCCCAACGGCACGCCAGGGATCTCATCGACAATCGGGGCCTGGACTCCGACATCGGGTCCGACGGCTCGAATCCGCAGGAACGCGGCGAGGCGGCGGGCTACCGGGGCAAGGTGAGCGAGACGGTCGCTGTGCATCCGGCGATCGCGATCAGCGGCGTCGAACTGATCAACCGCTGGTACAACGATCCGGCCGCGTTAGCCATCATGGCCGACTGCGCCAACAGTCAGATGGGTGTGTGGACGGAGAACCGGATAGACCGGACGGTTGTCGTCGCGGTGTACGGGCAGCCGGCGGACCCGATGGACACCACCGGGCAGAATGTGCCGCTCGATCCCTCCCCTGACTACGACATGAGCGATGAGCTCGAGTTCGGCAACAGGTGGTGGGCATGGATTCTGCGCGGTGTGTACCCACCGCCGGGGCAGGAACCGCGCTGAGGCGCAGATCGCATTGCTGGGTTGCGGCGGGCGCGGAAGAGGTCGAAAGGGGATGTCGCATGGGTAGTTCAGCTCGCAGTGATGGGGTAGCGGGGCAGACGGCCGACGGTGAGCAGACGGGCGGCCGCCGGAGGTACCCCGCTGTGCTGGCCGCCTTGGTCTTGCTCGCCGGGCTGTGGTCGGCCGGTTTCACACCGGCGCGGGCCGCGGGCGTCGAGGAGCTGATGGTGCCGTCGGCGGCGATGGGCCGCGACATCCCGGTGACTTTCCTGCCGGGCGGACCACACGCGGTGGTTCTGCTGGACGCATTCAATGCCGGTCCCGAGGTCAGCAACTGGGTGACGGCCGGCGGGGCGATGGACCGGCTGGCGGGGAAGGGCATTTCGGTGGCCGCTCCCGCCGGCGGTGCGTGGAGCATGTACACCAATTGGGAGCAGGACGGCGGTCGCCAGTGGGAGACGTTCCTCGTGCAGGAACTGCCGGACTGGCTGGCGGCCAACCGGGGATTGGCGCCCGGCGGGCACGGCATCGTCGGCGCCGCGCAGGGGGGAACCGCCGCGTTGGCGCTGGCCGGGTCGCACCCGGAGCGCTACCGGTACGCGGGGTCGCTGTCAGGTTTCCTGACACCGTCGAGATCCGATGTCAACGGAGCCATCACCGCGGGGATGGCGCAGTTTGGTGGCGTCGACACCCAGCACATGTGGGGTCCCGCCCAGTTCGGCCGCTGGAAATGGCACGACCCGGACGTGCATGTGGCAGCGCTGTCGGCGAACAACACCCGGCTATGGGTATACAGCCCGTCCACGCCGACCTGCAGTGACCCGCCTGCGATGATCGGTTTCTGCGACGTGGCCCAAGGCAGCAACCGCGCTTTCTATCAGCATTACCGCACGGTCGGTGGGGCAAACGGCCACTTCGACATCCCGCTGCAGGGGGAACACGACTGGTCGACTTGGGGTCCGCAGCTGGGGGCCATGTCGGGTGATCTCGCAGCGACGATCAGGTAGACCGAGCCGGGGTCGACTTGTGTCGTGGAGACGAAGATCCGTCCCACCTTTGGTCGCCGGGCACCTATGACGAGACGCCGGGGGACGTAGGCTTTAGAGCCGGATCAAGGTCTAAGCGATGGGGGAGATCGGTGGACAAGTTTCCGGTAAGTAGACCTTCGGCTGCTCACAGCCCCGGAGGGGGTGCATACCGAGGCGCATCTATCACGGAGGCGTCCTCGTGAGCGGCCATCTTGTCGTCGATGGGGCGGCCCTGAATGGGACGACCGGCGGTTCGGACTGCAACCCGCTGACACTGTCCGCGGATTGCCCGGCACCGCTGGTCGATGCACTGCTGCGCCGTGTTCCCGATGTCGCCGCAATGACCCGCGAAGCGATCGTGGGCGAGCTACCGGTGTATTCGGCGCTGGAACCGACGGTCCTGGAACGTGACCTCGCCCGTTCGATCGAATGCTGCCTGCGCTCTGGCAACGGTGCGTGTGCGGTGATCGATGGCGTCAAATGCGACGAGCCGGCTGCTATCGGCGCTGCACGCGTGCGGCAAGGGATCTCAGTGGATGAGATGCTGCGAGAGTGGCGCATCGAGCAATGATCAGAACCTGTGGATGAGCCTCGGTGAGGTGGCGTAGGAAAGGGCGCACCTTCCCGAGGATGATCTTC
>NZ_MVHU01000040.1 GCF_002086285.1 Mycolicibacter kumamotonensis | reverse complement strand
GGTCTGACTTCAGATCAGCGCCAACAAGCGCCACGAGGCACCCCGCCCCTCAGGCCACTAATTCAGCAGAGTCCTAGACCACGAGCAGCCGCAGAATCGCACTGTCCGAGGGCGATTCGTGCGATTCTGTGTCTGTTCGCCGGGGGAACTAAGCCCGCGCGAAGGCCAGCCGTTCGCCGATCGCGCCGGCCATCCACAGGTCGTTGCACGCGGCCGCCATCTCGGCCAGCCCCTCTTCGATCGTCGCGAACACATTGCCCGGCACCCAGCCGACGTCGCCGTTGAGCAGCAGGTTGTTGCGGCCGTAGAAGATCGCCAGATCGGTCGCGCCGAGCGGTGAATTCCCTTGCCCGCCTTCCTCATAACCGTAGGCGGGATTACCGATGTCGCCGGCGTCGAAGCTGAAGAAACAGACGTCGCCCGGGATCGGCGTCACCGTGGTGTTCTCCCGTCCCGGTGTGCCCATCGGCGGCAGCAGCGTGTACACCTCGTTGCGGGCATATTTGCCGTGGTAGGCCTGGCCGGCGACCGGCAACGCATCCCACACCACGGCGCAGGTCCGGGGAGCCTGGTCGTCGAGCAGTCGCGCCCGACAGGACACACCACGGCTGGTCAGTGTGATCGACAGGAAACGAGCCACAGCAGTCTCTACACCGGGTTGAAGGTGCGGCTGGCGATGAAAGTCGGCCGCGGAGTGGCGGCGCCGAACGGCTCCACCAGGGTGTTCTCCACGCTGTTGTAGACGATGAAGACGTTCGATCGCGGGTAGGGCGTGATGTTGCTGCTCGACCCGTGCATGCAGTTGCTGTCGAAGAACACCGCCGACCCGGCCGGGCCGGTGATCTGACGGATGCCGTGCTGGTCGGCCATCCAGGTCAGACTGTCGTCGTCGGGGGTGCCGACCTCCTGCTGCTTCAGCGATGAGCGGTAGTGATCCGGTGGCGTCTCGTCCGGGCACGACACGAACCACCGGTGCGAGCCGGGCATGATCATCAGCGAACCGTTGGTGTCCAGGTTCTCGGTGAGGGCCACCGAAACGCTGATCGCACGCGGGGCGGGCATGCCGTCCTCGGCGTGCCAGGTCTCGAAGTCGGAGTGCCAGTAGAACTCTCGTCCGTTGAAGCCCGGCTTGAAATTGACCCGGCTCTGGTGCACGTACACCTCCGAGCCGAGCAACTGGCGGACCGGGCCGACCAGGCGCTGATCGGCGACCAGGGCGGCGAACGCCGGGCTGATCCGGTGCACCTCGAAGATCGACCGGATCTGGCCGCTGTCGCGTTCGCAGATCGAGCGCTCGTCGGCCGCCAGCGCCGGGTCGGCGCGCAGCCGGTCGAGCTCGTTGCGCAGGTCCGCGACGACGTCGGCGTCCACCAAGGCGTTGACGGACAGGAATCCGTCGGCGTCGAAAGCCTCGACGCCGGCGGGTGGCAGGGGCCCACTGCCGGCATCCGTCGCCCACACCACCGGGTCACGCCGCGGCTCGATGCCGATCGCCACGTTGTTGCGAGTGGGGTAGTTGTCGGTGACAGCAGTGGTCAAGACGCGGCCTCCTGGGTCTCCTCGGTGAGCAGGGGATAGGCGCCGGTCTCGTCGTGCACCTCCTGACCGGTGACCGGCGGGTCGAACACGCATACCATGCGCAGGTCGGTGTGGGCGGTGACGCGGTGGTGCTCGTGCCCGTCGAGCAGGTAAAGGGTGCCGTCGCGAAGCGGGTGCACCTCGCCGGTCTCCTCGTTGGTCAGCTCACCTTCGCCGCCGACGCAGTACACCGCCTCGACGTGGTTGGCGTACCACATCGAGGTCTCGGTGCCGGCGTAGAGGATGGTCTCGTGCAGGGAGAACCGTTGCCCGTCCCGAGCCAGCAGCAGCCGCTGGCTGTTCCAGGTCTTGGCCTGCACGTCGCGGTCGGTGCCTTTGATCTCGGCAAGGGTACGAACGATCATCGATTGGCTCCTGAGGTAGTTCCGACGAGTTCACGGGCGGCGACGGCCTCGATCGATTCCGCCGCGATGGTCAGGCCCTCGGACAGGTCGTCGTCGTCGATGACCAAGGGCGGCATCAGCTTCAGCACCTCACCTTCGGGTCCCGAGGTCTCCAACAGCAGCCCCCGGGCGAACGCCTCCTTCTGCACGGCACCCGCCAACTCGGGTCGCTCGAACGCCACACCCCGGATCAGGCCACGGCCACGGGTCTCGACCCCGTCGAAGGGTTCGATCACCTCGCGCAGCGCCTGGTCGATCTGCTCGCCCTTGCGAATCACCTGCTTCTCCAACAGATTGTCGGTCCAGAAGTTCAGCGCCGCGGTGGCGGTGACGAAGGACGGGTTCTGGCCGCGGAAGGTGCCGTTGTGCTCGCCGGGCTCCCACACATCGAGTTCGGGCTTGAACAGCGTCAGCGCCATCGGCAGCCCGTAGCCGCTGATCGACTTGGACAGGCAGACGATGTCCGGGACGATGTCGGCCGCCTCGAAGCTGAAGAACGGTCCGGTGCGTCCGCAACCCATCTGGACGTCGTCGACGATCAGCAGCAGCTCGTGGCGTTTGCAGAGTTCGGCCAGCCCGTGCAGCCATTCCAGCCGGGCCACATTGATCCCGCCTTCGCCCTGCACGGTCTCGACGATCACCGCGGCCGGCTCGTTGAGGCCGCTGCCGCTGTCCTGCAACAGTCGCTCGAACCAGATGAAGTCCGGGGTGACGCCGTCGAGGTAGTTGTCGTAGGGCATCGGGGTGGCGTGCACCAGCGGAATGCCGGCTCCGCCGCGCTTCATCGAGTTACCGGTGACACTCAACGCGCCCAGCGTCATGCCGTGAAATGCGTTGGTGAAGCTGATGATGCTTTCCTTGCCGGTGACCTTGCGGGCCAGTTTCAGCGCCGACTCCACCGCGTTGGTTCCGGTGGGGCCGGGGAACTGCACCCGGTAGTCCAGCCCGCGCGGTTTGAGGATCACCTCGTTGAACCGCTCCAAGAACGCGCCCTTGGCAGCGGTGTTCATGTCCAGGCTGTGTACCACCCGGTCCGAGCTCAGGTACTCCAGCAGCGGGCCACGCAGGTCCGGGTGGTTGTGGCCGTAGTTGAGCGCGCCGGCGCCGGCGAAGAAGTCCACGTATTCGTTGCCGTCGACGTCCCACATCCGGGAGCCCTTCGCGCGGTCGAACGTCACCGGCCACGACCGGCAATAACTCCGTACCTCGGATTCAAGGGTTTCGAAAATGCTCATGGTTTCCTCCGTCCGTCGGTCACATACAACGGAACGGAACGACAGGTCGACTTCTAACTCGTGCCGCGGGTGATCTCGGCTCGACCCACCACCCCGCTCGGATGCCCCCGGCTAGGTCTGCCGGGGCTCACGTTTGCGCGGTCGTGACCTTACCGAGACCGATTTGTGATCTCAAGCTTGCCGTGCTGTCAATAACGGGCAGGGGTTACCCGCAGCGGCCCGATCCGAAACAGCTCCTCGGCGAGATGGGACTCGGGAAACAAACCGGCTCCGAACAGCTCCGAGCAGTCCAGGGCGGCGTCCCATCGGCGGGCGAAGGCGCTGAACAGCCGGCGACTGGCCTCGTTGTCCGGTGTGATCGACGTCTCAAGGTGCGTGCCGCCGTCGGCCACCAGCGCGGTCGCCAGATGATCGAGCATCCGGCCGGCCAGGCCCATGCCGCGGTGGGCGTCATTCACCGCGACCTGCCAGACCATCAGCGTTCCGGGTTGCTGCGGGCGGCGGTAGCCGGTGACGAAACCGGCCGGCTGCCCGTCGACCTCGGCGATCACGGAGGTGGCGGCGAAATCGCGGCACCACAACAGATAGGCGTAGGGCGCGTTGACGTCGAGTGTGGCGCTGTCCACCGCCATCTGCCACAGGGCTGGACCGTCCGCCACGGTCGGCGTGCGCAACTGGATATCAGCCGGGTCGGTCATCTCATCGACGGTACGTTGGGCCGGCTCACGGTTTGGCGGTCGGGTCGGGTGGCGCCTCGGGCGGATACCGCAGAGTTCGCAGCGCCTCGAGCGCCGAGCGGCCCTCGGGCTCCGCGCTGACCGGCACCAACCGCCACGCGGCCAGCGGGAACAGTCCGCACAGTGCAAAGGCCAACGGATAGCCGACGGCGCCGATCAGCGCGCCGAACACCGGGGGAGCGATTCCGGCGGTGAGCCGCTGGGTGGTGTTCTGCGTGCCCAGTGCGCGTCCGCTCCAGTACGGCCCGGCGATCTCGGCGACCGCGGTCGACGACAGCCCGTTGTCCAGCACGCTGATCACCGCCGCGACGACCATCGCCGCCTCGGCCAGGTGGGAGTGCAGATGATCGGTCACCCCGAGCACCACCATCGCCACCACACCGGCGGCGGCGATGCTGCGGATCGGCCGTAGCCGCGACCGCACGCGATCGGACCATCGTCCGGCCATCACCCGCCCGGCCGCGCCGAGCAACTGGGACACGGTCACCAGGCCGCCGGCGGCGGCGATCGACCAGTCGGTGTCGACGATCAGCCACACCAGCATGAAGGTGGACAACACGCACTGCGGAACCATCAGCAGCGCCGAGGACAAATGGATGCGCCACAGCACCTTCGAGCCGCTGTAGGGGTTGGACAACTCCGTGCCCGTCGCCGCCGACCGCGGCCTGCGGGGCGGATCGACCACGCCGATGGCGCATGCCACCGCCGCCACCGCGCACAGTGTCGCAGGGAACATCAGCGCCCGCGCCAAGCCGTGCTCGGCCAGTTCCGGAATGACCTCGGCCCCCAACGCGATTCCCAACGGCTGTGCCGTCTGGCGGATCCCCATCACCAGCCCGCGCTGGTGCGGCGGGAACCAGCCGGTCACCAGCCGGCCACTGGCGTTGTTGGCGCTGGCGGCGGCCATGCCGCCCAGAAAAAGGAAGCCGCCCACCGCAACCAGGGAATGCATCGACGCGGCCCCGAAGGTGGCCAGCGCGGTCAGCGCGGAGCCGACGGACAACACGATCCGCTCACCGAACCGGTCCAGCAGGGCGCCCCACCCGATCAAGGTCAGCACCATGCCGAAGCTCGGCATCGAGGCCAGCAGACCGGCCACCGCCAGGTTGGTCTCCCGCTTGGTCTCCAGCATCGGGATGACGAAGGCGATGCCGTTGATGAACACAAACGAGCACAGCGTCGCCGCCAACGCCACGATGACTACTGACCAGCGTGTAGCGCTGCTGACCGGCTCCGTGGACACCTGGTCATGGTTCCACAAACCGGCCCCAACGAAGTGTCAACGCGCACCCCGAGTACCTCCTCGGGCGGGGCGGCCCGTCGGACGCGCACGAATCGGCCCAGCCAAGTGCGACTGGGTGTCTGCCGGGCAGGAACACTAGGCTTGCACGAATGCGCCTAGGCCGAATTGCCAGCCCGGACGGCGTCGCCTTCGTCAGCTTGGAAGGCGATCCGGACCGGCCCGATGACATGACCGCGATGACCGCCCGTGAGATCGCCGAGCACCCGTTCGGCACACCGGAGTTCACCGGCAGGGCCTGGCCACTGGCCGACGTGCGCCTGCTGGCCCCGATCCTGGCCAGCAAGGTGGTCTGCATCGGGAAGAACTACGCGGCCCACATCGCCGAGATGGGATCGGCGCCACCGGCCAACCCGACGATGTTTCTCAAGCCCAACACCGCGATCGTCGGGCCGAACGTGCCGATCCAGCTGCCCGCCAATGCCTCCCCGGTCCACTACGAGGGTGAGCTGGCGGTGGTGATCTCGCGGCCGTGCAAGGACGTTCCGGCGGCCCGGGCCAAGGACAACATCCTCGGTTACACCATCGGCAACGACGTCTCGGCCCGCGACCAGCAGCAGGCCGACGGGCAGTGGACCCGGGCCAAGGGGCACGACACCTTCTGTCCGGTCGGGCCGTGGATCGTCACCGACCTCGACCCGGCGGATCTGGCGATCCGTACCGAGGTCAACGGGGAGGTCAAGCAGGACAGCCGGACCTCGCTGATGATCCACGACATCGGCGCCATCGTGGAGTGGATCTCCGCGGTGATGACCCTGCTGCCCGGCGACCTCATTCTCACCGGCACCCCCGAGGGTGTCGGCCCCATCGAACACGGTGACACCGTGTCCATCTCTGTCGAGGGCATCGGGACCCTCACCAATCCGGTTATCCGCAAAGGAAAGTCGTGACCGCACCTGCTGTTCGCGTCCGGTTCTGCCCGTCTCCGACCGGCACGCCGCACGTCGGCCTGATCCGCACCGCGCTGTTCAACTGGGCCTATGCCCGACACACCGGTGGCACGTTGGTCTTCCGGGTGGAGGACACCGACGCCCAACGTGACAGCGAGGAGAGCTATCTCGCGCTGCTCGACGCCCTGCGCTGGCTGCGCCTGGACTGGGACGAGGGGCCCGAAGTGGGCGGCCCCTACGGTCCCTACCGGCAGTCGCAGCGCACCGACATCTATCGGGATGTGGTCGCACAGCTGCTGGCCGCCGGGGAGGCCTACCAGGCGTTCTCGACGCCGCAGGAGGTCGAGGCCCGCCACCTCGCCGCCGGGCGCAATCCCAAGCTGGGTTACGACAACTTCGACCGGGACCTGACCGACGATCAACGTGCCGGCTACCTGGCCGAGGGTCGCAAGCCCGTCGTGCGGTTGCGGATGCCCGACGTCGAGCTGGGCTGGGATGACCTGGTGCGCGGGCCGACGTCCTTCCCGGCCGGGACGGTGCCCGACTTCGCGCTGACGCGTGCCAACGGGGATCCGCTGTACACGTTGGTCAACCCGGTCGACGACGCGATGATGAGGATCACCCATGTACTGCGCGGCGAGGACCTGTTGCCGTCCACGCCGCGTCAGATCGCGCTGTATCAGGCATTGATACGTATCGGAGTGGCCGACCGCATTCCGGAGTTCGCGCACCTGCCAACGGTTTTGGGCGAAGGAACCAAGAAGCTGTCCAAGCGCGACCCGCAGTCGAACCTGTTCGCGCACCGGGACCGCGGTTTCATCCCGGAGGGGTTGCTGAACTATCTGGCGCTGCTGGGCTGGTCCATCGCCGATGACCGCGATGTGTTCAGTCTCGACGAGATGGTCGCCGCCTTCGATGTGGCCGACGTCAACTCCAATCCGGCCCGGTTCGACCAGAAGAAGGCCGATGCGCTCAACGCTGAGCACATCCGGATGCTCGACGCGCAAGACTTCACCGCGCGACTGCGCGCCTATTTCGACACCCACGGTCATGACACCGGGCTCGACGACGCCGCGTTCGCGACGGCCGCGGCACTGGTGCAGACCCGCATCGTGGTGCTGGGCGACGCCTGGGGATTGCTGAAATTCTTCAACGACGACGAGTACGCGCTGGACCCGCGTGCTGTGGCCAAGGAGCTGGGGCCCGACGCCGCCCCGGTGCTGGACGCGGCCATCGCGGCGCTGGAGGGCGTGCGGGACTGGACCACCGAGGCCATCGAGGCCGCGCTGAAGGCCGCGCTGCTGGACGACCTGGAGCTCAAACCGCGTAAGGCGTTCGGCCCGGTCCGGGTCGCCGTCACCGGGGGGTTGGTCAGCCCGCCGCTGTTCGAGTCGCTGGAGCTGCTGGGAGCGGAGCGCAGCCTGGCCCGGTTGCGGGCCGCCCGGAACGGCGTGGGGTGAGCGCGATGAGTACTTCGCGGTAGAAGTTTGGTAGTCTGCACGTCGGCCCACAGCGGCTGGCTCGAAGTGCCCGACCGGCACTCTGACCAGCGGTTATGGCCAGGCCATTAGTGGTCATTGGGGTATGGTGTAATTGGCAACACAGCTGATTCTGGTTCAGCCATTCTAGGTTCGAGTCCTGGTACCCCAGCAAAGCCGGTCCGCCCCAAGCGATTAGGCGGTCCGTATGGGTTGGGCTATGCTGACAACCCGGATGTTCTAGCCCCCGTCGTCTAGCGGCCTAGGACGCCGCCCTCTCACGGCGGTAGCGTGGGTTCGAATCCCATCGGGGGTACAGAGAAAAAGCCCGCACCTGACGCAGGTGCGGGCCTTTTTTGGAATGTGAGGCCTACTCGGTCGTCGGCGCGGTGGATCCGCCCAGCGGCATCGCGGGCAGCCCCAGCTTGCGGTGGTCCCAGGATCGGGCGCGTTGTGTGACGATGCGCACAGCCACCCGGTTATTCATCATCGCGTCGACGGCCGGCTTCATCTCGTCGGTGTAGGGACCGGTGTAGCGCTCCCAGACGCTGACTCCCACCCGGAAGAGGGTGTCCGGGTCGTCGACGATCTCCGCGATGCCCTCGAAGGACACCCCGCGCAGGGTGTCGTAGGTCTCGCCGGCTTCCAACAGGAAGCTGACCCGCGGATCACGGCGCAGGTTGACCGCCTTCTGTGACTTGGCCTTGGTCTCGAGCCAGATCTCGCCGTCGAGCACCGCGTACCACATCGCGGTCAGGTGCGGCTGGCCGTCGGGTCCGATGGTGGCCAGCGTTCCGGTGCGGTTGGTCGTGACGAAGTCGGCGACCTCGGCATCGGTCATGACGATCTGTGCGCGCTGCTTGGTTCCCATTCCAGCAGTCTGGCAGGCGCACCGGTTCGCCCGGCGAGCAGACGCGGAATCGCATGGAACCGGTTGGCGGCATGCGACTCTGTGTCTGCTCGCGCCCGGGTTACAACAGCGCGGTGAGCGCGTCGGCGGCGGCGAGGAGATCGGCGGCCCAGCGTGCGCCGGGGCGCCGCCCCAAGCGGTCGATCGGGCCCGAGACCGAGATGGCCGCCACCACCGCGCCGCGCTGATCGCGTACCGGTGCTGAGACGCTGGCCACACCGGGCTCACGCTCGGCGATGCTCTGCGCCCAGCCCCGGCGGCGCACCTCCGACAGGGTGCGGCTGGTGAACTTGGCCTGCGCCAGCACTTCCTGCTGGAGTGCCGGTTCGGCGTAGGCCAGCAGGACCTTGGCTCCCGAGCCGGCGGTCATCGGAAGCCGGGCGCCGACCGGAACCGTGTCGCGCAGCCCCGCAGGCGGTTCCAGCGCCGCCACGCAGACCCGCGTGGAGCCCTCGCGGCGATACAACTGTGCGCTTTCCCCGGTGATCTCGCGCAGACGCGCCAGCACCGTCCCACCGGCCGCAAGAAGCGGGTCGTCGGCGCGGGCCGCCAGTTCGCTGATCGCGGGACCGATCTGCCAGCGCCCGTCACCATCGCGCCCGAGCAGCCGGTGTGCCTCCAGGCCGGCGGCCAACCGATGGGCGGTGGCGCGGGGCAGGCCGGTGCGATCGCACAGTTCGGCCAGTCCACACGGTGATTCGGCGACGGTGTGCAGCACCGCCAGGGCTTTGTCCAGAACGCCGATGCCGCTATGCTGTCCCATATACAGATACTAACGTCTCATAATGTGAGACAGGCAAATTTGGGGATGGCAATGACGCAACAGCCTCGCACCCTGGCCGAAAAGGTCTGGGCCGACCACGTCGTGGTCTCCGGCGGCGGAACCGAACCCGACCTGATCTACATCGATCTGCATCTGGTCCACGAGGTCACCAGCCCGCAGGCCTTCGAGGGCCTGCGCCTGGCCGGCCGTGGAGTGCGGCGCCCGGATCTGACCATCGCCACCGAGGACCACAACGTCCCGACGGTCGACATCGACAAGCCGATCGCCGACCCGGTGTCGCGCACCCAGGTCGAGACGCTGCGGCGCAACTGTGCCGAATTCGGTATCCGGTTGCACCCGATGGGCGACATCGACCAGGGCATCGTGCACATCATCGGGCCGCAACTGGGCCTCACCCAGCCCGGCACCACCGTCGTCTGCGGCGACAGTCACACCTCCACCCACGGCGCGTTCGGTGCGCTGGCGATGGGAATCGGGACCTCTGAGGTCGAACATGTGCTGGCCACCCAGACGTTGCCGCTGCGGCCGTTCAAGACGATGGCGGTCACCGTGGAGGGTCGGCTGCCGTCGGGGGTCACGGCCAAAGACATCATCCTGGCGGTGATCGCCCAGATCGGCACCGGTGGCGGTCAGGGCTATGTACTCGAGTACCGGGGCAGTGCCATCGAGGCACTGTCGATGGAGGCCCGGATGACGATCTGCAACATGAGTATTGAGGCGGGGGCCCGGGCCGGGATGGTGGCCCCCGATGCGATCACCTACGAGTACCTACGGGACCGCCCGCATGCCCCGAAGGGCGCGGACTGGGATGCCGCCGTGGCCTACTGGGACAGCTTGCGCACCGACCCGGGTGCCCGGTTCGACGCCGAGGTCTACCTGGACGCCTCCCAGCTGACCCCCTTCGTCACCTGGGGCACCAACCCCGGACAGGGAGTGCCGTTGGGTGCGGCCGTCCCGGATCCGGAGACGATCAGCGACGAGGCCCAGCGGCGGGCCGCCGAGAAGGCGTTGGCCTACATGGACCTTCGCCCGGGGACGCCGATGCGTGACATCGCGGTGGACACGGTGTTCGTCGGGTCGTGTACCAATGGTCGCATCGAGGACCTGCGCGCGGTGGCCGATGTGCTGCGCGGCCGGCGGGTCGCCGAAGGCGTGCGGATGCTTGTGGTGCCGGGATCGATGCGGGTGCGCAACCAGGCCGAAGCCGAGGGCCTCGCCGAGGTTTTCACCGCCGCGGGCGCCGAATGGCGCCAGCCCGGCTGCTCGATGTGTCTGGGGATGAACCCGGATCAGCTTGCGCCGGGCCAGCGTTGCGCGTCGACCTCCAACCGCAATTTCGAGGGCCGGCAGGGCAAGGGCGGGCGTACCCATCTGGTGTCTCCGGTCGTGGCGGCCGCCACCGCGGTCCGCGGGACGCTGTCGGCCCCCGCCGACTTGAACTGACCGCCACGGTATTTAAAGGAGTCTAGTCATGGAAGCTTTTCGCACCCATACCGGAATCGGAGTCCCGCTGCGGCGGTCCAATGTCGACACCGACCAGATCATTCCCGCGGTCTATTTGAAGCGCATCACCCGCACCGGGTTCGAAGACGGCCTGTTCGCCACCTGGCGTACCGACCCGTCATTCGTTCTGAATCTCAAGCCGTTCGACCGGGGTTCGGTGCTGGTCGCCGGGCCGGAATTCGGTACCGGTTCGTCGCGGGAGCATGCGGTGTGGGCACTGCTCGACTACGGATTCCGGGTGGTGATCTCCTCACGTTTCGCCGACATCTTCAGGGGGAACGCCGGCAAGGCGGGGTTGCTGGCGGCTCAGGTGGCCCAGGATGACGTCGAACTGCTCTGGAAACTCATCGAGGGAAGCCCCGGACTGGAAATCACTGTCAATCTTCAAGATCGGAATATCACTGCCGGAACGGCGGTGGTGGCGTTCACGATTGACGACTACACCGCCTGGCGGCTGTCCGAGGGGCTCGACGATATAGGCCTTACGCTGCGGAAACTCGATGAGATCGACTCCTTTGAGACGGCCCGCCCGAGCTGGAAACCGCGGACCGTCCCGGCCTCTTGACGGCACTCCGACGGGCCTAATTCTGGTCGATTGAACAGTCCGGTCAGCACCCAAGGGCGGTAACCGGATTGCGAAATTGGCCGATAATCTCATCTGAAATTGCGCGTGGCTCTTGGATATCAGTGGTATCAGGGTTTACCGTGTGCTCTAGTCGGCTCAAGTAGGGCCACTGGTTTCGGAGGGATTGGATGAACAAAGCAGAGCTCATCGAGGTGCTCACAAAGGAATTGGACACCGACCGGCGGTCGGCGACCGAGGCCGTGGAGCATTTCGTCAATGCCATTGTGCGCGCCGTCCACAAGGGTGAGAGCGTCACCATCACCGGGTTTGGCGTTTTCGAGCGCCGTCGTCGCGCCGCGCGCGTGGCCCGCAATCCCCGCACCGGTGAGACGGTCAAGGTGAAGCCGACATCTGTCCCCGCATTCCGTCCGGGTGCGCAGTTCAAGGCCATTGTTTCTGGCGCGCAGCGCGTCCCGTCCGAGGGTCTCGCGGTCAAGCGTGGTGCCGGCACCACCGCGGCGAAGAAGGCGGCTAAGAAGTCGCCGGCAAAGAAGGCCACCAAGGCCGCCGCCAAGAAGACGGCGGCCAAGGCTCCGGTGCGCAAGGCAGCCAAGGCCGCGCCGAAGAAGGCCACCAAGGCCACCAAGGCCGCAGTGAAGAAGGCTCCGGCCAAGAAGGTGGCCGCCAAGAAGACGGCGACCAAGGCTCCGGCCAAGAAGGTGACCGCCAAGAAGACGGCGACCAAGGCCCCGGTCCGCAAGGCCGCGACCAAGGCCCCGGCCAAGAAAGCCGCCGCCAAGAAGGCCCCGGCCAAGAAGGCCACCAAGGCCACGGCACGAAAAGGCCGTAAGTAACAACGAATAGCCGGGCGCCGCGGGGAACCCCCGCGGCGCCCGGTTGTTCACACCAGGGCGCGCGCCGCCAGCGGACTGCCGAGGTGGTCTGCGGCGATCAACCGTCCTGCCGACAGTGACAGCACCCAGGTGCTGCCCTTGCGATTGCGGGACTTGTCCGGGGTGATGCCATCGCGGGCGCACCACCAGGTGATCAGGTCCGGAATCACCTTGCCCTGCGTGCAGATAACCGGGGTGCCGCCCAAGCGGGCGATCTCGAGCACCCTGCGCCGGGCCTTCTTCGGCGTGTGGTTGTAGGCCTCTTCAGTCAGCAAGGGCTCGTTGTGCACGGCCACGCCGAGTTCGGCGGCCAGCGGTTCGACGGTCTGATGACAGCGCACCCGATCGGCCGCGTAGACCTCGCTGGCGCCGAAGGCCAATAGCAGACCGGTGAGCGCCTCGGCCTGCGCCCGGCCCTTCTTGTCGAGCGGCCGCAGGGTGTCATCACCGGAGAACCGGGAGCGGCGCCCGGCGGTGCCGTGCCGCACCACCAACACCGTCTGGGTGTCGGCGGGCGCCTTGGCGAACCGTCGCAGTATCTTCCGGTCGTGGGGGTAGTGCAGTTCCTTCATCGCGGCGCTGACCGGCAGCCAGACCATATCGTCGACCTCGTGGTTGGGCACGAAATCACCGCCGAGCCCCCGCGCGTTCCAGTAGTGCACCTTCTTGACGCCCTGGGCGATCGGATAGCTGATCGAACCCAGCCGGCGACCCAGGTGGGCATGCTGGCCGGTCTCTTCGAAGATCTCCCGTACCGCCGTCACCGGCTCGGTCTCCCCGGGATCGACTTTGCCTTTGGGAAGTGACCAGTCGTCATAGCGGGGGCGGTGGATGAGCGCCACCTCGACGGCCTTTCGCCGCTTGCGCCACAGCACCGCGCCGGCGGCGTGGATGATTCTGTCCGCCGGGACCGAGCCATTCGACGAGGTCTTTGTGTGCACCTTCACTCCTGCAGGTCAATTCGGGGCCTCTTCGATGGCAGCTGCCGGCCGATCGGCCGGCAGGTCAGGGATTGCGGTGTCGTTCCATCAATGACACCTGGTGGTCGCGCACCGTCGCGCCGTCGTGCGGCGCGGCAGTCCACTGCCCGTCCGGCCCGAGTTCCCAGCAGCGGGTGGCCGGGTCCATCGCGGAGTCGAACACGTCGCCCAGTTGAGCGGTCAGACGCGGATCCTTCACCTGCACCATCACCTCGACCCGCCGGTCCAGGTTGCGGTGCATCATGTCGGCGCTGCCGATCCAGAATTCGCCGATGGCGCGGCATTCGATGATGCGGGAGTGCTCCAGAAAACGTCCGAGAATCGATCGCACAACGATGTTTTCGGAGAAGCCTTCGACTCCCGGCCGCAACGCGCAGATTCCGCGTACTACCAATTCGACCTGCACACCTGCCCGCGACGCGCGATAAAGCGCGTCGATCACCTGCTCGTCGACCAGAGAGTTGAGTTTCAGCCGGATCCGGCCCTGCCCGTCGCTGCGATGCGCGGCGATCTCACGTTCGATGCGTTCGATGATCCCGGCCCGCACGCCGTGCGGGGCCACCAACAGGTTGCGGTACTCCATCTTCCGCGAGTAGCCGGTCAGTGAGTTGAACAGGTCGGTCAGGTCGGCGCCGATATCCGGGTCGGCGGTCAGCAGCCCGATGTCCTCGTAGAGGCGTGCGGTCTTGCTGTTGTAGTTGCCGGTGCCGATATGGCAGTACCGCCGGATCGCCGAGCCCTCACGGCGCACCACCAACGCGACCTTGCAGTGCGTCTTGAGCCCGATCAGCCCGTACACCACATGCACGCCGGCTTGTTCCAGCTTACGGGCCCACTTGATGTTGGCCTGCTCGTCGAACCGGGCCTTGATCTCGACCAGGGCCACCACCTGTTTTCCGGCTTCGGCCGCGTCGATCAGCGCGGTGACGATCGGCGAGTCACCCGAGGTGCGGTACAGGGTGTGTTTGATCGCCAGCACGCCCGGGTCGGCGGCGGCCTGTTCGACGAAGCGCTGCACGCTGGTGGCGAACGAGTCGTAGGGGTGGTGCACCAGCACGTCGCCTTCCCGCAGGGTGGCGAAAATGCTTTTGGGGGTTTCCCGTTCGGCGAACGCCGGGTGGGTGGCCGGAACGAAGGTGCGGTCCTTGAGGTCCGGACGGTCTTGGCGGTACACCTGCCACAACGACGACAAATCCAACAGGCCGGGCACCTCGATGACATCGCCGGGGTCCACGTCGAGCTCTCGCAGCAGCAGCTCCAACATGCTCTCGGTCATGTCGTCGGCGACCTCCAGGCGCACCGGTGACCCGAACCGGCGTCGTGCCAATTCCCGCTCCAACGCCTGCAGCAGGTCCTCGTCGCGGTCCTCCTCAACCTCGAAATCGGCGTTGCGGGTGATGCGGAACGCGTGATGCTCGACGATGTCCATGCCGGGAAACAGCACCGGCAGGAACGCCGCGATCAGCTCCTCCATCGGTAGCAGGCGGATCTCGGGGTGCCCCTCACCGCCGTTGGGGACGGGATCGAGTTCCACGAATCGGTCGACGTTGTCGGGAACTTTCACCCGCGCGAAGTGATTTCCGCCGTCTTCGGGGCGCTTGACCGTCACCGCCAGGTTCAAGCTGAGCCCGCTGACGAACGGGAACGGGTGCGCCGGGTCGACCGCCAACGGCGTCAGGACCGGGAACACCTGCTCGTGGAAGTACACCGACAACTGGTCGCGTTCACCCGGTTGCAGATCGGCCCACGTGACGATGTGGATGCCCTCGTCGGCGAGCGCCGGCCGCACCGATTCGAGAAACACCCGCGCATGGCGGGTGGCGATCTGCTGGGTCTGCTCACCGATCCGGCGCAGTTGCTCGCGCGGCGTCAAGCCATCGGCCGAGCGCACCGACAAGCCCATCTCGTCGCGGCGTTTGAGCCCGGCGACCCGGACCATATAGAACTCGTCGAGATTGGAGGCGAAGATCGCCAGGAACTTGGCCCGCTCCAACAACGGCAGTGAGGTGTCGGCCGCCAGTGCCAGCACCCGCGCGTTGAAGTCCAGCCAGCTCAGCTCCCTGTTCAGGTAGCGGTGCGCGGGCAGTTCATCGGCGTCCTCGGTCGGCGCAGCCGCGGTGGCAGCAGGTGGGGCGGTCGGGGTGGCGTCAATCGGGCGCCAGTCGGTCTCATCGCCGGGCGCCTCGGTCAGTTGGCCGACCTCGATTTCTTCCACTCCGAAATCATTACTCATCAATGGGTGGTGCTGCCACCGCTCTTGGATTGCGCGAGCGCACGCGTGGTCGCCGGGCCGACCCCCAGACGCCGCGCCACCGCCAGATCCTCGGGCGTGTCGATGTCGCAACGCAGGCCGGGCCAGGCTCCGGTCAGCTCCAAAGCCCCCGACTGTCGATGCCGCATCGACGAGCCCCGACCGAACTGCGGGTCCAGGGGGCTGCCGAACGCGAACAGTGCCGCAGTGCCCAATCCATGCCGGTCGGCCACGAAGCTGCGTTGATGGCCGCGGGCCGCGGCGATCGCCTCGTCGAGTTCGTAGGACTGCAAAGCCGGTAGATCGCCTTGCAGAACAACGATATTCGGCACCGACCCGGCTACCGCCCGTTCGGCGGCGGCGAGTGCGTTGTTCAGCGGGTCGCCGTGACCGTCCGGGGTCGGATCCTCTAGCACCTCGGCGCCCAGGTCGGCCGCGGCCGCGGCGGCGGCTTCGTCGGGGGTGACCACGGTGATGTGCTCCAGCCCTCGGGCGGCCGACGCCGCGGTGATGGTGTCGACCAGCATGGCCAGCACCACGGCCTCCCGCAAGGGTGCAGGAAAGGCCGGCGCCAGCCTGGTCTTGGCCACGCTGAGCCGCTTGACGGCGATGATCAGGCCGATACCCGATTCCTCGGCCATGGAGTTCACACCCGACATCCTGCCAGCGACGGGTTCACCCCCTCACGCGTCGTCCCCAGTAGGTTGATGGCGGGTTGATGGCGGCGACCCGCTGACGAGAGGTGGTGTGAAGTGGTCGGGACCGAGGGCACAGTCGCGGTGATGGGAGCGGGCGCGTGGGGCACGGCCCTGGCCAAGGTGCTCGCGGACGCCGGCAGCCAGGTCAGGCTCTGGGCGCGCCGGTCCGACGTCGCCGACCAGATCAACGAGACCCGCCGCAACCCCGACTATCTGCCGGGCTTCACGGTGCCCGAGGCCGTGCGGGCCACGACCGACCCGGCAGCGGCGCTGGAGGGCCTGACCACAGTGGTGCTCGCGGTGCCGGCGCAGACCATGCGGGCCAACTTGGAGTCATGGACGCCGCACCTGGCCGAGGGCGCCACCCTGGTCAGCGTCGCCAAGGGCATCGAACTGGGCACCTTGATGCGGATGAGCCAGGTGGTCGCCTCGGTAACCGGGGTCGACCCCGGGCAGGTCGCCGTGGTGTCGGGCCCGAACCTGGCCGCGGAGATCGCCGCCGAACAGCCCGCCGCCACGGTGGTCGCCTGCACCGACTCCGGCCGTGCGGTGGCGCTGCAGCGCATGCTCAACACCGGCTACTTCCGCCCGTACACCAACGCCGACGTCATCGGCACCGAGATCGGCGGCGCCTGCAAGAACGTCATCGCGCTCGCCTGCGGGATGGCGGCCGGGGTGGGGCTGGGCGAGAACACCGCGGCGGCGATCATCACCCGCGGCCTGGCCGAGATCATCCGCCTGGGAGTCGCGCTCGGCGCCAAGGGCGCCACGCTGGCCGGTCTGGCCGGGGTGGGTGACCTGGTGGCCACCTGCACGTCGCCGCAATCGCGTAATCGGTCGTTCGGCGAACGGCTCGGCCGGGGCGAGGCGATGCCGCCGATACCGGGCTCGAAGGGGCTGCTGAGCACGGCCGACGGTCACGTCGTCGAAGGCGTGACGTCGTGCCAGTCGGTGCTGGCGCTGGCATCGAGCTACGACGTGGAGATGCCCTTGACCGACGCCGTGCACCGGGTCTGCCACACCGGGCTGTCGGTCAACGAGGCGGTGGCGCTGCTGCTGGGACGTCGCACCAAACCGGAGTGAGGGCGGGTTGCCGTACCCTCTGGCGTGTGAATTCTCACCCGCGCACCCGAGTGGCCGTCGTCTTCGGCGGCCGCAGTAGCGAGCACGCCATCTCCTGCGTCTCGGCGGGCAGCATCTTGCGCAATCTCGATCCGCAACGGTTCGAGATCGTCGCGGTGGGGATCACCCCGGAGGGATCCTGGGTGCTCACCGACGGTGACCCGGACGCGCTGACCCTCAACGGCCGGCAGTTGCCGCAGGTGACCACGTCCTGCGGTGCGGAACTGGCCCTGCCCGCCGACCCCCAGCGAGCCGGCCAGCTGGTCGCGTTGTCATCGGGTGCCGCCGAGGTGCTGGAATCGGTGGACGTGGTGTTCCCGGTGCTGCACGGTCCCTACGGCGAGGACGGCACCGTCCAGGGGCTCCTCGAGCTCGCCGGGCTGCCCTATGTCGGGGCCGGGGTGCTGGCCAGCGCCGCCGGGATGGACAAGGAGTTCACCAAGAAGCTGCTGGCCGCCGAGGGCCTGCCGATCGGCCCGTACGCGGTGCTGCGGGGAACTGCTGCGACGCTGTCGATCGAGGACCTCGAGCGGCTGGGGTTGCCGCTCTTCGTCAAACCGGCGCGCGGCGGGTCGTCGATCGGGGTCAGTCGGGTGAGGTCGCACGACGAACTGCCCGCCGCTATCGCCGAAGCACGCCGCCACGACCCGAAGGTCATCGTCGAGGCCGCCGTAGTGGGGCGCGAACTCGAGTGCGGGGTGCTCGAATTCCCCGACGGCACAGTGGCGGCCAGCACGGTGGGGGAGATCCGGGTGGCGCACGGCGGTGCCGACTCTGACGACTCCTTCTACGACTTCGCCACCAAGTACCTCGACGACGCCGCCGAACTCGACGTGCCCGCCAAAGTAGCCGATGACGTCGCAGATGCGGTGCGGCAGTTGGCGATTCGATCTTTCTCCGCGCTGGACTGCGCGGGTCTGGCCCGGGTCGACTTCTTCCTCACCGACGACGGTCCGGTGATCAACGAGATCAACACCATGCCCGGGTTCACCACGATCTCGATGTACCCGCGGATGTGGGCGGCCAGCGGAATCGACTACCCGACGTTGCTGGCGACCATGGTCCAGACCGCGCTGGCCCGCGGGGTGGGCCTGCGCTGATCCGGCGGTGAATCGTCAGTGCGGCGGGCCCGGCCTGATCGGCACCGCCGCGACGGTGTCGGCGATCAGATCGGAGAGCTCCTGGATCGGGGTGGGCCCTGAGCCGCGGGGCAGGGTCAGCGCCAGATAGACCTGCCGATCGACCGCATACCAGGTGGCCCGGTCGCCTTCGCGGACCTCGAACCACTGCACCTGATCGACCACCTGCAGCGGCGAGCCCACCACGAAGTCGGCCGGTCGATCCAGCCCGCAGCGCAGCACCACCGTGTCGTCGGGGCCGGCGGTCCAGGCCGCCACGCCCTCGGGGGCCGGCGGCGCGATCTCGGCGCGATCGAAGTCGCCCAGTTGCTGCGGCAGCGCGTCGAGCACGGCGCGGCAGGCCGCGTCACCGGCGTGCGGAGCCGGCACCGCGGCGAGGCGAATCGGTTCGGCCGGCTGCCGGGCCGGTCGGTGCGACGCCGCGACCGCCAGGGCGGCGCCCACCGCGGCGACCGCGACCACCAGAGCGGCGATCAGCGCGATCCGTGGCGGCCCGTCGGCGTCGGTTCCCGGATTGGTCACGCCCCGCCTTCCTTTCCGATCGCACCTACACTCGGTCGCTGTGCGCGGTAACGAGCCCACGCTGGGTCAGCTTGGAGAGTTTCCCATGATCGACCGGCTGGTGGCCGGTCGCCATCAGCCCAGCGCCACCGAAGTGGGTCCCGGTGACGACGCGGCGGTGGTGCGTTGCTCCGACGGCCGGACCGTCGTCTCCACCGACATGCTGGTGGAAGGCCGGCATTTCCGGCTGGACTGGTCGGCCCCGCACGACATCGGACGCAAGGCGATCGCGCAGAACGCCGCAGACATCGAGGCGATGGGTGCCCGACCGATCGCGTTCGTCGTCGCCTTCGGTGCCCCGGCCCGCACCGCGGCCGCCGATGCCGCCGCCGTGGCCGACGGCATGTGGGCCGAAGCCGGGCGATTCGGCGCCGGCGTGGTCGGCGGCGACCTGGTCGAGGCCGATTCCTGGGTGGTGTCGGTGACCGCGCTGGGCGATCTGGCCGGCCGGGCGCCGGTGCTGCGGTCCGGGGCGCGAGCCGGCGCGGTTTTGGCGGTGGCCGGCGAGCTGGGCCGGTCGGCGGCGGGCTTTCGGCTCTGGACCGACGGCCAGGACGGTTTCGAGGCGTTGCGGCGTCGCCACCTCGTCCCGGAGCCGCCCTACGGGCAGGGCGTGGTGGCCGCCGACGCGGGGGCGCAGGCGATGACCGACGTCTCCGACGGCCTGCTCGCCGACCTGGGGCACCTGGCGACCGCCTCGCAGGTGACGATCGAGGTCTCCACCGCCGGCCTGGCCGCCGACCGTGAGGCGCTGGCGCCGGCCGCTGCCGCCCTCGGCGCCGACGTGTGGGCATGGGTGCTGGGTGGGGGAGAGGACCACGCACTGGTCGCCGCGTTTCCTGGCGCGGTACCGCCCGGCTGGCGGGTGATCGGCCGGGTAACCGAGGGGCCGGCCAAGGTGCTGGTCGACGGGGCGCCCTGGGATGGGGATGCGGGCTGGCAGTCGTACGGCTCGGGGTCCCCGTTACCTTGAGACACCATGAGCGCGCGTCCACTTCCTGAACTCGTCGAGAGCGGTTGGGCCACCGCCCTGGAACCGGTGACCGAGCAGGTGGCCTTGATGGGGAAGTTCCTGCGCGAGGAGATCTCATCCGGGCGCGGCTACCTACCCGACGGGCAGAACGTCTTGCGCGCCTTCACGTTTCCGTTCGACGCCGTGCGGGTGCTGATCGTCGGACAGGATCCTTACCCCACCCCGGGACATGCGGTGGGCCTCAGTTTCTCGGTCGCCCCGCACGTGCGGCCACTGCCGCGCAGCCTGGAGAACATCTTTACCGAGTACACCGCCGACCTCGGCTATCCCCGGCCGGCCACCGGCGATCTGTCGGCGTGGGCGCAGCGCGGCGTGCTACTGCTCAACAGGGTGCTCACGGTGCGGCCGGGCACCCCGGCGTCACACCGCGGCAAGGGCTGGGAGATGGTCACCGAGTGCGCGATCCGCGCTTTGGTGGCGCGCCGGCAGCCCATGGTGGCGATCTTGTGGGGACGCGACGCGGGAACGCTCAAACCCATGCTGTCCGACAACTGCGTCGCGATCGAATCCCCGCACCCGTCGCCGCTGTCGGCGTCGCGGGGGTTCTTCGGATCACGGCCGTTCAGCCGCGCCAACGAGCTGCTGACCCAGCTCGGGGCCGAGCCGATCGACTGGCGACTGGACTGATTCGAGCCGCCTGCTGCGCTGAGCACCCGAGATTTCCGCGAGATTGCAGTCATGCAGGGAAATACGCGGCGCAATCACCTGCGTGGTTGCAATCTCGGGGTGATCCGAGCGGAGCCCACGCGGTGAGCTCACCCGGGGCCCTGGACCCCGGGAATCCGCGAACTCTAGCCGCGGGCGACCTTGCCGGCCTTGATGCACGAGGTGCAGGCGTTCAGGCGCTGCTTGTTGCCGCCGGGACGGGCGGCGTGCACTGTCTGGATGTTCGGGTCCCACCGACGGCTGGTCCGACGGTGCGAGTGCGACACCGACTTGCCGAAGCCGGGGCCCTTTCCGCAGATATCGCACACGGCAGCCATATGTGACACTCCTCAAAACGTCTGCTTGAGGGCCAACGACCTCAGAGCGGGTGGCCCGACAACCTGATCAGGATACCCGCCGGGCCGGGCAACCACCAAAACGCCCCGTTTCGGCTCGCGACGCGGCGTGACCTGTGGTGTCGCCGGCAGTGATTAGGCTTGCAGCCACCGGAGGTGGCGGCAGGAAGGTGCGTGCAGGTGGGCAACCCCGAACGTCGGCTGGATGCGGCCACCTTGCGGGACTGGGCGCACACCGCTGTCGGCGATCTGATCACCCACACCGACGAGATCAACCAGCTCAATGTCTTCCCGGTCGCCGATTCCGACACCGGCACCAACATGCTGTTCACCATGCGCTCGGCCCTGGCCGAGGCCAACACCGAGGCCGCCTCCGGCGAGGTGGCCCGGGTCGCGGCCGCCCTGTCCTCCGGCGCGCTGCACGGGGCGCGCGGCAACTCCGGGGTGATCCTGTCGCAGATCCTGCGCGGTCTGGCCGATGTGACCGCCGCCGAAGGCGCCGCAGCGGTGGACGCCGTCGACACCACGCTGTTGGGCGCCGGCCTGCGCCACGGGGTCGAGCTGGTGATCACCTCGATGGGTGGCCGTGAGGTCCCGGGCACCATCGTGTCGGTGCTGCAGGCCGCGGCGGCGGCCGTCGAGCAGTGCGCGGCCCGCGGCGCTGCGCTGGGCGCCGCGATCACTGCCGCCACGGACGCCGCGGCCGAGGCACTGGAGAAGACCACCGAGCAGCTCGACGTGCTCGCGGCCGCCGGCGTGGTCGACGCCGGAGGCCGCGGCCTGCTGGTACTGCTCGACGCGCTGCGGTCGACGATCACCGGGCAGGCACCCGTTCGGCCGGTATACCAGCCGTCGCCGCGGCCACGCCCACCCGATTCGGTTACCGAGCAACCGGCGCCGCAATTCGAGGTGATGTACCTGCTCGGCGAGTGCGCCCCCGAAGACACCGACGCGTTGCGCGAACGGCTGACCCAACTCGGCGACTCGGTGGCGATCGCGACGTCGGGCGTGGTCGGCGGCTACTCGGTGCACGTGCACACCGATGACGCCGGTGCCGCCGTCGAGGCGGGCCTGGCGTTCGGGCGGCCGCGGCGTATCCAGATCTCAGCGCTGGCCGGGGCGACCGGCCTGCCGCCGGGCAGCTGGTCGCGCGAGCGTGCGGTGCTCGCGGTGGTCGACGGTGAGGGAGCGCAGGAGCTGTTCGCCGGGGAGGGTGCCTGCGTGCTGCGGCCGGACCCGCACAGCGCCGACCCGGCCACGATGGTCACCGCCCAGCAACTGCTGCGCGCGGTGGTGGACACCGGCGCGGCCCAGGTGATGCTGCTGCCCAATGGCTACGTCGCCGCCGAGGAGCTGGTGGCCGGATGCACCGCGGCCATCGGCTGGGGCATCGACGTGGTGCCGGTTCCGACCGGGTCGATGGTGCAGGGGCTGTCCGCGCTGGCGGTACACGATCCGGGCCGGCCGGTGGTCGACGACGGCTACACCATGGCGCGGGTGGCGGGCACCACCCGGCACGGTTCGGTTCGGGTCGCCACCGAGCAGGCGCTGACCTGGGCCGGAGCCTGTCGGCCCGGTGACGGGCTGGGCATCGCCGGTGACGAGGTGCTGATCGTGGCCGGCGATGTCGGCGCGGCGGCGATCGGCCTGATCGATCTGCTGCTGGCGGCCGGTGGTGATCTGGTCACGGTGCTGTTCGGGGCCGGCTTCGACGGCTCCGAAAGCACGGTCGCCGATGTGCTGGCCAGACACGTGCACGATCAGCACCCCGGCATCGAACTGGCCACCTACTTCACCGGGCACCGGGGCGACGCCCTGCTGATCGGGGTCGAGTAGCGATGGCCACGCTGCGTGACCGGCTGGATTTCATCCTCGGCTCCGACGCCGCGGAATTGCTCGACGAGGCCTTCGGTATCCGCACCGTCGGCGAGCTGTTGCGGCACTATCCGCGCAGCTACGTCGAGGGCACCGGGGTGCGCGGGGCAGCCGACAGCCGCCCCGTCGAAGGCGACCACATCACCGTCGTCGACACCATCGGCTCCGCAGTGCTCAAGGACATGCAGCGCCGCAAAGGCAAATTCCTCGTCGTCACCCTCGGCAGCGGCCGCAACCGGGTCAGCGCGACGTTCTTCAACCCCAAGGGGCTGCGCTGGCGCCTGACCCCTGGGACCCGGGTGATGCTGTCCGGTGAGGTCAAGCTGTACCGAGGGGCGATCCAGCTCACCCACCCGGACTTTCTGGTACTCAAGGAGGCCGACGGTGCGGAGCAGCAAGGCCACTTCGGCAGCAGCTCACTGCGCAACATCGCCGACGCGTCGCAGAAGGTCAGCGGGCAGGTCAACCAGTCGGACTTCGAGCGCAGCTGTTACCCGATTTACCCGGCCACCGCGAAACTGCAGAGCTGGGACATCTTCGCCTGTGTCCGTCAGGTTCTCGCGGTGCTCGATCCGGTTCCCGACCCGCTGCCGGAGGTGGTGCGCGCCGAACGCGGTCTGCTCGACGAAGACGAGGCGCTGCGGGCGATCCATCTGTCGGAGAACGCCGCCGAACGGGACCGCGCCCGCGATCGGCTGGCCGTCGATGAAGCCTTCGGCCTGCAATGGGCGCTGGCGATGCGCCGCAACAGCGAACTGTCCCAATCCGGCCCGCCGGCCGCGCCACGAACCGATGGGCTGGTCGCGGAGCTGTTGGGGCGGTTGCCGTTCGAGCTGACGGCCGGGCAGCGTGACGTGCTCGCCGTATTGGCGGCCGAGCTCGGCGCGTCGCGTCCGATGAACCGACTGCTCCAAGGTGAGGTCGGCTCCGGCAAGACGATCGTGGCGCTGTTGGCGATGCTGCAGATGGTTGACGCGGGCTATCAGTGCGCGTTGCTTGCCCCGACGGAAGTGCTTGCCTCCCAACATGTCCGGTCGATCCGAGACATGCTGGGTCCGTTGGCGATGGGCGGCCAGCTCGGCGGCGCCGACAACGCCACCGCGGTGGCGCTGCTCACCGGTTCGATGTCGGCCGCCGCCAAGAAGGAGGTCCGCGCCCAGATCAACAGTGGCGCCGCCGGGATCGTGGTCGGCACCCACGCCCTGCTGCAGGACGCCGTCGAGTTCCACCGGCTGGGCATGGTCGTCGTCGACGAACAGCACCGGTTCGGTGTCGAGCAGCGGGATCAGTTGCGCGCCAAGTCTCCTGACGGGATCACCCCGCACCTGCTGGTGATGACGGCGACCCCGATCCCGCGCACGGTGGCGCTCACCGTCTACGGCGATCTGGAGACCTCGACATTGCGCGAGCTGCCCCGTGGGCGCCAACCGATCCGGTCCTCGGTGATCTTCGAGAAGGACAAACCGGCCTGGCTGGACCGGGCCTGGCAGCGCATCCGCGAAGAGGTCGCGGCCGGCCGGCAGGCCTACGTGGTGGCGCCCCGCATCGACGAGTCCGACGAGGACAGCAAGCCAGGCGCGACCGACGAGGGCGGCCGGACGTCGGCCACCGCGGTGGGGCTGTTCGACCGGCTGCGGGCCGGGCCGCTGTCGGGATTGCGGTTGGGCCTGATGCACGGGCGGCTCACCGCGGATGAGAAGGACGCGGTGATGGCCGCGTTTCGTGCCGGCACCGTGGATGTGCTGGTGTGCACCACCGTGATCGAGGTCGGTGTCGACGTGCCCAACGCCACGGTCATGCTGATCGCCGACGCCGACTGGTTCGGCATCAGCCAGCTGCACCAGCTGCGCGGCCGGATCGGTCGCGGTGAGCACGCCAGCCTGTGCCTGCTGGTGACCTCGAGCGCCCCGGGATCCAAGGCGGGAAGGCGCCTGGAGGCCGTGGCTGGCACGCTGGACGGGTTCGCGCTGGCCGACCTGGACCTGCGCGAGCGCGGTGAGGGAGATGTGTTGGGCCGCAATCAGTCCGGTTGGCGGGGTGGCTTGAAGTTGCTGTCGTTGGCCGATCACGGCGAGGTGATCGAAGCCGCCCGGCAGTTCTGTGCCACGGCGTGGGAGACCGACCCGTCCGATCCCGGATTGGCCGTGCTCGCCGAGCCGTTCACCGATATCGAATACCTGGACAAGTCATGACCAACCGCAAGACGCTGCTGTGGCTGGCCGTGGTGGCCCTGCTGGCCGTCGTCGTCGCGTTCCAGACCGTGTCGACGGCCGGCAGGAGCAGCCGGGCCCTGGCCGCGCGGTCCGGCATGCCCACGGTGCAGCCCGGCACCGACGTGCTGGCCGGGATCACAGTGGTTCCGGCGCGCACCCACCGCCACGACTACCGGCGCTCACTGTTCGGCGACGCCTGGGACGACGACAACGACGCGCCCGGCGGGCACAACGGCTGCGACACCCGCAACGACATCCTCAACCGCGACCTGGTCGACATCACCCACGTCGCGACGAAGCGCTGCGCGCAGGCGGTGGCCACCGGCACCCTGCGCGACCCGTACACCAACGCCACGGTCGCCTTCACCCGCGGCGCCAAGATCGGTGAGGCCGTGCAGATCGACCACATCGTCCCGCTGGCCTACGCCTGGGACATGGGCGCCTCCGGCTGGCCGTACCGTCAGCGGCTGCGCTTCGCCAATGACCCGGCCAACCTGCTGGCCGTCGCCGGGCAGGGCAACCAGGACAAGGGCGATGCGGGGCCGGGCCAATGGATGCCGCCGAACAAATCATTCGCGTGCCAGTACGCCCACGCCTACATCGCCGTTCTGCGGGGTTATGCGCTGCGACTCGACCAGCCGTCTGCCGACGTGCTGCGCCGGGCCGCCGCGACGTGCCCGGCCGGATAGGTGCCCGACCAAACGGGGGAGGTACGACTATCGATCACCGGGCCACTGCGCCCACGTTGCGCGGCGACCGCGTGTTGCTGCGGCCGACCGAATTCGCCGATGTCGCCGGGCTGACGCGGGCCTGCGACGCAGCGGATCAACCGCCGGGCCGGCTGATCAGAGGCCGGTGTAGGTCAGCGGGTCCTCGCGGACCCGGGTGCCGTCGTTGAGCCCGTTGAGGGTGTCCATGTGCTCGGCGGCCAGCTCGAAGCCGAACACGTCGAGGTTGGCCGCGATGCGCTCCGGCTGGGCCGATCGGGGGATGACCACGTTGCCCAGCTGCAGGCTCCACCGGATCAGCACCTGAGCCGGCGTCTTGCCGTACTCGCCGGCGATCGCCGTCACCGCCGGGTGGTCGAGCAGCCGGCCCACCGCCAGCGGGCTGTAGGCCTCGGTGACGATGTTGCGCTCGGCATGGAACGCCCGCAGCTCGGCCTGGTTGAGCAGAGGGTGCAGCTCGATCTGGTTGACCGCCGGAGTCTCGAACGCCAGGTCGATCGCGTCGTTGAGGTGCTCCTCGGTGAAGTTGCACACCCCGATGGATCGGGTCAACCCCTGCTCGCGGGCCTGGATCAGCCCCCCGAAGCTGTCGACGTACATGCCCAGCGGCGGAGCCGGCCAGTGGATCAGGTACAGGTCCACATAGTCCAGCCCGAGTCGCTCCACACTGGCGTGGCAGGCCTCGATGGCGGCGGTTAGCCCCTGATCGGCGTTGGCCAGCTTGGTGGTGATGAACAGCTCGTCGCGCGGGATGCCCGACGCGGCGACCGCCCGGCCTACCGCCGCCTCATTGCCGTAGACCTTGGCCGTGTCGATCAACCGGCAGCCCAACTCGAGGGCGGCCGAGACCGCGCGCTCGGTCTCGGCGTCCGACAGCTCGGCGACCCCGATGCCCAGAGTCGGCATCGTGTGGCCGTCGTTGAGCTCGACGGAGGGGATCGAAGTGCCCGGCGTCATCTCACCTACCTGTGTAGTCGAATGTGCGTGGATCGGGTCCCAGTCGGGCGCCGTCGTCGAGCGAGGATATCGCGGCCATCTGGGCCGTGCCGAGTTCGAAGTCGAAGACTTCGACGTTGCTGACGATGCGTTCAGGGTTGACCGATTTCGGAATAACGATATTACCGAGTTGGATGTGCCACCGGATCAGCACCTGCGCCGGTGTCTTGCCGCAACGCTGCGCGACCTCGGTGACCGTCGGGTGTGACAGCAGCGAACCCCGCCCGAGCGGCGCCCACGCCTCGGTGGCGATACCCAGGCGGGAGTGCACTTCGCGGAGTTCGGCCTGGCTGAACCGGGGGTGCAGCTCGACCTGGTTGACCACGGGCACGATGCCGGTCCCGTCGATGAGCATCTCGAGGTGCTCGGGTGCGAAGTTGCTCACCCCGATCGAGCGGATCCGGCCCTGATCGCGCAGGTGCGCCAAGGCCCGGAAGGTATCGACGAATTTGCCGCGCGCCGGAAGCGGCCAATGGATCAGGTACAGGTCCAGCACGTCGAGACCGAGTCGGCCCATGCTCTTCTCGAACGCGGCGAGCGTCGAATCGTAGCCCTGGTCGGCGTTCCACACCTTGGTGACGACATAGACGTCCTCGCGCGGCAGGCCCGATGCCGCCACCGCACGGCCGACCTCGCGCTCGTTGCCGTACAGCGCCGCGGTGTCGATGTGGCGGTATCCCGCCGCGAGCGCGGTGGTCACCGCCCGCTCGGTGTCGGCGGGCGAAATCTTGTAAACCCCGAAACCGAGGGCGGGGATCGAATTACCGTCGTTGAGCGTGACCGAGCGCAAATTACTTCGAACGACCATGCCCCGAAGTCTGCCAGGCGGACCCGTCTCCGGGTCGGCCGCGCGGTGGGCCCAACAGCTGCAGAGCAGCGTCTTCAGCGCCGGGATGAAGGTGACGCCGAAGCTGCCGATCGGGGTGCAGCGGCTGTTGACCGGTGGCCGGTCGGTGACCATCGACGGCAACACCCTGGACCCCACGTTGCGGTTGGCGTTGGCCGGGCAGCGTGCACTGGGCATCAACGGCATCGTCGCCGGTGACGACGCGGTCGCGTCCCGAGCCCAAATGCGTGAGCTCACCGCCGGGCTCGGCGGCACCGATATCCACGGCTGCGAGATCCACGACATCTCACTGCCCGGTCCGGCCGGCGACATCGCCGCCCGGCATTACCGGCCTGCCGGTAGTACCGCTGGCGCGGCCCACCCCGTGCTGGTCTTCTATCACGGCGGCGGATTCGTGGTCGGAGACCTCGACACCCACGACGCGATATGCCGGCTGACGTGCCGTGACGCCGAAGTGGTGGTGCTCTCCGTCGACTACCGGCTGGCCCCCGAGCACCCCGCACCGGCCGCGCTCGACGACGCCTACGCCGCGTTCCGATGGGCCTATGACCACGCAGCGGAGCTGGGCGGTATTCCCGGGCACGTGGCGGTGGGCGGAGACAGCGCCGGCGGCAACCTGGCCGCGGCGGTGGCGATGCGGGCGCGCGATGACGGCGGACCGACGCCGATTCTGCAGTGGCTGCTCTACCCGGTGACCGACGTGGCAGCCCAGACCCGCTCGCGCACGCTCTACGCCGACGGTTATCTGCTCACCAAGCACGACATCGACTGGTTCACCGACCAGTACGTGGGCCGCTCCCAGCTTGATCCGAGCGACCCGCGGGTATCGCCGTTGCGGGCTGCGGACTTCTCCGGGCTACCGCCCGCGCTGATCGCCGTCGCCGGATTCGATCCGCTGCACGACGAAGGCGACCAGTTCGCCACCGCGCTGCGCGACGCCGGGGTCGTCGTCGACCTGCGGCGGATGCGATCGCTGACGCACGGTTTCGTCAACCTGTTCCCGCTCGGCGGTGGCAGCGCCACCGCGACCACCGAGTTGATCTCGGCGCTGCGGGCCCACCTCAGCCGCGGCTGAGGCCGCCAGCTCACGCCGGTACGCTGAACCGCAACCCGACCACCGAACACGAGGACCAACCGACTGTGGCCAGCAAACCCAAACGCCCCGCCGCCTCCGGCTTGAGGGCCGCCGATCACAAACGCAACCTCGCCATGCAGATCGGGCTCGTCGCGATCGTGGTGCTTTTCGCGGTGGGGCTCATCGGCTACATCGTGGTGTCCAACAGCCATAAGAAGGGCGCGGGCGCCGGCGAAGCGATCCGGGTGACATCGAGCAAGCTGGTCACCCGCGACGGCACCGACGAGCCCAAGGCCGTGGTGTCGTTCTACGAGGACTTCCTCTGCCCGGCCTGCGGCAACCTCGAACGGGTGCTCGGCCCGACGGTCTCCCGGCTGATCGACAGCGGGGCGATCGCGGCCGACTACCACATGGTCGCGATCCTGGACCGCTCGCAGAACGACAACTACTCCTCGCGCGCCGGTGCCGCGGCGTACTGCGTCGCCGACGAGAGCATCGATGCCTTCCGCCGGTTCCACACCGCGCTGTACACCGCGGAGTTGCAGCCGTCGGAGATCGGGACCGACTTCCCCGACAACAAGCGCCTGATCGAGCTGGCCCGCCAAGCCGGTGCTGCCGGCAGCGTTCCGGGGTGTATCAACAGCGGCAAATACCTCAAGATGGTGGGCGGCATGGCCGCCGCAGCCGGCATCCACGCCACCCCCACGCTGCGCATCAACGGCGAGGACTACCGCCCGTCGACCCCGGAGGCCCTGGTCTCGAAGATTCGGGAGATCGTCGGCGACCTGCCCGGTATGGACGTGCCGCCGACCAAGGAATCGTGACCATCACGGCGTCGGCGGTCGAGTCGTCACCCCCGCCGGCGCCGGGGGTGACGGTGTCGGCGCCCGCGGCATGGGCGGTGCTGATCGCCGGGCTGATCGGTCTGGGGGCCTCGGTCACGTTGACCGTGGAGAAGATCCGGCTGCTGACCGATGCGGCGTACGTGCCGTCATGCAATCTCAACCCGGTGCTGTCCTGCGGTTCGGTGATGGCTACTCCGCAGGCGTCGGTGCTGGGATTCCCCAATCCGCTTCTGGGAATCGTCGCCTTTACTGTGGTGGTGGTCACTGGTGTGTTGGCCGTCACGAAAACTTCTCTGCCGCGGTGGTATTGGATCGGCTTGACGCTCGGGACGCTGGTCGGTGTCGGTTTTGTGCATTGGCTGATCTTCCAAAGTCTGTACCGGATCGGGGCGTTATGCCCGTACTGCATGGTGGTCTGGGCGGTAACGGTGTTGCTGCTAGTGGGATTTGCAACCTTCGCATTCGGGCCCGCTGATCAACGCAAGATTTTGCACCATTTGCACCGGTGGCGATGGACGCTTACTGCGTTATGGTTTATCGCGGTATTCCTGTTGATATTCCTCAGATTTCAGGACTACTGGCTGACGCTGATTTAAGGGGTGCCCTGTGATCTCCAAAGTGCTGGTCGCCAACCGCGGAGAGATCGCGATCCGCGCGTTTCGCGCCGCCTATGAGCTCGGCATCCAGACGGTCGCGGTCTACGCCTACGAGGACCGCAATTCGGTGCACCGACTCAAGGCCGACGAGTCCTACCAGATCGGCGAGCGGGGGCACCCGGTACGCGGCTACCTGTCGGTGGAGGCGATCGTCGCCACCGCCAAGCGTTGTGGGGCCGATGCGGTCTATCCCGGCTACGGCTTCCTCTCGGAGAACCCGCGGCTGGCGCAGGCCTGTGCGGACGAGGGCATCACGTTCGTCGGCCCCGGCGCGGCCGTCTTGGCGTTGGCGGGCAACAAGGCACGTGCGGTGGCCGCCGCGCGTGAGGCCGGGTTGCCGGTGCTGGCGGCGTCGCAGCCGTCGCAATCGGTCGACGAATTACTCTCGGCCGCAGCCGATATGTCCTTTCCGCTGTTCGTCAAGGCGGTCGCGGGCGGGGGTGGCCGCGGGATGCGCCGGGTCGCCGACATCGGCGGACTGGCCGAGGCCGTCGAAGCCGCCAGCCGGGAAGCCGAGTCCGCTTTCGGCGATGCGACGGTCTATCTCGAGCAGGCGGTGATCAACCCGCGTCACATCGAAGTACAGATCCTGGCCGACACCCACGGCAACGTCGTGCACCTGTATGAGCGGGACTGCAGCGTGCAACGCCGGCACCAGAAGGTCGTGGAGTTGGCGCCGGCGCCGAACCTGGACCCGGTGCTGCGCGAGAAGATCTGCGCCGACGCCGTCGCGTTCGCGCGGCACATCGGCTACAGCTGTGCGGGCACGGTGGAGTTCCTGCTCGACGAGCGCGGCCACTACGTCTTCATCGAGATGAACCCGCGAATCCAGGTGGAGCACACCGTCACCGAGGAGATCACCGACGTCGACCTGGTCTCGGCCCAGCTGCGCGTCGCCGCCGGGGAGTCACTGGACGATCTGGGCCTGCGCCAGGAGGACATCGTCGGCCACGGCGCGGCACTGCAGTGCCGGATCACCACCGAGGACCCGGCGAACGGTTTCCGGCCCGACACCGGCCGCATCACCGCCTACCGCAGCCCCGGCGGCGCCGGTATCCGGTTGGACGGGGGCACCAATCTGGGCGCGGAGGTCAGCCCGCACTTCGACTCGATGCTGGTCAAACTGACCTGCCGGGGCCGTGATTTTCCCACCGCGGTGAACCGGGCCCGGCGGGCTATCGCCGAGTTCCGCATCCGGGGCGTGTCGACGAACATCCCGTTTTTGCAAGCGGTGCTCGACGATCCCGACTTCCGCGCCGGAAACGTGACCACCTCGTTCATCGACGAACGCCCGCAACTGTTGACCTCGCACGCATCGGCCGACCGCGGCACCAAGATCCTGAACTACCTGGCCGACGTGACCGTCAACAAGCCGCACGGGTCGCGGCCCTCTGCGGTGTACCCGCGCGACAAGCTGCCCAAGATCGAGTTGGCGAGTGCGCCGCCACCGGGCTCCAAACAGCGACTGACGAAGCTCGGTCCGGAAGGCTTCGCCCGCTGGCTGCGGGAATCGCCGGCGGTCGGGGTCACCGACACCACGTTCCGCGATGCCCATCAGTCGCTGCTGGCCACCCGGCTGCGTACCAAGGGCCTGCTCAATGTGGCGCCCTACATTGCTCGCACCACTCCGCAGCTGCTGTCGGTGGAGTGCTGGGGCGGGGCGACTTACGATGTGGCGCTGCGATTCTTGAAGGAAGACCCGTGGGAGCGGCTGGCCGCACTGCGTGAGGCGCTGCCCAACATCTGCCTGCAGATGTTGTTGCGTGGCCGCAACACCGTGGGTTACACGCCCTATCCGGAATCGGTGTGCTCGGCGTTCGTGGATGAGGCCACCTCAACCGGTATCGACATCTTCCGGATCTTCGACGCGCTCAACAATGTCGAATCGATGCGCCCGGCGATCGACGCGGTGCGCGAAACCGGTTCTGCGGTAGCCGAAGTCGCGATGTGCTACACCGGCGATCTCGCCAATCCGGCCGAGAACCTATACACCCTGGACTACTACCTCAAGCTCGCCGAGCAGATCGTCGACGCGGGCGCGCATGTGCTGGCGATCAAGGACATGGCCGGTCTGTTGCGTCCCACCGCGGCGACCACACTGGTCAGTGCGCTGCGCAGCCGCTTCGATCTACCGATCCACGTCCACACCCACGACACCCCGGGCGGCCAGCTGGCCAGCTACGAGGCGGCCTGGCATGCCGGCGCCGACGCCGTCGACGGGGCGTCCGCGCCGCTGGCCGGCACCACCAGCCAGCCTGCGCTGAGCTCGATCGTGGCCGCCGCCGCACACACCGATTTCGACACCGGTCTGTCTTTGTCGGCGGTGTGCGATCTGGAGCCGTACTGGGAAGGGGTTCGAAGGGTCTACTCGCCGTTTGAATCCGGGCTTGCCGGGCCGACCGGCCGGGTTTACCGGCACGAGATTCCCGGCGGGCAGCTGTCCAACCTGCACCAGCAGGCCAAGGCGCTGGGGCTGGCCGACCGGTTCGAGGACATCGAAGCCAACTACGCCGGAGCCGATGCGGTGCTGGGCCGGCTGATCAAAGTCACCCCCAGCTCCAAGGTGGTCGGGGACCTGGCGCTGGCCCTGGTCGGCGCCGGCATCACCGCCGAGGAGTTCGCCGCCGACCCGGCGCGGGTGGACATCCCCGACTCGGTGATCGGGTTCCTGCGTGGAGAACTGGGGGAGCCGGCCGGCGGATGGCCGGAACCGTTGCGCACCAAGGCGCTGGCCGGCCGAGAACCGGCGCGCGAGGAGCAGCGGCTCTCCGCGGACGACGAGGCCGCGCTGGCATTGGCCGGCCCGACCCGGCAGGCCACCCTGAACCGGCTGCTGTTTCCGGGCCCCACCAAAGAATTCGAGGCGCACCGCGACCTCTACGGCGACACCTCGGAGCTGTCGGCCAACCAGTTCTTCTACGGGCTGCGACAAGGCGAAGAGCACCGGGTACGCCTGGAACGCGGAGTGGAACTGCTGATCGGTCTGGAGGCCATCTCCGAACCCGATGAACGGGGCATGCGCACGGTGATGTGCATCATCAACGGCCAGCTTCGGCCGGTCGAGGTGCGTGACCGCAGTGTGGCCAGCGAGGCGCCGGTGGCCGAAAAGGCCGATCGCACCATGCCCGGACATGTCGCCGCGCCGTTCGCCGGCGTCGTGGCCATCGGGGTCTCGGAGGGCGATCAGGTCACCGCGGGACAGACCGTCGCCACCATCGAGGCGATGAAGATGGAGGCCGCCATCACCGCACCGGCCGACGGGACCGTGGCGCGGGTGGCGGTTGCCCAGACCGCACAGGTCGAAGGCGGAGACCTGCTGGTGGTGTTGAGCTGACCCGCATCGTCGGCGGCTCTGCGGGTGGGCGGCGCATCGCCGTGCCGCCGCGCGGAACCCGGCCCACCACCGACCGGGTACGTGAAGCGCTGTTCAACGTGCTCGATGCCCGGCTGGAGTTGGCCGGGATAGCGGTGCTGGATCTGTATGCGGGTTCGGGGGCACTGGGGTTGGAGGCGTTGTCCCGCGGCGCCGCCTCGGCGCTATTCGTCGAATCGGACCGCCGCGCCGCCGACGTGCTGGCCGGCAACATCGCCGCGCTGGGGCTGCCCGGGGCGACGCTGCGGCGCGGCACGGTGGCCGCGGTGCTGACCTCCGGTACCGCCGCGCCGGTCGATCTGGTGCTGGCCGATCCGCCCTACGATATGGCCGCCGCCGATATCGACGCCCTGCCGGTGCTGCTGGCCGAGGGCGGCTGGGCCGGGCCGGGCACCGTCGTGGTGATCGAGCGGGCAGTGTCCAGTCCCGAGGTGCGCTGGCCGGACGGTTGGGAGGCCTGGCCCGCGCGCCGCTACGGCGACACCCGACTGGAGCTGGCCGAGCTGGCGTAGGCCTGCTGCTAGCGTCGACCCCTATGAGTGGCGCGGTATGTCCGGGTTCGTTCGACCCGGTGACGCTGGGACATGTCGACATCCTGGAGCGCGCGGCCGCGCAGTTCGACGAAGTGGTGGCCGCCGTACTGATCAATCCGGCCAAGAAGGGCATGTTCAGCCTGGAGGAGCGCCTGGAGATGATCGGTGAGGCCACCGCGCATCTGCCCAATGTGCGTGCCGAGTCCGGCCGCGGTCTGGTGGTCGACTTCGTCCGGGAGCGCGGCCTCACGGCGATCGTCAAGGGCCTGCGCACCGGCACCGATTTCGAGTACGAGCTGCAGATGGCGCAGATGAACAAGCACATCGCCGGGGTGGACACCTTCTTTGTGGCGACCACGCCGCGGTATTCGTTCGTGTCGTCGTCGCTGGCCAAGGAGGTGGCCTCCATGGGCGGAGACGTCTCCGATCTGCTGCCCGAGCCGGTGAACCGGCGGCTGGCGGAGAAGCTGGGGCGCTAGCCGTTACCGCCGGGTCAGGGTGGCGGTTTGGTGTTGAGGGCGCGTTCGGCGGCGATGGCTTGGGCTCGGTTTTGGGCCCGGGTTCGTCGTCGGGTGGGCATCATCAGGGTTCGGCCGAGCCAATCGGGTTGCCGGGCGGCCGGTTCGGGGAGCTGGCCGGTGGGTAGGCACAGCGCAGGGAAGAGTAGGTGGCTGCCGGGGTTGGTGGTGTAGGTCTGGCCGGTTGGACTGAGCCAGTCGATGGTCCCGTCGGCGTGTTGCCGGTCGCGCCAGCCGTGGAACGTCTTGATTAGGTGGTGTTT
>NZ_MVHU01000003.1 GCF_002086285.1 Mycolicibacter kumamotonensis | reverse complement strand
CAGCACCGACCGAGGCCCAACCCGCCGGAACGGAGGTCGCCTGAAACTCACCGATCCACAGGATTTGACAATTCCTCCGTCCTGTTCTACGGCATGCTCAGCGCACGCCGGTACGGCGTTTTGAAAGACCTGCATGACCGGGGTCTTCGCGTCAAATGGCTGACCGGCGCCCTTGGTGCGAGCCGTGATGCGTGGATTGCGCGGTCGAAGCTCGTACTGAACATGCACTACTGGGATGCGAAGATCTTCGAGATCGCGCGAGTGTCCTATCTGCTGGCCAACAAGCGCGCGGTGGTGTCTGAGCGGGGTGACGATCCGGTCTTGGAGCACGAGTTGGAGTCCGGTGTCGCGTTCGCCGACTACAGCGACCTGGTTGATCGCTGTGTGGAACTGCTCGGCGACGAGGACGCACGGCGCGAACTCGCCGAGCGAGGCTTCGAACTGTTCTCCGCGCGCGACCAGGTCGCCATCGTGGAACGGGCACTGTCGGTAAGCCCTGAGGACGTGGCCCATGAGACTGGTGCGCCAGACTTCCCGCCCATCGGCGAGCCTCTCGACGACAAAGACCCCAACGCTGATCAGGAGCTCCGCAGGCGCAATCTGCTCAGGCCTAAGTCTGAGCAGGAACGCGATCAGTTGCTGGCAAAGGTTGAACTGGATCCCCAGGATGCACGGTCGGTCTTTTTCCTCGCCGAAACCTGTTTCCAGTTGGAGGATTTCATCGCCGCGCGCAGATGGTATGCGCAGCGCATCGAGTTGGGCGGCGATGATGAGGAGGTCTACTGGGCGATGTACCGGCTCGCGGCGACGATGCAGAAGCTCGGTGAACCGTGGCCCGATGTTGAAGACGCCTACTTGCGCTCCTCGATTTCCCGGCCGACCCGCGCCGAGGCACTGCACGCCATCGCCGTCCGGTATCGCTTCCAACAGCACTTCAGCTTCGCGTATTTGTTTGCCCAGCGCGCTGCCGCCATCCCCTTCCCCGACGACGACCTCTTTATCCCCGCCGATATCGCACAGGTCTATGCGTGGCGTGCGGTTGATGAGCAGGCGGTGTGTGCGTCCTGGATCGGGCGGCATGGCGAGGCGTTCACGCTGGGTCGACGCCTGCTGGCGCGGCCCGACCTGCCCGATTCTGATCGGCAACGCATCGCAGCCAACCGTGACTTTTCGGTGCCGGCCATGCTCGAGGCGGCCTCCCCCTATCCCCAAGCCCTGGTGAAGTCCCTGACCGCTAACCCCCGACAGGGCGAGGTCACCGTCACCCTGATCGCCGGACCCGACCGGCAGGCCACCGAACAAACCCTGAACACGTTTCTGAACTGCTGCCTCGACGTGTCACGCATCGGGGGGGTCTTGGTACTCGATACCGGCCTATCGGCCGCCGATCGCGCACAACTACGCAAACGCTACGGTTTCGTCACGCTCGGCCGGGCCAGACCCGGTGCCGGGCCCGGAGCCCAGCTCGCCGCGCTGCGCGCGCAGATCAATGGACGACTCTGGCTGCACCTAGGCCAAGGCTGGCAGTTTTTCACCCCCGAGAACTACCTCACCCGCCTGACCGCAGTACTCGACACCGAACCCCAGGTGTTCCAGGTCGGCATCAACCTCAGCGACGCGATCACACTCACCGGAACCAGCGCAGCAGAACAGGCAACACAGCGCACACCCGACGCCGGCCGCTACCTCCTCACCAGCACGATGGCCCGCGGCCCAGCCATGTTCGATACCGCACGCCTAGACCAGGCCCTCCGCACAAAAAACACCAACCCCGATCCGGCCACCGGCCCGCGCACCGCCAGCCTCGACGAAGTCCACTGCGTCCTAAGCCCGCAGGCTTAGACCGGTCAGCGGTCGCGTCCGGCCAGCGCCGCGACGCCCTATTTAACGCAGACCGTCGATAAAGGCGCGCGTCGCATCCCAGCTGGGTAGCAGACCGGCTTCGCGTACCTCGGCGAGCGTCGGTGCGGCGGCGTCGCGCTCGGCAAGCAGCCGCTCGCCGGTCGGCAGCGGCCACTCGATGCCCAGCGCCGGGTCGTCGGCGCGGATGGTGTGTTCGCGCTGCGGGTCGTAGCCCGTCGAGCACAGGTACATCACCGTCGAATTATCCTGCAGCGCAAGGAAACCGTGCGCCAGTCCTTCGGACAGATACACCGAGCGGCGGTCACGGTCGTCGAGCAGCACCGCATCCCAACGGCCGAACGTCGGTGAGCCGACCCGGATGTCGACGACGACGTCCCACACCGCCCCGGTCACGCAGGTGACGTACTTCGCCTGGCTGGGCGGGAGCTGGGCGAAGTGCAGCCCGCGCAGCACTCCGGCGGCTGACACCGAGCAGTTGGCCTGGTGCAGATCGAGGCGGTGGCCGGCGAATCCGGTGAACGCCCTATCGGTGAACCACTCGAAGAACACGCCGCGCGCATCGGAATGCTGTTTCGGGGTGAGTTCCCACGCACCGGGTACGGCCAGTTCACGGACCTGCATCTCACTGCCCCCGTTCTTCGTAACGACGCTCGATGGCTTCCTTTAATGGCGCCCACCAGGATTCGTTGTTCTGGTACCAGTCGATGGTTGCGCGCAGGCCGGACTCGAAATCGGTGTGCTGCGGCCGCCAGCCCAGCTCGTCGCGTAGCGGCGCCGGATCGATGGCGTACCGCAGGTCGTGGCCCGCGCGGTCGGTGACGTGATCGAAATCGTCAGCGTCGCGACCCATCAGGCGCAGAATCTGTTGCAGCACGGTGATGTTGTTGCGCTCGCCGTCAGCGCCGATCAGATAGGTGCGGCCGAGGTGGCCATCTTCCAGGATTCGCCAGACGGCGGCGTTGTGGTCGTCGACGTGGATCCAGTCGCGCACATTTTCGCCGCGGCCGTACAGTTTGGGACGGCGGCCGGTGAGCACATTGGTGATCTGGCGGGGGATGAACTTCTCCACGTGCTGGTAGGGGCCGTAGTTGTTGGAGCAGTTCGAGATCGTCGCGGCCACACCGTAAGAACGCGCCCACGCCCTCACCATCATGTCGGAGGCCGCCTTCGTCGCCGAGTACGGGCTCGACGGGTTGTAGGGAGTGGCCTCGGTGAAGCGCTGTTTGCCGTCCAGCGGTAGGTCGCCGTAGACCTCGTCGGTAGAGACATGGTGCAACCGCACGCCGTGTCGGCGCACCGCCTCCAGGATCGTGAACGTCCCATTGACGTTGGCGTGCAGGAACGGCTCGGGGTCGCTCAACGCGTTGTCGACGTGGGTTTCGGCCGCGAAGTGCACCACCGCATCCGATTCAGCGACCAGAGCCCCGACCACCGCCGCGTCGGCGATGTCGCCCTCAACCAACCGGATGTCGTCGGCGACATCGGCCAGCGATTCGCGGCTGCCCGCGTAGGTCAGCGCATCCAGGACCGTCACCGTCACCTCGGGATGCTCGGCCAGGGTGCGGTGCACGAAGTTCGCACCGATGAACCCGGCGCCGCCGGTAACCAGGAGCCTCATGACGAGAAATGATATCCGGGAGCACCACCGACACCCTCGACGAGGCGAACAAGCGCGGATTCGGCTCGCTGTGCTGGGATTACGGCTTGGCGTGTGGACGCCGGCCGGATGGACAAACGACTCAGCGCCGGCTGCGTCATGCGCAACCGGCGCTGAGCCGGATTCAGGATCTAGTGCAGTGCTACGGCTGGCAGAGGTTGTCCAGCACGTCGATCTGGCCGCGCAGCTGGTCGCGCAGCGGCTGCTGGACCGCGTCGTCCGGCGAGTGCCCGGCCAGGTAGTTGATGCTCAGCGCCTCCAGCGTGTCGGCCATGTCGCCGACGGCCTTGCTCAGGTCGTCCGGTGCGGCCGGGTTGGCCTCCAGACGCTGGTGCAGGAACGCACCGCCGGCGAACAGCGACAGCCGGGCGTTGGTGCCCACCGCCAGGTCACCGGCGAGGTCGCCGGGCACCGGGTTCTGCAGGTTGGTGTTGAACTGCGTGCCCTGGCGCACCACCGCCTGCGCGTCGCAGATCTTGCCCTTGGCCTCGTCGCGCTGGTCGCCGGAGTACTTGTGGCTCGTGGACGGGTAGAACCACCCGACGACGGCCAGCACGATGCCCAGCACTGCCAGGGCCAAAGCGGCCATCGTCGGCACCGACATGCCCTGGGACGCGGTGGAAGATTTCGGAAAACCCGCGGTCTTGGGCTTGGCGGGCTTGGCCGCGGACGTGGAACCAGTGGGGGGAGTCTCAGGCATTGCGCGATCGTAACGGTAGTCACCGGATTAGTCACGTGAAACCGGGAAGCGGCGCGTTGGGCGGTACCCTCATGTGCGATGTTGAGCACCGAGTTGCAGACCACCGCGCGGCGACTGACCGGTTGGGGCCGCACCGCGCCGAGTGTGGCGCAGGTGCTGTCCACCCCGGATGTCGAGGTCATCGCTAAGGCCGTGGCGCGGGCGTCCGACTCCCGAGGCGTGATCGCCCGTGGTCTGGGCCGCTCCTACGGTGACAACGCCCAGAACGGCGGCGGCCTGGTCGTCGATATGACCGCGCTGAACCGGATCCATTCGATGGACGCCGCCACCGCGCTGGTCGACGTCGACGCCGGCGTCAATCTGGACCAGTTGATGCGGGCCGCGCTGCCGCTGGGGCTGTGGGTGCCGGTGTTGCCCGGGACCCGGCAGGTCACCGTCGGCGGGGCGATCGCCTGCGACATCCACGGCAAGAACCACCACAGCGCCGGCAGCTTCGGCAACCACGTGGCGTCGATGGAGTTGCTGACCGCCGACGGTTCGGTGCGCCACCTGACCCCGGACGGCCCCGAGTCGGAGCTGTTCTGGGCCACCGTCGGCGGCAACGGCCTGACCGGGATCGTGTTGCGCGCGACGATCGCGATGACCCCGACCGAGACGGCGTATTTCATCGCCGACGGCGACGTCACCGCCTCGCTCGACGAGACCATCGCCTTCCACAGCGACGGCAGCGAAGCCGACTACACCTACTCCTCGGCGTGGTTCGACGCGATCAGCGCGCCGCCCAAGCTGGGCCGGGCCGCCATCTCGCGCGGCTCGCTGGCCCGGTTGGACCAGCTGCCCGACAAGTTGGCCCGCGACCCGCTGAAATTCGATGCGCCGCAGTTCTTCACCGCCCCGGACATCTTCCCCAACGGGTTGGGCAACAAGTTCATCTTCGGTGCCATGACCAAGCTGTGGTACCGCAAATCCGGCAGCTACCGCGGCAAAGCGCAGAACCTGACGCAGTTCTACCACCCGCTGGACATGGTCGGCGAGTGGAACCGGGCCTACGGCTCGGCCGGTTTCGGGCAGTACCAGTTCGTGGTGCCCACCGAGGCGGTCGAGGAGTTCAAGGCCATCATGAGAGACATCCAGGCCAGCGGGCACTCCTCGTTCCTCAACGTGTTCAAGCTGTTCGGCCCGGGCAACCAAGCGCCGCTGAGCTTCCCGATCCCCGGCTGGAACGTCTGCGTGGATTTCCAGATCAAGGCCGGCCTCAACGAATTCCTCAACCGCCTCGACCGCCGGGTGTTGGAGTTCGGCGGCCGGCTCTACACCGCCAAGGACTCCCGCACCACCGCGGAGAACTTCCATGCCATGTACCCGCGCATCGACGAATGGCTCGCGGTGCGGCGCAAGGTGGATCCCGACGGGATCTTCGCCTCCGATATGGCCCGACGTTTGGAGCTGCTCTAGATGGTGTTCGACGCGACCGGTAATCCCCAGTCGATCCTGGTGCTAGGCGGCACGTCCGAGATCGGCCTGGCGATCTGCGCGCGCTACCTGCGCAACGCCTCGGCGAGCGTGGTGCTGGCCTGCCTGCCGAATGACCCCGGCCGCGACGCCGCGGCGGCGGCGATGGAGGCCGCCGGCGCCAAGTCGGTGCGGGTGATCGACTTCGACGCCCTCGACGCCGCTTCGCACCCGGCGATGATCGACCAGGCGTTCGCCGAGGGCGACATCGACGTGGCGATCGTCGCCTTCGGGATGGATGCCGACGCCGAGGAGCTCTGGCGGAACCAGGCCAAGGCCGTGCAGGTCGCCGGAATCAACTACACCGCCGCGGTTTCGGTCGGCGTGCTGCTGGCCAACAAGATGAGCGCCCAGGGCTTCGGGCAGATCATCGCGATGAGCTCGGTGGCCGGCGAGCGGGTGCGCCGCACCAACTTCGTCTACGGCTCCACCAAGGCCGGGCTCGACGGCTTCTACCTCGGCTTGGGCGAGGCACTGCGCGACCACGGGGTGCGGGTGCTGGTGATCCGGCCCGGCCAGGTGCGCACCCGGTTCTCCGCCCACGTCAAGGAAGCGCCGCTGACCGTCGACAAAGAGGACGTCGCCGAGCTGGCGGTGACCGCGGCCGCCAAGGGCAAGGAAATCGTCTGGGCGCCAGGAGCATTCCGCTACGTCATGATGGTGCTGCGGCACGTGCCGCGGGCGATCTTCCGACGGCTGCCCATCTAGGTCATGCATTGTCGAGTGTGCGTTTTAGTAGCCAAAACGGCCATTTCGCGTGCCAAACCGCACACTCGACGCGTGTTCGGCGGCAGGCGGTTCTATGCGTAATGCGCTGAACACGGTGGCCCAGATGATCCTGGCGGCCATGATCACCGTGCTCGTCGCGGTCATAGCGCTGGTGGCGATCGCCCGGGTGCAGTGGCCGGCGTATCCCTCATCGAACCAGCTGCACGCGCTGACCACCGTCGGGCAGGTCGGCTGCCTGGCCGGGCTGGCCGGTGCCGCCTGGTGGTGGCGACGGGGACGCCGCGCGCTGGCCTGGCTGGCCGCGGTGGGGTTCACCAGTGCATTTTCGGTGGTCACGCTGGCGATGCCGCTGGGCGCCACCAAGCTCTACCTGTTCGGGGTCTCGGTGGATCAGCAGTTCCGCACCGAATACCTGACCCGGATGGCCGACAGTTCGGCGCTTCACGACATGACCTACCTGGGGCTGCCCTCCTACTACCCGCCGGGCTGGTTCTGGCTCGGGGGCCGCGCCGCGGCGTTGACCGGGCTGCCGGCCTGGGAGATGTACAAGCCGTGGGCGATCACCTCGATGGCCATCGCGGTGGCACTCGCACTGGTGTTGTGGAACAAGATGATCCGCTTCGAGTACGCGCTGATCACCACGATCGCCGGTGCCGCGGTGACGCTGGCCTACAGCTCGCCGGAGCCCTACGCCGCGATGATCACCGTGCTGCTGCCGCCGGTGCTGATCCTGGCCTGGTCGGGCCTTCGAGCGTCCGGTCGCGGCTGGGGCGCGGTGGTCGGAGCCGGCATCTTCCTCGGCTTCGCCGCCACTTTTTACACCCTGCTGGTGGCCTACACCGCCTTCACCGTGACGCTGATGGCACTGCTGCTGGCTGGCTCGCGGGCGATACGGCGCGCCGGTCTGCGGGCCACGCTGGACCCGCTGGCCAGGCTGGTGGTGGTCGGGGTGATCGCCGCGGCCATCGCGTCGATCACGTGGACGCCGTATCTGCTGGCCACACTGCGCCATCCGATCAGCGACACCGGCAGCGCCCGGCACTATCTGCCCGCCGACGGCGCGCAGCTGAGCTTCCCGATGCTGCAGTTCACCCTGCTCGGCGCGCTGTGCCTGCTGGGCACGCTCTGGCTGGTGGTGCGGGCCACCAAGTCGACCCGGGCGGCCGCGCTGGCGGTCGCCGTCGTCGGCGTCTACGCCTGGTCCATGCTGTCCATGCTGTCCACGCTGGCCCGCACCACGCTGCTGAGCTTCCGGCTGCAGCCGACGCTGGCCGTGCTGCTGGCCACCGCCGGGGTGTTCGGTTTCATCGAGGGTGCTCGGGCGCTCGGGCGCGCCGGGCACGGCTGGCACACCGTGGTGTATCCGGCGGCGACGGCGGTGGGGCTGGTCGGGGCGCTGGCGTTCAGTCAGGACATCCCCGAGGTGTTGCGCCCCGACATCACCGTCGCCTACACCGACACCGACGGCCACGGCGAACGCGGCGACCGGCGCCCGCCCGGCGCGGCGAAGTACTACGAGGCCGTCGACCATGCGATCACCACAGCCACCGGTAAACCCCGTAACGAGACCGTGGTGCTCACCGCCGACTACAGCTTCTTGTCCTTCTACCCCTACTGGGGATTCCAGGGCCTGACGAGCCACTACGCCAACCCGCTGGCACAGTTCTCCGCCCGCGCCGCCGCGATCGAGGCCTGGTCGAAGCTGGAGACCGCCGACCAGTTCACCCGCGCGCTCGACGACCTGCCGTGGCCGGCGCCGACGGTGTTTCTGATGCGTCCCGGCTCCGGGGACACCTACACGCTGCGACTGGCCAAGGACGTCTACCCCAACCACCCCAACGTGCGCCGCTACACCGTCGAGCTGGACGCGGCACTGTTCGCCGGGCCGGCGTTCAGCGTGGAGAAGATCGGCCCGTTCGTGCTGGCGGTGCGGCGGTGATCCGCTCGGCCACCTCGGCGGCGAGGCTCAACGTGGGGCGGTCGGTCGCGGCCGCATAGCGGTCGGCCGCGCGGTCATAGGTGGCTCCGGCGATCGAGCCGTGATCGGCGGCCAACTCCTCCAACCGCACCGGCCAGCCGTGCTGTGCCAGGGCGGCGGCGAACTCGCGGCTCGCCGCCGCAGGGACGACGTCGTCGAAGGTGCCGTGCAGCAAGGTGATGGGGCAGCGCCGGTCGCCGGGCAGCCCGGCGCCCGGTTGCTGCCCGCTGATCGGGTCGGGAACCATGAACGCCCCGGCCAGGCAGACCACGTGGGCCAGGCCGACGCCGTAGCGGCTGGCGTGTACGGCCAGCCCGGCCGCCGCGGCGCCGCCCATCGACCAGCCGACCAGGATCAGGCCGTCGGCGTCGGCGGCCCGTTCCTGCGCGAACTGCACCGAGCGCAGCAGATCTGCGCGCCCGCCGTCCTCGGCGTGGGAATTCCAGTCGGGCACCACCACCTGCAGACCGTGCGCGGCCACCCGTTCGGCCAGCGGCCGGATCGCGGTGCGGGCGTCGGGCTGTTTGCCGTGCCACAGCAGAGCCGTTCGCCCGGGAGGTTCACCGAACAGATCGACCAGCCGGCCGGGGGCGTACTCGACGGTGTCCATAGGGCAAGTCTGCCCGGCAGACACACCAGGAGGCTCCGCCGAGCTCACCGATAGCATCTAGGTCCGTGACCGATACGCGCGCCGACTTCCGGATCGCTCGGGCCGTCGCCGTCGTCGCCGGCGTACTGGGCACCCTGCTGGCGATCCTCACCCCGCTGTTGCCGGTCAACCAGACCACCGCCGAGCTGAACTGGCCGCAGAACGGCGCCCTGAGCAGCGTGCAAGCCCCGCTGATCAGCTACGTGGCCACCGATCTGGACATCACCGTGCCGTGTCAGGCCGCGGCCGGGCTCACCAAGACCAAGACCGTGCTGTTGTCCACGGTGCCCAAGCAGGCGCCCAAGGCCGTCGACCGCGGGCTGCTCATCGAACGCGTCAACGACGACCTGGTCTTGGTGGTGCGCAACGTGCCGGTGGTGGTGGCGCCCCTGTCGCAGGTTCTGGGCCCGGACTGTCAGAAGCTGACGTTCACCGCGCACGCCGACCGGGTCACCGCCGAATTCGTCGGCCTCAAGCAGGGACCCAACGGCGAGCACCCCGGCTCGCCGCTGAAGGGCACCCGCAGCGGCTATGACTTCCGGCCGCAGATCGTCGGCGTCTACACCGACCTGGACGGCCCGGCACCGGACGGACTGGACTTCAGCGCCACCGTCGACACCCGCTTCTCCAGCGCGCCCACCCCGCTGAAGCTGGCCGCGATGATCCTCGGGGTGGCGCTGACGATCGCCGCGCTGATCGCCCTGCACATCCTGGACACCGCCGACGGCACCCGGCACCGCCGTTTCCTGCCTGCCCGCTGGTGGTCGCTGTCACCGCTGGACGCCCTGGTGACGGGTGTGCTGGTGTGGTGGCATTTCGTCGGCGCCAACACCTCCGATGACGGCTACATCCTGACCATGGCGCGGATCTCCGAGCACGCCGGTTACATGGCCAACTTCTACCGGTGGTTCGGCACTCCGGAGGCGCCGTTCGGCTGGTACTACGACCTGCTGGCGGTCTGGGCGCACGTCTCGACCACCAGCATCTGGATGCGGCTGCCCACCCTGGGCATGGCGCTGGCCTGCTGGTGGCTGATCAGCCGGGAAGTCCTGCCCCGGCTGGGGCACGCCGTCAAGCACAGTCCCGCGGCGGCCTGGACCGCGGCCGGCATGTTCCTGGCGTTCTGGCTGCCGTTGAACAACGGGCTGCGCCCGGAGCCGATCATCGCGCTGGGCATCCTGGCGACCTGGTGCTCGGTGGAGCGGGCGGTGGCCACCAGCCGGCTGCTGCCGCTGGCGATCGCCTGCATCATCGGCGCGCTCACGCTGTTTTCCGGGCCGACGGGCATCGCCTCCATCGGTGCACTGCTGGTAGCGATCGGGCCGCTGCGCACGATTCTGCACCGGCGCTCCGCGCAGTTCGGGCTGCTGCCGCTGCTGGCGCCGATCGCCGCCGCGGCCAGCATCACCGCGATCGTGATCTTCCGCGACCAGACCCTGGCCGGTGAGATCGAGGCCAGCACGCTGAAGTCCGCGGTCGGGCCCAGCCTGGCCTGGTTCGAGGAGCACGTCCGCTACGAGCGGCTGTTCTTGGCCACCCCCGACGGTTCGGTGGCGCGCCGGTTCCCGGTGCTGGCGCTGGGCGTCGCCCTGGTGGTGTCGGTGGCGATGGCGTTGCGCAAGGGCCGCATTCCGGGCACCGCGGCCGGGCCGAGCCGGCGCATCATCGGGATCACCATCATCTCGTTCATCGCGATGATGTTCACGCCCACCAAGTGGACGCATCACTTCGGGGTGTTCGCCGGGCTGGCCGGGTCACTGGGCGCGCTGGCCGCCGTCGCGGTGAGCGCCGCGGCGATGCACTCGCGGCGCAACCGGACCCTGTTCACCGCGCTGGTGCTGTTCATCACCGCGCTGTCGTTCGCCAGCGTCAACGGCTGGTGGTACGTCTCGAACTTCGGGGTGCCGTGGTCGAACGCCTTCCCCAAGTGGCACCTGGCCTTCGCCACCATGGGGGTGGCGCTGACCGTGTGCGCGCTACTGGTGGCGGCGTGGTTCCACTTCGCCAACGGCGAGGCCCGGCCGCCGCGCTGGACGGCGTTGTCGGGCTACCCGCTGGCGATCGCCTCCTGGGTGCTCATCACCTTCGAGGTGGTGTCGCTGACCGCGTCGATGCTCGGCCAGTACCCGGCGTGGACGGTGGGCCGGTCCAACCTGGCCGCCATCCCCGTGGTGGGGTCCGGCAAGACCTGCGGGCTGGCCGACGACGTGCTGGTCGAGCCGGACCCCAACGCCGGGCTGCTCGCGCCGGTCGACACACCCGTCGCCGAGGCGCTGGGCGCGACGTTCTCGGCGGGCTTCGCCCCCGACGGGATTCCCGCCGACGTCTCCGCCGACCAGGTGATCGGCCCGCCCGGGTTGGGCAGGCTGGCCGACGACGACGCCCAGACCGCCAGCGGCGAGGCGGGCACCGAGGGCGGCACCACCGCCGCCGAAGGCATCAACGGCTCGCGGGCCCGACTGCCCTACAAGCTGGACCCGGCCCGGGTTCCGGTGCTGGGCAGCTGGCGTCCCGGAATTCAGGTGCCGGCGCTGCTGCGCTCGGCGTGGTACCGGCTGCCCGCCGACCGGGCCAGTGCGGGACCGCTGCTGGTGGTGGCGGCCGCGGGCCGCTTCGACCGCGGCGAGGTCACCGCGCAGTGGGCCACCGAGGCCGGTGCCGCCGCCGACAAGCCGGGCGGTTCGATCGACTTCGGTGACATCGGCGCCGTCCCGGCGTGGCGCAATCTGCGCGCACCGATGTCGTCGATCCCGGCCGAGGCCACCCGGATCCGGTTGGTGGTCCGCGACGACGACCTGGCGCCCCAGCACTGGATCGCGGTGACGCCGCCGCGCGTCCCGCAGCTGCGCAGCCTGCAGGACGTGGTCGGGTCGTCGGACCCGGTGCTGCTGGACTGGTTGGTGGGCCTGGCGTTCCCGTGCCAACGGCCGTTCGGCCACCAGAACGGGGTGACCGAGGTGCCCAAGTGGCGGATCCTGCCGGACCGGTTCGGCGCCGAGGCGAACTCGCCGGTGATGGACAACAACGGCGGCGGGCCGCTGGGCATCACCGAACTGTTGGTGCGTGCGACCACGGTGCCCAGCTATCTCAACCACGACTGGTTCCGCGACTGGGGCGCCCTGCAGCAGTTGACGCCGTATTACCCGGCGGCGACGCCGGCTGAGCTGGAGCTGGGCACCGCGGTCCGGTCCGGATTGTGGAGCCCCGCGCCGCTGCGGCACTGACCCGGCCCCGACTGTCGCCGGCCCCCGGGGTATGTGATTGTTGCCCGCCTTTGAGCGACAACGTGCGTTATGTCAGGTCAGTCGGGGGCGGTCTGGTCCGTCACCTGGGCGCGCAGCGTCATCACCCGCTGATGAATCCGGTACTCGGTGCTGCGTGGCATCGACGCGGGCCGGTAACAGCCCCGGCCGGCCCGGAACACCCGGCCGTGTTCCCGCTCCCACCGCAGCGCATCGGAGATCGCCTTCGACGGCCGGCCGACGACAGTAAAGCCGCGGGAGTCCAGTTCGGCGGCCAGTTCCGTAATGCTGCACCGACCGTGGTGGAACAGGTAGTGGGTCAATACGTAGCGCAGTTCGATGCCGCGCAGTGTTATCGGGTTCGTCATGACCGGACCTTGCCATCATGGTCGGACATGACGCGCGTTGTCGCTCAGAGGCGGGCACTCACCACACATCTCGGGCTCCGGGACGTGGCGGACGGGGCCCCGACGTCACCGATCCCGGCGCCATGCCGCCCGGCCCGCCGTCCCGGCATTAGACCCGGCCCGCCGTTCCGGCACCAGACCCGGCCCGGCACCAGACCCGGCCCGCCGTCCCGGCACCAGACCCGGCCCGCCGGCCCGCCTTCCGGCCCCAGACCCGAGCCCGCCCCTCCGAACCTGACATAACGCACGTTGTCGCTCAGAGGCGGGCAACGATCACATACCTCCCGGCCGCGGCCTGCAACGGGAAAGGTTCCCACCGGGACGGGCGGGGCGGGGTCCCGGCTTCGCCGCCCCGGTCGCCTAACATCGAGGCTCGTGTCCTCCCCCGATGATCAGCCCACCCAGCGTTATCGGATCGCCCGGCTGATCGCGGTGGTCGCAGGTATCACCGGCGTGTTGCTGTGCGGCATCACCCCGCTGCTCCCGGTCAAGCAGACCACCGCCACCATCGCCTGGCCGCAGGGCGTCGACGCCGACGGCCACATCACCGACGTCACCGCCCCCCTGGTCTCCGGGGCGCCCCGCGGTCTGGACATCACCATCCCCTGCTCGGCCATCGCCACTCTGCCGGACAAGGGCGGCCTGGTGCTGTCCACCGTCCCCGCCGGCGGCGTCGACGCCACCGCGCACGGCCTGTTCGTGCGGGCCAACAAGACCGCCGTGTTCGCTGCCTACCGCGACCACGTGGCCGCCGCCGCCCCCCGCGCCAAGATCGCCGACTGCAGCCAGCTGCATCTGTGGGCCAACGCCGGTGAAGTCGGCGCGGACTTCGTGGGAATCCCCGGCGCCGCGGGCACCCTGCCGCCGGAGAACAAGCCGCAGGTCGGCGGCATCTTCACCGAACTGGAGATCGGCCCGCAGCCCGGCTTGAGCGCGCACATCGCCGTCGACACCCGGTTCATCACCAACCCCACCGCCCTCAAGGCCGCCGTGATGGCGCTCGGGGTGCTGGCGGTGCTGGCGTCCATCATCGCCCTGGCGGTATTGGATCGCCGCCACACCCACCGCGTCCCGCGGGGCTGGCGGCACTGGCTCAAGGCCAACCCCATCACCTGGCTGGCCGACATCGGAGTGCTGGCCACCCTGGCGCTGTGGCACGTCATCGGTGCGATCTCCAGCGATGACGGCTACAACCTGACGATGGCGCGCAACGTCGCGCACGCCGGCTATGTCGCCAACTACTACCGGTTCTTCGGGGCCAGCGAGGCGCCGTTCGACTGGTATCCCGCCCTGCTGGGCCAGTTGAGCACGATCAGCACCGCCGGGGTGTGGATGCGCCTGCCCGCCACCGCCGCCGGCATGGCCTGCTGGCTGATCATCAGCCGGGCGATCCTGCCCCGGCTGGGCCGACTGTCCGGCAACCGGGTCGCGGTGTTCACCGCCGCGATGATGTTCGCCGCGGCCTGGCTGCCGTTCAACAACGGCCTGCGCCCCGAGCCGCTGATCGCGCTGGGCACGCTGGTGGTCTGGGTGCTGGTGGAGCGCACCATCGCCAGCCGCCGACTGGTGCCCACCGCGCTGGCGATCGTGGTGGCGGTCTTCACCGTCACGCTGGCCCCGCACGGGCTGATCGCGCTGGCTCCGCTGCTGACCGGCTCGCGGGCCATCGAAGCGGTGATCCGCCGGCGCCGGGCCCTCGACGGACTGGCCGCCCCGCTGGCCGTGCTGGCCGCGGCCGCCTCGGTGATCGCCGTGGTGGTATGCCGGTCGCAGACCCTGGCCGCCGTCGCCGAGTCGGCCCGGATCAAATACGTCGTCGGCCCCACCATCGCCTGGTATCAGGAGTTCCTGCGCTACTACTTCCTGACCGTCGAGGAGAACGTCGACGCCTCGCTGACCCGCCGGTTCGCCGTGCTGGTCCTGCTGTTCTGCATGTTCGCCATGCTGGTGGTGCTGCTGCGGCGCGGGCGGATCACCGGGGTGGCCAGCGGCCCGGCCTGGCGGCTGATCGGGTCCACCGCGGTGGGCCTGCTGCTGTTGACGTTCACCCCGACCAAGTGGGCGGTGCAGTTCGGCGCGTTCGCCGGGCTGGCCGGGGCGCTGGCCGCCCTCACCGCGTTCACCTTCGCCCGGGTCGGGCTGCACAGCCGACGCAACATGACGCTCTACGTCACGGCGCTGCTGTTCTTGGTGGCCATCGCAACCTCCGGGGTCAACGGCTGGTTCTACGTCGGCGGCTACGGGGTGCCGTGGTTCGACATCCCGCCGGTGATCGCCAGCCGGCCGGTGACGTCGATGTTCCTGGCGGCCTCGATCGCCACCGGGCTGTTGGCCGGCTGGCAGCACTTCCGGCTGGACTACGCCGGGCACACCGAGGTCACACCCAACCGGCGCAACCGGATCCTGGCGTCGACGCCGCTGCTGGTGGTCGCGAGCCTGATGGTGCTTTTGATGGTCGGTTCGATGGCCAAGGCCGCGGTCGGGCGCTACCCGGCCTACACCACCGCGCGGGCCAACGCCGACGCCCTGACATCCGGGTTGTCCTCCTGCGGCATGGCCGACGACGTGCTCGCCGAACCGGACACCAATGCCGGTCTGCTGCAACCGATCCCGGGCCAGGAATACGGTGAGCTCGGCCCGCTCGGCGGCGCCGACCCGTACGGCTTCACCCCCAACGCCGTCGACGACGACCTGACGTCGCTGGCGGTGATCGCCAAACCCGGCGTGCCCAACGCCGACGCCTCGCCGAACAAGCCCAGCGCCAACCAGAGCGACGCCGCGGGCACCGCCGGCGGCAAACTGCCCGACGACGCCCCGGCCGGGGTGAACGGATCCCGGGTCGCGCTGCCGTTCGGCCTGGACCCGGCGGTCACCCCGGTGCTCGGCTCCTACCAGGAGCAGGTCGCCGCGCACGCCACCTCGGTCTGGTACCGGCTGCCCGAGCCGGCCGCCGAGCGGGCACCCATCGTCGTCGTCGCCGCCGCGGGGGCCATCTGGTCGCACGGCGAGGACGGCAAGCTCGACTACGGCCAGCCGCTGAAGCTGGAGTGGGGCACCAGCTCCGAAGGCGGCACCGTGAAGGCCCAGGGCCAGGTCGAGCCGATCGACATCGGACCGCAGAACTCCTGGCGCAACCTGCGTTTCCCGCTGGCCTGGGCGCCACCGGGCACCGACGCGGTTCGCATCGTCGCCAACGACCCGAACCTGTCCACCGAACAGTGGATCGCGTTCACCCCGCCGCGGGTGCCGGTGGTCAAGACCATCAGCGAGTTGATGGGCAAGCAGACCCCGGTGCTGATGGACATCGCCGTGGCGGCCAACTTCCCCTGCCAGCGGCCCTTCACCGAGCACCTGGGCGTCGCCGAGCTGCCCGAGTACCGGATCATGCCGGATCACAAGCAGACGGCGGCGTCGTCGAACCTGTGGCAGTCCGCCGAGGACGGCGGCCCGTTCATGATCACCCAGGCGATGCTGTGGACAACCACGGTCCCGACCTACCTGCGCGACGACTGGTATCGCGACTGGGGTGCCGTGGAGGCCTACCACCGGCTGATCCCGGCCAAGGACGCGCCCGACGCGCACGTCGAGCAGGCCACCATGACCGTGACCGGCTGGAGCCGGCCCGGACCGATTCGAGCACTGCCATGACCGCGCCCGGCGACGCGGCAGAGCGAAGCGATGCTGAGGAGCGGCGCACGATGACCCCGCCCGTAACCGATCGTGACCTGAAACTGACCCGCTGGGTGGCCGTCGTCGCCGGCCTGGTCGGTTTCCTGCTGTCGGTGGCCACCCCGCTGCTGCCGGTGGTGCAGACCACCGCGACGCTGAACTGGCCGCAGCACGGGCAGCTGAACAGCGTCACCGCGCCGCTGATCTCCCAGACCCCGGTGTCGATGACGGTCAAGGCGCCGTGCGCCCTGGTGCGCGAGCTGCCCCCCGAGGGCGGGACGCTGTTGTCCACCGCCCCGGCCAAGGGCAAAGACGCCGCACTGAACGGGCTGTTCATCACCGTCACCGAGAAGCGGGTCGACGTCACCGACCGCAACGTGGTGCTGGCCACGGCGCCGCGGACCAAGGTGGAAGGCCCCGGCTGCACCGACATCGAGGTCACCTCCTCGCATGCCGGCACCTTCGCCACCATCGGCGGGATCACCCAGCGCTACGGCTGGCCCGACCCGAACCTGCGCCCGCAGATCGTCGGGGTCTTCACCGACCTGACCGGCCCCGCGCCGGATGGCCTGTCGCTGACCGCCGACATCGACACCCGGTTCTCCACCAAGCCGACCGCTTTGAAGCGGGCGGCGATCTACGCGGCGATTCTGGCCACCGTGATCGCGGTGCTGGCGCTGTGGCGGCTGGACCGGCTCGACGGGCGGCGGATGCACCGGCTGATCCCGTCCCGCTGGCGGTTCTTCTCCTTGGCCGACGTGGCGGTGGTGTTCGGCTTCCTGCTCTGGTACGTGATCGGCGCGAACTCGTCCGACGACGGCTACATCCTGGGCATGGCCCGGGTGGCCGACCACGCCGGCTACATGAGCAACTACTTCCGGTGGTTCGGCAGCCCCGAGGACCCGTTCGGCTGGTATTACAACCTGTTGGCGCTGATGACGCACGTCTCCGACGCCAGTATCTGGATCCGGTTGCCGGACTTGGTCGCCGGGCTGGTGTGCTGGCTGCTGCTGAGCCGCGAGGTGCTGCCCCGCTTCGGTCCGGCGGTGGCGGCCAGCAAGCCGGCGCTGTGGGCGGCCGGCATGGTGCTGCTGGCGGCGTGGATGCCGTTCAACAACGGTCTGCGGCCCGAGGGGATCATCGCGGTCGGGGCGCTGATCACCTGGGTGCTGGTGGAGCGGGCGATCATCTCCAGCCGGCTCACCCCGGCGGCCTTGGCGATCATCTGCGCGGCGTTCACCCTGGGCATTCAGCCCACCGGGCTGATAGCGGTGGCCGCCCTGCTCGCCGGTGGCCGGCCGCTGCTGCGGATTCTGGTGGGCCGCCATCGCCTGCTGGGCACCTGGCCGCTGGTGGCGCCACTACTGGCCGCCGGGGCCGTCATCCTGACCGTGGTGTTCGCCGACCAGACGATCCGGGCAGTGTTGGAAGCCACCAGGATTCGCACCGCGATCGGCCCCAGCCAGGCCTGGTACACCGAGAACCTGCGCTACTACTACCTGATCCTGCCCACCGTCGACGGCTCGCTGTCGCGGCGCTTCGGATTCCTGATCTGCGCGCTGTGCCTGTTCACCGCGATGTTCATCATGTTGCGCCGCAAGCGGATCGCCGGGGTGGCCAGCGGCCCGGTGTGGCGGCTGATGGGCGTGATCCTGGCGACGATGTTCTCGCTGATGTTCGCCCCCACCAAGTGGGTGCACCATTTCGGGCTGTTCGCGGCGGTGGCCGGGGCGATGGCCGCACTGACCACGGTGCTGGTGTCGCGACAAGTGGTGCGCTGGTCGCGCAACCGGATGGCGTTCGCGGCGGCGGTGCTGTTCGTGCTGGCCCTGTGTTTCGCCACCACCAACGGCTGGTGGTACGTCTCCAGCTACGGGGTGCCGTTCAACGCCGACATGCCGCGGATCGGCGGGATCACGGTCAGCACGATCTTCTTCGCGTTGTTCGCCATCGCCGCCGGCTGGGCGGCGTGGCTGCACTTCGCGCCACGCGACCGCGGCGAGGGCCGGCTGGAGCGGGCACTGACCGCCGCACCGGTTCCGGTGGCGGCCGGCTTCATGGTGTGCGTGTTCGTGGCCTCGATGGTCATCGGCGTCATCCGCGAATACCCCAGTTACTCCAACGGTCTGGCCAACGTGCGCGCATTCGTCGGCGGCTGCGGCCAGGCCGACAACGTGCTGGTCGAACCGGACGCCAACGACGGCGCGCTGACGCCGCTGCCCGGTGAGTACGGCGAACTCGGGCCGCTGGGCGGCGCCGACCCGGTCGGGTTCAGCGCCAACGGGGTGCCGGAGAAGATCGTCGCCGAGTCGCTGCGGATGAGCATCACCCAGCCCGGCACCGACTACGACTGGGACGCCCCGAAGAAATTAACGACAACGGGCATTAATGGTTCCAGGGTCCCTCTCCCTTACGGGCTGGACCCGGCGCGGATTCCACTGGCCGGCAGCTACAGCACCGACGGTCAGCAGGAGTCGAAGCTCACCTCGGCGTGGTACGCGCTGCCCCCCGCCGACGACGCCCACCCGCTGCTGGCGGTGACCGCGGCGGGCACCATCGCCGGCAACAGCGTGCTCAAGGGCTACACCACCGGCCAAGACGTGCAGCTGGAGTACGGGCTGCCCGGCCCCGACGGCGCCGTCGTGCCGGGTGGTCGGCTGGTGCCCTACGACCTGTTCGGCGAGTGGCCGCGGATGTGGCGCAACCTGCGCTACCCGCGCGACCAGATCCCCGCCGATGCAGTCGCGGTTCGCATTGTGGCCGTGGACAAGTCGCTGAACCCGCGGGACTGGATCGCGTTCACCCCGCCGCGGCTGCCCGAGGTCAAGACCATCCAGGAATACCTCGGCTCCGAGCAGCCGGTGCTGCTGGACTGGGCGGTGGGCCTGGCGTTCCCGTGCCAGCACCCGATGCTGCACGCCAACGGTGTCACCGAGGTGCCCAAGTACCGGATCACCCCGGACTACAACGCCAAGAAGCAGGACACCGACACCTGGCAGGACGGGGTCAACGGCGGGCTGCTGGGCATCTCCGACATGCTGCTGCGGGCGCACGTGATGGCGACGTACCTCAACCACGACTGGGGCCGCGACTGGGGCTCGCTGCGCAAGTTCGACGAGATCACCCCGGCCGCACCGGCCGAGCTCGAGTTGGGCAGCGCCACCCGCAGCGGCTGGTGGTCCCCCGGGGAGATCCGCATCAAGGCCTGACCCTCCTAGGCGCGAGCGTGCGTGTTTGCCCCCCGACACGCCGTAATTTCCGTACAACCGTGCACGCTCGCGGCATGGCCGGTACGGCTCAGAACAGGTAGATCACGAAGACCGTCGCGATCAACGCGGCCAGCCAGCCGTCGGTGGCTCGTCTGAGCCAGCGCGGCGCGGTATGGACTTCCATGAAGTGGCCGATGATCATGCGCGACTTGACGAATGTCAGCGCCAGCACCAGCGCGGTGACCGGCACGCTGGCCTGCGCGGTATGGGTGATGTGCGCCGGCGCCAAAGTCCAGGATCCGATGGTGATCGCCACCAGCACGAGCCAGACGCGGGTCAACGACCGCTCGGTGTCGTGTCGATGTTCGCGGTAGCCGAAGACCGTCATGCTCACCTCATCACGTAGAGCAGGCCGAAGATGATGACCCACAACAGATCCACCATGTGCCAGTACATCGCTGCCGACTCGACCACCATGAGCCGGCGCCGACCGGGGTTATTGAGCTCCCGGACGACCACGCCGAGGGCAATCAGTCCGATCACCACGTGCACCAGGTGCACACCGGTGATCACGTAGTAGAACGAGAAGAACAAGTCGGAGTTGGTGTGTCCGGCGCTGATCTTGGCGGCCCATTCGTAGCTCTTGAGCACGATGAACAACACCCCGCCGCCCGCCCCGGAATAGACGAACCGCACCGCCGAGCGGTGGTTTCCGGCCCTGGCGGCCAGCACGCTGCGCGCTACAAACCAGGAACTGGTCAGCAGCACCACCGTGTTGATCACACCGATGTTGACGTTGAGATGTTGTTGGGCCGCAAGGAAGTCGGCTGGATTCATGGTTCGGAAGACCATGAAGATGATGAAGTAGCCGGTGAAGATCAGCAGATCGCCCAGCACCATCACCCAGATGTGGCCGTCGCCCGGCACTCGGGTTTCCGTTGTGGTCGGAGCGTCACGTTGCAGCATGGGTTTCCTTCCGGTGCTTCAGTCCAGGCCTGGCGAGTCGACCGGCTCACCGATGGTGGCCGCCCGCAGCACGAAGATCAGCGCACCCAGCCACACCGAGAACACCACGACCGCCCACCAGAGGCTGAGCACACCATTCCAAGCGAGGGGCCCGGAGTAGAACAGGAAGAACTGGGTGGCGATCACCTCGGTGATGACCTGCCAAACGGTCACGTAGCCAAACCATTTCGGGAAGACGCCGTTCTTGTCGTAGAGCACGGCGATGGCTAGCACCACGTAGGCGGTGGTGAAGCATCCCAGCGACCCGTTGTAGGACAGGTTGCCCAGGTCGTAGAGCCAGCCGATGAGCTCCGGATCGCGGTCGGGCCGAAACGTCGCGGTCAGGTAGCAGACCCCGACCAGAAGGAACCCCGGCAGGGCGCCGACGCTCATGGCGGCGATGTAGCCGTAGCCGAACACCGACCCCACCGACATCCGTTTCATGTGGTACAGGACGAGGCCGTTGGTGAGCGGGGCGCCGCCCAGCAGGATCAGCAGCAGTACGAACCCGATCTGGATGGTCAGGTGATGTTCGGTGAAGAACGCGACCTTCCCGGCGGTGGTGACGTCCGGCCGCGGCGGCGGCGTCACCCGCGTCAGCACGCAGATGATGACACCGAAGACGGCGTACCAGACCGGGAAGAACCAGGTCAGAAAGCGCACATCGGGTTTGCCGGCCGGGACGCCGTCCGTTGTTGTGATGTACCGGTCGGGGGTCAGCAGGTTCACCCGGCCACCACTCCCTCGGCCACCGCCTGGCGCAGCACTGCACGACGCAGCACGAAGAACATCACCACGACGAACGCCGCGAACGCCCCGTTGCGCAACCAGAACGACAGCAGCCCATCCCAGGCCAGCGGTCCGGTCTGCCAGACCGCCGCGCCTGCCGCCGGGGTGATCGCCACACCGGTGGCCAGCGAGTAGGCCCCGACCCAGCGCGGGAAGACCGGGTCGGGTCCGTCGTCGAAATGGACCGCGGCGGCCAGCAGCAAAAACTGTGCCAGCACCATCCCGATGGGTGCGATGAACACGATCCAGGCCAGGTCGTTGAGCAACAAGGTCAGTTCCGGGTTGCGGTCCGGACGAAACGCCGCGACCAGGAAGAAGACGTTCGACAGCGCGAAAATGGTGGCGCCGCTGACGATCGCGGTCAGGTAGCAGTAGGCGAAGATGTGGCTCTGGGTCTTCATGCGCTTCATCTGGACCACGATCACCATGAAGAACGGCAGCAGCATGATCCCGCACAGGTTGAAGGTGATCTGGCTGAACCGGATCCAGTCGGTGTGCTCGGCGTAGTAGCGAGCGACCTGTTCGGCGGTCAGGGTGGGAGACATCGGGGGCCAGAAACCGGGAAACGCCAGCAGCGCGACCACCAGCACAGCACCGACCGCCGGACCGGTCCACAAACTGACCCACTGGGCTTTGATGTTGCCCGCGCTCGGCAGGTCTTGAACTTCCTGGAGAATCTGCACCGAACCCCTCCGAGGTGACTTGAGTCAGCTGTTCGGCAGTGCCTGACGACCAGCCGCATTTCATCGGCAACCAGTCATGGGCGTTGCCATGCCCCTGATTAAGCCACCCGTACCGTAGCCCGCCCCGACTCCGATGCCAAGGATTGTTCTGATTTGAGTCAGTTATCCCATGGTCTACACTTGACCGGACCCGTCCGCCGAACCCGGAGATCACCGGAAGTGCCGAGCCCGAAGTCCGATAGTCGGAGCCGCAAAGGTCTGCAGACCCGTGAACGGCTGCTGGGTGCGGCCCTCGCCGAGTTCAAGCGCGCCGGCATGGCCGGCGCGGACATCGGCGCCGTCGTCGCGGCGGCGGGCGTGGCCCACGGCACGTTCTTCTTTCACTTCCCCACCAAAGAACACGTCTTGCTGGAGCTGGAACGCCGCGAGGAAGAACGGATGGCCGCCGAACTGGAGCGTTTCTTCGCCACCGAGCACGACGTCCGGGCCACCCTGGCGCAGATCGTGCACGTGCTGGAGAAGTTGGAACGCCGCCTCGGCGGTCACCTCTTCAAAGAACTTTTGGTGCTGCACTTTTCGCCCACCCGGCCGCCGGCTGAGGAGTGGCCCACGCACCCGGTGATCGTCGCGGTCATCGAGGAACTGCAGCGGGCCCGCGACCGCGGCGAGATCCCGGCCGACGTCGACGTCATGCACAACGGCATATCGTTTCTGGTCGGGCTCTACGCCCTGCTCATCACGATCCCCGAAGCCAATGAGGTCCGGGCCCCGGTGATCGAGGAATACCTGACCACCTACATGTACGGCATGCGGGTGATCACACCCTGATCCGCGGGCCGGCCACACCGGTGAGTTGCGGGACGCCGCGGAAACCGGCGGGCGTCCGCTGCTGCGGCCGGAGGTACTTGTCGACAGCCCACACCGCTTCGACCGCCGCATTTCGGCTCATCCCGGGCGGCCGGCCCGCGGCCAGCGCCGACAGCTCCCGCTCGAGTTCACCCTGGACACCAGGAATACCCGTACCGCGCAACGAGTACCCGACCGTCTCCGGCAGGAAGCGCAGCGCGCCGAGCCCGATCAGCGCCGCCAGCACCAGGTAGGCGGCCGGAAACAGTTGCCACCCGGTGCGGTCGATGACCGAGTCGGCCACCACCGGTGCCGTGCCACCGAACACCGCCACCGCCGCGTTATCGGCGATCGCGAACCCCGCGTAGCGCACCTGGGTGGGAAACAGGGCCGGGAACGTCGCCGACACCGTCGCCAGCGGCGCCGCGAACAGCACGCTCAAAACCGTGAAACCTACTATCGCCCATACGAATCCCCGGCCCATCAGCCAGTACATCGGCAACGCGAGCGCCGCGAATCCCAGCAACGAGGCACGCCACAGCGGTTTGCGCCCTATCCGGTCCGAACACATGCCGGCGAACGGGATGCAGGCCATCATCGCCAGCTCACCGATCAGCACCACCGTGGTGCGGCTGCGCTCGTCGAGTCCGGCCGTGGCGTGCAGATAGGTCGGCTGGTAGGTCACCAAGGTGTAGTCGATGATGTTGAGCACGACGAGCAACGCGAAGGTCACCGCGATCGGCCGGGTGTAGTTGGTCAGCAAGTCCACCAGCCGATCCCAGGCCGACCCGGTGATCTCGTCGCAGGCAACGCATTCGGTGAATACCGGGGTCTCTTCCATCCGGCTGCGCATCACCAGGCCCACTACCCCCAGCGGCAGGGCCAGCAGGAATGGGATTCGCCATCCCCAGGCTGCCATCTGGTCATGGGTGAGCATTGCCTCCATCGCGAGCACGACCGCGCTGCCGCCGACGAATCCGGCCACCGCCCCGAACTCGAGGAAGCTGCCGTAGATTCCTCGTTTGGCGTCGGGCGCGCTTTCGGCCATGAATGTTGCGGCACCGCCGTATTCGCCGCCGGTGGAGAATCCCTGGACCACGCGCAGCGCGATCAGCAGGCCCGGCGCCCACCAGCCCGCCGTCGCATAGGTGGGCAGCACTCCGATGAGCGTGGTGGCCACCGCGATCAGCAAAATGGTGGCGACCAGCACCGATTTCCGCCCGAACCGGTCCCCGATCGGCCCCCAGATCATGCCGCCGAGCGGGCGCAACACAAACGACACCGCAAAGCCGAGCATGGTGCCGAGGTTGCCCAGAGTGCCCGGAAAGAAAGCCCCGGTCAGGTAAGTCGCCACGACGGCGTAGACGCCGTAGTCATACCATTCGGTGGCGTTACCGACCGCCGAGGCCATGATGGCCTTACGCAGCACGCGATTACGCTCATCCGCGGCGGTTCGGCGCTTTCCTCCAACCGGCGTCGGCGGCCGCGGCGCCGGTAGCAGCAAGCTCATCGCTGCCCGTCGCTATGACACACGCCATCCCCCTCATCGCGCCACCGGAATTGCTGTCGACGATCCGCGCAGGCGGAAACCACATTGCGGCTCCGACCAATTGGAGCCTCGGCAGCCAGCCTTGCGTGGGATCGCCTGCGGGAAACGATAATTGCTTTGCGACGAAAGTGGCCGGTGTTGCTGAAGCGTTACGCAACACTTACTCGCCCGAGACCGGGTATCGGCTGCGTCGGGCGCCGCGATGTGCGTCGACGCGCCCTGCCAGCGTGCGCAGTTGTACGCTGCGGCTCGGCGTGTCTTGAACAAACACGCACTTTCGCGCGAAGGGGGGAGGGCTCGCGGGAAGGGGAGGCTCGCGGAAGAAGCAACCTAGCCGGGAACGGAGAACAGGCCACCCACCAGCGAGGACCACATCATGTTCGTCAGCCCGGCGAGCAGGTCCGACACCGACGGGTCGTCCGAGCCCGCGACGCCCGCGCCGAAGCCCGCGTCCAACAGGCCCGCCAGCGCGGGGTTGTCGACCAGGGCCGGGATGGCAGCGAGGTCATAGGTCGCGGGGTTCATCAGGTCGGCGACGAAGGCATCCCAGCCGGTCTGCGCCGCCCTGGCAAGCGCGTCGGAGACCTCCGCCCAGTCCATATCCGGCCCGTCCACCGACACCGGCGTCGGCACGTCGGGCGGGCCGTCGTTCCAGCCGTGATCGATGCTGCCGTAGCCCAGGTTCACCAGGATCCGCATGGTCGGTTCCATCAGGTCGTAGAGCGGCTGCCCGATGATCGGCACGAACAGTAGCGGCCACAGCAGCGGCAGGTACTCACTGGGGATCATGTAGGAGTTGATCAGGCTGTCGGGGCTGGACTCCAGCAGCGTCGCCTCCGCGAGCTGCTCGGGAGTCAACCCCAGGTACGCGATGTGCTGGGTGGCCAAACCCATGAGGGCGTTCAAGCTGGACAGCAGGTTCATCGGATAGCGCGGGAAATCGGCGTATCCGTCGTACTCCAGGGTGTAGATGTCGGTGGGGTACAAGTCATTCGGCGTCGGGTTGCCCAATGTGACCCCGCCCTGCTCCAGGGAGTCGAAGATGCCCGGCATGTTGGCGAATCCCACCAGCATGCCGCCGTTGGGGTAGGCCGAATCGCCGATCAACACGAAGTGCACGGCCGAAGGCGGCACCCCGGCATCGTCGAGCTGCTGCATCGCCAGGGTGGTCAGGGCGGCGCTCTGCGAATAGCCGAACACGGTCACCGGGTGCTCGGCGTCGGCCTGCCCGTCGGCGAGCAACCCCTGCACCCGGTCGACCAGGATCTGCGCGCCCTCGGCCAGCGAGCTGTCCAGGTTGTAAGGCGACGCGGGCGTGGTCAGCACCTCGAGTTCGCCGGCGAATCCGCGCGGCTGCAGAAACAGCGCATCCACGGTGTCGGCGTACTGCTGGCTCGGCGTCGGGATCATGCTGGGGCCCATGATCAGCGCGACGTTCGACCCCGCGAGCGCCTCGCTGCCTGCCGACAGCAGCACACCGGCATGATCGGGCACCGAAGACGGTGATGTCAGCTGCGGGGCGACGCTGAGGCCGGCCACCAGGGTGACGGCGCCCAGTGCGGCCCGCAGGCTTGGGGTGCGGCCTCCGGACGGTGCCGCGACTGCATCAACCATCCAGCATTCCTCGCCGCGCTCGCAGGTCCGCAGATCAACGGGCCGTTGTCGACTGGATGATTTCAATCACAGTCTGTTATGTCAAATTTAGTTTTCTCGCATGGCGATACAACGCGTGACCAGGCGTTTGCCGAAGCGCCGACCGAGCCGGTCAAAAAAAGCTGAGCGTTAACTTAATGCGACGACGGCGCCGGCGACGCGCGCAGGCGGACCTAGATCGGCAGCAACCCGTGCTTGCGCTGCACCTTGCGGGTGTTCTGCTTGTCGACGAGCAGGCGCAGCGACTTGCGCAGCAGCAGCCGGGTCTCGTGCGGCTGGATCACGCCGTCGATGTAGCCGCGCTCCGCGGCGACCCACGGAATCGCCATGTTCTCGTTGTAGCCGTTGATGAAGTCCTGCTTGACCTTCTGGGCCTCCGGCGTGGTCGGGTCCGGGAACCGCTTCATCAGCAGCTGTGCCGCACCCTCGGCCCCGATCACGGTGATCCGGGCCGTCGGCCAGGCGAAGTTGAGGTCGGCGGAGAGCTGCTTGGAGCCCATCACCGCGTACGCCCCGCCATAGGACTTGCGAATGGTGATGGTCACCTTCGGCACGTCGGCCTCGACCACCGCATTGAGGAACCGGCCGCCGCGCTTGATGATCCCGCCCTTCTCCTGCTCTACACCGGGCAGGAATCCGGGGGTGTCGACGACGAACACCAGCGGCAGGTTGTAGGAGTCGCAGAACCGGATGAAGCCCGCCGCCTTGTCCGACGCTTCGTTGTCGATGGCGCCGGACATGTACATCGGCTGGTTGGCGATCACCCCGACCGGATGCCCGTCGACCCGGGCGAAGGCGGTGATGATCGCCTGCCCGCGCTGCTGCCCGACCTCGAAGATGTCACCGTCGTCGAAGATCCGCAGCAGGATCTCGTGCATGTCGTAGGCGGTGTTGTCGGAGTCGGGCACGATGGCGTCCAGCTCCAGATCGTGCGGGGTGATCTCCGGCTCCAGGCCCGGGTTGATGATGGGCGGGTCGTCAAAGGTGTTGGACGGCAGGAACGACAAGTAGTCGCGGACGTACTGGAAGGCCGCCGCCTCGTCCTCGACCACCTGGTGGATGTTGCCGTAACGCGCCTGGGCGTCGGCGCCGCCGAGCTCGTCGAGGGTGACGTCCTCACCGGTGACGTCCTTGATGACGTCCGGCCCGGTGACGAACATGTAGCCCTGATCCCGCACCGCCACGACGAGGTCGGTCTGGATCGGCGAATATACCGCTCCCCCAGCGCATTTGCCCAGAATGATGGAGATCTCCGGAACCAGCCCGCGCAGCAGTTCGTGGCGGCGTCCCAGCTCGGCGTACCAGGCCAGTGAGGTCACCGCGTCCTGGATGCGGGCGCCGGCGGAGTCGTTGATGCCGATCATCGGGCAGCCGGTCTTGGCCGCCCACTCCATCAGCGCGGCCACCTTGCGGCCGAACATCTCCCCGACCGAACCCTGGAACACGGTCTGGTCGTGGCTGAACACGCAGACCGGGCGGCCGTTGATCCGGCCGTGGCCGGTGACCACGCCGTCGCCGTAGAGCGCGTTCGGGTCGCCGGGGGTCTTGCACAGCGCGCCGATCTCCAGGAAGGTGCCGGGGTCCAGCAGCGCGTGAATACGGGCGCGGGCACTCGGGATGCCCTTCTTCTCACGCTTGGCGACGGCCTTCTCACCGCCGGGTTCCTTGGCCAGCTCCAGCTTTTCGCGGAGTTCGACCAGGAGTTCGGCGGTGGTCTTCGACGGGACGGGTGGCGGGAGCTGGCCGGTCACGCGGGCCTACTTTCCTTCGATGCGGTTGAGCGCCTCGCTCATGTGTGCGCCCACTTTGGCAATGTACGGCTCATCGATGGCCTGGATGTGCTCGCCCCCGATCGGCACGATCTCGAGGTCCTTGATGTATTCGCCCCAGCCGCCGTCGGGCTTGCGGGTCGCGTACGCGGGCTCGAAAACGATGGCGTCGTCGTGGTAGCGGTCGGCCATGTACAACGTGACGTGCCCGTCGTAGGGCTGGATCTCGATGGTGTCCAAGGCGCGGTTGTCCAGGTAGGAGGTGCGCTGGTGCTCGATGATCCCGCCCGGGATCTGCACCCCGCTCTGCGCGACGACGTCCAGCACGAACTTCACCTGACCCTCGTCGTCGAGCTTCTCCAGCTCCTCGTAGGGGATCTCGGGAACCTCGACGTTGAAGGTGCGCTCGGCGAATCGCGCGTAGCGGTCCCAGCGCGCGCGCATCCCCTCCTTGCTCTGGTCGATCGGCTCGCCGGGCAGCACCAGGTCGATCAGGCCGACGTAGCGCACGTCGGCGCCGGCGCGGGTGAGCCCGATCGCGCACGCGTAGGCCAGCGCCCCGCCCAGCGACCAGCCGGCCAGCGCGAACGGGCCGTCGTGCATCTCCAGCAGCTTGGGCACGTACTCCGCGGCGCGCTCCTCGATGGAGCCCTCCACCCGCTCGAAGCCGTACACCGGGGTGTCCGCGGGCAGGCGCTTCATCAGCGGCTCGTAGACCACGGTGGAGCCGCCCGCCGGGTGGAACACGAACAACGGCAGACTCGACGAGCCTTCCTTGGGCGCCCGCAGGGTGCGGACGAAACCGTCCACCACACCTTCTTCGAGCTGGTCGCGGACGACGGTCGCCAGGCCCTCGATGGTGGTGGCCGATTTGACGTCGTCGACGGTGATGATGCCCTCGGCCCGCTCCGACAGCCGTGCGGCGAGCTTCTCGGCCAGTTCATCGTCGAGTGCGGGCAGCTCGTTGAAGATGCCGCCCGGTGACTTGCCGGTGACGATCGCCCAGGTCGCGAACGTGACCCGCTCGGCGGCGTCCCGCGGCGGCACGTCGGCACCGAGCGCCTCGGTCACCGCCTCCTGAGTGAGGACCTTGGCGGCCGCCGCCGCGGCCGTCGCCTTGGCCACACCGCTGGGGCCCTCGGGGTTGGTGGGCGGCGGCGGGATCGGCGCGCCACCCGGGCCCGACGGATCGGTCGGCGGCGGCGGGATCGGGATGTCCGACGCGGGCGGTGCCTGGGTCTCCGGCTCGGCCTGCGGATCCGGTGCCGGGGCGGTCACGCTGGCCACCGTGGCACCGGAGAGCAGCGCGGCCTGCTCGGCGGCGATCTCCTCCGGCGTCTGGGTCTTCTGGTGCTCGTGCAGCGCCTCGACCTCGTCGCGGTGCTCGACCGCGTAGCGGATCATCTCCTCGACGTTGTAGAGGTTCGCGTCACGCACCGCGGTCAGCTGGATCGGCGGCAGGTCGAAGTCGTATTCGACCCGGTTCTTGATCCGCACGGCCATCAGCGAGTCCAGACCCAGCTCGATCAGCGGCACCTCCCACGGCAGGTCCTCGGGCTCATACCCCATGGCACCGCCGACGATCGCGCCCAATCGGTCGGCGATGGTCTCGCCGGAGTCCGGTGACCACTTGGCGAAGCCGGCGGCCAGCCCGGCGCCGGCGGTCAGGTTGTCGTGCAGGATCTCGGCGTCGTCCACCTCGGTTTCAACCGGCGTCGCAACGGTTTCCGCCGTCACCACGGTGCCCGCACCGACCGCCATCGGCAGCGCCACGGCACCCTCACCGCCGCGCGAGACCAAGGCGTCGTAGACCAGCGTGAACGACTCGCCGATGCGCGAGTGCACCTGCACGGCCGCCCCGCCGGGGTGCCGGGTCAGCGTCGTCACCAGCCGGGAACCCTCGGCCGGCACCGCACGCTGCTCGGAGGCCACCAGCTTGGCGTCCGGAAGTACCGCCGCCGCAGCGGATTTCACCAGTGCGGCCAGATCGGTCTCACCGCGCACGGCGTATTCGAAGACGTGCCGGCCGTCCGGGGTCGCGATGTGCGAACCGGGCATGACACCGGTGGCGTCGCCGGAGAAGTGCGCGTCGAGCCAGTGCTCCTTGCGCTTGAACCGGGTCGGCGGGATGTTGGCGAACTCCTCCGGGCTGACCGGTCCCTCGGCGCGCCTCGGGAACAGCGTGCGCATGTCCAGGTCGTGGCCGTGGACATACAGCTGGGCCATCGCCATCGTCATCGAGTCGACTTCGTCGGCCTTGCGGGCCAGCGTGGCGATCAGCTGCGCGTCGGGCAGGCCGGCGTCGGCGGTGGTCAGCCCCACCTGCATCAGCGCCACCGGGTTGGGTGCCAGCTCCAGGAAGGTGGTGTAGCCGTTGTCGACGGCGTTGCGCACTCCGTGGGTGAAGTACACCGAGTGGCGCAGGCCCTTCTTCCAGTAGTCGACGTCGTGGATCGGCTCGGCGCCCGGACGGATGTAGGTGCCCTCGTGCACGGTGGAGAAGTAGTTGCATTGCAGCGGCATCGGCTCGATGCCTTGGAGATCCGCGGTGAATTCGCCGAGCAGCGGGTCCATCTGGGCGGTGTGGCTGGCGCCCTTGGTCTGGAATTTACGGGCGAAGCGGCCCTCGGCCTCGGCGCGGGCGATGATCGCGTCGACCTGCTCGGGCGGTCCGCCGATCACGGTCTGGGTGGGTGCGGCGTAGACGCAGACCTCCAGGTCCGGGAAGTCGGCGAAGACGGTCTTGATCTCCTCGGCGGAGTACTCCACCAGCGCCATCAGCCGGATGTACTCGCCGAACAGCATCGCCTCGCCCTCGCCCATCAGCCGGGCGCGCGGCACGATGATCCGGACGGTGTCGCGCAGCGACAGGCCGCCGGCGAAGTACGCGGCGCCCGGTTCGCCCAGCGACTGGCCGATCATCGCGGCCGGCGCGGCGCCGTGCGCGCGGAGCAGTTCGCCCAGCGCGATCTGGATCGCGAAGATCACCAGCTGGACCGCTTCGATCGGGTATTCGACGGTGTCGCCGGTGTAGTCCACCGCGTCGTCGAGGATCATCTCCAGGATCGAGATGCCGCGTTCGTCCTGGATCAGCGCGTCGACGCGTCCGATCCACTCGGCGAAGATCGGGTCGCGCAGGTAGAGCTCTTTGCCCATCTTGCGGTGTTGGGCACCGAATCCGGCGAGCACCCACACCGGCCCGTTGGTCACCGGACCGTCGGCGGAGTAGATGTTCGGCTTGGACTTGCCCTCGGCGACCGCCCGCAGACCGGCGATGGCCTCGTCATGGTCGTGGGCCAGAACCACTGCGCGCGAACGCCCGTGGTTGCGCCGCGACAGGGCCCGCCCGATCGACTCCAGCGAAGTGGCCCGGCCCTCCTCGCTGTCGATCCAGTCGGCCAACTCGGCGGCGGCGGCCTTCTTGCGTGAGGTCAAAAAGGCGGAGACGGCCAGCGGGATCAGCGGTTGGGCGGGCTCGCGCGCGGCCAGCTCGGCCAGCGCGGCCTCCTTGAGCCGCAACGCCTCCTCGGTCAGGCCCGGCAGTTCGTACTCCGGCTCCTCCGTGGGGCCCTCGGGCGCGATGAACTCGCCGTACTCGTCGAAACGGGGCGTCTCGTGCTCGAGCACCGGGTCCTCTTCGGCGGCAACTGATTCCGGCGCTGATTCCTCGGGGGCTTCCTTTTCCACCACGTCGCGCGGCAGCACCTCGCGCACCACCAGGTGCGCGTTCGCCCCGCCGAACCCGAAGCCGGAGACACCGGCTACCGCATAGCCGCCGTAGCGCGGCCAGTCGGTGGCGGTGTCGGCGACCTTGAGGTGGGTGGCGTTGAAGTCGATGTAGGGGTTGGGCCCGGCGTAGTTGATCGACGGCGGGATCTTGTCGTGCTGCAGCGCGAGCACGATCTTGGCCAGGCTGGCCGCTCCGGCGGCCGACTCCAGGTGTCCTACATTGGATTTCACCGCACCCAGCAGTGCGGGCTTGTCGGCGGCGCGGCCGCGGCCGACCACCCGGCCCAGCGCCTCGGCCTCGATCGGGTCACCCAGGATGGTGCCGGTGCCGTGCGCCTCGATGTAGTCGACGGTGCGCGGGTCGATGCCGGCGTTCTTGTAGGCCTTGCGCAGCACCGCCTCCTGCGCGTCCGGGTTGGGGGCCAGCAGGCCGTTGGAGCGACCGTCGTGGTTGACCGCCGAGCCGGCGATCACCGCCAGGATCTGGTCGCCGTCGCGGCGGGCGTCCGAGACCCGCTTGAGCACCAGCACGCCGCCGCCCTCGGCACGGGAGTAGCCGTCGGCGTCCGAGGAGAACGACTTGATCCGGCCGTCCGGCGAGAGCACCCCGCCGACCTCGTCGAAGCCGACCGTCACCAGCGGGGTGATCAGTGCGTTGACCCCGCCGACGATTGCCACATCGGCCTCGCCGTTGCGCAGCGCCTGCACACCTGAATGGGCGGCGACCAGCGACGACGAGCACGCGGTGTCCACCGTCACCGACGGTCCGCGGAAGTCGTAGAAGTAGCTCACCCGGTTGGCGATGATCGAGCTCGAGTTGCCGGTGATGGCATACGGGTGGGTGACGCTCGGGTCTGACAGCGCCAGGTTCTGGTAGTCGGCGTTGGTCGAACCCATGTACACCGCGACGGCCTCGCCGCGCAGGGACGACGCCGGGATGCGGGCGTGTTCGAGTGCCTCCCAAGTCAATTCGAGAGCCATCCGCTGCTGCGGGTCGATGTTGTCGGCTTCCATCTTCGACAGCGCGAAGAACTCGGAGTCGAAGCCCTTGATGTCGGACAGGTACCCGCCGCGGGTGCGGGCCTTGCCGACCCGCTCGGCGATCCGCGGCTCCTCCAGGAACTCCGACCAGCGGCCCTCCGGCAGGTCGGTGATCGCGTCGAACCCGGCCAGCAGCTTCTGCCAGGTCTCCTCGGGGGAGTTCATGTCGCCGGGGAAGCGGGTGGCCAGACCGACCACCGCGATGTCCTCGACGTCGGCCTCGCGTGACCAGTCCTCGTCGCCGGAATGGTCGACGACCACCGGCTCGCCCTCGATGATCACGGTGGCCAGCGCCTCGATCGTCGGGTGCCGGAACGCCACCGTGGCCGACAGCGTCACGCCGGTGAAGTCCTCGATGTCCGACGCCATCGCCACCGCGTCACGCGAGGACAGCCCCAGTTCGATCAGCGGAGCGGTCTCGTTGATCTTCTCCGGTGACTGCGCGGTGGCGTTGGCCACCCAGTTGCGCAGCCAGGCCCGCATGTCGGCGACGGTCAGGTCGGTGCGGCTGGTGCCGCGCAGGATTGCGTCATCGCCGGTCATCTGCGGTGCCTCACTCATCGGGCCTAGGCCTGGTCGGGGAAGGAGTTCGGTGCGGTGGTGCCGCCGCGCAGGCTGCCGTCGAGGTAGGCGGCCCGACAGGCACGCCGGCCGATCTTGCCGCTGGAGGTGCGCGGCACGGTGCCCGCCGACACCAGCAGCACGTCACGCACGGTCACGCCGTGACGCACCGCGATCGCCGCCCGGATGTCGTCGGCGATGGGCTGGTACTCCAGCTTGTGGGCGCCCGGGGCGCGCTCGGCGACGATCACCAGCTGCTCGGAGGTGTCCTCCGGGTCGAACTTCAGCCCGGAGTGCGGGTTGTCGAACGCCGACTGCGGCAGTTGGTTGGCCGGCACCGAGAACGCCGCGATGTAGCCGGCCCGCAGCGCGCGGCTGGCCTCCTGCGCGGAGTACTCCAAGTCCTGCGGGTAGTGGTTACGGCCGTCGACGATGACCAGGTCCTTGACCCGGCCGGTGATGTAGAGGTCGTCCTTGTAGTAGGCGCCGTAGTCGCCGGTGCGCACCCAGAAACCGTTCTCGTCGGAGCCCTCGGCGCGCGACGGGCTGGTCCGCGTCTTCAGCACGTTCCGGAAGGTGTCAGTGGTCTCTTCTTCGCGGTTCCAATAGCCCGAACCCATGTTGTTGCCCTGCAACCAGATCTCGCCGATCTGGCCGTCGGGCAACTCGGCGCCGGTCTCGTAGTCGACGATCACCGCCCACTGGTCCACGCTCACCCGGCCGGCGGACGCCTGGGCGACAGCGTTGGGGGCGTCGGCGGGCACCTCGACGAACCGGTTGCCGTTGTTGAGCTCTTCGCGGTCGACGTAGATGATCCGCGGGCCCTCGTCGGGCGGGGTGGTGGACACGAACAGGGTGGCCTCGGCCAGCCCGTAGGACGGCTTGATCGCCTCCGGACGGAAACCGTAGGGCGCGAAGGCCTCGTTGAACTTGCGCACCGAGGCCGCCGACACCGGCTCGCTGCCGTTGAGGATCGCCCGGACGTTGCTCAGGTCCAGCGGCGGGTCGCCCTCCTTGGGCAGTCCGCGGGCTGCGGCGTGCTCGAAGGCGAAGTTCGGGGCCACCGAGAAGCACTCACCGGTCTCCCCTTCCTTGCGGGCCATCTCCTTGATCCACCGGTAGGGCCGGCGGACGAACGCGGCCGGGGTCATGAAGGTGAACTGCTGACCCAGCACGCAGGACAGCAGGATCGTGACCAAGCCCATGTCGTGGAAGAACGGCAGCCAGGTGACACCGCGGTCGCCTTCGCGGCCCTTGAGGGCGTCGAGCAGCTGGACGACGTTGGTCGGCAGGTTCAGGTGGGTGATCTTCACACCGGTCGGGGTGCGGGTCGAGCCGGAGGTGTACTGCAGATAGGCGATCGCGTCCCGGTCGCCCTCGGGCATCACCCAGGTCGACCCCACCTCGGCGGGCACCGCGTCGACGGCGATCACGCGCGGGCGGGCATTGGCCGGACGGCCGCGGAAGAACTTGCGCACGCCCTCGGCGGAGTCGCTGGTGGTCAGCACAGCCGACGGGGTGCAGTCGTCGAGCACCGCGTGCAGCCGGCCCACGTGGCCGGGTTCGCCCGGGTCGAACAGCGGCACCGCGATACGTCCGGAATACATGATCCCGAAGAACGACACCAGGTAGTCCAGGTTCTGGGAGCACAGGATCGCCACCCGGTCGCCGGGCTGGGTGACCTGCTGCAGCCGGGCCGCCACCGCGCGGTTGCGGGCGCCGAAGTCCGCCCACGAGATGTCGCGGGCCAGACCGTCACGCTCGGTGGAGTAGTCCAGAAACCGGTAGGCCAGCTTCTCCCCGCGCAGCGCTGCCCAGCGTTCGACGGTGCGCACCAGGTTGGCGTTGTCGGGGAACCGGACCTTGCCGTCTTTGATGAACGGGTTGTGGTAAGCGGCCTGTGCTGGTGCCGGGGCCATGCAAAATCTCCTGTCACGAACATACGTTCATTCGGCTGCCGGGCGCGGCCGGCACGTCGGGTGGCCCGTCGCGCGGCCCGGGACCTCACAGATGGTAGCGGGATTCCGGTACCCCTCGACCCGCGCTGCTCGCCCCCGCGGCCGCGGCCGCATGCTCTTAAATTCTTCTTAATGTTAGAGGTCGGTGCGGCTCGTGCCAAATCAAACGGTACCGCGTGTGACTGCGATCTCCGGGTTCACGCGGCGGGGCCCAACCGCCGGGTTCCCCTGGCCTCAGCCGTGTGGCGGATGCGGCGCGTTCTCGACGAGGCCGCGCGCCCAGTTCAGCGTCCACTGGGTGGCGGACAGGCCGTCTTGGCTCCAGACGTCGGTGGTGCCGTACAACGCGTGCACCGGTTGACCCGCGCCACCGGCCAGCGTCTCCAGGGTGGCCGGCAGCCTACCGATGCTGAACGCCTCTTGCGGGGCCGCGCAGATCAGGTCGCCGCGCGCGCAGATCTCGTTGGTGCGCTTATCGAGGTCGCCGAAACCGCCGTCGCGGGCGCCGGTCATGGTCAGCCCCATCCCCGACAGGATCGGCAGCTCGTGCAGGGTCACCTCGGCGCCCTGCCCCGGCGGGGTCGGCGGCACGTCGATACCCACGCCGTCCTGGCGGCGGCCGTCGGCGATCAGCGTCACGCCCAGCACCAAGTCCTCATCGACCGGGCCGCGCCCGTTGCCGATGTCGCTGGCGACGTCACCGGCGATCACCGCACCCTGCGAGAAGCCAACCAGCACATAGCTGGTCAGCGGGCACTTCTCGTTCATCTCGGTCATCGCCTTGATGGTGTTGCGGGTGCCCTCGGCGCGGCTGTCGTTGTAGCTCATCTGCTTGTCGGCCGACAGCGGATTATGGAACTGCGCGGTGTACGGAACGGTGTAGGTCTGCACCCGGGAGGCGTCGAACTGCTCGGCGATGGGGCGGGTGACGGTGAGCAACAGCGCGATGGGGAACTGGGTGGGGTTCAGCGGGTCGTCGGTGGGCGAGGTCTCCCAGGTGCCGGGCACCGCGACCAGTTGCACGTCCGGGCAGCTGGCGTCCTGATAGGCCGGACGCGGCTTCTTGACGCGCGGCGGAACCGAGCTGGTCGGCGGGACCCCCGCCGACGGCGACTCGGCGGTCGGCGGGGAGGCCGGGTGCCGAATCCAGATCACCAGCACCACCGCGACCAGCGCCACCGCCAGTGCCATCGCACCGGCGGCCACCCATGCCAGCACCCGGCGACGGTTGCGCACAGACTTCGACGGGGATTTGGGGGATCGCGAAGATTTCCGCGGGGATTTCGGTGTCTTCTTGTTGGCCATAGCGCCTCTAACGGTACAGATCAGCGGCATCCACCATTGACTCTGCGCCTACGGGGCGGATTACTCGCACTTCTGCGTCGTGGACGCAGAGTCAACGGGGATTGGCGGAGCGCTGCGCCTTAGCGCCGCTAGCGGATCGCGCCGACGATGTCACCGGACATGGCCCCCAGCTGCGCCGCCCACGACCCCCACCCGTTGTCACCGGCGGAGAAGTCGAAATGCCCGTTGCGGCCGCGCACCTGGCGGTACTGCATGTTGAAGAACCGGCCGCTGCCGTGCGCCTCGGCCGGGTCGCCGATCATCGCGGCCGGGTTGGAGGCGCCCCCCATCGGGCTGTACACCCAGACCCGGGTGTTGTTCTGCGCCAGCAGGGTGGCGTGCACCGTCGGGTCGTGCCACTTCCAGCGGCCCAGCTGGGGTGCGCCCCACATGCCGTACGGGTCTACCCCGCCGAAGTTCTCCAGACCCGCGCTGATGACACCGCTCTCGGTGGTGTTGGCCGGGCCCAGGAAGCCCGACATCGAACCGGCGAAACCGAACCGGTCCGGGTGGAAGGTGGCCAGCGCCATCGCCCCGTAGCCGCCCTGGGCCGCGCCCACCACAGCGTGACCACCCGGGGCCAGGCCGCGGTTGGCCGCCAGCCAGTCCGGCAGCTCACTGGACAGGAAGGTCTCCCACTGCTTGCTGCCGTCCTGCTCCCAGTTGGTGTACATGCTGTAAGCCCCGCCGGCCGGCGCCACCACCGAGACGCCCTTGCCGGCCAGGGTGTTCATCGCGTTGCCCGCGGTCACCCAGTTGCTCACCTCGGGGTGGGCGTCGAATGCGTCGAGCAGGTACACCGCGTGCGGCCCCTGGTTGAGGAACGCCACCGGGATGTCGCGGCCCATCGACGGCGACGGCACCATCAGGTTCTCGAACTGTGCGGCATGTGCGCCCGCGCCGACCATGACGCCGCCGCCCCACATGCTCAGAGTCAGCACGGCCACGCACAGCGCCCGAAGCAACTTCGACAGTCCGCTCATACCCACCTCGCTCGTCGGCACAGATTTCGTGGCGATCATCCGCCGCTGGCCGCGCGCAGGCGATCCGCCGAAGGTAGTCAACCACACGGCAGCGACGGGCAGGGCCGGAAACTACCGACGGCGGCGCCCCGGGGGGTCGCCGCCGTCGGCGGTGCATTGGAGTCCGTGGACTACTCGGCCGGAGCGCTCTCGGTCGCTGGCGAAGCGCCCAGGTGGCTCTGGAGGTCGGGCTTCATCGCCTGCAGCTGCTGACCCCAGTACTCCCAGGAGTGCGTGCCGTACTCGGGGAAGTTGAAGATCGCATTGCTGCCACCGGCGGCGGTGTAGAGCTCCTGGAACTTCTTGTTGGCGCCGATCATGAAGTTCTGCTCCAGGAACACGGCCGGGATGTTGTCGCCGCCCAGCTCGTTGGCCTTGCCGTTGCCGCAGAACACCCACAGCCGGGTGTTGTTGGCGACCAGCTTGTCGACGTTGACCGTCGGGTCGTTGCGCAGCCACGCCGGGTCGTTGTCCTCGCCCCACATGTCGTTCTTCTTGTAGCCCCCGGCGTCACCCATCGACAGGCCGATCCAGCCCTTGCCGGTGGACGGGTTGAGGTAACCCGACAGCGAGCCGGCGTAGGTGAACTGGTTGGGGTGGTAGATGGCCAGCGTCATCGCCGACGAACCGGCCATCGACAGGCCGACCGCGGCGTTGCTGGTCTGGCTCACGCCGTACTCCGAAGCCAGGTAGGCCGGCAGCTCACTGGTCAGGAAGGTCTCCCACTTGTAGGTGGAGCAGCCCGCCTTGCCGCAAGCCGGCTTGTACCAGTCGCTGTAGAAGCTGGACTGGCCGCCGACGGGCATGATCACCGAGATACCCGAGTTCAGGTACCACTCGAACGCCTGGGTGTTGATGTCCCAGCCGTTGAAGTCGTCCTGGGCCCGCATGCCGTCGAGCAGGTACAGGCCCGGCGAGCCCTGACCACCGCTCTGGAACTGGACCTTGATGTCGCGGCCCATGGAGGCCGAGGGCACCTGCAGGTACTCGACCGGCAGACCCGGCCGGGAGAAGGCGTTCGCCTCCGCGGTGCCGCCGACGACCCCGACCAACCCCGCCAGCAGGGCCGCGCCGGCGGCGGCGACCATCAACCTGTCAAGCAGCTTCATCCTGAAAATCCTCATTCGTTCTTGTTGCCGTGCCTGATTCATTGGGTGGCCCGACTCGGGCCGGATCTGCGCGCGCGAGCGCGACAGTGCCGGTGTAGTCAACCACAGAAACGCCCCCAGAGCCCTTGCGGTTCTGGCGCACGAGCCGGGAATCGGCCCGCCACCTGATTTTCCCGCGGTCGGCGCGCTGCGCTCGCGAGGCCATTCCGGCCGGTGAGGCGGGCGCCGCCGGTAGCTGCGAACAGCAAAGCATGACGTCCATCACATTTTCGGGTGGGCCGGTGCTCGTCGTCACGGGACGTCGGGCGGCATCCCGGTATAGGTCGGGCGGCTCGGTTCGGGCACCGCCAGGCCGCACCGGATCAGTTCGTCGCGCGGCACCCGCTCGATCCGGTACCGGGTGTAGCCGACCGAGTGCAGCACGTTGGACAGGAACCGGCGCGGGCCCATCGGTGCGCGCACCGAGCCCAGCACCGCCGCGGTGTCGGGGCAGCGCAGGGCGGCTTCGGCCTGGGCGATCCAGTCCTGGTCCAGGTAGGCCGGGATCAGCGGATACCACTTGACCCACGGCCCGTCGGCCACCACCCAATCCCGGAACAGGTCCTTGTCGTGGCCGATCCGGCCGTGCTCAAGCCGTTCGGTATGCGCCGCAATGGGATTGGCCAACCCGATCTGGTCGAGCAGCCGGACGTCGAGCCCGGTGTTCATGCCCAGCATGCCCAGGTTGGTGAAGAAGACGGTGTGGGGCCCGGTGTCGCCCGGATCGGGATCGGTCTTGACGCCGATCCCCGGGGGCACCGGCAGGATGACCGGGACGACGTCCCACTGGTCGTAGTTGCCCGACGGCAGTAGCAGCGCCCCGTCGGGCGTGGCCTCGATCGTGGTCAACACCGCACGCATCCTCGGGTAGCCCAGATAATCCGCGGCGGTCAGCGGGTGCGGGTGGCCGGTCGCCTGCGAGTAGAACCGGCGTTCGTCGACGATCCCGGAGTAGGTCACCCTGGTCGCGTCGTCGCCCATCCCGGGCGAGTTGGCCGCCCACAGCGCCCAGCCGGCCACCGCCAGCCACAGCACGCCGACCGCGCCGCTGAGCGGGTAACCGGCCTCGCGGTGGTAGCGCGCACCGTCGGGCAGCAGGATCGGGATCACGGCCACCGGGGCCAGCATGCAGAACAGCGGCGCCAGCAAGACCCGGCCGTGCATGAAATCGCCGCCCTGGCGGATCCAGTAGGCGCCCTGCAGCAGCCCGCTGATCACGATGAAACAGACCACCGCCGCCGGGCTCTGAACCAGCCGGGCCCAGGGGCCGACGCCGCGGGGCACCGGACGGCGGGGCCGGTGGCGCACCGCGGCGCCCACCCACAGCGCGGCGCCCAGCGCCGTTAAAAGCACTGCGGGCGCCCACAATGCGTAGGGGGCGTTGAAGTTCGCCAGGTAGATCATTCCCTGCGACCACTTGTCGCCGGCGGCATCCTTGGCCAACGCGGTACCCGGCACCAGCAGCGCGTAGTAGCCCATCCGGAAGATCTGGTAGGCCACCGGAAGCGCACCGCCGGCCACCAGGATCAGCGCCCGGGGCCGCCAGTCCCGCGCCGCGATCAGCAGCATGATCAGCACGCCGCCGCCGATCAGTGCCAACTCGGGGCGAACCAGCACGCTGAATCCGGCCACGAACGCCAGGGCGGCGGTGAACCGGGTTCCGCGGGCACGTGATCGCGGCATCCGCAGCGCCTGCGACCAGCAGACCAGCATCCACCACAGCAGGCCCAGATAGGCCAGCACCAGGCCGCTCTCCAGCCCGGAGGTGGCGAAGTCCCGGGCGGGCGGCAGCGCGATGTAGACCAGTGCCCCGGCGGGCAGCAGCAGGGCGCGGCGGCCCTGCAGACCGGGGGCATACAGCCGGGTGGTGCCCAGCATCAGCAGCGCCATCCCGGCCAGGCTCAGCGTCAGCGCGAACGCCAGCGCCACGTATTCCATCCGCACCGGCCCGCCGAGCCAGCTGCCGAGATACATCAGGTAGGTCCACGCCGTGGAGGTGTTGGCCTCCACCCGTTCGCCGGCGTTGAAGACCGGCCCGTTGCCGGCCAGCAGGTTGCGCACCGTGCGCAGCACGATCAGACCGTCGTCGGAGATCCACCGCCGCCGCCACGCCCCGACGCCGAACAGCAGCAGCACCACCGCCACCCCGGCCCAGGCGCTGATCCGCACCGACGGGCTGTAGGCGACCGCGGGCCAGCCCAGTGGCCGGACCCTGGGGTCCGGTTGAGTGCCGCGCTGGCGCAGGCTAACCGAAGGCGACGGCAGCACCGATGATTCCGATCCAGGCCAGCGCCATCAGCTGGAGCACCCGGTCGCGCCGCAGGATGTCCTCGGGCTCACCGGCCATGCCGCCGTCGACGTCGACCGCGTAGCGCAGGATCCCGACGATGATCGGGATGATCGACGCCGCGTACCAGGACCCCGAACCGCTGTCGCGCTCGAAGGCATACAGGCTGTAGCAGACCAGCATTGCGGTGGCCGAGGCCGTCCACACGAACCGCAGATAGGTGCCGGTGTAGCTCTCCAGCGACTTGCGGATCTTGGCGCCGGTCTGCTCGGCGAGCTGCAGTTCGGCGTAGCGCTTGCCGGCCACCATGAACAGCGATCCGAACGCCATCACCAGCAGGAACCATTGCGACAGATAGATACCCGTGGCCGCGCCGCCGGCGATGGCCCGCAGCAAGTACTGCGCGGCCACAATGCAGATGTCAACCACCGGTTGGTGTTTGAGGCCGAAGCAGTAGGCCATTTGGATCGACAGGTAGATGGCCATCACCAGGGCCAGGTTCGGGGTGAGCCACCATGAGATGGCCAGCGAGGCTGCCGCCAGCACCGCCGCCAGCACATAGGCCAGCCGTTCGGGCACCACCCCGGCAGCGATCGGCCGGAACCGCTTGGTGGGGTGCGCCCGGTCGGCTTCGACGTCTTGGGCGTCGTTGACCAGGTAGCCCGCCGAGGCCGCCAGCGAGAACACCACGAACGCGATCAGAGCCTTGCGGCCGACATCGGCGTAGTCGAACTGCACATCGCCGCCGAGGGCGGCCAGCGGCGCGGCCAGCACCAGCACCTGCTTCACCCACTGGCGGGGCCGCATCGCCTTGATCACCCCGGAGAGCAGGTTCGACGGCGGGCCGATCTCCGGCACCCGATCTTCAGTGTCTGCGCTCATGCCGAGTCTCCAGAGTTGTCCAGGCGGGTCACGGCTGCAGCGACCGCGGCTCCCACGACGACGCCGGTGGCGACGTCACTGGGGTAATGCACCCCAAGCACCATGCGGGACAACGCCATCGGCGGCACCAGCAGCGCCGGCAGTGCCCGTACCGGCAGTCCCGCGGCCCGGCCCAGCAGGATGGCCGCCGCGGTGGTGGAGGTGGCGTGCGCCGAGGGGAAACTCAACGCGCTCGGCGTTCCGACGTTGACCGCGATCGCCGGATGGTGCGGCCGTTTGCGGCGCACGACGCGCTTGATGATCACCGCCGCGGCGTGCGCGGCCAGCGTTCCGGCGCCGGCCAGCAGCCAGGACCGGCGCCGCTGCGGCTGAGTCAGCGCGCCGAGCGCCGCCACCGCCAGCCAGCCCAGGCTGTGCTCACCGAAGTGCGAAAGCGCCCGCGCCACCGGCAGCACACCGGGCCGGCCGGTCAGCGCCGACTGCACGGCGACCAGCACGGCGCTCTCGCCGTGCGGCGGCACCGCTGCGGATTCCAGCGCGATCTCGGTCATGCCCGCGTCGCGCCGTCGGGAAGCAGCACCGTCTCCCACTGCTGCTTGCTCGCCAGCGTGGGCAGGGCCCGGCGGTAGGCCCGGCGCAGGTCGTCGAAGCGGCGGCTCAGCTGGTACTGGCGGCGCAGCGATTCGCGCAGCAGCGTGAACATCTTCTCCCGGTCGCGCTGCCGGTAGACCACGCCGCGTCCGTCGGCGGTGGTGACGGTGACACCGTCCTGGGTGCACAGCAGGAACCAGCGGGCGTCCTGGGTGGGCACGTTGAGCTGCGGGCGCCGGTGATGTTCGGGCGCGGTGGCCTTGAGGTTGTGCAGGATGCCGCGGGCCAGCCGGTAGCCGATCGACAGCGGCTGCACCGGCGGGCGCATCGGCTTGCGGCGCTGCGACGGGGCCGGCAGCGCGCTGGCCGCCGGCAGCACCACCGCGTCGGGGTAGTTCTTGCGCAGCGCGTGGATGTCCGGCAACGCCGACTCCAGGATCGAGAAGATGTGCTCGGGGCCGGCCATGAAGTCGTCGAGCGCCTTGTTCTGCACTGCCACCGTCGAATACTCCAGGCAGGCAAGGTGTTTCAAGGTCGCCTTGAGGTGGCTGCGGATCAGTCCGGCGATGTTGCCGTCCCAGTGCAGCGCCGCCACCATCAGCCGGTTGCGCAGATGGAAGTAGGCCTGCCAGTCGATCGCATCGTCTTTGTCGCTCCAGGCCATGTGCCAGATCGCCGCGCCCGGCAAGGTCACCGTGGGGTAGCCGTGCTCACCGGCCCGCAGCCCGTACTCGGCGTCGTCCCACTTGATGAACGACGGCACCGGCTGACCGATCTCTTCGGCGACGGCGCGCGGGATCATGCACATCCACCACCCGTTGAAGTCGACGTCGATGCGCCGGTGCAGTTCCGGGGTCTCGGCCAGGGAGTCGGTCGCGAAGTTGTGGTCGTACTCGGTGTGCGGGGCGTTGGTCCACATGAACACGTCGGGGTCCACGACCTCGCCCATGATGTGCAGGTGCGACGGCTCCTGCAGGTTGAGCATGTGCCCGCCGACCAGGGTGGGCGTCTTTGCGAAACGGTTGAGCGCCAGTGCCCGCAGGATCGAGTCCGGCTCGATGCGGATGTCGTCGTCCATGAACAGGATCTGTTCGCAGCCGGTGTTTTTCAGCGCCTCATACATCACCCGGCTGTAGCCGCCGGAGCCGCCGAGGTTGGGCTGGTCGTGAATCGTCAGCCGGTCGCCCAGGGCGGCGGCCGCCGCCGGGAAACCGGGATGGTCGCGCACTTTGCGGGTGCCCTGGTCCGGGACGATCACCGCGCTGATCACCTCGTCGACGTCGGCGTCGGAGGTGAGCGCGGTCAGCGCGTTGACGCAGTCGTCGGGCCGGTTGAAGGTCGGGATGCCGACCGCGACGTCGGCGCGCCCGGGCGCTTCGCTCGGCGCGTACCAGCCGCCGCCGATCAGCGTGACGGCGGTGTCGGTGGTGATGTCGAACCAGATCCAGCCGCCGTCCTCGAACGGCTGCAGGCCCACCTCGAACTCGACGATGGCGGGCCTGCCGTTTCCTTCGAAAGGCTTGCCGTCCACGGCGATACGCGCACCGGTGGCCTTGGAGCGGTAGACGTCGACGCGGCCGGATCCGGTCAGCTCCAGACTCAGCACCACCGACTCGAGGATCGACCAGCGGCGCCAGTAGGAGGCCGGGAAGGCGTTGAAGTACGTCGCGAACGACACCTCCGACTCCTCGCCGATCTCCAGGCTGGTGCGGGTCAGCGGATGCGCCCGGCGGTTGTTGGTCTCCGACTCCTCGATGTAGAGCTTGCGGACGTCCAGCGGCTCACCGTGGCGCGGCAGGATGATCCGCGAAAGTCGGCTCACCGCACGCGAACTCTTGGCCTTGGTCATCGGTTGTTTTCCCTGTTGTTCTCGTGCAGCGGAACGCCCTCGGCCAGATACGGCGCCAGGACGTTGTCGTACATGCTCAGCGCACTGGCGATGGCCATGTGCATGTCCAGATATTGATAGGTGCCCAGCCGCCCGCCGAAGAGCACCTTCGCCGACTCCATCTCGGCCTTGGCCAACCGGCGATAGGCCTCCACCATCGCACGGTCGTCGGGGGTGTTGATCGGGTAGTACGGCTCGTCGTCGTCGCGCGCGAATCGCCCGTATTCGCGCATGATCACCGTCTTGTCGGTCGGGTAGGACCGCTCCGGATGGAAGTGCCGGAATTCGTGGATGCGGGTGTAGGGCACGTCGGCGTCGTTGTAGTTCATCACCGGGGTGCCCTGAAAGTCCCCGGTGTCGAGCACTTCGAGCTCGAAGTCCAGGGTGCGCCAGCCGAGCCGGCCCTGGGCGTAGTCGAAGTAGCGGTCCAGCGGTCCGGTATAGACCACCGGGGCTTCCGGGCTCTCGGCCCGCAGGCCGTCCCGCACGTCGAACCAGTCGGTGTCCAGGCGGACCTCGATGTTGTCGTGCGCCGCCATGTTCTCCAACCACGCGGTGTAGCCGTCGACCGGCAGCCCCTCATAGGTGTCGTTGAAGTAGCGGTTGTCGAAGGTGTAGCGCACCGGCAGCCGGGTGATGTTGGCGGCGGGCAGCTCGGTGGGGTCGGTCTCCCACTGCTTGGCGGTGTAGTGCTTGACGAAGGCCTCGTAGAGCGGGCGGCCGATCAGGCTGATCGCCTTCTCCTCGAAGTTCTTCGCTTCCTTGGTGTCGACCTCGGCGGCCTGTTCGGCGATCAGCGCCTTGGCCTCGTCCGGGGTGAAGTAGCGGCCGAAGAACTGCGACACCAGGCCCAGCCCCATCGGGAACTGGTAGGCCTGCCCGTTGTGCATGGCGAAGACCCGGTGCTGGTAGCCGGTGAAGTCGGTGAACTGCCGCACGTAGTCCCAGACCCGCTTATTAGAGGTATGGAACAGGTGCGCGCCGTATTTGTGGACCTCGATACCGGTCTGCGGTTCGGCCTCCGAGTAGGCGTTGCCGCCGATGTGATGGCGCTTCTCGACGACGAGGACGCGCTTGTCGAGCTGCGTGGCTACGCGCTCGGCAATGGTCAAGCCGAAGAATCCAGAACCCACAACGAAGAGGTCAAAACGAGCGGTCATCGGCGCCAAGGGTATCTGAACAGCGGCCGCGAGCAGCGTCGGCGCCCCGCCACCTCCCCTGTCGGTCGGGTCCGGCCGCCGAGCGGCCCCGCGGGACCGAGGTCAGGCTGGGGAAACGCGCCGATTCCCGATACCGGTGCGAGCTCGGCGCGCGGCCGGGACCCTCGACCCCGAGGAAGGGTTGGTCGCGGTTTCCTCACGATTCGATCTCGTCACTCTATTCACACTAGTCACACGCGTACCGTCGATCGGGTAGGCGGTAAACGCTCGACGGCCCCGCCGGCCGAAGGGCAAAACATATTGAGGAGACTTCCGTGCCGAACCGACGTCGACGCAGGCTCTCGACCACTATGAGCGCAGTCGCCGCCCTAGCGGTCGCAAGTCCGTTTGCAGTTGTCGCTGTATCCGAGCTGGTGGCCCACAACAGTGCGCCGCAGCACCACGACTTCGTCGCGGCCGCCTCGGTGGCCGACCTGCCCAATGAGCTGATCTCGGCCCTCTCGCAGGGCCTGTCCCAGTTCGGGGTGAACCTTCCGCCGGTTCCCGGCTTCGGGAACGGGACGGGGGCGCTGACGTCGCCGGGGATGTACCCGGCCTCGCCGGGCCTGACCTCGCCGGGCATGTACCCCGCCTCGCCGGGCCTGACCTCGCCGGGCATGTACCCCGCCTCGCCGGGCCTGACCTCGCCGGGCCTGACCGATCCGTCGCTGACCACGCCGTCACTGTCCACCCCGCCGGCGGGCACCCCCGGTGTGACCACCTCCGGGCTGACGTCGCCGGGCCTGACCACGCCGTCGCTGACGGGCACCCCGGGCCTGACCTCGCCCGGTCTGACCACGCCGACCCTGACCGACCCGTCGCTGACCAGCCCCGGGCTGACCTCCCCCGGCTTGACCAGCCCGGACACCGGCCTGCTGGGCTCCGGTGACATGCCGCTCACCTCTCCGGTGGGTCTGGACCCGGGCCTGGACGGCACCTACCCGATCCTCGGCGACCCGTCGCTGGGCATGGGCATGCCGGAGGAGAAGGGCGGGGTCGTCAGTGACCTGATGAGTGCGGCCAATCAGCTGGGCGCCGGACAGGCCATCGACCTGCTCAAGGGTGTGGTGATCCCGTCCATCGCGCAGGCCGCGCAAGGGGCGGCCCCGGCCGCCGCCGCCGCACCCGCCGCGGTTCCGGCCCCCTGACCAAGGAGCCTGTTTCCTAACGGCACCGCAGAGTCGCGCCCAAGCCGGGCAACGGAAGACTCTGCGGTGCCGTTGACAATCGGCCGGTCGCGTGTCGCATCACTAACAACACAAGACACATACGTAACATCAGCACGTGCCAACCCGTCGCCCACCGCCGACGATCAAGCTGACCGCTACCGTCGCGACCGTGCTGATCCTGCCGTGGGCCCTGGACTCCGGCTCGAAGCCCACGCCGGTGGACACTCCCCCCAGCGCCTCCGCGACCAAGCTCAACCAGCAGCCGCTGCCTGACCTCGAACCCGGGGTCACCGTTCGGGAGATCACCCAGGACGACCCGTTCACCATGGTCGCGCTCACCGGCGCAGATCTCAGCGGCACCTCGGCCAAGATCCGCGCCAAGCGCGCCGACGGGTCGTGGGGGCCGTGGTACGCCACCGCTCACGAGGCCAAGGAGCACGCGTCGGCGGCCCGGCCCGCCGACGCGCCCGCCCCGGGCCCGGACGGGACCGAGCCGGTGTTCGTCGGCCGGACCACCGCGGTACAGATCGCCGTCACCCGGCCGGCTCCCGCCGACACGGCGCAGGCCAAGGCCGCCCCCGAGGCCCCCTCGAAACAGCAGCCCAAACCCCGCCCCGCACCGGCCAAACCCGACCTCGGCTATGTGCCGGCCACCGCCGCACAGCCGTTCGCGCAGAACATCTCCGCGGTGTTGATCACCCCGCCGAAGGCCCCGGTCGACGCCCAGTGGTCGCCGCCGAGCGCGGTGCTGGCCCCGGGACAGCCACCCACCATCATTCCGCGCAGCCAGTGGGGCGCCAGCGCCCGCGGCCGGTGCGGCAAGCCGGTGGAGAGCGGCCCGGTCCAGGCGGCGGTGGTGCATCACACCGCGGGATCCAACGACTACGCCCCCGAAGACTCCGCGAGCATCATCCGGGCCATCTACGCCTACCACACCCGCACCCTGGGCTGGTGCGACATCGGCTACAACGCACTGGTGGACAAGTACGGCCAGGTGTTCGAGGGCCGGGCCGGCGGCGTCACCAAGGGCATCGTGGGCAGCCACGCCGGCGGCTTCAACAAGAACACCTGGGGGGTGTCGATGATCGGCACCTTCGACGACGAGCCTCCCCCGCCGATTCAGCTCGAGACCGTCGGCCGGTTGCTGGGCTGGCGGCTGGGACTGGACCGCACCGACCCGCGCGGCACCGCCCAATTGACCTCCGGCGGCGGCTCGTTCACCCACTTTCCGCGCGGCTCGGCGCTGATGCTGCCGGCGATCATCGCCCACCGCGACCTCGACGCGACCGAGTGCCCCGGCGAGCAGGGCTACGCCGCGCTCAACGAGATCCGGGAGATCGCAGCCCGATTCGACGACCCCCCGGGCCCCGAAGACCTCGCCCGGACGATGCAGGGCGGTGCCATCCACACCCGCTGGTTGGAGCTCGGCGGGGCCGAGGGCATGCTCGGCGCCCCCACCTCGCCCGAGGCGATCGGCGCGGGTTCCACCAAGTACGCGACCTTCGAGCACGGGGCGGTGTACTGGTCGCCGGAGACCGGCGCCCAGCCGGTCACCGGGGCGATCTATGAGGCCTGGGCATCGCTGGGCTACGAGCGCGGCATCCTGGGGCTGCCCACCAGCGCCGAGATCCCCGAACCGGAATGGATCGGCCAGAACTTCCAGCACGGCACGCTGAACTACAACCGGGCCAGCGGCAGCGTCATCCGGGTCATCGACGGTAACGCCGAAGAGCTGCCGCCGCCCCCGCCGGAGGGCCCGCCGGTGCAGTTGGAGCGCTTCTCCCGGGTGGTCGACCCGTTCGCGGTCGGCTAGCCGGCGCAGTCCCTGGTCGAGGCCGGGTCAACGCAGGAAAATGCGTTCCAGCACCCGGGCCAGGCCGTCGTCGGTGTTGGGCGCGGTGATCTCGGCGGCTGCGGCGAGCACCTCGGGATGCGCGTTGCCCATCGCCACGCCGTGCCCGGCGCTCAACAACATCGGCAGGTCGTTGGGCATGTCCCCGAACGCCAGCACCTGATCGATGGCGATCCCCTGCGGGGCGATCACTTCCTCGATACCGGTGGCCTTGGTGATACCCGCCGGCACCACCTCGATCAGTCCGTTGTTGGTGGAATAGGTCAGCTCCGCGGCGCTGCCGATGTGGGGCGCCAGGTGCGCCGCCATGTCCGCGCTGGCCGCGCCCGCCTTGCGGATCAGTAGTTTGATCGCCGGCTGGGACAGCAGATCCTCGAGGGAGACCTCGGTGTTGTCCGGGTTGAGCCAAGCGTGTTCGTAGCCCGGTGAACTGACGAACTGCGGGGTCGCCGCGTCGTGTGCGCGCTCGCCGATGCGCTCCACCGCCATGCCCGCGCCGGGGATGACGCGGCCGACGATCTCGGCCAGTTTGACCAGGTTGTCGGCCGACAGCGTGCGCGCCGAGATCACCCGATCGGTGTCCGGGTCGTAGATGACAGCCCCGTTGGCGCACACCGCCAGCGGAGCGAATCCGAGTGCGTCGACGACCGGGGGGATCCAGCGCGGCGGGCGCCCGGTCGCCAGGACGAACCCCGATCCAGAGTCGACGGCCGCACGCACGGCCTCCCGGGTGCGCGCGGTGATGTTCTCGGTGTCGTCGAGCAGGGTGCCGTCGACGTCGCTGGCTATCAGCGCGGGAATCGGGTGCTGCGGCCGGGCCATCAGCGCCTACTCAGACCTGCCAGCGCCCGCCGCAGCCGGCCCCCCTGCACGCGCTCGAGCCGTTTGCGATCGCGTTCGGCGAGTTCGGCTTCGCGCATCGCCAAGGCTTCGGCCATGGTGGGCGCGCCGCCGCCGAGCCGCCGCGGCACCCAGTACGCGCCGGCGGGGTGCGGGTACTGCAGTTGCGCCTGTTCGAGCATTGCGGCCATCGTGTCACGCAGCTGCGCGGTGGTCGCCTCGATGTCGTCGGAGGCGGCCATCGGCCGGCCGATCTTCACCAGCACCGGAACGTGATTGCGCCACAGATGCTTCGGGTGATCCTTCGTCCATACCCGGTGGATACCCCAGACGATGACCGGGATGATCGGGACGCCGGCCGCGTGGGCCATCCGCGCGGCGCCGGTCTTGAACTCGCGCAGTTCGAAGCTGCGGCTGATGGTGGCCTCCGGATGCAGCCCGACCAGCTCGCCGTCGGCCAGCCGCTGGACCGCCACGTCGTAGGCGCCGGCCCCCGCGGAACGGTCGACCGGGATCAGCTTGATGTGCTTGATCACGTAGCTGATCACCGGCACCTCGGTCATCTCGGCCTTGATCATGAACCGCAGCCGGCGACGTCGCCGCAGCGCCGCGACCGAGGCCGGATACCAGTCCAGGTAGCTGGTGTGGTTGAGAGTCAGCACCGCCCCGCCGCGTTCGGGAATGTTCTCCAGGCCCTCGAAGGTCAGGTGCGGCCCGTTGGCGCGCACCAGCGGCGGGATCACGATCTCCAGGGACCGGAACAGGGGTTCGGCCATGCTCAGTGCTCCATGCTCGAGGGGCCCGGCCGGCCGGTCGGTCCGTGGCCACCTGCGCCCTTGCGCCTCCGCTGTTCGAGCTCCTGTTCGTCGAGAACCTTGGCCTCCTCCGGGGTGGGTGCGGTGCCGCCCATTCGTCGCGGCACCCAGTACTGGCCCGCCGGGTGGGAATATTCCTGCTGAACCCGGGCCAGCATCGGCGCCATCTGGGCGCGCAGCTGTGAGCTGAGGGTAGTGGCATCACCGGCCGGGGCCAGCGGTGGGCCCGCCAGCACGGTGATCGGCATCCTGCTGGCGATCAGCCGCGCCCTGGGATGGTCCTTGGTCCACAACCGGTGGGCACCCCACACGATCAGCGGCACGATCGGCACCTGCGCCTCGATCGCCATCCGGGCGGCCCCGGACTTGAACTCCTTGAGCTCGAAGCTGCGGCTGATGGTGGCCTCCGGGTAGACGCCGACCACCTCACCGGAGCGCAGCGCGGCCACCGCATTTCGGTAGGCGTCGGATCCGGCGCCCCGATCCACCGGGATGGTGCCGGTGTGGTTGATCAGGAAGTTCACCACCTTCACCTGCTGCATCTCGGCCTTGATCATGAACCGCATCCGCCGCCCCCGCCGATACACCGCCAGCGCCGCGGGCAGGAAATCGATGTAGCCGGTGTGGTTGATCGCGATCACCGCGCCGCCCTCGGCAGGGATGTGCTTCAGGCCGCCAAAATCGATTCGGGCGCCGGAGACCTTCACCAGGGTCACCGCTGCCAGCTCCAGCGCACGAAAGACCGGCTGCATGCCGGGGCTACTCCGCGGCGCCCGTCGCACTCGGCGGCTGCTGGTTCCGCGCGGCCCGCTGCTCGGCCTTACGAGCGGCTTCTTCGGCGTCGAGCCGCAGCGCCTCGGCGGGCGTGGGGGCACCGCCGCCGAGGCGGTGCGGCACCCAGAACTCTCCGGCCGGATGTTCGGGATAGGCGTCCTGTGCCTGCTCGAGCAGGTGCTGCATCCGGGTCTGCAGCAGGGACCGCAGGTCCTCGACGGGCAGCGTCGGCGGTATGGGCTCGCCGATCGCCACCGAGATCGGCACTTTGGAGCGCCCCAGCCGCTTGGGGTGGTCCTTGGTCCAGATCCGCTGGGCGCCCCAGACGATGTGCGGAATGATCGGCACCTGCGCCTCGATGGCCATCCGGGCGGCGCCGCCCTTGAACTCCTTGAGTTCGAAGCTGCGGCTGATCGTCGCCTCCGGGTAGACCCCGACCAGCTCACCGGCCCTGAGGTACTCGACGGCGGCGGTGTAGGCGTCGGCCCCCTGCCCGCGGTCGACCGCGATGTGCCGGCAGCCGCGCATGATCGGTCCGGTGAAGCGGTTGTCGAAGGTCTCCTTCTTGGCCATGAACCGCACCCGCCGGCGCGGCTTGTTGTCGTAGGCGGCCAGTCCGGCGAACGCGAAGTCGAGGTAACCGGTGTGGTTGATCGCGACCACGGCGCCGCCGCTGGCGGGCACGTGCTCCGCGCCGGTGACGGTGATCTTCACCCCTTGAAAGCGCCACAATGTGCGCGCAACGGTAGCGACACTTCCGTACCACGGCTCCACAGTCGTCCAGCCTAGGCGATTGCGGCGGGACCAGTCGGAACAGCTCGGGGCCCAGCTATTTGCGACTGCCGTCTTTGGTGAAAAATCTGACGGGTTTGGCGCGGGCCTTCAGAAGGGCCTGTCTTCGCTGCGTTGTTTGGTGCGAGGTTTCCCCCATCTCCTCGCCGGGACCGGCAGCATCGGGGCCGCTGTTCTTCCCCGAGCCGACCTCGCGCTGCGGGGACGCCTCCGACCCGCAGCCAGCACGGACGAACCCGGCTCATCCAGCACGGTTGGCGATACCGCCACGTCCCCCACGGCCCCGGCCGCCGCGCCGTTAAGCTCGGGAGGAATCTCTTACACGTCGGGGAAGGTACAAGTGCGGGTCACCAGCGTCGGACACGCCGGCTTCCGGATCGAGACCGCCGCGGGCAGCATCCTGTGCGACCCGTGGGTCAACCCCGCCTACTTCGCGTCGTGGTTCCCGTTCCCGGACAACTCCACCCTGGACTGGGACGCCCTGGGCGACTGCGACTACCTCTACATCTCGCACCTGCACCACGACCACTTCGATCCCCGGCATCTGGCCGCCCACGTCAACAAGGACGCGGTGGTGCTGCTGCCCGACTATCCGGTGCCGGACCTGCGCCGCGAACTGGAGAAGCTGGGCTTCCACCGGTTCTTCGAGACCACCGACTCGGTGCGGCACACGGTGTCGGGCCCCAAGGGCGAGTTCGACGTGATGATCATCGCGCTGCGCGCCCCGGCCGACGGCCCGATCGGCGACTCGGGGCTGGTGGTCAGCGACGGTGTCACCACCGTTTTCAATATGAACGACTCGCGCCCGATCGATCTGGATGTGCTGCAGGCATTCGGTGCCATCGACGTGCACCTGCTGCAGTACTCCGGGGCGATCTGGTACCCGATGGTCTACGACATGCCGGCCCGGGCCAAGGAGGCGTTCGGCACCCAGAAGCGCCAACGGCAGATGGACCGCGCCCGCCAATACGTCGCGCACGTCGGCGCGACCTGGGTGGTGCCCTCGGCCGGCCCGCCGTGCTTTTTGGACGACGAGCTGCGCTACCTCAACGACGACCACGGCGATCCGGCCAACATCTTTCCCGACGAGATGGTGTTCCTCGATCAGCTGCGCCGCAACGGCCACGACGGCGGGCTGCTGATGATCCCCGGGTCGACGGCCAGCTTCACCGGGGCGCAACTGGATTCGCTGACGCACCCGGCGCCCACCGATGAGGTCGAGGCGATCTTCACGAGCGGCAAGGCGGACTACATCGCCGCCTACGCCGATCGGATGGCCCCGGTGCTCGCCGCCGAGAAAGCCTCCTGGGCACCGGCGGCGGGCCCGGCGATGCTGGAGCCGCTGCGGGCGCTGTTCGAGCCGATCATGGCCCGCAGCAACGAGATCTGCGACGGTATCGGCTACCCGGTCGAGCTGGTGCTGGACGGAGAAGGCCACACCGAGACGGTGGTGCTGGACTTCCCCAAGCGCATGGTGCGCCAGCCGCTCCCGGCCGAGAAATTCCGCTACGGTTTCGGTATCCCGCCCGAACTGGTGCGCACCGTGCTGCGCGACGGAGAGCCCGATTGGGTCAACACCATCTTCTTGTCCACCCGTTTCACCGCGTGGCGGGTCGGCGGCTACAACGAGTACCTCTACACATTCTTCAAGTGCCTCACCCAAGACCGGATCGTCTACGCCGACGGCTGGTTCGGTGAGAGCCACGACGACTCGGCGACGATCGCCCTGGGCGGCTGGCAGATTCAGCGCCGCTGCCCGCACATGAAGGCCGACCTGTCGAAGTTCGGGGTGGTCGACGGTGAAACCCTGACCTGCAATCAGCACGGCTGGCAATGGGACCTGAACACGGGCCGGTGCCTGACCGCTCGGGGCCACGAGCTGCGCTGCGAAAAGCTGTGAACGACTCCTACGACGACGGACTGGTCGCCCTGGATCGCCGGGCGATCACGTTGCGCCGCTATCACTTTCCGTCCGGCACCTCGAAGGTGATCCCGTTGTCGGCGGTTCGCGGCTACCACGCCGAGCCGCTGGGCATCGCTCACCGATTCCGGATCTGGGGCAGCTCGGATCTGCGACGCTGGCTGCCGCTGGACGTCAAGCGTCCGTTGCGATCCACGTTGATCACCCTGAAGCTTCACGGCAACCCGTGGCCGCGGCCGGCGTTCACCCCGGCGGACCCGACGGCGTTTCGAGAACTGCTCGACGCGCTGCTGGCAGACTGACTTACGTCCGGTCCGCCAGCACCGCATGGGCGGCGTTGTAGCCGGGGATGAACGTGATCCCCGGGCCGCCGTGGCACCCCGCACTGCCCAGATACAGTCCCTCGATCGGCAACGGCTGGCCGACGAAGCCGCGGGCGCCGGGCCGGTTGGGCCCGATCTGGTCGGGGTTCAACAGCCCGTGGCAGTAGTCGCCGCCGGGCGCACCGAACATGGTGCCCATATGGCGCGGGGTGAAGGTGGTGTGGCGGGTAATGCTGCGCTCGAAGTTCGGTGCCAGCCGGGTGATCTTGTCGATCACCCGCTGGCCCATCTCGACCTTCATCTCACCGTAGTTGCCGTCGCCCTCGATCGGGAACCACAGCGCGAACGCCGACGCCGCGTGTTTGCCGGGCGGCGCCAGGTCGGGGTCGTGCACCGACGGGATCTGCAGCACGACGGTCGGATCGGCCGGCACGATGCCGCGCCGCGCATCCTCCCACTGCTGCTGCACTTCCTCGGGCGTGCAGAAGATCCCCACGGAGGCCTGCATGGCGGGCTCGTTGAGCGCCTCATACGGCGCGGCGAACTGCGGAGCCTCCTCCAGCGCGAAGTGCATCTGCAGGTAGGAGCCGCGATGGTCGGTGCGGGCATAGGGGGCCCGGACGTCCTCGGGGAGCGCGGACGCGTCGATCAGCGCGGTGACGGTGACATCGGGGGCGATGGCCGAGACCACCACCGGCGCGGTCACGGTCTCGCCGGCTTCAGTGCGCACCCCAGCCACCCGGGTGCCGGCATTATCGACGACGATCTCGGACACCTTGGCGCGCAACCGCAGTTCTCCGCCGGCAGCGGTGAACGTCTCATGCAGATGCCCGGTGAGCGCCCCGATCCCGCCGCGCAGCTTCTTCATCAGCACGGTGTTCTCGTCGGGGACCCCGAGGCCGAAGGCCAGGGCCGCGGCGCTGCCGGGGGTGGACGGTCCACGGTAGAGGGTGTTGACGGCCAGCACGGTGAACGAACCGCGCAGCGCCGCGTGCTTCTCCCGGTCGGGCAAGTAGCGGTCCAGCACGTCGGTGACCGATCCGAACAACATGTCGTCGATGGCGGAGCGTTCGAATTCGTTGGTGGCGCAGGCATACATCTCGTCGAGGGTCTTCGGCGGGCGGCCGGCCTCGAATCGGCCCAGCGCCCGGGTGGGGGCTTGGCTCCAGGCCAGCAGCCCGGCCATGCCGTTGACGGCCTCGGCACCGTGCACCTCGGACAGATGGGTGAACAGCTTCATCGGGTCGGTGTATTGGATCAGCGGGTCGTCGCCGACGCCGCGCATCGCCACCGACATCACCTCGAGGTCGATGCTGTCCAGGCCGTCCAATCCCAGTTCGGCGGTGACCGCGGCCGACGTCGGGAACTGCACCGAGCCGGCGATCTCGAACCGGTAGCCGTCGAACAGCTCCACCGTCGAGGACATCCCACCGGCATAGCGCCCGGCCTCCAGGCACAGCGTGCGCAGGCCGGCGCGTTGCAGGATGAGTGCCGCAGCCAACCCGTTGTGCCCGGCACCTATGACGATCGCGTCGTAATCGGTCTTGGAATTCACCCCCGCACCGCCTTCCGTTGAGCCGAAGCTGACACGGAAGCATCAGTTTTGTCAATATTGACGTAACTTAGAGGTTCCGGAGTGATTCGAGCGCGGTCCGGCACATCCGGGCCAGCTCGGCCAGCGAACGGTCCTCGCCGAGCATCCAGACCTCCATCGCGGCGAACACCGCCGCCGCGATGCAGCGCGCGGTCACCGCAATTCCCAGCTGATCGTCGGGCGCCGTGACCCGCAGTCGCTCGGCCACCGCATCGGCGAAGTCGGCTTCTACCTGGCGGATATGGCGCACGATCCGCTCTGGGTCGAGCTCTCCGGCACGCAGCGCGGCGATGCGGGTCACGGCCTCAACGTCATACGGGAAAGCGAAGATAGCGGCCTGCACCGACTCGATCGTCGGCTCGGCGGGGGGCCGGGCGGCCAGCGCGCTGCGGAACCACTGCAGCCCGGCGTCGTAGTCGGCGAACAGCAGGTCGTGTTTGGAGGTGAAGTGCCGATAGAAGGTGCGCAGCGAGACTCCGGCGTCGGCGGCGATCTGCTCGGCGGAGGTGTCCTCCACCCCCTGCGCCAGGAAGCGGACGAGTGCAGCCTGGCGCAACGCTTCGCGGGTGCGTTCGCTGCGCGCGGTCTGCGGCGCTCGGGGCATGCCGGTAAACGTACCGCAGGGCTACATCCGCCCCGAATGGCAATATTGACAAAACTTGGAAGTCATGGTGACACTGACCACATGATCTCGCTCATCGTGCACGCAGTGCTGGGCCTGGCGACCGTCTGGTGGATCGTCACAAGCAACCGCGCGGTCTTTGCCAAACCGACTGGCGGCGGCCACTTTTCGCCAATGGAGATCGTGTATTACGTGATCGGCATCGCCTCGATCGGGCTGGGCTGGTACTTCAACATCCGTTTCGTGAACGAGTACGCCCAGGGCGCCAACCACAACCCGATCTGGGGACCGGGCAGCTGGACGCAGTACATCCAGCTGATGTACACCAATCCGGCTGCCGGTTCGGCCAGCCAGGACTACACGATCATCAATGTCGTTCTGCTGCCGCTGTTCACCATCGTGGACGGCTACCGACGCGGGCTGCGGCGCCCCTGGCTGTACTTCGTCTCGAGCCTGTTCACCAGCTGCGCGTTCGCCTACGCGTTCTACTTCGCGACCATGGAACGCCAGCGCCGCCACACCGGCGTCTCGTCTCCAGCGGGGTTGTCGCAGGCCTGACCGACAACGCCGCGCGATAGGCTGGCCGCGACGACGGGAGGGATGTCGTGGCCAAGCCGGTGGCGCCGCGCGGTTCCGCGCGCGAGCGGGTGCTGCAAGCGGCATTGGCCCTGTTCATGGAGCACAGCGTGGGCGGCACGTCCATGCAGATGATCGCCGACCGGCTGGGCGTGAGCAAACCCGCCGTCTATTACCAATTCCGGTCCAGGGACGACATCGTGATCGCGCTGGTGGAACCGATGTTCGACGACATCGTCCGGGTGATCAAGATCGCCCAGGCCATGCCGACGCAACAGGGCAAGCGGGACGTGACGGTCAGCGGTGTCGTCGAACTCGCCGTGCGATACCGCCGGCTCACCTTCCTGTTCTACGACCGCGCCGTGGAGCACGCCGTGCGTTCCCGCGAAGATTTCATGGCCGCCGGCGATGACGTGGCGGCGATCCTGCACGGCCCCGAACCGGATGCTGCGGCCCGCGTCATCACCACGGCGCTGATGGCGGGGACCTTCACCGCAGCAGCCGATCCCGAGCTGGCAGGCATCGACGACGAGGAACTGCACGAAATCCTGCTGGGCATCGCACGGCGGGTGGTCGAACCGCTGACCTGAAAGAGCAGGCCCGGTTCTTACCCCCTGTCGGGCCAGGCCCGCTGGGAGTCCGCACCTTTGATGCCCTGGCCGGCCGCCGACTCGAAAGCGTCGTGGTCACCCCGCCGCGCCGGACGCCACGAGCTCGTCGCGCGGGTCCCGTTGCAGCGGCGCCGGCCAGGGTGCCGGCTTGGGCCGCAGGCGCGGCACCTGTGGCCACCAGAACCACTTTCCGAGCAGCGTCGCGATCGACGGGGTCATGAACGAGCGGATGATCAGGGTGTCGAGCAGCAGACCCAACCCGATCGTGGTGCCGACCTGCCCGATCACGCGCAGTTCACTGATCGCCATCGTCATCATCGTGAAGGCGAACACCAGTCCCGCCGCGGTGACCACCGAGCCACTGCCGCCCATCGCCCGGATCATGCCGGCGTGCAGGCCGGCGTGAATCTCCTCTCGCAGGCGGGAAACCAGCAGCAGGTTGTAGTCGGCGCCCACCGCCAACAGGATGATCACCGCCATGGCCAGCACCATCCAGTGCACCTGCAGACCGATGATGTGCTGCCAGAGCAACACCGACAGCCCGAAGGCGGCGCCGAGTGAGACCACCACGGTGCCCACGATCACCAGTGCTGCCACCACGGCCCGAGTGATCACCAGCATGATGATGAAGATCAGGCACAGCGCCGCGACGCCCGCGATCATCAAATCGTAGTTGGAGCCCTCCTGCATGTCCTTGAACATCGCGGCGGTACCACCGACGTAGATCTTCGATCCCTCCCAAGGGGTGGTCTTGATGGCTTCCTTGGCGGCGAGCTTGATCGCATCGATGTGCTTGATGCCGTCCGCGCTCAGCGGATCGCCCTCGTGGTTGATGACGAACCGCACGGCACGCCCGTCCGGCGACACGAAATTCTTCATGCCGCGCTGGAACTCGGCGTTGTCGAAGATCTCCGGCGGCAGATAGAACGAGTCGTCGTTGCGGGCCTTGTCAAAGGCCTCCCCCATCGCGGCGGGATCCCCTTGGGCTTCCTGCGCCTGCTTGGCCAGTGCGCTCTGGGTGGCATAGGTGGTCAGCATCATGGCCTTGGTGTTCTTCATCATCTGGATCATCGGCGGCATCAGCGTGAGCATCTGCGGCAGTTGCGCGGCCATCGCGTCCATGTCCGGAACGATCTGCTTGAAGTTGTCGGTCATGGTGTCGACGCCGTCCATGGCATCGAAGACCGACCGCAGCGCGTGACAGACGGGAATGTCGAAACAGTGCGGCTCCCAGTAGAAGTAGCTGCGCATTGGCCGGAAGAAGTCGTCGAAGTCGGCGATCTTGTCGCGCAGTTCTTCGATGTCGTCGACCATCAGATGCATCTTGCCCACCATGCGCCCCATGGTGGTGTTCATCTCCTCCATGAGCTCGATCATCTTCGTCATCGTGTCGATGTTGACCTGCATCTCCTCCGCTTGAGCCAACATCTCGGCGGTGCGGTCATCGTTGAACTTGCGGGTCATGTCCTGGCTGACGGCCTGCATGCCGAGCATGTAACCGAACGTGGAGTGCTCCATCGGAATGCCCTGCGGCCGGGTGATGGACATGACCCGCGACACTCCCTCCACCCCGGTGACCCGTTTGGCGATTCGCTCGATCACCAGGAAGTCCCCGGAGTTGCGAATGTCGTGATCTGTTTCGATCATGAGCATCTCGGGGTTCATCCGCGCGGACGGAAAGTGCCGGTCGGAGGCCAGGAAACCTTGGTTGGCGGGCAGATCCGCGGGCATGTAGGCGCGGTCGTTGTAGCCGGGCTTGTATCCGGGCAGCGCGAGGATGCCCACCAGGGCTGCCGCGGTGGCGGCGATCAGAATCGGTCCCGGCCAACGGCTCACGGCCGCACCGATTTTCCGCCAGCCGCGGCCCCGGTTGGCCCGCTTGGGTTCCAGCAGGGTGCCGAACCGGCCGGCCACGGTGATGACGGCGGATCCCATTGTCAGCGAGGTGATCACGACGATGGTCATGCCGATCCCCAGCGGAATACCCAACGACTGAAAGTAGGGCAACCGGGTGAAGTGCAGGCACAACGTCGCGCCCGCGATGGTCATGCCCGAACCGAGCACGACGTGCGCGGTGCTGCGAAACATGGTGTAGTACGCCTGTTCCCGGTCCTCGCCCGCGCTGCGGGCTTCTTGATATCGGCCGATCAGGAAGATTGCGTAGTCGGTGGCTGCCGCGATGGCCAGTGTCACCAACAGGCTGGTGGCGAACGGCGAAAGGCCAATCAGCCCGTGATAGCCCAGGAATGCCACGATGCCCCGGGCCGACGCCAGCCCGGTCACCACCATCGCCAGCGCCAACGCCACGGTGGTGATCGAGCGGTAGACCGCCAGCATCATGGTGATGATGACGACGAAGGTCAGCGACTCGATCACGTGCATGCTGCGGGTACCGGCCTTGTCCTGATCGGCTGCCAGCGCCGCGCCGCCGGTCACATACGCCTTCACTCCCGGTGGCGCGGTGACACTGTCGACTGCTTGATTGACCGCTTTGACCGATTCGTTGGCCAGCGCCTCGCCCTGGTTGCCCGCGGTGTAGATCTGCACGTACGCGCTTTTGCCGTCCGGGCTCTGGGCGCCCGCGGCCGTCAGACGATCGCCCCAGAAATCCTGGATGTGTTCGACATGGGTGGTGTCGGCCTTCAGTTTGGCGATGATCTGGTCGTAGTAGTGGTGGGCGTCGGCACCCAGCGGCTCGTCACCCTCAAGCACCAGCATGACCGAGCTGTTGGAGGTGAACTCCTTGAACACCTCGCCCTGACGTTTGACCGCGATCATCGAGGGCGCCTCGTCCGGGGTCATCTGGACCGCGGCCATCTCGGCGACCTTCTCCAGCTGGGGGACGGTCACGTTGGCCAGCACGATGATCCCGATCCAGCCCAGCATGATCGGAATGGCCAGGCGGCGAATCCATCTGGCGATCCGGCCGGGGGCGAGATTGTCCGTGGAAGTGCTCATGCAGATTTCACCAAGCAGAAGGTCATGGCGCTGACGCCGGTGGCGGTTCTCTCGTCTTTGGGCTCGTTGTCGACGCTGATGCGACAGCCCAGCATCGAGCCTTTGCCCTGGGCGTAGAGGTTGGGCGATACCGCGGACAAAGTGGTACTCAAGGTCACCGACCACGGCAGCGTCGCCGCATCGACGCGCTGCGGTTTGCTGTCGAGATCGAGGTAGCTGATGTCGGCGGTCGCGCCGGGTTCACCGAAGACCTCATAGGTGACGACCTTCGGGTTGTACGGCTTGGTGTCATCGACCTTGGTGCTGATGAGGTTGGCGTTCTCGCCGCCGAAGTAGGTGCGCATCCGCAGCACCGTCAGTGTTCCGAGCGCTATCACTACGACGATCAGCAGTGGCATCCATGCCCGCTTCAGCGCGTGCATCGATCCGGTCCCGCCTTGCTGACCACCATCAGGACATGGGTGTCGAACCGACTGGCCGTGGCGTCCAGTTCGGCGATCGCGGCGAACAACGGGTGGTCGCCGGCCACGATCTCCGGCGCGTCAACCACATACGCGGTGACACCCGGGGCCATCCGGCCGGCGCCCGGCCTGGGGGGTTGGGGCCGGGAACGCCCGTTCACCTGTGGGTTCAACATCAGCGACGTCCCTTTCAGCCCGAACCTGCGGTTAGCGTGACGGAAATTTAAGTTATACGAGTAGTACAGTAGGATCAAGCGATCGGTCAGTAGAATTGTGCGGTGTGGCTCACGTCCGTGCGCGGTCGGTCGGAGCAAGGAGGCCTGCAGTGGCGAAGGCGGCGACGCAGCGGGGTTTCGCGCGCGACCGGGTGTTGGAGGCGGCGCAGGGACTGTTCGCCGAGCACGGGGTGAGCGGCACGTCGTTGCAGATGATCGCCGACCGGCTCGGCGTCAACACGTCAGCGGTGTACTACCAGTTCCGCTGCAAGGACGACATCGTGGCCGCGGTGTTCCGTCCGGCGTTCGCGGACATCGCGCGAGTCGTCAAGATCGCGGAGGTGATCCCCTCCCAGCAGGTCCGGCGGGAGGCCACCATCAGCGGGATGATCGAACTGGCCGTCCGGCACCGGCGCACCGCCGCACTGGTCTACGCCGACCCGGCCGTCGCCGTGGTGATCGAGGCCGTCGTGGAGTTCCGGGACGCCGTGCGCAGCCTGCAGGCCATCCTGGCCGGTCCGGAACCCGATCCGGCGGCACGCACCACGATGGCGGTGCTGGTGTCCGGGATCTTCGGCGCGACAGCCGATCCCGCCGTCGCCGACATCCCCAACGGGGAGCTGCACCGGATGCTGCTGGACTGCTCGCGGCGGCTGTTCGCGGCCTGACACCCAGCTCAGGAGGCGGACGGCTCCAACACCTCGGCGCCCACATAGGGCACCAGCGCCGGCGGCACCCGCACGCTGCCGTCGGGTTGCTGATGGTTCTCCAGGATCGCCACCAGCCAGCGGGTGGTGGCCAGCGTCCCGTTCAAGGTGGCGGCGGTCTGCGGCTTGCCGTTCTCATCGCGGTAGCGGGTCGCCAGCCGGCGCGCCTGGAAGGTGGTGCAGTTCGACGTCGACGTCAGCTCCCGATAGGTGCCCTGCGACGGCACCCAGGCCTCGCAGTCGAACTTGCGGGCCGCCGAAGACCCGAGATCGCCTGCCGCGACGTCGATCACCCGGTAGGGCACCTCGATGCGGGCCAGCATCTCGCGCTGCCAGCCGAGCAGCCGGTCGTGCTCGGCCTCGGCCTCGGCGGGCCGGCAGTAGACGAAGCCCTCCACCTTGTCGAACTGATGTACCCGGATGATGCCGCGGGTGTCCTTGCCGTAGCTGCCGGCCTCCCGGCGGAAACACGACGACCACCCCGCGTAGCGCAGCGGACCGCCGGACAGGTCCAGGATCTCGTCGGCGTGATACCCCGCCAGCGGCACCTCGGAAGTGCCCACCAGGTAGAGGTCGTCGGCCTCGAGCCGGTACACCTCCTCGGCGTGCGCGCCCAAAAACCCGGTGCCGGACATGATCTCGGGCCGCACCAGCGCCGGGGTGATCATCGGGGTGAAGCCGTTGTCAACCGCGACCCGCAGCGCCAACTGCAGCAACCCGAGCTGCAGCAGCGCACCGGCGCCGGTCAGGAAGTAGAACCGCGACCCGGACACCTTGGCGCCGCGGCCCATGTCGATCAGGCCCAGCGACTCACCGAGCTCCAGGTGGTCGCGCGGGTTCTCGACCGCCGGCGGCTCGCCGACGACGTCGAGCACCGTGTAGTCGTCCACCCCGCCGGCGGGCACCCCGTCGATCACCACATTGGCGATCGCCATGTGCGCGGCCGTGAAGGTCGCCTCGGCGTCGGCCTGGGCGGCTTCGGCGGCCTTGACCTGCTCGGCCAGTTCCTTGGCCCGCGCCAGCAGGACGGGCCGCTCCTCGGGTGACGCCGCGCCGACGGACCGGCTGGCCGCCTTCTGTTCGGCACGCAGGTTGTCGGCCGCCGCGATCGCGGAACGTCGCGCCGTGTCGGCGACCAGCAAGGCATCCACCAGGGCCGGGTCCTCACCGCGTCCGGCCTGGGAGCGGCGGACACGGTCGGGGTCTTCACGCAGCAGAGTCAGGTCGATCACGGCGCAACCCTACAACCAGGGCCACCCCTGTCAGAGGCATCACTATTCGCATCATTTGTCGCGCGTTCGCAGCAGCCTGTCAGAATGGACCGGATGTCGAAGGCAGCCGACCAGCAAAATCCACCCGCCAAGCGGGTGTCTTGGCTGCGCACGCTGCAGGCGGCCGCCACCCGCCGCACCCTGCTGTTGACCGCGCTGGGCGGGCTGCTGATCGCCGGGCTGGTCACCGTGGTTCCGGTACTGGGCGAGGGGCCCGGCGGGCTGCTCGGTCACCTGAGCGCCGAGCCGGCCGCCGGCCCGGGCGGCAAGGGTGCCGGGCCCGGGCTGGGGATCGGGATCGGCAAAGGCAATGAGGCCATCGACCGCGCGGTCGCCGGGGACTGCCTGAACTGGCCGGAGAACGACCTGGACGCCGCGACGGTGGTCAGCTGCGCCGACGAGCACAAGTTCGAGGTCGCCGGGCCGGTGGACATGAAGATGTTCCCGGGCGCCGAGTACGGCCCGGACGCCCCGCCGCCGTCGACCGCCCGCATCGAGCAGATCACCCAGGAACAGTGCGAGTCGTCGGTGCGCCGCTACCTCGGCGCGAAGTTCGACCCGCACAGCAAGTTCGTCGCCAGCATGCTGTGGGCCGGTGAACGGGCGTGGCGCCAGCACGGCGAGCGCCGGATGCTGTGCGGCCTGCAACTGCCCGGGGTGGGCGGCCAGCAGATCGCCTTCACCGGCAAGGTCGCCGACATCGACCAGTCCAAGGTCTGGCCGCCCGGCACCTGTCTGGGCATCGATCCGGCCACCAACCAGCCCAACGATGTTCCGGTCGACTGCGCGGCGCCGCACACCAAGGAGGTCACCGGCACCGTCAACCTGGCCGAGCGGTTCCCCGACGCGCTGCCCCCCGAGCCCGAGCAGGACGCATTCATCAAGGAGACCTGCACCCGGCTCACCGATGCCTACCTGGCGCCGGTGCAGTTGCGCGACACCACGCTGACGCTGACTTACGCCACCGTCTCCCTGCCCAGCTGGTCGGCGGGCAGCCGCGAGGTGGCGTGCAGCCTCGGCGCCACGCTGGGCAACGGCGGCTGGGCGGCCCTGATCAACAGTGCCCGCGGGCAGCTGCTGATCAACGGCCAGCCCCCGGTTCCGCCGCCGTCGATTCCCGCGGAGCGGCTCAATCAATTGCCGGGCGGTAGCCAGCCCCGGTGAGTGTGCAGATGGACCCGCGGCGGTTCGACGAACTCGTCTCCGACGCACTGGATCTGATCCCGACCGAACTGGCCGCCGCCATCGACAACGTGGTGGTGCTGGTCGAGGACCGCAACGCCGAGGAACCCGACCTGCTCGGGCTCTACGAGGGGGTGGCGCTGACCGAGCGCGACTCCAGCTATGCCGGTTCGCTGCCGGACACCATCACGATCTACCGGGACGCGCTGCTGGAGATGTGCGGCAGCGACGACGAGGTCGTCGACGAAGTGCGGATCACGGTGATCCATGAGATCGCCCACCACTTCGGCATCGACGACGACCGGCTGCACGACCTGGGGTGGGCCTGAGTGGCCCCTGCCGCGGCGCGGCACCGCGATGTTGTCGGGCCGCAGTGCTAAGAACGTCCCATGGATGACCACTGCCGAGCCTGCCGGGCGGGTTTGGAGCACTGCCACGGCACGCTCATCCACCACGTACTGCATCCCGCCGAGTGCACCGAGGACGGTTGCCCCGGTGAGGTGCTGGTGCACTCGTTCGCCCTGGATTGCGAGGCGGTCGGCTGCCGGTGCGTCGAGGTTTACGCGCTGGCGATCTGATCCGCTCAGCCCATCGGGTCGGTGTCGGAGCGCAGCGCGTCACCGACCGGGTCCGCATCGGGTTCGGGATAAAACGGCGGCGTCAACGAGCCCCACTGCACGCAGCTCCACCGGCCGTCGGTGATCGGTGCGAGCACCACCGCCTCGGTGTTCTCCAGGTGGTGATCCAGCACGAAACTGCCGTCCACACCCGCCAACGTGGCTGCCGCCAGGCGAATCGCCGCACCGTGGCTCACCACGACGATGTCGCCGGTCCAGTCGTCGTCGTCGAGGTAGCGCATCCGCAACTCGGTGACGACCGGCAGGTATCGGTCCAGCACCTGTTCGGCGGTCTCCCCGCCCGGTAACGCGACCCCGGGTTCGCCGGAGTGCCACCGCTGATAGATCGCGTTGAACTCGGCGATCGCGTCGTCGTCGTTGCGGTCCTCCAGCGAACCGGCCTGTACCTCGTGGATGCCTTCGAGGGCACGGGCGGTCACCCCGAACGGGCCGCTGATCTCCGCGGCGGTCTGGACGGCACGCGTCGCCACCGAATGGGCGACCAGCGCCGGACGGTGCAGCCCGTTTTTCGCGAAGGCCCGGGCCTGATCGCGTCCCAGCGGCGTCAATTCCGATCCGGGCGGGCGGGTGTCCAGCCGGCGCTCGACGTTGCCGTAGGACTGCCCGTGCCGCACCAACACCAGCCGGCCGCTCACGTCATCGCCCCCTTTCGGCCGGCCGGATCGGCGGGCCAGGAACCCAGATACCGCACGTCGGCGCAGCGTTGACGCAACGCTTGCAGCGCCTCGCCGACGGCGGCGTCGTCGATGTGTCCCACACAGTCCAGGAAGAACAGGTAGGTGCCCAGCTCGGTACGGGTCGGGCGGGACTCGATCCGGGTCAGATCGATTCCGCGGCTACCGAATTCGGTCAGTGCGGCCGCCAGGGCGCCGGGCGCGTTGTCCAGCCGCAGCACCACCGACGTCCGGTCGGCGCCGGTGCGTTGCGGCGGCGGTGCGGGCTTGCCGGCCAGCACGAAACGGGTGCGGGCGTTGGGTTCGTCGATCACGCCGTCGGCCAGGGTGAGCAGACCGCGCTGCTGTGCGGCCAGCGCGGTACTCACCCCGGCGTCGACCTCGCCGTCGCAGACCTGCTGCGCGGCAGCGGCATTGGAGTTCGCCGGGACCACCTGCGCCTGCGGCAGGTGCTCGGCCAACCAGCGTCGCACCTGGGCGCCGGCCACCGGGTGAGCCGCCACGGTACGAATGTCGCCCGGCCCGCGACCCGGAGCCAGGACAACCGAGAACGCGACCTCAAGGGTGGTCTCGGCGAAGATCTGCAACGGCGAGCCGGCCGCCAGGCCGTCCAGGGTCGGCGTCACACCGCCCTCGATCGAGTTCTCGATCGGCACACAGGCGTACTCGGCGATGCCGGTTCGTACCGCGTCCAAGGCGGCCGGTGTGCTCTCGGCCGGCACCGCTTGGTGGTCGGCTCCGGGAACCAGACCGGCGCCGGTCATCGCCAACAGCGCCGCCTCGGTGAAGGTCCCCGCCGGGCCGAGATAGCTGATGCGGGTCACCGCTCAACCCTATCGGCCGCCGCGCACCTCGGGGCGGTCGCCGCGAGGCCCGGCGCGGCGACCCGCGTCGATTCAGCGGTCGTGAACGGTTGCGCCGGGCCCCATCGTTATTTAAGTTAGGCTTACCTCACTTACTGAAAGGGTGATCGATGGCAACCACCACAGCGGTCAAGGTCCCGACGTCTGCGGAACGGATCCGCAGTGCCTGCGTCCGGGGCCAGGCACTGCTGGCGATCGCCGACTCCAGCGATACCGCGCCGGTCAGCGCACCGGTATGCCACCTGCTGCCGGACGGGTCGGTGGCGGTGGCGGTCCCCGTGGGCGACCCGGTCGCCGAGGCGGCCGCCGCGCCCGGCGTCTCGGCGATGCTGGAGCTGACCGACCACGCCCCGCTGCGGCTGCGGGAACGGGTCCGTGCACTGGTGTGGATCCGCGGCCGGCTCCAGACGGTGCCCGAGCCGGAGATCGCCGCCCTTCTCGACCGGATCGCCGCGGTCAACCCGAACCCGGCCCTGCTGCAGGTGGTCTCGCCGCGCTCGACGGCCGGCGCCTCCGACGCCCCGAACCTCGGCGACGCGGACGGCAGCTATGCACTGCTTCGGCTCATCCCGGATTCGGCGGTGCTGGCCGATGCGACCGGCGCCGAGGCGGTCGACGTGGAGCAGCTGCTGGCGGCCCGGCCCGACCCGTTCTGCGCGATCGAGGCGCACTGGCTGCACCACCTGGACTCGGCACACCCGGAGCTGGTCGCCCGGCTGGCCACCACCAAGCTGCCACCCCAGCTGCGGCGCGGGCGGCCCCGTCCGCTGGCCGTGGACCGCTACGGCATGTGGCTGCGCGTCGAGGCCCCCGACGGCGACCACGATGTCCGGCTGAGCTTCCCGCGGCCGGTCGAGGACGTGTCGAGCCTGAATCGGGCGGTGCGCGCCCTGATGGGCTGCCCGTTCCTCAACGGGTTGCAGCCCCGCCCCCGCTAGCGATCGGGGTTACCGTGTCGAGGTGACCGAGCCGGCGGCCCAGCGACGCGCCCTGCGCCTGGAGATCGTCGTGGTGCTGGCGGTCACCTACGGACTCAGCGCCGCCACCGCGATCCTGCAGCTCGCCGACGCGGTGCTGCGCGATCTCAGCGCCCAGCGGATCCCGCTGAATCCACGCCGCTCCTATTTCGCCCTGATCGACTTCGGGCTCAACGCGGCGTGGGCGGCGCAGCTGATCGCGTGGGGCGCGCTGGCGCTGTATCTGTTGTGGCGCAGCGGATATGGCCCGGTTCGCGTCGGGCTGGGCCGGCTGGGTCGCCTCGACCTGGCTGGCGGCCTCGGCCTGGCCGCGCTGATCGGGCTGCCCGGCCTGGGCCTGTATCTGCTGGCCCGAACGCTGGGCCTCAACGCCGACGTCATCCCCGCGGCGACCGGCGACGACACCTGGTGGTGGCGCGCACCGACACTGATCGTGATCGCGTTCGCCAACGCCTTCGCCGAAGAGGTGATCGTGGTCGGCTATCTGCTGACCCGGCTGGGCCAGCTGCGAGTCTCGCGGCCGGTGGCGCTGGCCTGTTCGGCGCTGCTGCGCGGCAGCTACCACCTGTATCAGGGGTTCGGCGCCGGGTTGGGCAACGTCGTCATGGGTCTGGTGTTCGGCTACACCTGGCAGCGCACCGGCCGGTTGTGGCCGCTGATCCTCGCCCACGGCCTCATCGACACGGTGGCGTTCGTCGGGTATGCGCTGTTCGCCGACAAGCTGGGCTGGTTGCGCTGATCGCGGCAGCGCCGAGATTGCAACCATGCCGGGGAATTCACCGAATCGCCTGCGTGGGTGCGATCTCGCACTCGGGGGGCCGGACTCAGGTGCCGGTAACGGTGACGGTGACGGTGCCCGCACCGGCGTCGGATCCGATGACCAGGACCGGGGCGTTGTCCGCCGAGAGCACGTGGCCTCCGGTGACGCTGACCTGGTAGCCGTTCGGGAACTGGATGTCCGGAATGGAGATCTGGGTCTGCGATCCGGCGGCGAAGCTGCCCCCCGAGCCGTCGGCCATCGTCGTGGAGTAGCTGAAGGAGAAGACACCGTCGGAGAACGACCAGCTGTTCGGGATTCCGGCGACCACCTGCGGGTAGGGCTGAGCCAGCGCCGCCACGATGGGCTGGTCGACGTTGTCGCCGGCCGGCGCCGCGTTGGTGTTGTGCACCAGTGAGCCGGCTTCGTTGGTGTAGCCCCAATACAGCCAGCCGAACCGGTGCGGGTCGATCGAGGTGAGCTGGCTGGTGATGGTGTCGATGTTGTGGGTGGCGCCGAATTCGGTGACCACCGCCGGGACACCGTGGGCGTCGGCGTAGGCCTGGGCGCCGCTCATCATCATCCCGTCCCACAGCGAGCAGCCGGAGGCGCTGCCACCGCCCAGGGCGTCGAAGATGCAGTAGTCGTGGAACGCGAACGCGGTGTTGTCGTCGTCGACGCCGCCCAGGTGGGTGACCGCGGTGACGTTGCCGAACAACACGTTCGGCTCGTAGTACACCGTGGTGTTCGCGTCGACCGACCGGATCGCCGAGATCACCTGGTCGTAGAACGGGTTCAGCGTTTGGGTGTCGAAGAACGGGTTGCCGAACAGACTGCCCAGCCACGGCGAGCCGGGCCACGGTTCGTTCATGATCTCGTAGCCGGCCACGCCGGGGGTGCCGCCCAGGTAGTCGGCGACGTGCTGCCACATCCGGGCGTACGCGTTCTGCAGCCCGACGCCGTCCACCTTCTCGTTGGCCCAGAACGCATCCCAGGCCTGGTTCTGTGCCGGGTTGAGGGCGTAGGCGAACGGGAACGCCGCGCTGGTGTCGTTGTCGCCCGCGTTGAACAGGGTGGCCCAGTCCGGCGCGCCGTGGCCACCGATCTGGGAGCCGTAGAGGTCCTGGTGCATGTCGAGGATGCTGACGATGCCGTGCGCCTTGAGCGTCTCGATGGTGTCCTTGACCGACTCGAGATAGGCCCAGTCATACACCCCGGGCTGCGGCTCGATCTGGTCCCAGTACAGGCCGACCCGCACCGCGGTGAAGCCGTTGGCGGCCAGGAACGCCGCGTCGTCGTCACCGAAGCCGTTGCCGCCGGGCGAGAACGGCGGCGACTTGTAGACCTGGTTGACGCCCTGCAGGATGACCACCCGGCCCTGGTCGTCGACGATCCAGCCACCGGCGGTGCCGAACTCGGCCGGGCCCTTCTCGGGGGCTCCGTCCAGGGTGCCGAAGTGGCCGACGGCGCCGTGGGTGCCGAACGCGCCCGCGAGTCCTCCGGCGCCGCCCAGGCCGGGCAGATCGCCCTGGCTGACCCAGACCCCGTTACCGGCATCGCCACCGTCACCGCCGCTGCCGAACCACGGCGAGCCGTCACCGCCGTCACCGCCGTTGCCGCCGATATGGGTGCCGTCGCCACCGGCGCCGCCCGTTCCGCCCACACCCAGCAGCCAGCCGACCCCGGCGCCACCGGCTCCGCCGATGCCGCCGGTCACCCCGTCGCCACCGGAGCCACCGGTTCCGCCGACACCCATGAACCATCCGCCGGCCCCGCCGGCACCGCCCGCTGCGCCCTCGCCACCGGAGCCACCGTCACCGCCGTTGCCGAAGAACCCGGCCGCGCCCCCGGCGCCGCCGACACCGCCGGTTTCGGTGTTGTCCCAGCCGGCGCCACCGTCGCCGAACAACCAGCCGGCCGCACCACCGGCGGCCTGTTCGGGTGTCCCGGCCGCGCCGTCGCCGATCATCGTGCCCGCGCCCAGCGCGGCGCTGAGCTGGTTCAGCCCGTCGACGATCGGCGCCGCGCCGGCGCTGTTGATCCAGCCCTCGATGCCGGTGTGCAGCGGGGTGTAGATGAAGTCCTGCAGCCAGGCCGTCGGGTCGGTGGGCAGACTCGCCGCCGCCGCTGAGCCGGCCAGCAGGGCGTCGAAGTGGGCCGGCTCGAAGAACGCCTCCCAGGCCGCCGGACTGAACACCGCATCCCAGTCCAGTCCACCGGTGGCCGCATCCACGAACGGCGCCAGCGCCTGCTCGAGCACGTCGTCGAAGCCCTCGGCGGACGCCACCGGCGGCGTCATCCCGAACGCCAGGAACGCCCCCGCCGCGGTGCCCCACCCGAGGATCCGACGATTTCTCTTCGCTCCGGAGTCACGGGTCATCCCGGGTGGACCTCTTTCCATGGCGGCGGAGAGCAACGCGGCCAAGATAACAACTGGGTGCGAAAATCACTAGCACCAGCTGAGAACAGCGAGATCCGGCGGGCGGGATCAGCTCCGGAGTCGGCGTTGGCCGGCGAAGAAGTAGGTGTATCCGGTCGTCATCGCGCAGACCATGCTGGCGATCGCCAGCATGTAGGTGCCACCGGCCACCATGCCGATTCCCCCACCCACGCCGGCGCCCAGCACGAACGCCCCGAAGAGCAGGCAATATCCCAGCCAGTGCGCGAGTTCGCCCCCGCTCAGGTGGCGCTCGATACCCTGGCCCATCTTCACCAGCGTGCCGGTCACATAGCTCAACGGGATCGACACCTCGCCGTTGCGGTCGACGAAGGTGGTGTTCAGCGCGCCGATACCGAACGTCATCAACACGATCGGGAAGAAGGGCAGCGGAAGCTCGGGGCCGCCCAACAGGAAGCCGTCCACCACCGTGGCGAGCACCAGTGCCGCGGTGGTCAGCACGGTGGTGGCATAGGGCCGCGTCGGCCAGAGATACCGCCGGCACAACGACGCACTGACCACGCCGGCGACGAACGCGACCAGCAGCAACGCCGCCGAGACAGCGAGCCACGGCGATGCCGCCACCCAGTCGTCCTCGGCGTAGTAGCCCATCACGGCGCGCTGTGCGTTGCCGGTCATGAAGGTGACGAAGTATCCGGCGGAATGGGTGAACGCGGTCGCGCCCAACAATCCCGCCAAACCGGCCAGGACCCACGACAACTTCGTCTCACTGTCGTAGGTTCTGCGGAGTCCATTCATCGAAACCGCGTCGTCGGGCCGTGCGGCCTCGGTGTCTTGAGCCGGAACAGCGCATTGCTCGGCGGAGATTTCGTCGGGCACCAGTGGGGTTCCTTCCACTCATCGGGGTCCGTCAGCCGGCTTGAAACTCGGGCAGACCAGGCGAGCATCCACCTACGGGTCCGAGCCGGAACATCTTGGGGTGCAGCAAGAATCGCGAAGCGCCGACAATGGGACGCCGCCCCGCCCAGCTGTGCCGCCATGTCACGGGCCAGCACTGCCGCCCGGTCGAAATACATCGACATTGCGCCACTGGTTACCCCATTTTCCAGAGCGCAAACCGACCGTCGCCATGGTGTTTGACACCCATTTGGGGGTGAGTGGTTCGCGTATATGCATGGCCTATCAGCGAAATCGGCGTCTCGCCGGGCGCGTAGATTGGGCAGGTGATCGGCGACCGGAGACACATCGGTCCGCAGCGACCGAAGGATTGGCAGCCACCGCCTGTGCCGCCGCGTGAGCCGTCGCCACTGCTGCACCGTCAGCCGTATCAGCCGCCACCGCCGGCGCCCCGGCCGGCGCAGCAGCCTCCGCGCCCGCCGGCAGCGCTACGGCGACGACCCCCGTCGCGGCGGCGGCGCTCCTGGCCCCGCCGGCTCGCGGTGCTCGCACTGCTGGTGGTGTTGCTCGGCGCGGCGGGCCTGGTCGGCTCCGCCGCCTGGCTCGACACCGCGCTGCAGCGCGCCGCGGTGTTCGCCGGCTACGCCGACCGACCGGCACCCGGTCGCGGCACGACGTGGCTGCTGGTCGGCTCCGACAGCCGCGCGGACCTCACCGTCGACCAGCAGCAGCACCTGACCACCGGCGGCGATGTCGGCAACGGACGCACCGACACCGTGTTACTCGTCCACCTGCCCGATGCGGGTTCGGGCTCACCCACCACGGTGGTGTCCATCCCGCGCGACTCCTACGTGGCCATCCCCGGCTACGGCGAGGACAAGATCAACGCCGCGTTCGCCCTCGGCGGGGCGCCGCTGCTGACCCGGACGGTGGAGCAGGCCACCGGGCTGCGTTTGGACCATTACGCCGAGATCGGCTTCGCCGGGTTCGCCGCGCTCGTCGACGCCCTCGGCGGGGTCACCCTGTGCCCGGACGAACCGATCGACGACCCGCTGGCCGGGCTGAACCTGCCGGCCGGTTGCCAGACGCTGGCCGGTCACGCCGCGCTGGGATACGTGCGCAGCCGGGCCACCCCACGCGCCGGCTTGGACCGGATGGACCACCAGCGGTTGTTTCTGTCCGCGCTGTTGGCCCGGGTCGCCGACCCGGCGGTCTGGTTCAAACCGGCGCGCTGGTATGCCGTGCCGAACGCCGCCGTACACGCGTTGACAGTCGACGCCGGCGCGCGCGTCTGGGATCTGGCGGCGCTGGGCTGGGCGCTGCGGGGCCCCACCACGATGCTGACCGTGCCGGTGGGCGGGTTCACCTACACCGACTCCGGCGACGCGGTGGTATGGGACCACCAGCAGGCCGCGCAGCTATTCGACGCGTTGGGCCGCGACGAGCCGCCGACAACGAACTCCGATAATTAGCGATAATCGAAACTTCAAGAATTACCGTTCCGCCGGAGAACCATTTCAGCCTATCCTATCTTTACTTAGGCAAAGCTGGCCTGAGTAAGCCTCACCTTGGATGCGCACCCGGTCTGACCTGGGGTAGCATCGCAAACATGTCCGAGATCGAAACCCACACGTCGAAATTCCACGCACTGCTTCAAGAGCAGATTTACCACGAATTCACCGCCGCGCAGCAATACGTCGCCGTTGCCGTCTATTTTGACGGCGGTGATTTCCCGCAATTGGCGAAGTTCTTTTACGCCCAGGCGGTCGAAGAGCGCAATCACGCGATGATGATGGTGCAGTATCTGCTGGACCGCTCCATCGCCGTCGAGATCCCCGGCGTGGACCCGGTACGCAACCGCTTCGACGCCCCCCGGGACGCGCTGGTGCTGGTGCTCGACCAGGAGCACACGGTCACCGATCAGATCAGCCGGCTGACCAGCGCCGCCCGCGACGAAGGTGATCACCTCGGCGAGCAGTTCATGCAGTGGTTCCTGCGTGAGCAGGTCGAGGAGGTGGCCGTGATGACCCGGCTGCTGCGGGTCGCCGATCGTGCCGGCCACAACCTGTTCGAACTGGAGAACTTCATCGCCCGCGAGATCGGCACCGTGACACCGGAAGCCGGCGCGCCGCGAATTGCCGGCGGATAGCTACGGATCACCCTCCGACCGATCAGCCCGCCCGCAACCGCGCCTTGGTTCGGGCGGGCTGATTCGTGGCGATCCACGCCACGCCGAGGTCCCGGCACAGATCAACGTCGTCGTCGCGGTCGACGGTCCAGCAGTACAGCGCGCGACCACGTGCCGCGGCATGGTCGACCAACTCCGGGTGTTCGCGCAGCGTCGCGATCGACGGGCCGATAGCGGTGGCCCCGACGGTGGTGGCAGCACTGCCCCCTAGATAGCGGGCCGCCGACCCGAGCAGCACGGTGGGCAGTAGCGGCGCCGCCCGGCGGATCCGCCACACCGCCGCCGCCGAGAACGACATCACCACCGCACGCGAGCGGGTCGCCGACGCCGGCGAGGCGATCCCGAATCGGTCCAGCAGCTCCAGCACCTTGCGTTCGACCAGCGCGCCGTAGCGCACCGGGTGCTTGGTCTCGATGAAGATCTTCACCGGCCGTTGCCAATCCAGAACCAGTGCCACCAAAGCGTCGAGGGTGAGCAGGCCGGTCTCTGGGACTGTCAGGGCCTCCGGTGGTCCGGCCGGCCGGCCGTGCCAGGACCCGTAGTCGAAGCCCTGCAGCTGCGACAGCGTCATCTCACTGACCAGCCCGACCCCGTTGGACGTGCGATCCACCCGCCGGTCATGCACGCAGACCAGGTGTCCGTCGCTGGTCAGCCGCACGTCGCACTCGACGCCGTCGGCGCCTTCCTGCAGCGCCAGGTCGTAGGCGGCCAGGGTGTGTTCCGGGCGGTCGAACGACGCACCCCGGTGTGCGACCACGAACGGGTGCTCCGCCACCACATCGTCGGCCGCTGCCATGGGTTTATGCTGCCGGTTCCCGCCCGCCGGACCCGACAACGGCGGCCGGTGTCGCCACGGTTTCCGGCTCCGACGACGGCGCGTCGTCCTCCGGAGCCTCCGGCGGCACCGGCGGCGCGGTGTCGCCGCCGTCGGGGACGACCACCCAGTGGTGGGCGGGCCGCCCCATCGAGCGCTGCTCGAATCCCTCGACCACCCGGGCCGCCGCCACCACCGCGGCCAGGCCGAGCAGGTAAGCGACCACCGTCGCCACCATGTTGTCCGCGATGCCCTGCGCGTCATCGGCCCAACTGGTGGCGGTGGCGAAGACCGCGGCGGCGGTGCTGACCGCCCACACCACCCACCACACCACGATGGGCCTGCGCAGCCGGTCGAGCCGATCCTCCCGCCCGGCCAGCTCCAGCGCGTAGACCGGCGCCCAGGCCAGGTTGACCAGCGGCACCAGGCAGCCGGTCCACAGCGCCCACGCCGGACGCGACTCGGGCAGATGCTGCCGGGCGAAGGCCGCCGACCGGCGGGCCAGCAGCCACCTGGTCAGCACCACCGCACAGTGGACGACCGCTGCGATCGCTGCGACACCGGCCAGCCGGCCCAGCCACACCGCGCCATTGGCGATCAAGGGATGCAGCAGTCTGGTGCGGTTGATGATCATCAGAAGGTAGATCAGCGCGTGCACCAGCGCGGCGATACCCAGCGCGGCGATCGCACCCCCCAGCGCCTTCTCCAGCGACCGCGAAGTAGGGGCGGCCCGCCCCTCCGGTTTCGGTTGCGCAGCAACCGGATTGGGTGCTCCCATCAGAGTCCAGCGCGGCATCACCGAGTAGCGCGGGGTGGGGCCCAGCGGACGCCGTCGGCGCGGCTGCGGGGGCGGTGGCCCCGGGCGCACCGCGATCCAGCGGTAACCCGGGCCCAGTCGGGGCGGCGACTCGGGCGGCGCCATGGAGTCGGCCGGGGGCGGGGGCCCCGGCTGGGCCCACTGCAGCTCCGCCTCCTGCGCGGGTGTCAGCGGCGCCCACAGCGCGCCGTTGCAGCGCGGGCACCAGGCCCGCCGCCGATCGCGCACGTTCCACCGCGTGCCGCAGCGGGAGCACACCTGAATCACCGCACCAGCGTAGCGAGAGCGCCGGCGAGGGGGTCCGGGATGCGCCGCGGAGCCCGGTCGGGAACCCTTTCAGCTACCGCCGGACTATCCACAATTTCCACAGGTTTATCCACACACCGGCCGGGGGTAACACGTGCCATGAGGTGCCCTTTGGGCATCGTTCGAAGGGGCGACGGTGGATAACGCGCGGTCGCCAGAGTGACCTGACTAACAGCTTCGAGCGAAATCTCTTGATTCACTAATCAGCTGTCACCGATGCCCGCGGTCGCCGCCCCGGGGGGCTTTGTTGCAGGCAGGCGGGCCATACCAGCCGAATTTTTCCACCGAGCCCAAGAAGCGCTATGATCGCCGTCACAGAACGATTGTGATGCGCCTCACGGCGGTGGAGCGCACGGTGAGCTTGGGGGCAACAGGGATGACGGCACGTCCGATCCGGCCCGGGCCGGTTGCCACGGCGACGAGCTGGCACGCGGGATCGTCGACCTACACGCGCGGCTATCTGCTGGCCTCGCTACGCGCCGGCCTGATCGCACTGGTGCTGCTGACGATCCTGTTGGCGATCGTTCTGATCTAAGCGCTGCGGCCGCTGTCGGCCGCGCGACCCGTTGTTGCGGTACACCGCGTGTTGGAGCAGTGTTGATCGAGGTGGCCGCACCACCCCGACCGCGCTGCCGATGGGGTGCCGCCACAGCGTCAATGCACGTCGACAATGATCAACGGTGATCGACACCGGATCAGTACCGATCGAAGGAAGGAACCACGTGGCCGACTACACCTTGCCGGACTTGGACTGGGACTACGGAGCCCTCGAGCCGCACATTTCGGGCCAGATCAACGAACTGCACCACAGCAAGCACCACGCCGCCTACGTGGCCGGCGTCAACTCCGCACTGGAGAAGCTCGCCGAGGCACGCGCCAACGACGACCACGGCGCGATCTTCTTGAACGAAAAGAACCTGGCCTTCCATCTCGGTGGGCACGTCAACCACTCGATCTGGTGGAAGAACCTGTCCCCCAACGGCGGTGACAAGCCGACCGGCGAACTGGCCGCGGCCATCGACGACGCGTTCGGGTCGTTCGACAAGTTTCGCGCGCAGTTCACCGCGGCCGCCAACGGCCTGCAGGGTTCGGGCTGGGCGGTGCTGGGCTACGACACCCTGGGCGGAAAGCTGCTGACCTTCCAGCTCTATGACCAGCAGGCCAACGTGCCGCTGGGCATCATTCCGCTGCTGCAGGTCGACATGTGGGAGCACGCCTTCTACCTGCAGTACAAGAACGTCAAGGCGGACTACGTCAAGGCGTTCTGGAACGTCGTCAACTGGGCCGACGTGCAGTCCCGGTTCGCGGCCGCCACCTCGAAGACCTCGGGTCTGATCTTCTAGCGGCAGTGCCTCGAGTGGGGCGTCGCGCCGATGGCGCGGCGCCCCATTCTGTTTTCCTCACCGATTCGTTACCCGCGGTGCCGTCGTGTCCTCTTGCGCCCGTGGGCCGACTGTCGCATGCTGCCAGACAACCCACCCGCTGGAATGCGAGCAGGCGAGTCAAATGTCGCGGAGGGTGTGCGATGGAGACGACAGGGTCCGGCCGGGCGATCGAAGTCGCCCCGTTCCACTCCCACGGTGCACTACACGGATTCGTGGTCTTCGGCCGCTGGCCGGATTCGACCAAGGAATGGGCGCAGCTGCTCAGCATCGCTGTCCGGGTCGCCTCGATGCCCGGGTTACTCGCCACCACAACGGTTTTCGGGACGCGAGAGGAGCTTCCTGACAACCCGGGGCCGGGCACCGTCGGGTTGCTGCTGGCCGAAGGCACGGTTTCGGGCGAATCGGCGATCGGGCCGGGATACTTCGCCGGCCATCAGCCCTCGGCGCTGCTGATGCTGCACCCGCCCTCGGAGACCATTCCCTCGCTGCCGGAGTGCCGCGGCGCGGCGTCGGGATGCGTACTCCTGCCCGGTCTGCCCCATCTGGGGCTCGAACACCGGGCCGCCTGGGTCGAAGCCGAATCCGACGGCACGGTCACTTCGCTGGTGAGCCGGGTGGGCGTCGACCCCGTCAGCCACCCTGATACCGCGGTCCTGGCCATGCTCCTTGCCGCATAGGGCAATTCGAATCGGCGAATCCCGTCACCGGATCATCGGATTCGGGTGGCCGAAAACCCCGCAACGCCTGGCGGGCGGGCCGCACAGTCACTAGCCTCGGCAGCTGACGAAAGGGCGTCTCGCATGCTCGCCGCCGCGCTGATCAGCCTGGGAGTGGTCTTCCTGGCTGAACTCGGCGACAAATCCCAGCTGATCACCATGACCTACGCGCTGCGGCACCGCTGGTGGGTGGTGCTAAGCGGGGTGGCCATCGCCGCGTTCGCGGTCCACGGCATCTCGGTGACGGTCGGGCATTTCCTGGGGCTGACGTTGCCCGCGCGCCCGATCGCGGCCGCGGCAGGGGTGGCGTTCATCTGTTTCGCCGCGTGGACGTGGCGGGAGGGCACCAACGCCGCCGTCGACGACGGGCCCGTTCGGGAGCCGCGGTTCGTGCTGCTCGCGGTGGTGTCCTCGGTGCTGCTGGCCGAACTCGGCGATAAGACCATGTTGGCGACGGTGGCACTGGCCAGTGACCGCAACTGGTTCGGGGTGTGGCTCGGCGCGACGGCCGGCATGGTGCTGGCCGACGCGGTGGCGATCGCGGTCGGGATGGTGCTGCACCGTCAACTACCCGAGCATCTGTTGCACGGGGCGGCCGGCCTGCTGTTCCTGGCGTTCGGGCTGTGGATGCTCATCGACGAGGCGCTGGGCTGGCGTCCGGCAGCCATTGCGTCGATCGCCGGATTGGTCTTGGTGGCGTCCGCGGCAGCGCTTCGACGGGTCGCGCTGCGGCGGTGCGAGCAGACCGCCGGAGACGGATCTGCCGCCCGTTAGCAAATACCACCGAGCGCGCTGCCCGCGGTGCGAACTTCACTTCGCCGGACCAGCGTCCAGACCGGAGGACCGCGACCACCTCCGGATGGTTACGCGCAACCGCCGCGGGCGAGGCAATTCTGCTTGCTACACCACGTATCTGCGGTTGCAACGGTCGGTCCGGGCGGCGTACGTACGACACGCAGGCACGCCGAACTTCAAGATCGAATTTGCTCTCGAATCACCCTTGGTTGTGTGGGTATCTATGGCTACGATGATCAGCAAATCATCAGACGTGACGGCTCCCCCCCTCGCCGAGCGCCTGTCAAATGCTTGCTGACCTTCGGGAGGTCCTATAGATGAGCGCGACTTTCGCTGTCCGCTTGAACCGTCTTTTCGATGTGGTATATCCGCCAGGACGCGGGCCACACACCTCCGCGGAGGTGATCGCGGCACTCAAAGCGGAGGGCATCACGATGTCGGCGCCCTACCTGTCCCAGCTCCGTTCGGGAAATCGGACGAATCCGTCCACGGCCACCATGGCCGCGCTGGCCAATTTCTTCCGGATCAAACCGGCGTTCTTCACCGACGACGACTACTACGCCAAGTTGGATGCCGAATTGACCTGGCTGGACAGCGTCCGCGACGCCGGGGTGCGCCGTATCGCGACCCAGGCCGTCGGGCTCTCCCCGGAGGCCCAGCAGGACATCCTGGACCGCATCGACGAGCTGCGCCGCAAGGAGCACCTCAGCGCCTGAGGCGCCGGCACCGCGATTAGGGTGGCTGGATCGGTTCCAGCGAGACACCGGGAGGCGGCCGCGAATGGGCCTGTTCAGTAAACGCAAGAGCCGCGCGACCCGGCGTGCCGAGGCGCGGGCGCTCAAGGCCGGGGCCAAACTTGAGGCGCGGTTGGCCGCCAAGGGCGAGGCGAAGCGCTTCAAGGCCGCGCAGCGCGCCGACGCCCGGGCCCTGAAAGCCCGGATCAAATCCGACCGCAACCGCGACCGCGCGGCGCTCAAGGCCGCCGAAAGTCAGCTCAAGGCGGCACGTGAGGGTCGGCTGCTGTCGCCGGCCCGGATCCGCCGGACCCTGGTGGTGTCGCGGATGCTGGCGCCCATCGTGGTGCCGCTGGCGTACCGGGCCGCCATGGCGATCCGCGGCCTGATCGATGAACAGCGAGCCGCCCGGCTCGGGGTGCCGCTGGCCCGCCTGGGCGAATTCTCCGGTACCGGCAAGAGCGGAGCCCAACTCTCCGCCCGGATCGCCGGGGCGGAGAAGTCGTTGCGGATGGTGGCCGAGCGCAAGCCCAAGGATTCCGAGACCCGGCAGTTCGTCGCGGCGATCACCGCACGGTTGAGCGACCTCGCCACCGCGGTGACCGCCATCGAGACCATGCCGGTGGATCGGCGCCGCTCCGCCGCCGCCGCGATCAGTGGGCAGCTTGACGGCATCGACGCCGATCTGATGGCCCGGCTGGGGCTGCCGTCATGAGCCGCATGAGCGGCGGGGCCCGCCTGGGCGCGCTGGCCGCGATGATCGCCGCCGCCGGCTGGATCGCCGGCACCGCACCGGCCTGGGCGCATGTGCACGCCAGCAGTCCCGGCGCGGTGCGCGGCGGCGTCGCGATGGTCACCTTCGAGGTACCGAACGAGTCGCCGACCGGTTCTGCCACAACCGAACTCACCGTGACGCTGCCCGACGTGGCGTCGGCGCGCACCGAGACCAAACCGGGTTGGACCGCCCGGCTGGACCGCGACGCCAAGACCGGAGCGGTGCACTCGGTGACCTGGACGGCCGAGGCCGGTGGCATCGGCGCCGACCAGTTCGGCCTGTTCCGGATCGCGATGAAGTTGCCCGACACCGAGACGGTGGACTTCCCGTCGGCGCAGCGCTACGCCGACGGGACCGTGGTGCGCTGGGATCAGCCGCCTCCCAGCGGTGGCGGCGAGGCGGAGCGCCCGGTGCCGTCGTTGCACCTGGCGGCCGGTCCGGCGTCGGCTCCTGAACACCACGCCCAACACCCGGCCCCGGCCGTCTCCGCCGGACCGGCGGAGACCGTCGAATCCGATGCCGGTGGTTCGCACCACGCCGACAATGCGGCCCGGCTGCTGGGCGGGGCCGCGCTGCTGGTCGCCGCGCTGGCCGCCACGATCGCCGTGGGCCGGCGGCGAGCATGACGAGGGCCGTGCGCGTCGCGCTGACCGGGATGTTCGCGCTGGCGGCGCTGTTTGCCCTGGTGGCCCCCGGGGTGGCTGGCGCGCACGCGGTGTTGGTGTCGGCGGATCCGGCCGGCGGTGCCGAGCTGACGCGCGGACCGGATCGTGTCAGTGCGACCTTCAACGAGCAGCTGCAGACCAGCTTCGCGGCCATGACGGTGGTCGGGCCGGACGGGCACCTGTGGTCCACCGGTGAGACACAGGTCCGGGGCGCGGTCGCCAGCGTCGCCGTCCGCCCGCTCGGTCCGGCCGGCACGTACACCGTCAACTACCGGGTCACCTCCGCCGACGGTCATGTGGTGTCCGGTTCGTGGCCGTTCCGGCTGACGGTGGCCGGCACCGGTGAGCCCGGCCCGGCGGTGACCGATCACGGCGAGGCGCCGCCCCCGATTCCGCGCCGGTACGCCGACCCGGAAGCTGACCTGCCGATTTGGCCGTTCGTGGCCGGTGCGGTGGCACTTGTCGGGGCCGGCCTGTGGCTGAATCGGCGCCGATCCTGATTGCTGCCCCACACCTGAGCGCAGGCGGATGCTGGCATGATGGGCAACGTTGCCGGTGTCGCCGCCGAGTTGATCTGAGACGAGAACCCGCCAGAGGAGCTGCCGTATGACCGACCCGCAGGACCAGCCCGCCCAGGAACCCGCCGCCGCACCCGGACCCGCCGAGCCGGCTGGAGCCGATCGGCCCGCCGAGCCACCCGCCACTCCCGCCGAGCCGGCCGTTCCGTCCGAGCCGGCCGGAGCCGATCAGCCCGCCGAGCCACCTGCCCAGAAGGCCGCCAAGAAGGCACCGGCGAAAGCCGCCAAGAAGGCCCCGGCTAAGGCGGCCAAGAAGGCGCCGGCCAAAAAGGCGCCCGCGAAGAAGGCCGCCAAGAAGGCGGCGGCTCCCGCGCCGTCGCCACGGCCCGCCGACACCAACGGTTCGGGCCGTCTCGCCGAGGGCGCCAAGGAGACAGCCGCCCAGGCGAAGTCGACGGTCGACACGGCTCGTAACCCGCTCACCCCGTCGGTGTCACCGGCGCGCCGGTCACCGGCTGCGATGCTGGCCGCCGGCTTGTTCGGCCTACTCGGACTGTTGCTGATCCGCCGGCTGTTCCGCGCGCGCCGCGGCTGAGCCCACCGGTGACCGCACCCTTCCGGCCCACCGCCGACCTGGTCGACGACATCGGCGCCGACGTGCGCAGTTGCGATCTGCAGTTCCGCCAGCTCGGCGGTCGCACCGAATTCGCCGGCCCGATCAGCACGGTCCGCTGTTTCGAAGACAACGCGCTGCTCAAGTCGGTGCTATCCGAGCCCGGCGACGGCGGGGTGCTGGTGATCGACGGCGCCGGATCGCTGCACACCGCGCTGGTCGGTGACGTCATCGCCGAGCTGGCCCGCTCCAACGGCTGGGTCGGACTGATCGTGCACGGCGCCGTGCGTGACGCCGCGACACTGCGCACGCTCGATATCGGCATCAAGGCCCTGGGCACCAATCCCCGCAAGAGCACCAAGACCGGCGCCGGCGAACGCGACGTCGTCGTCGAACTCGGCGGTGTCGCCTTCGTGCCCGGCGAGATCGCCTACAGCGACGACGACGGCATCGTCGTGGTGTAACTCCGATGAACGACACCCTGCGGGAACGCTGGGAACGGCTGCGGGAGCGGGTGGACGACGCCTGCCGCGCGGCCGGCCGTGATCCCGGCGAGGTCACCGTGTTGCCGGTGAGCAAGACGTTCGGCCCGGACGTGATCCAGCAGGCCGCCGAAGACCTGGGATGGCGCCGGTTCGGCGAGAACAAGGTCCAGGAGATCCGGGACAAGGCGATGGCTCTAGAGGAGACCCGCCCTGAAATCGACTGGGTGATGATCGGGCACCTGCAGACCAACAAGGCGGGCGTGGTGGCGCGGTTGGCCACCGAGGTGCAGTCGCTGGACCGGCCCAAGCTGGCCGCAGCGTTGGATCGGAACCTGCGCGCGCAGGGCCGTACCCTCGACGTGCTGGTCCAGGTCAAGACCTCCGACGAGCCGAGCAAGTACGGCCTGGACCCCGAGCAGCTACTACCGTTCCTCGAGGTACTGGCCGGCTACCCCACCCTGCGCGTGCGCGGCCTGATGACGCTGGCCATCAACACCTCCGAGGCCGACGCGGTCCGCGGCTGCTTTCGCCGGCTGCACCAACTGCGGGATGCCGCGGCCGCCCACGGCCACGACCTGCCGCGGCTGTCCATGGGCATGAGCGGGGACTTTCCGCTGGCGATCGCCGAAGGCGCCACCGAGGTGCGGATCGGAACCGCGATCTTCGGCGCCCGCCCCTACCCCGACTCCTATTACTGGCCTGAGGCCTCGGATGGGCGGGGCGGGACGCCGTGACCGGTCAGGCTGCGACCGCGGCCCGGTGCTTGGAGAAGCGCAGGACGTCGTCGTCGACCTTGCCGCGCCGGATCAGCTGGAGATCCAGTAGGTAGTTCTGCTTGAGCCGCCACGGCGCGCGTGATCCGGCCTTGGGCAGGTAGTCCAGCGCCCGGAGCACGTAGCCGGGGGTGAAGTCCATCAGCGGCCGGTCTTCGATATCGGCACCGGGGCGTCCCGGCACCACCGTGTCGAATCCGTGCTCGTCCATGTAGTTGAGCAGCCGGCAGACGAACTCCGACACCAGGTCGGCCTTCAGCGTCCAGGACGCATTGGTGTAGCCGATGGTGAAGGCCATGTTCGGCAGCCCGGTGAGCATCAGGCCCTTGTAGGCCATGGTGTCGTTGAGCGAGACCGGTTCGCCGTTGCGCCGCACCTCGGCCCCGCCGAACAACTGCAGGTTCAGTCCCGTCGCGGTGATGATGATGTCGGCGGGCAACTCCGCACCGGAGCTCAACTTGATACCGGTCTTGGTGAAGCGCTCGATGGTGTCTGTGACCACGTCGGCCTGTCCGCCGCGAATGGTCTTGAACAGATCCCCGTTGGGGGCCAGGCACAACCGCTGATCCCACGGCTTGTAGCTGGGCCCGAAGTGCTTCTCGACGTCGTAGCCCTTCGGCAACCGGCGCTGGGCCATGGTCAGCAGGGTCTTGCGCATGAAGTTCGGGAAGCGCCGCGACAGCTGGTACTGGAAGGTGCTGAATCCGATCGCCTTCCAGCGGTTGGCGACGTGCGCCACGTGCGCCGGCAGCAGCTTGTTGGCCCGCTCGGCGAAGGGATCGACCAGCGGGAGCGAGCCGATGTAGGTCGGCGAGCGCTGCAGCATGGTGACGTGTCCGGCTCCGGTGTTCACCAGGCTCGGGATCAGCGTCACCGCGGTGGCACCGGATCCGATCACCACGATGCGCTTGCCCGCGTAATCCAGGTCCTCCGGCCAGTGCTGCGGGTGCACGATGGTGCCCTCGAAGTCCTCGGCCCCTTCGAACTTGGGCGAGTAGCCCTCGTCGTAGTTGTAGTAGCCGCTGCAGGCGAACAGGAACGAGCAGGTGAGCTGGCTCTGCTTACCGTCGCTCTCGACGGTCACCGTCCAGCGGTTCTCCGCGTCGGACCAGTCGGCGGCCACCACGTGCTGCCGGTAGCGGATGTGGGAGTCGATGCCGTTCTCGGCGGCCGCCTCCTTGATGTAGGCCTTGATCGAGGCGCCGTCGGCGATCGAGTGTGCCGAGCGCCAGGGCTTGAACCGGAAACCGAGGGTGAACATGTCGGAGTCCGAGCGGATGCCCGGGTACTTGAACAGATCCCAGGTCCCACCGAGGTCATCGCGACGCTCCAGGATCGCGTAACTCTTGGTCGGGCAGCGGTCCTGCAGGTGCCACGCCGCACTGATGCCGGAAATGCCGGCACCGACGATCACAACATCGAGGTGTTCAGTCATGCCGCCAGATTATCAACGTGGTGTCGAGTCAGTCAACAGTCCGTTGAGTATTTCGACGGCATGTAGATAATGGTCGTTTTGAGACGGGGAAAGCCCCACACGCACGAGGCGTATGGGGCTTCCCGACTTGTGTTCTGCAGAACTATGGTGTGGTTCCGGGCGTGCCCGAGCTGCCGTCGGTGGCACCGGTACCGCCGGTGGCGCCGGCGCCACCGTTGATCGCACCGTCGTTGATGCCGATGGAACCCGGCCCGGTGGGCAGGTTCGGGGTGACCACGGTGCCGCCGGTGCCGCCTGCACCACCGGTGCCGTTCGCCGCGGCGCCGACGCCGCCGTTGCCGCCGTTGCCGCCGGCGCCGCCGGAGACGTTGTTGACCGGGCCCGACGTGCTGGGGGTGCCGTTGCTGATCGACGACGGAGGCGTGCCGGAGCCGGTCCAGCCCCAGCGGATGTCGCTGCCGTCGCCACCGTTGCCACCGGCACCGCCGTCGCCGCCGGTGCTGCCGTCGCCGACACCGTCGCCACCATTGCCACCGGCGCCGCCGCCGCCACCGTTGGAGCCTGCTGCGAAGTCGTCGCTGCCGCCGTTGCCGCCGGCGCCACCGTTACCGGCGACGTAGCCGTCGCCGCCGTCACCGCCCGCGCCGCCCGCGCCGATAATGTCGGCCGGGTTGCCCCGGCTGGTGTTCCCGGCGCTGTCGATGTAGCCGGTGCTCGTGAGGTCGCCCCCGCTGCCGCCGTTACCACCGCTGCCGCCTTGGCCACCGTTACCCGCGTTGCCTCCGGCACCGTTGGTCGTGCCGGCGCCGGCCGCGCCGCCGCTTCCGCCGTCACCGCCGTCACCGCCCTGGCCGCCGAGACCGATGTTGTGCACCTGCTCCGGGTGGCCCAAGTCGTCGGTGTGGGTGGTGTAGCCGCCGACGCCGCCGTCGGCGCCGTTGCCGCCGGCCGCACCGTTACCGCCGTTGCTGCCGACACCGTTCTCGCCGCCGCCGGCGCCACCGTTGCCACCGCTGCCACCCTGGCCGCCGCTGCCGCCGGCCTGGCCGTTGGACGCACCGTCGAAGGGAGCCGTCGTGGGAACACCGTCGGTGCCGGCCGCGCCGTCACCGCCGATGGCACCGTTACCGGCCACCCCACCGTCGCTGTCGGTGCCCGCCGTGCCGTTGGCCGACGAACCGCCGGCAGCGCCGTCACCGGCGTTACCGCCGCCACCGCCGTTGCCGCCGTTGCCGCCCGGGTCCACCGCGTTGGCACCGGCGCCGCCGTCGGCGCCATTGCCGGCCAGACCCGCGTTACCGGCGGTGTTGGCCGCCAGCTCACCGGAGTCACCGCCGTCGCCGGCGTTGCCGCCGTTGCCGCCGGAGGTGCCGTTGCCGCTACCGCCGCCCGCGAAGCTGCCGGCGGCACCCTGGACGCCGCTGCCGCCGGCCCCGCCGTCGCCGCCGTTGCCCCACTTGCCGCCGTTACCACCGGCGCCACCGTTGCCGCCGCTGGTACCGGCAGCCGCGCCGGTGTCGGCGGCCGCGTTGTAACCGGCACCGCCCTGGCCGCCGTTACCCGAGACGATCGGGGTGATGGTGCCATCGGCGCCGGCCTGGCCATCCGCACTGTCACCGGCGCCCTGGCCGCCCGCGCCGCCGAGGCCCGCGGTGTCACCGGGGTCACCGCCGTTACCGGCGTCGCCGCCATCGGGGTTGGCCGCGGTGCCGGCCGCGCCATTGCCGCCGTCGCCACCGAGGCCGACGTCGCCACCGGCACCGCCGTTGCCACCGACGCCCCCGGCACCGTCGGCGCCGCTGCCGTCGTGGTCCGCAGTACCGGCAGCGCCACCGGTGCCACCGACTCCACCGTTTCCGCCGGCACCGCCGTTGCCGCCGTCGGTCCCGTTGCCGTTGTTGACTGCCCAATCGCCGTCGACGCCGTCCGCGCCGGTACCACCGGTGCCGCCCTTGCCACCCACGCCGCCGGCACCGCCGTTACCGCCGTTGCCAAAGATCTCGCCGCCGTTACCGCCGACACCGCCGTTACCGCCGGCGGCGCCATCGCTGCCGGCCGTACCGTTCCCGTTGGCGCCGGTAAGGCCCTGCAAGCCCTGGCCGCCGACACCGCCGGTGCCACCGTTGCCGCCGTTGCCGGTGTGCGGCCCGGCGTTACCTCCGTTACCACCCAGACCGCCGGCAGTGGCCGCGTGGACGTCGGTCGCGTCCAGGCCGTGCCCGCCGACACCGCCGTCACCGCCGTTGCCGATACCGAGCTGGCCCATGCCGTCGCCGCCGTTGCCACCGGCGCCCGCCTGGATCACGTCGCCGTTGCCGTCGACATAGGCGTCGCCGCCGTTACCACCGGTTCCGCCGTATCCCATGAGACCGCCGCCGGCACCGCCATCGCCGCCGGAGCCCGCGAAGGTGACCCCGTCGATCGTGACCGTCGCGTTCATCGCCGCATCGCCGCCGGTACCGCCGTTGCCGAACAGGCCGGCCGCGCCGCCGTCGGAACCGTCGATGCCGTTGCCGCCGTCACCGAACCAGAGACCACCGTCTTGGGCCTGAACCAGGTCGCCGTCGCCGTTGTAGTACGCATCCGAGCCGTTGCACAGCACCCCACAAGCGTCACCGGTGGCGAACACCTGGTTCAGCGGGTCCAGCCACCAGTCATTGGCCGGGTTGTCGATCATCGCCTGCATCGGGTCATAGAACGCCAGGTACACCTGGTCGTCAAAGGCCAACCACGCATCCGGGTCGCCACTGAGCAAGCCGCCCCAATCGCTGAAGGAGAAGTCGGCAGCGCCGGGCAGGTCCGCCCCCGGTGCGTCCGCACCGAACCACGCGAGCGGGTCCAGCCAGTCGAAGTCGATGTCGGCTTGCGCCGGCGCAGCCGCCAATGGCGACATGCCGAACGCCAGGAACGCTCCCGCCGCCGAGGCCGCGGCGTAAGCCCGCTTCCCCCGCTTCCGGCCGTTATTCCGCTGGTCGCGACGACTCATGTCAATTTCCCCCTTTGAGGCACGATAATCATCCAAAAGGTATGGTCTGAATCCATCCACCGTACCTGAAGAACGTCATAGGGAAATTACTGAAAAGCTGAGCTGCCCGCAAGTTTAGATTCGCTAATTGCGCACTCGAGTCCGCAAAGCGGGATGAGCTACCACTTATCCAGAGCGGGTGAAACGCAGGTGGCCGTCATCGAGCCTGACCCGCCTGAGCTGCGCCAAGTCCAGCAGATAGTTCTCGTGCGGGCGCCAAGGCCGGTGCGAACCCGCCCGCGGGAGGTGACTCAGCGCCCGTTGCACGTAACCGGAATCCTGCCTGACCAGCGGGCGGTCCTGCACGTGCGGTTCCGGCTCCCGCGCGACCACGGTGTCGAATCCCTGCGCGTCCAGGTAGTTGAGCACCCGGCAGACCGACTCCGATACCAGGTCGGCTTTCAACGTCCAGGACGCATTGATATACCCGACCGTAAACGCCATGTTCGGCACACCGCTGAGCATCATGCCCTGGTAAGCCACCGTGTCACACAGGTTGACCGGCACGCCGTCGCGGCTGATCTCGATGCCACCGAACAACCGCAGGTTCAGGCCGGTCGCAGTGACGATCAGATCAGCGGGTAACTCCTCGCCGGAGCTCAGCCGGATCCCAGCCGGGGTGAACGTCTCGATGTCATCGGTAACCACATCGGCCCGACCCGCACTGATGGTGGCGAACAGGTCCCCATCGGGCGCCAGGCACAACCGCTGGTCCCACGGCTGATAGCTCGGGCCGAAGTGCTTGTCGACGTCGAACCCGGCAGGCAATCGACGCTCCGCCATCATCATTAACGTCTTGCGCATCAGTTTCGGAAAGCGGCGGCTGGCCTGGTAGACGCCGACCTGACCGAGGATGTAGCTCCATCTGTTGGCCGCGGCCGCGATCCGGCTCGGCAGGATCCGGTTCAGCCGGCGGGCCCTTGGATCGACAGTGGGCAGCAAGCCGATGTAGCCGGGGGAACGCTGAACCATAGTGACGTGACCGGCACCGGAATCAGAAAGGGCCGGCACCAGGGTCATCGCCGTGGCGCCGGAGCCGATCACCACGATCTTCTTGCCGGTGTAGTCCAGATCCTTCGGCCAGTGCTGCGGGTGCACGATGGTGCCGGCAAAGTCTTCGGAGCCGGGGAATTCCGGCGAGTAGCCCTCGTCGTGGTCGTAGTAGCCGCTGCACGCGAACAGAAAGTTACACGTGATCTCGATCGTCGCGCCGTCCCGATCGACGGTGAGTCGCCACGCGGCGGCCGTCTCGCTCCAGTCTGCGGCAACCAGCCGGTGTCCGTAACGGATGTGTCGATCGATGCCGTACTCGTGGGCAGCCTCTCGCAAGTAGGCTTTGATCACCGCGCCTTCGGCGATCGTCGTGTCCCGGGTCCACGGTTTGAACCGAAAGGCAAAGGTGTACATGTCGGAGTCCGAGCGCACGCCCGGGTAGGTGAACAGGTCCCAGGTACCGCCGAGATCGGCGCGACGCTCCAGGATCGCATAGGTCTTGTTCGGGCAGTATCGCTGCAAATGCCACGCGGCACTGATGCCGGAAAGGCCCGCGCCGATGACCACGACATCGAGCTGTTCAGCCACGGGCGAGAAGTGTAGCAACGCCGAGACAGCCCGAGTCGACATCCTGTTGATTTTCTCGACACCGTGTAAACTATGTCCTGTGACTCCTCCGGGCCCGACGCGTACCCGCAGCCGACGGTCGACCCGGCCGTCCGGCGATGATCGGGAGCAAGCGATCCTGTCCACCGCCGAACGACTGCTCGAGCAGCGGTCGCTCGCCGAGATCTCGGTGGACGACCTGGCCAAAGGCGCCGGCATCTCCCGGCCCACCTTCTACTTCTATTTCAAGTCCAAAGACGCGGTGCTGCTCTCGCTGCTCGAGCCGCTGATCGCCGCCGCCGACGAGAAGTTCGTCGGAGCGGTCCAGCGACTGCCGACCGACCCGCGCCGGGTCTGGCGCAGCGGCATCAAGGCGTTCTTCACCGCGTTCAGCTCGCACCGCGCGATCGCCCGGGCAGGCACCGAGGCGCTGGCCACCAGCCCGGAGTTCCGGGCGATGTGGAACGGTTTCATGCGCAAGTGGATTGAGCAGACCGCGGCGATGATCACCGCCGAACGCGACCGCGGCGCGGCGCCGCACACCGTCCCGGCGCTAGACCTCGCGACGTCACTGAATCAGATGAACGAGCGCACGATGATGGCGGCGCTGGTCGCCGAGGAGCCGTCGGTTCACCATGATCGGGTGGTCGACACCCTGACCCACATCTGGGTCAGCAGCATCTACGGCGAAGCGTTGTAGGTCGAGTCAGAACTCACCGACGCCGAAACCGGCCAGCAGCACCGAGAAGCCCCCGATCTCGCCGATGATCAGCAACAGCATGCCCAGTCGCAAGAGCGGGCCAGCCTTCTCGAACTGGTTGGTGGTGTCGCGCAACGCGCCGTGCAGCATGTAGCTGCCGATGGCGGTGACGAAGAAGTACACCATCACCATCGCCGCGGTCATGTTCACCCAGGTGGGCCAGCCGCTGAGCTCGACGAAGACCGCGACCAGCAGCGTGGCGAAGGAGTACAGCAACGCCGCCCGGTGGGCGATGTCGACGTAGATGTGGGCCTGGTGGTTCTCCGAGGTGGCGATCTGCTGGTACTTCCAGACCCCGAGCAGCAGTGCCAGCAGGAAGATCAGCCCGGCCGCCAACAGAGTCACCTTGGTATCGATACCCAGCATCACCGTGTCCACAGCGGCAGCCTATCCGGCGGCGTGCGGCGTTTGGCGCTCCGGGCAGCGCGGACGCGCTAACGTCGGCTGAATGCGCTTCGCATTCAAGACCTCACCGCAGAACACCACCTGGGCCGACATGCTGGCCGTCTGGCAGGCCGCCGACGATATCGACGTCTACGAGTCCGGCTGGACCTTCGACCACTTCTATCCGATCTTCACCGACTCGACCGGGCCGTGTCTGGAGGGCTGGACCACGCTGACGGCGCTGGCGCAGGCCACCACTCGACTACGGCTGGGCACGTTGGTCACCGGGATCCACTACCGCCATCCCGCTGTGTTGGCCAATATGGCCGCGGCACTCGACATCATCTCCGGCGGCCGGCTGGAGTTGGGCATCGGCGCCGGCTGGAACGAGGAGGAGTCCGGCGCCTACGGAATCGAGCTGGGCAGCATCCGTGAGCGCTTCGATCGCTTCGAGGAGGCCTGCGAAGTCCTGGTCAGCCTGTTGAGCGCGCAGACCACCACCTTCTCGGGCACCTACTACCGGCTCGAGAACGCCCGCAACGAGCCCAAGGGTCCGCAGCGACCGCACCCGCCGATCTGCATCGGGGGCAACGGCGAGAAGCGCACCCTCAAGATCACCGCGCGTTACGCCCAGCATTGGAACTTCGTCGGCGGCACGCCGGCCGAATTCGCCCGCAAGCGTGAGGTGCTGGCCGGCCACTGCGCCGACCTAGGCCGCGACGCTGGCGAGATCACCCTGTCGGCGCACCTACGCCTGGACCCGGACCACGATTACCGCAAGGTCATCGACGACGCCGCGGCCCTCGGCGCCGAGGGCCTGGATCTGGCGATCGTCTACCTGCCGGTGCCCTACCGCCCGGCGGTGCTCGAGCCGTTGGCCGAAGCGGTCCGCGATTCCGGCCTTTGGACCCCGGTCGCGACTGAAGTCACGCCTTGATAACGTCGCAGCAAACTCCGCCACGCGCCAACAGGTCCGGGCCCCTACATCGCGTAGCGCATCAACTCATCGGCCGTGATCAGACGCTCGTGTTTGGCCGGAAACTCCCGGCTCCTGCGGGGATGGCGCAGCAGTGACCAGGCTATTCGGCCCATCCGGTATCGGTATAGGGGGTTGAAGTGCACGGTGAAAAACCTCCGCCCCGATTCAGACCAGATTGGAATTACGCGGACCAGGTTAACGCATCCGTTGACGCGACACCCATTACCGACTATTAGACACCGGACAGGTGGCAAACAACACATGACGCGCCGCATTGTGATACAGAAGTTATTGAAGTGACTATTGCGGTTTGGGCGTCGCTCTGATCCGCACGGAGCCGGGTCAGTGGATCGGCGCCGCCGTCGGCTTGACCGGGAACGGCAGCGCCGTCTTGCCCATCAGATACCGGTCGACGCCCGCCGCGGCGGCACGCCCCTCGGCGATCGCCCAGACGATCAGGGACTGCCCGCGCCCCATGTCGCCGGCGACGTAGACGCCCGGCACGCCGGTGGCGAACTCCTCGTCGCGTGCCACGGTGCCCCGGCCGGTGAACTCCACGCCCAGGTCATTGAGCAGCGCCGACCGTTCCGGGCCGACGAACCCCATCGCCAGCAGCACCAGGTCGGCTTCCAGCTCGAAGTCGGTCCCGTCCACCTTTTCGAACGCGCCGTTGCGGCGGCGCACCTCGTGGGCCCGCAGCCCGGTGACATGACCGTCGCGGCCGAGGAATTGCTCGGTGTTGACCGAGAACACCCGGTCACCGCCCTCCTCGTGTGCAGCCGAGGTCCGCATCACCAGCGGATACATCGGCCACGGCGTGGACGGGTCCCGGGTCTCGGGCGGACGCGGCATGATCTCGAACTGGTGCACGCAGGTGCCGCCCTGGCGGTGCACGGTGCCGAGGCAGTCCGCACCGGTGTCGCCACCGCCGATGATGACCACCTTCTTGCCGTGCGCGGTGATCGGCGGCTCCGACAGGTCCCCGGCCTGCACCCGGTTGGCCCACGGCAGGTATTCCATCGCCTGGTGGATGCCGTCGAGCTCCCGGCCGGGGATCGGCAGGTCACGCCATGCGGTGGCCCCGCCGGCCAGCACGACGGCGTCGAAGTCGTTGCGCAGTTGTTCGGCCGTCACGTCGACGCCGACGTTGACTCCGGTCCGGAACTCGGTGCCCTCACCGACCATCTGCTCCAGCCGCCGGTCGACGATGCGCTTCTCCATCTTGAATTCCGGTATGCCGTAGCGCAGGAGTCCACCGATGCGGTCGTCTCGCTCGAACACCGTCACCGCGTGCCCCGCCCGGGTGAGCTGTTGCGCGGCGGCCAGCCCAGCCGGCCCCGAGCCCACCACCGCGACCGACTTACCGGTTGTGACCGACGGCGGGATCGGTTGTGCCCAACCCTCTTTGAAGCCGCGCTCCACGATCTCGTACTCGACCTGCTTGATCGTGACCGGCGGCTGGTTGATGCCGAGTACGCAGGCCGGCTCGCACGGCGCGGGGCAGAGCCGGCCGGTGAAGTCCGGGAAGTTGTTGGTGGCATGCAGCCGGTCGAAGGCTTCCCGCCAGCGCCCGGTGCGGACCAGGTCGTTCCATTCCGGGATCAAGTTGCCTAGCGGACAGCCGGTGTGGCAGAACGGGATACCGCAGTCCATGCAGCGGCCCGCCTGCTGGCGCAGCGTGTCCTCGGAGAACTCCTGGTACACCTCGTTCCAGTCCCCCACCCGCTCCGAGACGGGGCGCCGCGACGGCAGAACGCGCAGCGGGAATTTGAGAAAGCCTCTCGGGTCAGCCATGAGCCGCCGCCATAATCGCCTCGTTCGCATCGGTGCCGCTCGCCTTCGCCTCGGCCACCGCGTTGAGCACCCTTCGGTAGTCGCGCGGCATCACCTTGACGAAGTGACGGCTGTGCTTTGCCCAGTCGGACAGGATGGTTTGCGCCGGTGCCGAGTCGGTGGCGTCGGCATGGGCGGCCAGAATGCCGCGCAGCCAGCTGACATCTTCGGCGTCGAAGTCGTCGAATGAATCCAGCTCCACCATCTCGGTGTTGAGCCTGCCCGGCAGTTCGGCGTTCGGGTCGTAGACGTAGGCGACCCCACCGGACATACCGGCGGCGAAGTTGCGTCCGGTGTGCCCGAGCACCACGACCTTGCCGCCGGTCATGTATTCGCAGCCGTGGTCGCCGACGCCCTCGACCACCGCGACGGCCCCGGAGTTGCGGACCGCGAACCGCTCGCCGACCACCCCGCGCAGGAACACCTCACCGCTGGTGGCGCCGAACAGGATGACGTTGCCGCCGATGATGTTGTCCTCGGCGATGTATCCGTCCGGAGCGTCTTCCGGTGGCCGGATCACGATCCGGCCGCCGGACAAGCCCTTGGCCACATAGTCGTTGGCGTCACCGAGGACCCGCAGGGTGATCCCCGGCGGCAGGAAGGCCCCGAAGCTGTTGCCGGCCGAACCGGTGAAGGTGATGTCGATGGTGTCCTGCGGTAGGCCTTGGGCACCATAGGCTTTGGTGACCTGGTGACCGAGCATGGTCCCGACGGTCCGGTTGACATTGGAGATCGCGGTCGAGAACCGCACCGGAGTGCCGGAGTCGAGCGCCTCGCGGCTCATCACGATCAACTGCTGATCCAGCGCCTTGTCCAGCCCGTGGTCCTGGCCGGAACTGCAATACAGGTCCTGGTTCATGAACGCGGACTCCGGTTCGTGCAGCACCGGGCCCAGATCGAGCTTGTGGGCCTTCCAGTGCGCACGGGCCAAGGTGGTGTCCAGCGCGTTCACCTGCCCGACCGCTTCGTTGATGGTGCGGAAGCCCAGCGCCGCAAGGTATTCACGAACCTCTTCGGCAATGAACCAGAAGAAGTTCTCCACGAACTCGGGCTGGCCGTTGAATCGGCTGCGCAGCTCCGGGTTCTGGGTGGCGACCCCGACCGGGCAGGTGTCCAGGTGACAGACCCGCATCATGATGCAGCCCGACACCACCAGTGGTGCGGTGGCGAATCCGAATTCCTCCGCGCCCAGCAGCGCGGCGATCACCACGTCGCGGCCGGTCTTGAGCTGCCCGTCCACCTGCACCACGATCCGGTCCCGAAGACCGTTGAGCAGCAACGTCTGCTGGGTCTCGGCCAGCCCCAGCTCCCACGGCGCACCGGCGTGCTTGAGCGAGGTCAGCGGCGCCGCTCCGGTACCGCCGTCGTGCCCGGAGATCAGCACCACGTCGGCGTGCGCCTTGGACACCCCGGCGGCCACCGTCCCGACACCGTTCTCCGCGACCAGCTTGACGTGGATGCGGGCGTCGGGGTTGGCGTTCTTCAGGTCGTGGATCAGCTGTTTGAGGTCCTCGATGGAGTAGATGTCGTGGTGCGGCGGCGGCGAGATCAGCCCGACGCCGGGGGTGGCGTGCCGAACCTCGGCGATCCAGGGATACACCTTGTTACCCGGGAGCTGGCCGCCCTCACCGGGTTTGGCGCCCTGCGCGATCTTGATCTGCAGATCCGTGCAGTTGACCAGGTAGTCGCTGGTGACACCGAAGCGGGCCGAGGCGACCTGTTTGATCGCGCTGCGCCGCCAGTCGCCGTTCTCGTCGGGCAGGTAGCGGTCGGCGTGCTCACCGCCCTCACCGCAGTTGGACCGGCCGCCGATCCGGTTCATCGCGATCGCCAGGGTCTCGTGCGCCTCGGCGGAGATCGAGCCGTAGCTCATCGCGCCGGTCGCGAACCGTTTGACGATCTCGGTGGCCGGTTCCACCTCCTCGATCGGAACCGGCGGCCGTGCCCCGGTTTTGAACTTCAGCAGGCCGCGCAACGTGGCCAGTCGCTCACTCTGGTCGTCGACCAGCTTGGTGTACTCCTTGAAGACGGCGTACTGCCCGGTGCGGGTGGAGTGCTGCAGTTTGAACACCGTCTCGGGGTTGAACAGGTGGTACTCCCCCTCGCGGCGCCACTGGTATTCACCGCCCACCGGCAGCTGCCGGTGCGCACGCTGCTCGGGCCGGTCCAGGTAGGCCAGCCCGTGGCGAGCGGCGACGTCGGCGGCGATGTCGTCGAGGGTGATGCCGCCGATCGGGCAGTACAGGCCGGTGAAGTATTCGTCGAGGACGTCCTGAGCGATACCGATCGGCTGGAACAGTTGCGCACCGGTGTAGGAGGCCCGGGTCGAAATGCCCATCTTGGACATGACTTTCAGCACACCCTTCGCGGCGGCCTTGGCGTAGTTGGACAACGCCTTCTCGCGGTCGAGCCCCTCGATCAGACCTTGATCGAGCATGTCTTCGACGGACTCGAAGGCCAGGTAGGGGTTGATGGCGGCGGCGCCGAACCCCAGCAGCGCCGCGAAGTGGTGCACCTCCCGGGCATCTCCGGACTCGACCACCAGACCCACTTTGGTGCGGGTGCGCTCGGCGACCAGATGGTGATGCACCGCCGAGGTGGCCAGCAGCGACGGGATGGGCGCCAGCGTCTCGTTGGATTCGCGGTCGGAGATCACGATGAAGCTGGCGCCGTCCTCGATCGCCGCCGAAACCCGGGCGCACACCTGCTTGAGCGCCGCGCGCAACCCGGCGCCGCCCTCGGCCACCGGATACAGGCAGCTGATGACGGCCGTGGACAGGCCATGCGGGCGCCGGGAACCGATCTGCTGATCGGGGCGCAGGTTGACCAGCTTGGCCAGCTCCTGGTTGCTCAGGATGGGCTGGGGCAGCACGACCTGCCGCCAGGTCGGTTCTCCGGTGTTGAGCAGGTCGCCCTCCGGACCGACGGCGCCCTGCATGCTGGTGATCACCTCTTCGCGGATGGCGTCCAACGGCGGGTTGGTGACCTGGGCGAACATCTGCTGGAAGTAGTCGAACAGCAGCCGGGGCCGCGACGACAGCACCGCCACCGGGGTGTCGGTGCCCATCGACCCGATCGGCTCGGCGCCGGCGCGGGCCATCGGAGCGAGCAGCAGGTTGAGCTCCTCATAGGTGTAGCCGAACATCAGCTGGCGCAACAGGATCCGGTGGTGTTCCATGCGCGGTGCGTCGCCGGGCGGCAGCTCTTCGATGCCGATCAGCGCCTCGTCGATCCACTGCTGGTAGGGGTGTTCGGCCGCCAGCGTCGACTTGATCTCGGCGTCGGAGATGATCCGGCCGGCGGCGGTGTCCACCAGGAACATCCGGCCGGGCTGCAGCCGTTGCCGGTGCACCACGGTGGCCGGATCGAGGTCGAGCACCCCGGCTTCGGACGCCATCACCACCAGTCCGTCGTCGGTGACCCAGATCCGAGAGGGCCGCAGGCCGTTGCGGTCCAGCACCGCACCCACCAGGGTGCCGTCGGTGAAGGTCATCGAGGCCGGGCCGTCCCAGGGCTCCATCAGCGAGTCGTGGTACTCGTAGAAAGCCCGGGTGGCCGGGTCCATGCTCTCGTGCCGCTCCCAGGCTTCCGGGATCATCATCAGCACCGCGTGCGGCAGGCTGCGGCCGCCCAGATGCAGCAGTTCGAGCACTTCGTCGAAGCGCGCCGTGTCGGAGGCGCCCGGCGTGCAGATCGGGAACAGCTTGTCGGCGGTGTCTTTCCTGGTCGGGTGGCTCCCGTCCCCGAAGACGTCGGTGCGGATCAGCGCCTCCCGGGCCCGCATCCAGTTCTCGTTGCCGGTGACCGTGTTGATCTCGCCGTTGTGCGCGATGCGCCGGAACGGGTGCGCCAGCGGCCAGGACGGAAACGTGTTGGTCGAAAACCGGGAGTGCACGATGCCCAGCGCGCTGTGCAGTCGCTCGTCGGCCAGGTCGGGATAGAAGGCCTTGAGCTGCGGGGTGGTCAGCATGCCCTTGTAAACCATCGTCCGCCCGGAAAGGCTTGGGAAATAAACGGTTTCCCGGCCCGGCCCGTCCTGGCCGGGTCCCTTGCTGCCCAGCTCGTGCTCGGCGCGCTTGCGGACCACATAGGCGCGCCGCTCCAAGGTCATACCCGAGGCCCCGCCGATGAACAGCTGCCGGAAGGTCGGCATCGCGTCGCGGGCCAGAGCGCCCAGCGACGAATCGTCGATCGGCACGTCGCGCCAACCGAGCACCTGCAGTCCTTCGGCTTCGACGATCTTCTCGACAGCGGCGCAGGCGTTCGCCGCGTCTTTGGCCGACTGCGGCAGGAAGGCGATACCGGTGGCGTAGGACCCTTCCTCCGGCAGGCCGAAATCGACTACCGCACGCAGGAATTGGTCCGGCACCTGGATCAGGATGCCGGCACCGTCACCGCTGTGCGGTTCGGCCCCGGCGGCGCCGCGGTGCTCGAGGTTGAGCAACGCGGTGATCGACTTCTCGACGATGTCGCGGCTACGTCGACCGTGGATATCGACGACCATGGCAACCCCGCACGCGTCGTGTTCGAACGCGGGGTTGTAGAGCCCGACCCGACTGGGTGCCATCAGCACTTGACCCTTCGCACTTCGGCCTCGATTCGTCTGCATAGCTGATCGATCGAGGGTTGGTCCGTGCGACATTGAACGGCGGTTCGCCTGAAATTCCTCACAGGCACCGTCACGATATACCCGGATCTACGCAGCGTGCCACCTGCTGAGCAAATGGCCCGCGGTGAGCTTCGTGTTACCTGTACGCAATAACTGGATGATGTTCAGGAAATGTTGACTGCCTATCGTTCGGCTGTCTGCACGCAAAGGAGACCAGTATGGCGGACGATATTTTCAAGCTTGTCGCTGACGAGTCGGTCGAGTATGTCGACATTCGATTCTGCGATCTGCCTGGGGTGATGCAACATTTCTCCATCCCGGCATCGGCGCTGGATGAAAGCCTGTTCGAGGACGGATTGGCCTTCGACGGCTCCTCGATCCGGGGTTTCCAGTCCATCCACGAGTCGGACATGCTGCTGTTGCCCGACCCGGCCACGGCATGGATCGATCCGTTCCGGTCGGCCAAGACGCTGAACCTGAACTTCTTCGTGCACGACCCGTTCACCCGCGAGCCCTACTCGCGCGACCCCCGCAACGTCGCCCGCAAAGCCGAGAACTACCTCGCCAGCACCGGGATCGCCGACACCGCCTATTTCGGCGCCGAAGCCGAGTTCTACATCTTCGACTCGGTGAGCTTCGACTCACAGATCAACGGCTCCTTCTACGAGGTGGATTCGGTCGCCGGCTGGTGGAACACCGGTCGCACGGCCGAGTCCGACGGCAGCCCCAACCTCGGGTACAAGGTTCGTCCGAAGGGCGGCTACTTCCCGGTGGCGCCCAACGACCAGTACGTGGACCTGCGCGACGCCATGACCACCAACCTCACCAACGCCGGCTTCGCGGTCGAGCGCGGGCACCATGAGGTCGGCACCGGCGGCCAGACCGAGATCAACTACAAGTTCAATACGCTGCTGCACGCCGCCGATGACCTGATGCAGTTCAAATACATCATCAAGAACACCGCGTGGGCGCACGGCAAGACCGTCACCTTCATGCCCAAACCGCTCTTCGGTGACAACGGCTCGGGTATGCACGTGCACCAGTCGGTCTGGCAGGACGGCGAACCGCTGTTCTACGACGAGGCCGGCTACGCCGGGCTGTCCGACATCGCCCGGTATTACATCGGTGGCATCTTGCACCACGCCCCGTCGCTGCTGGCGTTCACCAACCCCACCATCAACTCCTACAAGCGCCTGGTGCCGCACTACGAGGCTCCGATCAACCTGGTCTACAGCCAGCGCAACCGCTCGGCGTGCGTGCGCATCCCGATCACCGGCACCAACCCGAAGGCCAAGCGACTGGAGTTCCGCTGCCCGGACTCCTCGGGTAACCCCTATCTGGCGTTCGCGGCCATGCTGATGGCCGGTATCGACGGCGTCAAGAACAAGATCGAACCGGCCGCCCCGGTCGACAAGGACCTCTACGAACTGCCGCCCGACGAGGCGGCCGCCATCCCGCAGGCACCCACCCAGTTGTCCCACGTGATCGATAACCTGGAAGCCGACCACGAATACCTCACCGAAGGCGGGGTTTTCACCCCCGACCTGATCGAGACCTGGATCAACTACAAGCGAGAGTACGAGATCAACCCGGTCAACCTGCGCCCGCACCCCTACGAGTTCGCGCTGTACTACGACTGCTGAGGCGTGCTGACCCGGCATCGGCTCCGCCGAGGTTAAGCTGCAGGATTGTTGGGCCACCCCGGCCATGCCGCTGCCGTATGCCTCGAGGAGCCGATGAACGCAGACGACGAGTTCTTGCGGGGCGACTTCCCGCGGAGCGACTTTCCCCGGGGCGCCGCGCCGCAGTCACACCAGCAACCCCCGCCACACCAGCCCTGGGGCCAGCCACCGCCGCGACAACCGGCCGGGCAGATGCCCTACCCGTATCCGGGCCCGCTGCCGCCGATGCGGCCACGCCCGGCCCGCGGCTGGCGTCGCGTGGTGTTGTCGGCCACGCTAGGGCTGGTCAATCTGGGTCCCTCACCGGCCGAGCGTGAGGAGGCCGCCTACGAGGCGGCCATCCGCTCCATGCCGAACGGCATCTACAAGGTCGGCGTCCTGGGCAAGGGCGGTGTAGGCAAGACCACGGTGGCGGCCAGCGTCGGTTCGGTGTTCGCCGCGCTGCGCCGGGCCGACCACGTGGTGGCCGTCGACGCCGACACCGCGTTCGGCCGGCTCGGCAGCCGGATCGACCCGCGCGCCACCAGCTCCTACTGGGACCTGGCAGCCGACCAGAGCATGCAGTCGTTCGCCGACATCAGCAGCCGGGTGGGCGCCAACGCCGCGGGGCTGTACGTGCTGATCGGCGAGCCGGCCGCCGGAGGGCGCCGGGTCCTGGACGCGGCGCTGTACCGGGAGGCGGCGCTGCGCCTGGACCGGCACTTCACCATCTCGATCGTCGACTGCGGTTCCACGATGGACTCGGCGGTCACCCAGGAGGCGCTACGCGATCTGGACGCGTTGATCGTGGTGTCCTCGCCGTGGGCGGACGGGGCCGGCGCGGCCGCCAAGACCATGGAGTGGCTGGCCGACCGCGGCCAGGGCGGCCTGCTGCAGCGCAGCGTGGTGGTGCTCAACGATTCCGACGGTCACGCCGACAAACGGACCCGCTCCGCGCTCACCGCGCAGTTCCTGCAGCACGGTCAGGAGGTGGTCGAGGTGCCGTTCGACCCGCACCTGCGGCCCGGCGGGGTGATCGACGTGGTGAGCGAGATGGCGCCGGCCACCCGCCGCCGCTTCCTGCAGATCGCGGCGATCGTCGCGCGCCACTTCTCCGCTCGCCCCGGCGGCCGGACCGCCAGGCGCGGCCCGAATCAGAGCATGTAACGCACGACGCTCTCGGCGACGCACGCCGGTTTCGCACTGCCGTCGATGGCCACCGTGGTCGAGTAGGTCACCTGGTGGGCGCCTCCGCCCACATCGGCGACCTCGACCACGGACGTCTCGGCCCGGATCTTGGAGCCGACCGGCACCGGAGCCGGGAAGCGCACCTTGTTCAGCCCGTAGTTGATCGCCAGCTTGACCCCGTCGAGGCGGCTGATCTGCGCCATCAGCTGCGGCAGCATGGCCAGGGTCAGGTAGCCGTGGGCGATCGTGGTCCCGAACGGACCGTTGGCGGCCCGCTCGGGGTCGACGTGGATCCACTGGTGGTCACCGGTCGCGTCGGCGAACAGGTTGACGGCGTCCTGGGTGATGGTCACCCACTCGCTGTGACCGATCGACTCGCCCTGGCACGCCGCGAGTTCCTCGATCGATTGGAAGGTACGCATAGGGTTCCTGCCTCCTTTGTCTAATCCGTTGCTACCGTGCCACTTCGACGCAGTCGGTCGATCTCGTCGGTGGTCATTCCCAGGTCGGTCAGCACCTGCACGGTATGAGCACCCAGGTCCGGTGCCGCGACCGCGGGTGGGTGGGCTCCGTCGAGGGACGCCGGCAGCCCGGCGGCCAGGTAGTCGCCGACCCGGGGCTGATGCAGTTTGGTGAACATCGCGTTATCGCCCAGCCGCTCGTCTGCGGCCACGTCGGCGAAGCTGCGGTAGCGGTCCCACAGCAGCGAGGTGCCGGCAAGGGCCGCCTCGATCTGCGCCCCCGTCCGCTCGGCGAACCAGCCGCTGAACAGTCCGGTGAGCACGTCGCGGTGGCGGTAGCGCTGCCCCTCATCGGTGAAGTCGATGTCGCGCGCTTCGGCAAGTGCGGCAATTATTTTCGTGGTACCGGTCAGTTCGGTCAGGTCACGGAAGTGGCGGTCGGTCAGTGTGACGATCATGAAGCACGCGCCGTCACTGCCGGTGAAGGTCTGCCCGTACTGACCGTAGAGCGCGTTGCCGATGCGCTCCCGCCTGGTGCCGTTGATCATCGCCTCGGTCAGGAAGCCCAGCGCGCTGGCGGTGCCCAGCGCCACGTCCTCCAACGCCAGCCGCACCCGGCAGCCCTCGCCGGTGCGGTCTCGGCGGTGCAGCGCGGCCACCACCGCCAGCGCGCCGTGCAGCCCGCAGGCGATATCCCACGCCGGTAACACGTGGTTGATCGGTGCGCTGTACTCCGCCGGCCCGGTCACCAGCGGAAAGCCGGTGGCGGCGTTCACCGTGTAGTCCACAGCCGTGGAGCCGTCGGCGCGTCCGACCACCTCGAGGTGGATCAGGTCGGCGCGTTCATTCACCAGTGTGTCGAAGGAAAGCCATTGCCGGCCTGTCATATTCGTCAGCACCACGCCGCTTTCGGCGATCAGGCGCTGCACCAGGCGCTGCCCTTCCGGCGCGCGCAGGTCGGCCACCAGGGAACGCTTTCCCCTGTTGAGCCCGGTCCAGTAGATGGACGTGCCGTCCTCGGTGACCGGCCAGCGGCGATAGTCGGCCGCCCCGCCGACCGGGTCGATCCGGACCACGTCGGCGCCCAGCTGTGCCAGAGTCATTCCGGCGAGCGGTACCGCCACGAAACTGGCGATCTCGATGACCCGCACCCCGGCCAGCGGTCGCAGCGCAGTCGGCTGCATGAACTGCTCCTTGCCTCGATGAACACGTCGACTATATGCCCACCGGCGATAGCGGCCCCGCGGGGAGCGAGTCCTGCCCGAATCTCAATCGTTGCCGAACCGCGATATGAAAACCCGTGGCGGCGAACAGGACACAGGCCTGCACCGTGTTTGACTTCCCGCAGTAGGACAAGACCAGGCATCATTCCGCAGCTTGCGGAGCGACCAGTGGGATGGGAAACAGGCTATGAAGAGCGTAGGAAAGTTGCGTCACGCGGCGAGTCGGCTACCGCGCCGGCTGATGGTCGCGGCGGTGGGGGCCGCACTGCTGGGCGGCCTCGTCGGGGTCGTGGGCGGTTCGGGCAACGCCTCGGCGTTCTCCCGCCCGGGCCTGCCGGTGGAGTACCTGCAGGTGCCCTCGCCGTCGATGGGCCGTGACATTAAGGTGCAGTTCCAGCCGGGTGGCGCCCACGCGGTGTACCTGCTGGACGGCCTGCGTGCCCAGGACGACTTCAACGGCTGGGACATCAACACCCCGGCGTTCGAGGAGTACTACCAGTCCGGCCTGTCGGTGATCATGCCGGTGGGCGGGCAGTCCAGCTTCTACTCCGACTGGTACCAGCCCTCCCAGGGCAACGGTCAGAATTACACGTACAAGTGGGAGACCTTCCTGACCCGGGAGTTGCCCACCTGGCTGCAGGCCAACAAGAGCGTCTCGCCCAACGGCAACGCCGTGGTGGGGCTGTCGATGGCGGGCGGTTCGGCACTGATCCTGGCTGCCTACTACCCGCAGCAGTTCCCCTACGCCGCAGCGCTTTCGGGCTTTTTGAACCCGTCTGAGGGCTGGTGGCCGACGTTGATCGGGCTGGCCATGAACGACGCCGGCGGTTACAACGCGAACAGCATGTGGGGTCCGTCGTCCGACCCGGCCTGGAAGCGTAACGACGCCATGGTGCAGATTCCCCGACTGGTGGCCAACCGCACCCGTATCTGGGTTTACTGCGGCAACGGCACGCCCAGCGACCTGGGCGGCAACGACCTGCCCGCCAAGTTCCTGGAGAGCCTGACGCTGCGCACCAACCAGACGTTCCAGCAGAACTACATCGCCGCCGGCGGCAACAACGGGGTGTTCAACTTCCCGGCCGACGGGACGCACGCCTGGCCGTACTGGAACCAGCAGTTGGTCGCGATGAAGCCCGACATCCAGCGGGTGCTGGGTGTGGGTGTCGACCCGACCTGATCGACCCGTCCCCCCGAGACCGGCGTTGTGCAGCCACCGCGAGAGCGGGTCTGCATGACGCCGGTCTCGGCGTTTCAGCCGGGCCGGTGCGCGGTCATTGCCACACCCCGCGGCGGTCGACGTAGCGGTAGGTGTACCAGGTGGCCAGCACACAGACGACCGTGGCGATACCCAACATCCAGGTGCCACCCGCGAACAGGCTGATGCAGCCGCCGGCGACCGCCCCGGAGGTGTAGGCGGCGAAGAGCATGAAGTGCCCGAGCCAGTCACGGAAGGTTCCGCCGCTGAGGTGGCGTTCGATGCCCTGCCCGAGCTTCACCACGGTGCCGGTCACATAGCTCAACGGAATCGACACTTCGCCGTCGCGCACGAAGGTGGTGTTCAGCGCGCCGACTCCGAACGCCACCAGCAGGATCGGTAGCAGCGGCAGGGGCAGCGTCGGCCCGCCCTCCACGATCCAGTCGACCAGGGTCGCCGACAGCAGCGCGGTCGCGGTCACCGGCAGCGCGCCGTGCGGATGGTCGGGCCAGACGTGGCGCCGGCCCAGCGACGCGGTCACCACGCCGGCCAGGAACGAGACCAGCAACGCCGCCGCCGAGATCGACAACCATTGATTGCCGTCGAACACCCCGAGCACGGCGCGCCCGGCGTTGCCGGTCATGAACGTGACGAAGTAGCCCTCGGAATGGGTGTAGGCGGTGGCCGCCAGCACCCCGGCAAGACCGGCGAGTACCCACGACAGCTTGGTCTCACTGTCGTAGTGCCGGCGTATCACGTGCGCCTGCTACCGACGGGCGTTACCTCAGCCGACCGGGCCCGGAACCAGAGTCACGTCGGCGCGGTGCTCACCGCCCATGGGGCTGCGCCAGGTCAACGTGACGGTGTCGCCCGGGTGGCGCTGGTCGAGCACGTCGGTCAGATCGGTGGCCGAGTTCACCGGACGGCCGTCGACCGAGGTGATGATGTCGTCCTTGGCGATACCGCTCGCGGCGGCCGGAGTCCCGTCGAGCACCTGGGCGACCCGTGCCCCGCCGTTGCTGTCCACCACGCCGACACCCATGAACGCCGTCTCGCCGATGTGCACGGTGGGCGAGGAGACGCCGGCCCGGATCTGGTTGGCAATGGCCATCGCCTGGTTGATCGGGATCGCGTAGCCCTCGCCGCCGGGCTGGGCGAACTTGTAGTTGTCCGACGCGGCGGTGTTCATCCCGATCACCTCGCCGGCCGCGTTGACCATCGGACCGCCCGAGTCGCCCGGGCGGATCGCGGTGTCGGCCTTGATCATGTTGCTCAGCGTCTCGGTGCTGCCGGTCAGCTCATCGGCGGCCGAGACCGTCTGGTTCAGCCCGATCACGGTCCCGGGCACCGCACTCGGCGTCCCGCCGTGGCCGCCGGCGTTGCCCATCGCGACCACCGGGTCACCGACGGCGACCCGGGACGAGTCGCCGATGTTGGCGGTAGGCAGGCCGGCGGCGCCGCGTAGCTGCAGCACCGCCACGTCGTGGCTGCGGTCGAAGCCCAGCACGTCGACCTCGTAGCTCTGCCCGGTGCCGACCGACACCACCGTCAGCCCGGTGGCCCCGGCGATGACGTGGTTGTTGGTCAGCACAATGCCGTTCGGATCCAAGACGATGCCGGTTCCGGCGCCGACCGCGCTCTGGTAACCCATCTGGGTGTCGATGTTGACCACCGCGGGACCGACCTGGGCGACCATCGCCGACGGGTCGAGCGGGGGCTTGGGCATCGTGGGCGCCGCCTCAACCGGCGCGGCCACGAGGCCCAGACCGACTGCGCTCACAGCAGCCGCCGTCACGCTGAGCCGCCGCCACCGGCTAGGGCGATGCGGTCCGCTCATCGGGTTACCTCCTGCGGTCGGTCACGATGCGGGCCCCGAGATCCGGCACGTCCGAGCACGTCCAGGACGGTGAATCCGGGAAACAAACACCGCAAGCTTACCGGAACCGCCGGTACGGTCCGAAAAAGGCAGCCATCAGCTGGGCGGACACCGGGCCGCCGAAGGGGTTGTGCTCAGCCTCCGTTGAAGGGAGGCTGAGCAAGCAGGAGGACGCCATGTCAGACAAGACCGGGACCTCACGGGGCACGGGTGCCGCCCCTACTGCGGCCAGTCCGGCCGCCATCCGCAATGTCGTGCTGGTGGGTCCGCCCGGCTCCGGCAAGACCACTCTCATCGAGGCGATGCTGGTCGCCTCCGGGGTGTTGCCCAGGGCCGGCTCGGTCACCGGTGGCAGCACGGTCTGCGACTACGACGACGCCGAGATCCGTCAGCAGCGTTCCGTCGGGGTGGCCTGCGCTTCGCTGGCACACGGCGGGATCAAGGTCAACCTGATCGACACCCCGGGCTACGCCGATTTCCTCGGCGAGCTCCGGGCCGGGCTGCGGGCCGCCGACGCCGCGCTGTTCGTCGTCGCGGCCAATGAGGACATCGACGACGCCACCACCGCGCTGTGGCAGGAATGCAGCCGGGTCGGCATGCCGCGCGCGGTGGTCGTCACCAAGCTGGATCATGCCCGGGCCGACTTTCCCGCCCGGGTGGCCGCGGCCCGGACGGCTTTCGGCGACAAGGTGTTGCCGCTGTATCTGCTGTCACCGGCCGAGCCAGGCGGGCCCGCCGGCCTCATCGACCTGCTGGCACCGGAGCACGACGCCTCCGCCGACGTCGAACAGCAGCGCAGCACGCTGATCGAAGCGATCATCGAGGAGTCCGAGGACGAGTCGCTGCTGGACCGCTACCTGGGCGGGGAGCAGATCGACCGGGCGGTGCTCACCAACGACCTCGAGCGCGCTGTCGCTCGCGGTTCGTTCTTCCCGGTCGTTCCGGTCTGCGCCGGCACCGGGGCCGGGGTTCCCGAACTGCTGGAGGTCATCACCGCCGGTTTCCCCGCCCCGCCCGAGCACCTGCTTCCCGAGGTGTTCACCCCCGACGGCGTGGCGCGCCCAGGCCTGAGCTGCGATCCGGCCGGGCCGCTGTTGGCCGAGGTGGTCCGCACCACCTCGGACCCCTATGTGGGCCGGGTCAGCCTGGTGCGGGTGTTCTCCGGAACCATCAAGCCCGACAGTGGGATTCATGTGAGCGGTCATTGCACGGGGTTCTTCGGCCAGGACAGTGGCCACGCCGACCACGACGAGGACGATCGGATCGGGGCGCTGGCGTTCCCACTCGGCAGGCAACAGCGGCCGGCGACCGCGGTGATGGCCGGAGACATCTGCACGATCGGCCGGCTCAGCCATGCCGAGACCGGAGACACACTGTCGGACAAGGACGATCCGCTGGTCTGCAAACCCTGGCCGATGCCCGACCCGCTGCTGCCGGTCGCGGTCGTCGCGCACGCCAAGACCGACGAGGACAAGCTGGCGGTCGGGTTGGCGCGGCTGGCCGCCGAGGACCCGAGCCTGCGGATCCAACGAAATCCGGAGACCCACCAGACCGTGCTGTGGTGCATGGGCGAGGCGCATTCCGGCATCGTTCTCGACGCGCTGGCTGACCGTTACGCGGTGGCGGTGGACACTGTCGCGCTGCGGGTGGCGCTGCGGGAGACGTTCGCCGCCAAGGCCAAAGGCCACGGCCGGCATGTCAAGCAGTCCGGCGGGCACGGCCAGTACGCGGTCTGCGATATCGAGGTCGAACCGCTGGCGCAGGGTTCGGGGTTCGAGTTCGTCGACCGCGTGGTCGGCGGAGCGGTCCCCCGCCAGTTCATTCCCAGCGTGGAGAAGGGGGTGCGCGCGCAGATGGAGCGCGGACTCACCGGTGAGGCCGGGGAGGGCTATCCGGTGGTCGACATCCGGGTCACCCTGCTCGATGGCAAGGCCCACAGCGTCGACTCGTCGGACTTCGCGTTCCAGATGGCGGGGGCGGCGGCGCTACGCGACGCGGCCGCGGCCGGCCGGGTGCGGTTGCTCGAGCCGATCGACGACGTCACCGTGCTGGTTCCCGACGATCTGGTCGGTGCGGTGATGGGCGATCTGTCGGCCCGCCGCGCGCGCGTACTGGGCACCGATAAAGTCGGTGCGGACCGTACCTGTGTGAAAGCCGAAGTGCCCCAGACCGAGCTGATCCGGTATGCGGTGGACCTGCGGTCGCTGACGCACGGGGCCGGTTCGTTCACCCGCGGCTTCGCCCGTTATGAACCGCTGTCGGAGTCCGCGGCCGCGCACGCCGGCAGCAACGCATGACCCACGCCGGAAACGGCGAGGCCGAATCGAGAGGACACAGATGTCGACAATCGCCGGGCTGCCCGCACACGTCCTGCTGCTGCACGCGGTGGTGGCCTTGGTGCCGCTGACCGCGATCCTGCTGATCCTGTGCGCGGTCTGGCCTGCGGCACGCCGCCGGCTGGTCTGGCTGGTCGCGACACTGGCCGGCCTCACGCTGCTCGTCACGCCGGCGACGGTCACCGCCGGCGAATGGCTGGCCGACACCGGGAAGATCGACGGGTCACCCGACCTCGACAGGCACATGGCCGCCGGCGAGTACGGCCTGTATATGGCGCTGGGACTGGCCCTGGCGGCGGGACTGCTGGCCGGCCTGCACGTGGCACTGTCACGCGGCGGCGGTGTGGCGCCGCTGGTGCGGTTGGGAATCGCCGCGGTGGTGATCGCCTTGGCCGGCGGGTCGATGTTCGCCATCCACACCATCGGCGAATCCGGGGCCAAGGCGGCCTGGGGCGGCCTGCTGGCGCAATCGGAGAATCACTAAATCTGCGCAGCACCCGCACGCTTGGCACAATGGATGCCATGTACAGCGTGTGGCGGGGAATAGTGGCGATGGCCGGATCGGTCGCACTGGTGATGACGGCGTCTACCGGCATCAGCCAGGCGGCGCAGACATCGCCGGCGCGGGGATTCGCCGTCGCGGAGATCGAGCCGGCAGCCGGTTCGGTGGTGGGGGTGGCCTACCCGGTGATCGTGCGGTTCGCCGCTCCGGTCGGTGACCGGGCGGCTGCCGAGCGTGGCATCCACATCGCGGAGTCCGGAAAAGCGGCGTCAGGCACCCCCGCCGGCCATTTCGAATGGGTCAGCGACGATGTCGTGCAGTGGGTGCCCGAGGCGTACTGGTCACCGCACAGCACGATCAGCGTGGATGCCCACGGCATGTCGACCGGGTTCGAGACCGGCGACGCGGTGCTCGCGGTCGCCGACATCTCCGACCACACCTTCACCGTCAGCATCAACGGCGAGACCGTGCGGGTGATGCCGGCATCGATGGGGAAGCCCAAGCGCCCCACCCCGATCGGTTCGTTCGCCGCGTTGTCGAAGGAGCGCAACATCAAGTTCGACTCGCGCACCATCGGCATTCCGCTCAACGACCCGGAGGGCTACCTGATCGACGGCCAGTACGCCGTCCGGGTCACCTGGAGCGGCGTCTATGTGCATTCGGCGCCCTGGTCGGTGGACTCGCAGGGGTATTCGAACGTCAGCCACGGCTGCATCAACCTCAGCCCGGACAACGCGGCGTGGTATTTCGACACCGTGCACCTGGGCGACCCGATCGTCGTGCAGACCTAGGCGACCCCCAGCGCAGCCAAGCCGGGGCCGGCCTTCAGCAGGCGCCCAGCACCGCCGTCGGCATGTGCGCCACGTAGCGCTCGGCACGCTGCTGCGGGCTCATCTCCAGCGGAGCGCCCAGGAGGCGCAACCGGCCGACCACGCGGCGGCTCGCCTGGCGAACAGCTGAGCCGTGAATCGCCGAAATACGGGGGGTGACAACAAAAGCCATGATTTTCTCCTGCCGGGATGCCCGACACGACCCTTGCGGGCCGGCGGAATTCGCGGTTCAGGCCGCGGCGGAGACGCCGGGGCCGGTGAGGGACAGACGAATCATCGAACACGGATAAGGTCCGTCACTGGGACTCACTTCGCCCTCACCTCCTTCCGGCCAAGACATACGGGGATGTCGACGTAATCCCCACCATGGTGGCATCGAAATGCGGGACCGTCAAACGCTGACCGGTTTGTTTACCGGACCGTCAGAGCCCGATGAGCCGCTGCCACAACGGGTTCGGCCTTCGGGCAGCGTCAGGTAATCGGCCGCGCAACGCCGTCGGTGGCGGGCCGAAATCATCGGCCCGCCACCGTGGTACGCCGGGCTAGAGCAGCCCGAGCAGCTGCAAGTCGGTGATGTACTTGACGATCACCGCCGGAGTGACATGCGGGATGTCGTGCTCAGCACCGATCTCGGCCGCCTGCACGGCCGCCCGGAACCGATCGGTCGGCGCGATCGACCCGCGGATCGGCGACTGCGGCTTCTGATAGTTGTGCAGCAGGGGCAGCAGCGAGGCCTGGCGCTGCCGTTCCGGCAGCGCGCGCAGGGTGGTCTCGAACCGCTGCAGCCAGTCGCCGTAGTCGGAGATCCGCCGGATCGGGTAACCGGCCTCGATCAGCCAGTCCACGAACTCGTCCATGCCCAGACCGTCGTCGTAGGGGTTCATCACGTGGTAGGTGGCGAACCCGTCACCCGCAGCGGCGCCCAGGGTGGTGGACGCCTCGGCGATGAACTCCACCGGCAGGCCGTCGTAGTGGGCCCGCTGGCGGTTGCCATCGGCATCCGGTTCGTAGAACGAAGCGGGTGCGACACCGGCGGCGACCAGACTGAACATCATCCGGGTGAACATGTCCGGCACGTTGAGCTGGCCGGCGTAGCTGGTGTCGGCCAGGATCATGTCGCAACGGAACACCGCGACCGGCAGGCCGCACAGGTCGTGGGCCTCGCGCAGCAGCACCTCGCCGGCCCACTTGCTGTTGCCGTAACCGTTGGCATAGCCGTCGTTGATCGCCCGCACCGGACTCATCACCCGCACGTCGGCGTCCTCGGTGAACTTGCCCTGCGGGATCTGGTCACCGACACCGATGGTCGAGAAGTAGGTGAAGGGCTTGATCTTGCCGGTCAGTGCCACGCGGATCAGCTCGGCGGTGCCGACGGCGTTCGGGCCGAACAACTCGCTGTAGGGCAACACGTGGTTGACCAGGGCCGCCGGGTCGACGATCACGTCGACGGTGTCCGCCAGGCGCTGCCAAACATGTTGCTCCAGGCCGAGATTCGCCTCGCCCTTGTCGCCGGCGATGACTTCCAGGTGCTTGGCGGCCAGTTCGGTGTAGCGGGCCAGCAGTTTCGCGTCGCCGCTGTCGAAGACGTCGTCGAGGCGGTGGCGGGCGTCCGCATCCGACTTCGCCCGCACCAGACAGATCAGCGTGCCGTCCACCGGCGCCAACCGCTCCAGCCACTCCAGTGCCAGGTAGCGCCCCAGGAAGCCGGTCGCTCCGGTCAACAACACGGTGCGCACCTGCTCGGACGGTCCTGGCAGGGACGGTGCCGCCGCCAGGGTGGCCTCGTCCAGGAACTTGTCCAGGGTCAGGTCGGCGGCGGCCACCTCGGCGGCATCCCGCCCGTGCACCGAGGCGAACGTCGGTCGTTTCGACCCGAGCCGCTGCTGCTGGACGTAGGCCGCGATCGACGCCAGATCGTTTGCCGGGCTGACGATCACGCCGACCGGAACGTCGACATCGAAGATGTCGCGCAGCAGGTTGCCGAAGGTCAGCGCCGACAGCGAGTCACCACCCAGGTCGGTGAAGTGGGCGTCGGGGGCCAGGTCGGCGGCCGACGCGCCCAGCAGTGCGGAGGCGGCCCGGCTGACGGTCTCCAGCGCCGGGCGCTGGGCGCCGTGGTGGCGCAGGTCGCTCAACTCGTTGGCCTGCCCCTGCGCCAAGTCGGCGTAGAGCTGTTCGAGGCGATCACCGTAGTGCGCCTTCAGCTTCGGCCACGCCAGCTTGCGAATGCCGGTGAGCAAACCGTTCTCCAGGGTGAACGGTTCGGTCTCGACGATGAAGTCACGCGGCACCTCGTAGGACTGCAGGCCGGCGTCGCGGGCCACCTGATGAAGCGATTCGGTGATCGCCGCCTTGAGCTCGGCGGGGACAGCGAAGCGCTGCTGTGCTTCTGAGGTGGGCACCACCACGGCCAGCAGGTAGGGCTGGGCACTGTTGCCGTAGACGTAGATCTGGCGCACCAGCGGGCTGTTGCCGAACTCCGCCTCCAGCTTCGCCAGGGTGACGAACTCACCCTGGGCCAGCTTGAGCACGTTGTTGCGCCGGTCCACGTAAACCAGTTGGTCGGGGCCGACCTCGGCGACGACGTCGCCGGTGCGGTAGTAGCCGTCGGCGTCGAACACCTCGGCGGTGATCTCCGGGCGCTTGTAGTAGCCGGGGAACAGGTTCTCGGTCTTGAGCAACAGCTCGCCGCGAGGGTGGGGCTTGTCGGTGCCGAAGTAGCCCAGTTCGGGCACGTCGACCAGCTTGTAGTCGAGCACCGGCGGCCGCTGCACCACACCGTCGGAGAGCACCATGCCGGCTTCGGTCGAGCCGTAGCCGTTGAGCAGGTGCAGCCCGGTGAGCCGCTCGACCCAGTTGCTCAGCTCGTCGGAGATCGGCGCCGAGCCGGTCATCGCGTAGATGCACCGCCCTCCGAGCAGATCGCGGTGCATGCGCGCCAGCACCTCGGCCTCGGCGGCCGGGTCCCCGTTCAGGCCGTCGACCTCGCTCTGGAAGTGCTGGTAGAGCATCTCCCAGATCCGGGGCACGAAGTTCAGCTCGGTGGGCCGCACCAGCGCGAGGTCCTCCAGGAACGTGGAGAGGTCGCTGCGGGCGCTGAAGTAGGCGGTGCCGCCGTTGCCCAAGGTGCCGTAGAGGATGCCGCGGCCCATGATGTGGCTCATCGGCATGAAGTTGAGGGTGATCGAGGCTGCGGTCGCGACGAACCAGTTCCTGGCCGACCGCACCCACATCCGCTCCACGTTGCTCTGCGGGTACATCGCACCCTTGGGTGCGCCGGTGCTGCCGGAGGTGTAGACCAGCAGGGCCAGCGGGTCGGTGTCCTCGCCGCCGCCGGGGGCGGGCAGGTTTGCCGGATCCGCCGGGGACAGCGCCCGGCCGCGCGTGAGCATGTCGCCCAGCGGCTCGACGGCGACCTCGAGGCGGGCCAGCTGCGCGCGGGCGTCGGCCAGCGCTTCGCGGTGGTCGTCGACCTGCTCGTGGTAGTCGAAGACCACCAGGCGGGTGGGGGCGGGACCGGCCTGCACCAGCGCGACCGCGTCGGCCAGCGAGTCGACGCTGGCGGCGATGACGCGGGGCTCGGTCTCGGCCACGATCGGGGTCAGGGTGCTGACCGCCGCGGAGGTCTGCAGCGGCACCGAGACCGCGCCGATCTGACCCAATGCCACATCGATGACGGTGTAGTCGACGCTGGTGAACCCCAGCACCGCGACCCGGTCTCCGGGTCGGACGGCGGCGGCGACGAGGGCACTGGCCAGGGCGCGGACCCGCTCGCCCACCTCGCGGTAGGTGATGGTGTCGTAGCGGGGCTGCAGCCGGGCGACGGTGCGGCCGGTTGCCGGGTCGGCAACGAATTCGACGGCGCGCTGGCCCAGGGCGGGCCGGTCGGCGTAGCCGGTCAGGACGGTCTGCACCAGCTGCGGCAGCCGGAGTCCGGGCTGGGCGGCGGCGTCGGCGACGGTGGGGTCGGGCTGGGCGGCGGCGAATTGCGGGTCGGCGGCGGCCAGTTCGGCAACGCGGTGGGCCTGCTCGTCGTCTGAGGCAAATGCAGAAGCAGCGGTCATAACGGAACCTCGGAAGGAATAGCTCGGAGAAATGATTTTTGAGGGGCGCGGCGCTGTGCCGATAAATACTATGTTAGCAAAACTAAATTTATTCCGGCATCCGGAAGCCCTGTGACGTTGCCCTCAAGCGGCGGGTCTCGAGCGGGTCGTCACCCGGGTCAGCTGATCGATTCCTCCAGCCACGGCAGCAGCCACTTGACCCCTTCGGGAGTGAGGTGAATGCCGTCGCTGCGCACCCTGATGCCGTCGACCTTCGCGGTATAAGCGCCGTTGGGCCCGAGCTTCTTGTTCAGGTCCATCAGTGTCACGGCGTCGCGCCCGGCGACCACCCGGCGCAACAGGGCGTTCCATCGGTCGACACGCTTGGGATCGTCCTCGGGCCACAGGCTGCCGTCGGGCCGCTCGCCGTAGCGGCTGTAGGGCACGGTCGTCACCACCACCCTGCTGCCGGCGGACTCCAGCACGTCGAGCGCATGCCGCAGCTCCGCGGTCAGATACGCATCGAAAGTCGGGTCACCGATGTGGGTCCACTGGCCCTCGTTGACGCGGTCCACGGTCTCCCAACGGCCGGCGAACAACAGCACCACGTCGGGCTGGTCGGCCTTGACCTGGCGCGCCCACCGGGCCGGCCACCCGTCGCACTCCTTGCCCTGATCGATGGTCTTGCCGGCCCAGCGGTAGGGCCCGGCCCGCACGATGCTGCAGCCGACGACGGTGTGATCGATGAAGTCGTAGCCGGGGGTGGGCGGCAGGTAGTGCATCACGGTCCACCCGATCGAGTCGCCGAACACCGAGACGGTGCGCGGCCGGTTCGGGTCGTGGCGCACCGGTGCCGGACGCTTGCGGCTCGGCGGCGACGGGGAGACCGCCGCGGCTGCGGCCACATCCGGGGTCAGGCCGGTCTCGGCGGTGGGCCGCTCGACGACCGGGACCACGAACACCGTGACAGCCACCGCGGTGGCGCTCACCGCCGCCCCGAGCGGCAGCAATGAAATTTGCGCCGGCCGCCAGTGGCGGATCGGCTCCTCGATGATCCACCACGACACCGCGGCCACCGACAGCGTGGCGGCACAGCGCAGCGCGAACAGCGACCATCCCGACCACCCGGTGCGTTCGCCGTTGAGCACCAGAAAGATCGGCCAGTGCCACAGGTACACGCCGTAGGAGATGGTTCCCAGCCATACCAGCGGAGTCCAGGCCAGTGCCCGCCCCACCAGCCCGCTCTGGTGCAGCGCGACCGGGGCGATCACCGCGATCGCAGCGACGGCGACGATGGTCAGCAGGCCGCCCCGGAACTCCGCCGCGCTGCCGGTGGCGCGGTGCGAAGCCAGCGCCAGCACGACCAGCCCGGCCGGCGGCAGCAGCCGGGCGACCCAGCGGCCCCGGCGGGTGCGGATCACCGACCAGCCGGCGGTCAGTGCGGGCCAATCCCCCACCAACAGTGCCGCCGCCGCGGCGCCGATCAGCAGCGCCTGCGCGCGGGTGTCGGTGCCGAAGTAGACGCGGTCGCGGGTGGCGTCAAACCCCGGGGAGGCCAGTACCTCGGCTACCGTCGCCGATACCGCGGCACCGGCGCTGGCCAGCAGAAAGACGGTCAGGCGCACCCCACCGACGGTGGCCAGGCGACCGCGCCGCCGGGCACGGAACGCCAGCAGCATGACGATCGCGATGAGCAGCAACGGCCAGAGGAAGTAGTACTGCTCCTCGACCCCCAGCGACCAGGTGTGCTGCAGCGGCGACGGGGTCCCCGCCTCGGTGAAGTAGTCGGTGTGTTGGGCGACGAACCGCCAGTTGGCCACCCAGAAGAACGCGGCGATGGCGTCCTCACGCAGGCCCACCGCCGCGTCAGGGGGCAGCAGCTCGTGAGCGATCGCCACGGTCAGCACCATCAGCACCAGGGCGGGCAGCAGCCGACGGCCACGGCGGATCCAGAACGCGGTGAGGTCGATCCGTCCGGTCCGGTGCAACTCGTCGATCAGCAGCGAGGTGATCAGGAATCCGCTCAGCACGAAGAACAGGTCCACCCCGATGAACCCGCCCGACACCCCGGGGATCCCGCCGTGGTCGGCCAGCACCAACGCGACGGCGACGGCGCGCAGGCCGTCCAGGGCGTGAATGCCCGGCCGTCGCCGCTCCCGCCGAATCCGGTCCGCGGCACGTGCAGTGGCCAACCGGGCGGCACGCGGGGCCGGCGCAACCCAGCGGGCTTTGCCCGAGGTGCGCATCGAGGTGGCCCGGCGAGTCCGGCTCCCGGCCGGTCGACTCATCTCATCCTGGTCGCCGTTGGCGCCGATTGGTCGATCCTCTCGCTGGTGGACCACCGAAAGCTTAGGGGGCTACCCACCGTCGGACCGGGAGGACACGCTCGAGGTCAGGAGACCAATTCGGCAGTGCGCCACCAGATCAGCGCAACGAACAGCACCAGCAGCGCGATGCTGGCCACGATCTGGATCCGGTTGCGCTGCGCCGGCGCCGGATACACGTAGGCGCACGCCACCAGCAGCCCGGCGATCAGCCCGCCGACGTGTCCCTGCCAACTGATCCGCGGGATGGTGAAGGTGAAGACCAGGTTGATCCCGATCACCGCGACGACCCAGCCGACATCCATCCGCAGCCGTCGCCCGACGATCAGTGTCGCGCCGAACAAGCCGAAGATGGCACCCGAGGCGCCGGCGGTGGCGGTGTCCAGCGGCGCCAGCAGATAGACGGCGACCGAACCTCCCAACGCGCTGAGCAGGTACAGCGCGCTGAACCGCGCCCGGCCGAGCAGGCCCTCCAGCGACGGGCCCACCACATACAGCGCCCACATGTTCAGCAGCAGATGCATCGGGCCGTAGTGCAGGAACGCCGACGTCAGCAGGCGGTAGATCTGCCCGTCGGCCACCGCCGGCGACCACAGCACCAACTCGGAGTCCAGTTCGCCCGACGAGATCTGCCCGATGAACGCCAGCACATTCAGTGCGATCAGCCCGTAGCTGACCACCGGCGCCCCCGAGGCGCCCCGGACCAGCGGGCGCGTCCGCGGCTGCACGGCGCCCTCCTGCGCACAGTCCACACAGTGCTGCCCGACGGCGGCACCGCGCATGCAGTCGCCGCAGATGTAGCGTCCGCACCGGGTGCAGCGCAGCGCGGTGGCCCGGTCGGGGTGCCGGTAGCAGACGGTCATGGGTACACCCTCTCATCGCCGCGGCGGTAGATTTCACGCCGTGGCCACTCCGATTCCGCGCAGAGGGTTCAACGACGCGATCACCCGGTTCTGGAGCTGGGCCGCTCCCCTCTACGACGCCCGCTATCTGCAGCGGTTGGTCTACCGGCCGGCCCAGGACGAGCTGATCGCCGCGCTGCGCGCCCATCAGCCGGCCCGGGTCGCCGATATCGCCTGCGGCACCGGCATCCTCGCCGACCGCATCGAACGCGAACTGCAGCCCGAAGCCGTCTACGGGGTGGACATGTCCACCGGCATGCTCGACGAGGCCCGGGCGCGCTCGACGCGGGTGCAGTGGCTGACCGGCCCGGCCGAGCAGCTGCCGTTCGACGACGGCGCGCTCGACGCGGTGGTGACCAGCTCGGCTTTTCACTTCTTCGACCAGCCGGCGGCGGTGGCGGAGTTCTATCGGGTGCTGGCTCCGGGCGGGATGGCGGCGGTCACCGCGCTGAGTCCGCGCCATCCCGTTCCGCTGCGCCGGCTGCTGGGCGGCCGCTGGAATCCCGCGCACCAGCCGACGCCGGCCGAGATGCGGACGCTGTTCACCGATGCCGGGTTCACCGTCGCCGACCAGCATCGGGTGGCGCGGCCGGCCTGGACGCTGTTGGTGTCGGACTTGATCACAGTCGGCGTCAAGCCGTCCGGTCGGTAACCTCGCGTGGTATGAGACCGATGAAGCCGGCCGGGACGGTGACCGTCGTGCTGGCGGCCGCGCTGGCCGCGGCGTGGACGGCCGGCGGCCTCGCCGGAGCCGAGCCGACTCCCCCGCCCGCGCCCAAACAGGTGATCGACACCGACGGTACCTTCGCGGTCGGGACCGACATCCTGCCGGGCACCTACCGCTCCGACGGGCCGCGCGAGGGCAACGCCTGCTACTGGCGCCGGATCAGCGGCGGCAAGACCGTCGACAGTGCGATGACCAAGAAGCCGCAGGTGGTGCTGATCGAGCCGACCGACACCGCGTTCCGGACCGACCGCTGTGCGCCATGGCAACTGACCCCATGCCCACCCACCTGCGCACCGGTGCCCCAGCAGTCGGCGGGCCTGCCCGACGTGTTGAAGGGCTTTGTGCCGCAGCCCCGGCCACCGGCCCCGGCGCCCGCTCCCAGCGGCGGCTAGCTGAAAGTGGGCGGGAAAGAGTCCTCGGGTCCGGCCGTCACTTCTTCGTGAGCTGGTGCGGGCAGTAGGTGTTCGCGGCGATGGCGGCGAACTGCGCCGCGGCGTCGGTGGTGAAGCCGGGATTGTTGGCCTTCAGGTCGGCGATCACCTGCAGGCCGGGTTCGCCGCGGTCGACCAGACCGCAGACCGCGTGGGCGGCCGCGATGACCTGGCCGGAGCTGCTGTAGGTGATACCGGCGGCCTGCAGCGACTCCAGGAAGGCCGCGTTGTGAACAGCGCCGCCGGCATCTTCGGCGTCGGGCGCGGCGACCGGCTCCGGATCGGCGTTCCCGGGAGCGGCCCCGGCCAGGCAGAGGCCGACCGCAACGGCCAGCACCGGTAGCGATCTCACGGGATTGCCGTCGTCGCGGCGACGGAGCCGGCGTTCTTGGCGGCCTTCTTCAGGTGAACCGCGTGGAAGCCGGGCTTCTTCGACAGTTCCTCGAGCAGGTCGTCCAGGCCGGCCTCGTCGATCTGCCAGTGCTGGACGGCGTCCTTTTGTTTCTGCAACTGGGCCAGGACCCGGTCCAGCTGAACCGGCGCCTGGCCTTGACCGCTCTTGGCGGACCCGCCACGGATATTGGCGCCGTTGATCAGCTGAGAACCGGGAGCGCCCAGCGCACCTCCGGTCAAGGCACCCAATGCGGCCGGGTTGAGCAGGCCGGTCGCCCCGGCCATCGGCGCCCCGCCGGTGCCGGCCGCCGGCAACGAGGTCGCGGCCAACCGGATGGCGGGGGTGGCGGTCGCCCAGCCCTGCGGCACCGACAGCGCCCCGACCGAGGGCGCGGTGCCCGCGGCGGCCGTCACCGCCCGGATCGTGCCGGCGGAGGCCGCCGACGTGGCGCCGCCGCGCAATCCGGCGCCCAGGGCGTTCAGCCCGTTCCCGCCCAGCCCAGCTATCTCTCTCCCGCCCAGCCCGGCTATCTCTCTCCCGCCCAGCCCAGCCCCGAGCGCGGACTTGGGGACCTCCGGCAACAACGCCTGCGGCTTGTAGAACGTCTTGAACTGGACCATGCCGAAGTTGGGCCCGCTCAGCACGAAGTTGCCGAGGCCACCGAATTTCATGAGCCCCCCGAGGGCGCCGAACAGGCCCTCGTAGATCCCCGCGATCTCGGTCGCGTCCCCGGCCGCGGCCAGGCCCGGCTCGGTTCCGCCGGCCGGGTTGGTCGCCTGCGGCGGTGCGGCGAACGGTGTCAGCCGGGCGGCGGCCCCAGCCGCGGCCTGGTAGGCGAACATCGCGCCGGCGTCCTGCGCCCACATCTGGGCGTACTGGGCGTCGGCGGCCGCGATCGCCGCGGTGTTCTGTCCGAAGGTGTTCGTCGCCAGCAGCGCCGCCCGGATGCTGCGGTTGGCGGCGATCACCGGCGGCGGCACCACGGCGGCCAGCGCCACCTCGAACGCGTTCGCCGCGGCCCCGGCCTGCGCCGCCGCCTGGGTGGCCTGTGCGGCAGCGGTCGACATCCAGTCCACGAAGGGTGTCGCCGCGGCGATCATGGCCGTCGCCGAGCCGCCCACCCACGACTCGGCGGTCAGGGTGGTCAGCACCGAGCGGTAGGAGGTCATCGCCGAGTGCAGATCGGCGGCCAGTCCCTCCCACGCGGTGGCCGCGGCCAGCAGCGATTCGGCGCCCGGTCCGGCATACATCTGGCCTGAGGTGACCTCGGGAGGGATCAGGGCGAAATCGATCACGGCGTTCCCCCGTCCTCGGGCACCGGGATGACAAGGATGGTGGCGGTGGTCAGCGCCTCGGTGTCGGGCGCCTTGTCGATCACCCGGGTGGCGCCGCCCACGACGGACTGCACCGCGGTGCCCCCGACCGCACGGCCGGCCAGGCTCGACAGCGCCATCTCGTTGAACATCGCGCTCGAGGAGCCCTCGACGGCGAACGCCGAGGCGCTGGAATTGACCGAGCTACCCGACAGCACGGCCGGCAGTGTTTTGCCGGCCGGCGCCGAGGTGGACCAGCTCGCCGGGACCGACAGCGACCCGACCAAGCTCGCCTGCCCGGTGCTCGCCGCGACGGTGGTGGCACCCGCCGAGAGCGGCGCCTGGTAGGAGATGTATCCGCCCGAGAGCGGACCCAGGGCACCGGTGATCGGGGCCGGACCGCTGAGCAGGCTGACCACGCCGGGCGGGTTCTGGGCCAAGCCCACGAGCTGCCCGGCGATCAGCCACCCGCTGCCGAGGTTGGCGAGATGGCCGAGCGGCGAGTACGGCCCTGCCAGGTCGCCCAGGAACTTGGCGAAATCCTTGAGTCCGGCCCCGATATCGGGCGCCGTCGGCTGCGCCGGGGAGGAGGTGAAGTCGCTCAGAGCCCTCGGCACCGCCGACAGTAGCTGCGAGACCTTCGACGGCGCGGCCGAGGCCGTCCTGACGCCGGTGGCCTCGGCGGCGGTGACCAGCTGGGTCGTATCAGCGGTCAGATCGGTGGCTTCCGGAGCCGGGTCGAATACGCCGAGCCGGGTGGCCGCGGCCGCCGAGCCCGCGTAGCCGTACATCGCGGCGGCGTCCTGCGCCCACATCTCGGCGTAGAGGGCCTCGGTGGCCGCGATCGCCGGGGCGTTCTGGCCCAGCAGGTTGGTGGCGACCAGGGTCATCAGCAGACTGCGGTTGGCCGCGATCACCGGCGGCGGAACATGTGCGGCGAACGCCGCCTCGTAGGCCGCGGCCGCCGAGGAGACCTGCACGGCGGCGTGTTCGACGCGCGTAACGGTAACCCCGATCCACTCCGCGTAGGGGGTGGCCGCCGCGGCCATCGCCAGGGCGGACGGCCCATGCCAGGCACCGCCCAGGTCGGCGATCACCGATCGGTAGGCCGCGGCCGCGGTGTGCAATTCTCCGGCGAGGGCCTGCCACGCGGCGGCGGCGGCCAGCAGCGGCCCGGGTCCGGCCCCGGAATACATTAGACCGGAGTGGACCTCCGGCGGCGTCGCTCCAAAATCCATCTCACCCGGCCTCTGTACGTGGACTTTATGACCACCAAAGTGGCTAGGGGATGAATGTAGGGTGACATGCTGGAAGGTGGCCGGGAGTAACCTGTGAGCGAAATGGCCTCGAATGTGGGGCCGATCACATCCGCCCTGCAGGGGCAGGCTCAGCCGCGGGCCGGGTCGCTCAGTAGCAGGGTCGCGGCATCGACCAGGGTTCGGATCACCTCGTCGGTGCTGAAGTCGCTGAGCCACAGGTTCGGGGCATCGCTGCGGTGCAACATGGCGACGCCGTGCAACGACACCGATAACGCCGCGGCGATCCGTTCGGAGTCCGGGTCCGCCCCCGCGTCCGGCGGTTCAGCGTGGCTCGATCCCGGGGCCTGCGCCCGGCAGGCCAGCAATCCCCGGGTGACCACGGCGAGCGCCTGACGCGCGGCCGGCGGCGCGTGGCCGTCCTGGGTCATCAGTGCGTAGCGCAGCGGGTGGCGTTGCGCGAACGAGACGTACACCCGGCAGCCGATCAACAGGCGCTCCCGGGGATCGGTGGCCGCCTGAACATGTTCGGCGATCTCCTCGGAGACCTGCACCCAGCTCGACTCGGCGACCGCCTCGAGCACCCGGTCCCGGTCCGCGAAGTGCGCATACACCGACGGCGCGGCGATTCCGGCCTCCCGGGCGATGCGCCGCAGCGAGACCTCGCCCTCACTGTCCGCGCCGTCGATCACCCGGGTGGCCGCCGACAGGATCTCCTCGCGCAGCAATGCGCCGTGACCTCGCAGATTGCGCCGGCGAGTGGAACTGGGCACGTCCTCATCCTAACGACCGTTAGCCGATACGGCGGCTGCGTGCTGGGCAACACCGCCGGCACCGGTGTGAGCCGCCACAATCTAACTTTACAGGTGTTTCCTTATGGTCGTAAGGTTAGCGGCCATGAGCGCAATGCGAAAGCTCCGGGCGTCCCTGGAGCGGCTGTGGATCGTGCTGGTGATCGTCCCCGTCGCGGCGGTGGGCGCACTGGTGATCTACCGGTTTCACGGGGTCTTCGGCGCCGACCAGGCGGCGGCCGCCGGCGGTGCGGGCGGTGAGATCGTGTCCACCGTCCCGAAGTACGTCACCTACGAGGTCTACGGCCCCCGCGCCACCACGGGGATGGTCAGCTACGTCGACGAACGCGCCCAGCCCCGAGAGGCGACGTTCCAGTCCCTGCCGTGGTCGCTGACCTTGACCACGACGCAGCCCAGCGTGTTCGCCAATGTCATGGCGCAAGGCGACGGCGACGAGCTGGGCTGCCGGATCACCGTCAACGGCGAACTGCGCGACGAGCAGCAGACCGACGGCCACAGCGCGGCGACGTTCTGCGTGGTGAAGGCCGCATGAGCGGCCAGCACAGCACGCCGCCGCCCGGGGCCACGCCGCCGCTGTATCCGCGGCTGATCCGTGCCCTGGCCATCCCGATCATCCTGTTCTGGCTCGCCGCGGCGGCCGCGACCAATCTGCTGGTGCCGCAGCTGGAGATCGTCGGCGCGAAAAACGCCGTCTCGCTCTCGCCGCAGGATGCGCCGTCGGTGATCGCGATGAAGCACATCGGGGAGAAGTTCGGCGAGTTCGGTTCCGATTCGGTGCTGATGATCGTGCTGGAAAGCGACACCGAACTGGGCCAAGACGCCCACCACTACTACGAGCGGCTGGTGGCGGACCTGCAGGCCGACACCGCCCACGTCGAGCACGTGCAGGACTTCTGGGGCGACCGGGTCACCTCGGCGGGCTCACAGAGCGAGGACGGCCGGGCCGCCTACGTCCAGGTTCACCTGGCGGGCAATCAAGGCTCGGCGCGGGGCGTCGAGTCCGTCGACGCGGTCCGTGACATCGTGGAGCACTCCGATCCCCCGGCCGGCCTGCGCTCCTATGTGACCGGCCAGGCCGCCCTGGTAGCCGACACCAACGAGGCCGGCGACGCGTCCATGATCAAGATGACCGGGATAACCCTGGCCGTCATCACGGTGATGTTGCTGGTGGTGTACCGCTCGATCGCCACCACCGTGATCGGGCTGCTCGTCGTCGTCACCGAGATGAGCGTGGCCCGCGGGCTGATCGCGGTACTGAGCCACTTCGGTGTCTTCGCGATCTCTACCTTCGTGGTCAGCATCCTGACCGCGCTGGCGATCGCGGCCGGAACCGACTACTGGATCTTTCTGATCGGGCGCTACCACGAGGCCCGCGGCGCGGGCGAAGACCCCGAAACCGCCCAGCGCACAACACTGTCCAGCGTCAGCCACGTCATCCTGGGTTCCGGGCTGACCATCGCCGGCGCAATGTTGTGCCTGCATTTCACCCGGCTGAACTACTTCAACACCCTGGCGGTGCCGTGCGCGCTGGGCATGTTCACCATCCTGGCGATGGGACTGACCTTCGCGCCGGCGGTGCTCGCGGTCAGCAGCCGGTTCGGGCTGCTCGATCCCAAGCGGGTCACCAAGACCGGCGGCTGGCGCAAGGTCGGGACGGCCGTGGTGCGCTGGCCGTTGCCGATCCTGGCCGCCGCCACCGCCGTCGCGGCGGTGGGCGTCTTGGTCCTGCCCGGCTACCGGACCAGCTATGACAACCGGCATTACATTCCGCCCGACGTGCCGTCCAACATCGGCTATGCCGCCGCGGAGAAGCACTTCAGCACGGCGCGGATGAACCCGGACATGCTGATGGTCGAGTCCGATCACGACATGCGCAACCCACGCGACATGCTGGTGCTGGATCGCATCGCCCGCAACATCTTCCGGGTGCCCGGCATCGAACGGGTGCAAAGCATCACCCGGCCGTTGGGGCCGCCGATGGAACACGGCTCGGTGCCGTTCCAGATCAGCGCCCAGGGCGTCACGGTGGCCGAGAACCTGCAGTTCCTCAAGGCCCGCCTCGACGACACCGCCACCATGGCCGATCAACTGTCCTCGATGGTCGAGGTGATGGATCGGCTGCACGGCCTGACGGTGCAACTGTCCGACGCCACCCACGGGACCGACCAGGCCACCCATGACATGGAGGGCACCATGGCCGAGGTGCGCGACCGGATAGCCGACTTCGACGACGAGGTCCGCCCGCTGCGCAACTATTTCTATTGGGAACCACACTGTTTCAACATCGGCGTGTGCAATGCGTTCCGGTCGATGTTCGACGCCGCCGACGGCTTCGACAAGCTGGCCGAGAACACCACGGTCCTTGCTGATCAGCTGGACCGGGTCGACGGCATCACGCCGGAGATCGCCGCCCAGATCCCGCCGATGATCGCCATCACCACCAACATGCGCGATCTGATGCTGACGATGCACAGCAGCTTCAGCCAGGTGGTCACCCAGCTCGAGCAGATGACCGACACCGCCGCCGTGATGGGCCAGGTGTTCGACGACGCGAAGAACGACGACATGTTCTATCTGCCGCCGGAAGCGTTCGACAGCCCGGACTTTCAGCGCGGGATGGCGCTGATGATGTCACCGGACGGCCAGGCCGCCCGCATCTTGATCACCCACGCCACCGACCCGGCCACCGTTGAGGGCATCTCGCACGTCGGCGCCGAACTGCAGGCCGCCAAGGAGGCCGTCAAGGGCACCCCGCTGGCCAAGGCGAAGTTCTACCTCGGCGGCACCGCCGCCACCTACGCCGACATCCAGACCGGCGCCCACTACGACCTGCTGATCGCGGCGATCGCCGCCATCGTGCTGATCTTCGTGGTGATGCTGCTGATCACCCGGTCATTGGTCGCCTCGATCGTGATCGTGGGAACCGTGGTGCTGTCGTTGGCCTCCTCCTTCGGTCTGTCGGTGCTGTTGTGGCAGTACGTGTTCGGCATCGAGCTGCAGTGGCTGGTGATCGCGATGAGCGTGATCGTGCTGCTGGCGGTGGGTTCGGACTACAACCTGCTGGTGGTCTCCCGGATGAAGGAGGAGATCGGCGCCGGCGCCAACCCGGGCCTGAAGACCGGGCTGATCCGCGCGATGGGCGCCACCGGCAAGGTCGTGACGGCGGCCGGCATGGTGTTCGCGTTCACCATGATCGCCATGATCGCCAGCGACCTGCGTTCGGTCGGCCAGATCGGCACCACCATCGGGCTGGGCCTGCTGTTCGACACCTTCATCGTCCGCAGCCTGATCACCCCGTCGGTCGCGGCGCTGCTCGGCCGGTGGTTCTGGTGGCCGATCAACGTGCACCGGCGGACGGCTCCGCCACCGGCCGAGCGTGCGGGGGACTCCCCGCCCGCGGCGGTGACGGCCGCGGCGGCGCCGGCCGCGGCGGCGCCGGCAGCAGCGCCGGCCCCGGCGGGCTAAAAATCTTACTGTTACGCCAAGATACTCTTATTTTTCTTAATTTGTCTGTATCGTGGGTCCCTCGCGTCGGGAGAGGGGCTTACGTTGGGCGAATCGAGAACGGCTGCGGTGGTGCTGGGTGCCGGGATGGCCGGGCTACTGGCGGCTCGGGTGGCATCGGAGTTCTACGAGTCCGTCACGGTGGTGGATCGCGATCGGCTGCCGGATCAACCGGTCCACCGACGGGGGGTACCGCAGGGCCGGCACCTGCACAGCTTCCTGTCCCGCGGTACCGGCATCCTCGGTGAGTTGTTTCCCGGGATCCTCGACGACCTCGCCGCCGCCGGCGCGGTGGTCATCGACAACGCCGATCTGTCCGGGCGGTACGCCCGGATCGGCCGTCACGAGCTGAATCGGACCGGGCGGCTTGCCGATCCCCGGGCCCTGGCGGTCTACAGCGCCAGCCGGCCGTTCGTCGAGTTTCACCTGCGCCGGCGTGTCGACAAACTCGGCAACGTCGCGTTTCTCGACGGCCACGAGGCGGTCGCGCCGGTGGTCGCATGCGGGATCGTCAGCGGCGTGCGAATCACCAACCGGCGCAACAGGCTGACCCAGAATCTGCACGCCGATCTGCTCATCGACGCGACGGGACGAGCGGCCCGGACCACCGAATTCATTGCCGGCCACGGCTTCGGCTGCGTGCCCGAACAACGTCTCGATGCCAAATGGGGCTACTCCAGCCAGCTGTTGCGCATCCCGCCGGGACGAATCGCCGACCGGTTCGTCTTCATCGACCAGGGCCGGGCCGAGCCGGGCCTGCTGATGGTCGCCTACGAGCAGGACACCTGGATGCTGTCCGTCGCCCGCCACGGCGACTATGGCTCTCCCCCAGCTGATTTCACCGCCATGCTGGCCGCGGCCAAGCAAATTCTGCCGCCGGCCGTCATGGCCGCCTTGCGCGAGGCCACACCGGTGGGCGACATCGCGGTCTCCCGCGACACCGGGGCACTGTGGCACCGCTACGACCGAATGCCCCGCTTTCCCGCCGGACTGGTAGTGATCGGCGACGGACTCTGCCGGCTCAATCCGCTCCACGGCCAAGGCATGACGATGGCCGCGCTTGAGGCGCTCGCCCTGCGCGACTGCCTGCGGCAGCACGGACCGGACCTGCCGCACCGGTTCTTTCGAGCCGCAGCCGATCAGGTCGCACCGATCTGGGTGATGAACGCCGCCCACGATTCGCCTTCCGATCGCCGGCACCCGGTTCGCCACCGACTGAACCGGTGGTTCGCCGACGCGGCGGCAACCGCCGCCAGCCGCGACATCGCCGTCACCGAACGCTTCCTTCGGGTGCGCAACCTCCTCGACCCGCCGTCGCGGCTCCGTGATCCGGTCCTGCTGTGGCGGATCCTGCGCGCCAATCTGCCCGCCGCGCGAAAAACCGCCCGCCGTGCCCGCGCCCGAACGCAGCTGGCCGCACTGGCTCCGGTCCCCACTGCAGGAGGTTCGCATGCTTGACGCGATCTACCGCGCCGCTCGCGGCCGGATCAAGGCGTTGGCCGCCGAACTCGGCGACCACCAGCTGCGCACCCCGGTCCCCGCGACACCCGGCTGGACGGTGCACGACGTGCTGGCGCACCTGGCCGGTGGTGCCGCCGACGTCTCGGCCGGCCGGCTCGACGGCGCGCCGTCGGACTCCTGGACCTCCCGGCACGTCGCCGAACGTCGCGACCGCCCCGTCGATGCGTTGCTCGCCGAGTGGGAACACGCGGCCCCGGCGGTCGAATCGACTCTGCCGGAGCAGCCTGCCGGCCCGAATCTGGCCGCGGACGCGATCTGCCACGAAGCAGACCTGCACGAGGCGCTGGGCCTGCCGCGCACCGGACGCGAACACTGGCAGCCGTTCCTGGATGTGATGGGCTATTTTCCCGGCCGGCGGTTGGGTGACGCCGCGACGCTGGTGATCACCGACGAGCTGGGCCGCCAATGGCGTTGCGGTTCAGGAGAATCCGTGTGGCACTTGCGTGCCGATGGCTACGAACTGCTACGGGGCCTGTTCAGCAGGCGTTCGCGCCGCCAGATCGCCGGGTGGGACTGGTCACCGCAACCACCCAGCCGACTGGTCGACGGTTTCGGCGCCTTCGGCCACCGCGACGACGACCAACCGGTCCCGAGCGCTTGAGCTCACCGGGCACAGGAGGCCAGCCGCGGCGGGGAGAACGTCACCGAGCCGACCCCGCCGGCCAGCATTTCATTCTCGGCGAGTTTTATGGCCGTGCGGTAGGTGCAGGTCTGGATCTCGCTCACGCCGTTGAGATAGACCACGTTGTAGGTGTAGTCGAACGACCGGACCAACTGGCCCGCCGTCCACGGCACATCCAGGACGAAACCGAGCGACGAATCCGACCGCACCCAGATCGGCCGCGGATCGCGCTCACCGATCGACGGGGCCAGCGAGAACGGGGTGCCGTCACGCTTCCTGCCGGCGATGTTGAGGCTGTCGATGCGGTAACCGGTGGCCGCTGCCGGCACCGGCGGGCCGGGCGTGATCCTGGTGTTGAACAGGATGGAGTAGTTGGTGCCCCCCGCAACGGCGGTGGTGGAGAAGCTGGTCCAGCTGAACTCCTCGGGCAACTGCACGGCACAGTCGTCGACCAGCCCGGCGGGGTCGGCGCAGGAGTCGGCGCCGGGTTCGGCCGGCGCAGCCGGGACCGCCAGGGCAGCGCCGATCAACGGCACCGAGCAGGCGGCACCGCGCAAGAAGGTGCGCCGGGAGAGGGATTCGGTCGGCACGTCCGGCACGGGCGGTTCTCCTTCGGCACGCGAGCGCAGTCTTCACTGCGCAAAGGCAGAAATTACCTGCTTTCCGAATTCTGCGATCGTCTCCGGCGCAGCGAAATCGGAGAACCATACGTAGAACCGCTGTGCGCCCCGGCCGCGCAGGCCGGCGAAGTAGTCGACCAGTTCGTCGGCGCGGCCACAGACCAGCCCGGGGCCGAGCTGGCCGAACCGGCGTTGCGCCTTGGAGATCACCGCAGCGCCTTCAGCGTCGCCGGCGCCGCCGGGGACGAAGCCGACCATCTGTTGCACCGACACCCGCGCGGAGCCGATCTTGGCCGACAGCTCCGGAAGCATGTCGACGTTGGGGGCCGGTAGATTCCACCAATCGGCGTGGCGGGCAACGAGTTCCAGCATCCGGGGCCCGCGGCCGGCCAGCAGCAGCGGGATCGGGCTGCTCGGCGTGGGCAGCTGGGTGTCCGCACCGCCGGCCCAGTAGCGCTTGATCGCGGTCACCGTCTGTTCCAGGGCGCTGACCCGCTGGCCGGCGGTCGGCGCACCGAGGCCGAAGCGGGCCAGCTCGTCGGGCATGGACCCCGACCCCAGGCCCAGCTCGAAACGCCCTCCGGAGGCCTCGGCCAATGTCACCGCCTGTTTGGCCAGCACGGCCGGATGCCGAAAGGCGTCGCAGAGCACCAGGTGTCCGATCCGCAGCCGTTCGGTGTGCGCGGCGACCCAGGTGGCGATCGTCATCGCCTCCCAGATCGGGGCGTCCGGCGCCATCGGGGTTTCCAGGTGATCGATGAACGCCACCCCGGCGAAACCACTGGCCTCGGCGGTGCGTGCCCGCAGCACGACGTCGTCGATGCCCAGCCTGCTCTGGGGCAGGAACAGGAACCACTCGGTCATCGCCGCCCCCTGTCAGCGCTACAGCGCCGCCCAGATCGACTTGGTCTTCAGGTAGGCATCGATGCCCTCGTAGCCGAACTCCTTGCCCAGGCCGGATTGCTTGTAACCGCCGAAGGGCACGTTGTGGTCGAAGGTCAGCTGGCAGTTCAGCCCCACCATGCCGGCCTGCAGCCGCTTGCCCAGGTTGTGTGCGCGGGCCAGATTGGTGGTCCAGGCGGTGGCCGCCAGGCCGTAGCTGGTGTCGTTGGCCATCGCGACAGCCTCGTCGTCGTCGTCGAACGGCAGGATCGTCACGACCGGGCCGAAGATCTCCTCCCGGTACAACCGGGAAGTGGCCGGGTCGACGCCGGTGACCACGGTGGGCTTGATGAAGTAACCCTTGCGGTCGAGTCGGTAACCGCCGCTGACGATCTCGACGCCGTCCTTGCGGCCCTGGTCGATGTAGCCCATGACGCGGTCGAGCTGCTTCTGGCTGACCAGCGGGCTGATCATGGCGCCCTCGTCCTTGGGGCCGCCCAGCACCAGGTTGTCTCCGATCATCGCGATGCCGGCCACCACGCGCTCATAGACGCTGCGCTGCACAAAGACTCGCGAACCGCACACACAGCCCTGCCCCGAGTGCACGAAGATGCCCATCGAGGCCATCATGATCGCCATGTCCAGATCTGCGTCGTCGTAGATCAGCACCGGCGACTTGCCCCCGAGCTCGAGGGTGACCTTCTTCAGGTTGTCCGCGGAGTTACGCATGATCTGCTTGCCGACCTCCGTCGAACCGGTGAAGGCGACCTTCTCGACATCGGGGTGGGCGGTGATCGCGGCGCCGGCGGTGGCGCCGTAGCCGATCACGAAGTTGGTGACACCGTCGGGAACCCCGGCCTGGGCGATCAGCTTCTCCAGCAGCACCGCGGACAGCGGGGTCTCCTCGGCCGGCTTGACCACGCTGGAGCAGCCGGCGGCCAGGGCCGGGGCGACCTTGGCGCAGGCGTTGAACAGCGGGCCGTTCCACGGGTAGATCAGGCCGACGACGCCGTAGGGCTCCTTGTGGGTGTAGGCGTGGAAATTGGCGTGGGTGCTGTTGACCCCGCCCTCCATCTGGACCTGGTAGCTGTTGCCGTTGATCTTGGTGCACCAGCCCGCGTAGTAGCGGAAGAACTCCGCGCAGGTGGACACGATCATCTCGGCCTGCGCCGGCGGCATGCCGGCGTCCAGCGATTCCAGCTCGGCGAACTCCTTGGCGTGCTCGTCGATCAGATCGCCGAGTTTCCACAGCACCTTGGCGCGCTGGCGGGCCGGGATGTCGGTCCACGCCCCGGACTGGTAGGCCGCCTTGGCGCGGGCCACCGCCTCGTCGACGGCTTCCGGACCGGCGTCGCGGAACTCGGTGATCTGTTCCTCGGTGGCCGGGTCGATCACCGGGATCACCTCGCCGGTGCCGGGGCGCTTCGCCAGATCATCGATTACCGACTGCAGTGCCATGGGTGGACCCTTCTTACGACAGCGGAGGTGTGCTGTGCATCTGCTTAGCACCCGGCGTGCGGTCGGGTCAACAGTGAGACATTCTATTTACAGTTTGTAACGCTGTGGTATGTGCTGGCGCTGGTCAGAACGACGCGCGGGTAAGGACACCGAAACGGGGTGCCTTCACCGTGCGGCTACCGGCTGATCGCGGTGGGTACCGTTCCCGCTATGAAGCGGCGCCGACCCCTGGCACGGAGGTTCTGATGCGCACTCGCGGTTGGGGCGGCAACGTGCCCGCCAGCGACGAGGAGGCGGTCGCGCGGATCCTGGCGGCGACCCGGCGCACCATCGACCGGCGCGGCGAGCAGACCAGCATCGCCGACGTGGCCCGCACCCTCGGCGTGACCCGACAGACGGTCTACCGCTATTTCCCCAGCACCGAGGAGTTGCTGTCGGCCACCGCGATCGACGGGGTCGGTGACTTCCTGGATCAGCTCGCCGCGGCCTTGGCCGGCATGACCGACCCCGGCGACGCGGTCGCGGAGGGGGTGGCGCTGACCCTGGAACGACTTCCCGACGATCCCTACGTCGGGCTGCTGCTGCGCGCCCAACAGCCCAGTGCCTTTGCCGTCACCGTTACCACCGACACCGGCCGCGCCTTCGGGCACTCCCTGCTCGAGAGACTCGATGTCGACTGGAGCGGATACGACGACCAGGCCATCGACGACATCATCGAGATGGTGCTGCGCACCCTGCAGTCGTTCATCCTGGCCCCGCCGCCCGCGCCGGGGGAGGAGTTGCGGCGCCTGCTGCGCCGGTGGATCGCACCGGCGGTGACGGCCGCGCGTGGCGCTACGAAGGTTCGCGGGTCAGCGGGTAGGTGACGCCGGTGAGTTCTTCGGCGATCGTCCAGAGCCGTTGTTGTGCTTCGGCGTCGTGGGCTCGCCGTGGCGCCCGGACCAGCACCGGCGGGCCGATCTGCTCGAAACGCCCACCGGGGCCGTAGAACTGGCCTCCGGTGGCCGCCGGGTCGGTAGCCGCCCGCAGCATCGCCAACGCCCCGTCGGCGGGCCCCTGGGTGAACCAGCCCGTCAGGTAGCGAAACCGGCGGTTGAACACCCAACGGACCGCGCGGGACTGCTCGCGCAGGATCCCCGTGCGGCTTCCGCCTGGGTGTGCGGCGAGCGAGATCGCCTCACTGCCCAGCGAATCCAGCCGCCGCTGCAGTTCGTAGGTGGCCATCAGCTGGGCGAGCTTGGACTGTGTGTAGGCCACCGTCGGGGTGAACGACTTGGTCAATTGCAAGTCGTCGAACGCGATCCGCCCGCCCCGGCTGGTTTTACTGTTCACCGCGACGATCCGTCCCGAACGGGAAGCGAGAACGCGGTCGAGCAGCAGTCCGGTCAGTGCGAACGGCCCGAGGAAGTTCGTGCCGAGGTCGCCCTCGAAGCCGTCGACGGTCAGCTGCCGCGTCTGGTGCATGACGCCGGCGTTGTTGACCAGGACATCGATGACGGAATAGCCGGCCCGCAACTCCTCCGCGCAGGCCCGCACCGACGCCAGGTCACTGACGTCGAGGTGCACCACATCGACTCGGGCGTCCGGCGCGGTCCGGAGAATGTCGTGACGAGCCGCGTCCGCCGCGTCGCGGTTGCGGCAGGCCAGCACCACGGTGGCTCCCAGGCCGGCCAGTCCTCGGGCCACTTCGAGACCGACACCGGTGTTCGCCCCGGTCACGACGGCTGTGCGGCCGTGCTGCGGCGAACCCTTCGCCAAGGTCCATGCGGTGGCACTCACACGCCGAACAATAGACGGGACAGTGTGATCTATGGGTAGGGTCCTGATCTGATGCACGACGACATCGACCTCACCGATCTGGACCGGTTCACGTCCGGATTCCCGCACCACGTGTTCGACGTGCTGCGCCGCGAATCGCCGGTCTGGTTCCATCCGGCCACGGCTCATTCCCCGGGCGGAGAGGGATTCTGGGTGCTCAGCCGCTACGCCGACATCGTGGCCGCCGCCACCGACGCCGAGACCTTCTCCTCGGAGAGCGGAGGCGGGCGCGACGGCGGCGGCACCACGCTGGAGGACATGCCGCTGGGTTTCGCCGTCGGTGCGCTGTTGAACATGATGGACGATCCGCGGCATGCGAAATTCCGAAAGCTGCTGATGCCCAGCATGACTCCGCGGGCACTGCGCGGGATCGAGCAGGATCTGCGCCGGCGTGCCGTGACGATCGTGGACGCCGCGTTGGCCAAGCGGGACTGCGATTTCCTGGTCGATGTCGCCGCGGAGTTGCCGTTGCAGGCGGTGGCGGAGCTGGTGGGCGTTCCCCAGGAAGATCGCCATGAGCTGATGAACTGGGCCAACGTCACGCTGGACTACGAGGATCGGGAGGTCGGCGAGGTCAACGACCGGCTGGTGCAGGCCCAGGCCCGGATGTTCGTCTACGGCGCGGATCTGTTGGAGCGCAAACGCGCCCAGCCCGCCGACGACCTGCTGTCGGTGGTGACGCACGCGTTGATCGATGGCGAGCCGCTCACCGACAACGAACAGCGGATGTTCTTGAGCCTGATCATGGCCGCGGGCAGTGAGACGACCCGCAATTCGATCGCGATCGGGATGGCCGCGCTCAGCGAACATCCCGAGGCGTGGGAGCGGTTGCGCCAGGACCCGGCGCTGCTGCCGGTCGCGGTCGAAGAGCTGCTGCGCTGGGCGTCGTCGACGCCGTACAACCGGCGGACCGCCACCCGCGATGTGCAACTGCACGGCCGGCTGATCCGCGCCGGTGACAAGGTGAGCCTGTGGTGGGCCTCGGCCAACCGCGACGAATCGGTGTTCACCGATCCCCATACTTTCGATATCACCCGCAACCCCAACCCGCATTTGACGTTCGGCCGCGGCGTGCACTTCTGTCTCGGTTCGACGCTGGCCCGCCTCGAGATGAGGGTCATCTTCGACGTGTTGCTGGACCGGGTGCGCACGGTCTCGTTGACCGGGCCGATCGAGTATGTCCGCAGCAACAAGCACGCCGGCGTCCGGCACATGCCGGTGACCATGACCCCGCGCTAGGGTTCCAGCCGCCGCGCTAGGGTTCCACCTGCCCAGCGTGCGTGTCTGTACGCGACACACCGACGTCAGGCGTACAACTACGCACGCTCGCGTCGGCGGTGTTATCCGCGCGGCGCCGTCGCGAACCGCCTGTCCGTGTAGCGGCGCAGGTTGGCCAGGAAGCGACGAAACGCCAGATTCATCAGCGGCGCGCTCAGTGGCGAAAAGAGCCTGGCCGCTCCGGTCAGCCGATTGGCCAGGGTCCAGGTGAGCCGGCAGCCCGCCGCCGTCGCGTCGATACGGTATTCCTCGACGAACACCGCCAGCGCCGACGTCGAGCTCTCGTTGAACCGAAACGCCATGTGCCGACCCGGTTCCCAGGCCAGGAACTCCTCGCTGCCGACTATGCCGCCGCGCATGTCGACGACCCGGGTGGTGCCGACACCGTGCGGCTCCGGGCTGGTCCAGGTCACGTTGGTGATGACCGACGCCCAGTGCGGCCAGGCCTCGGCGTCGGCCAAGACCTCCCAGACCTGGTCGGGCGTCACGGCCAGATCGACGCTGTTAGTGAACCGTTGTGGTGCCCGCTCGAGGAAATCGAGGCCGACCTGCTCACACGGATACATCCGGGACACTGCTGATTCCTTTCCGGTCCGACGCGCTCCGCACGCCGCCGTATCGCGAAGGGCGAACCTGGTCAATCCCTGCGCCGGACGGTGCTTCGTGTGCGAGCATATCGTCGCTGAGCTGAGCGGAGGCCACCGTGACCGATCCCGAACCATTGCTGCTCGCCGTCAGCGATGCCGAGCTCGATGACCTGCGCCGGCGACTCGGCAATACCCGCTGGCCGGCCGAGCTCGACGCAGCCGACTGGGATTACGGCACCGACCAGAGGTTCCTCAAAACCGTTGTCGATCACTGGCTGCACTACTACGACTGGCGCCGGGTCGAAGCCGAGGTCAACGCCGCCGGCTCGTTCGTGACTGAGGCCGCCGGGCAGCGGGTGCATTTCCTGCATCACCGGTCGGAGGATCGCAACGCCATCCCCCTGGTACTCATCCATGGCTGGCCCGGGTCGATCGTCGAATTTCTGGACGTGCTTCCGCTGCTGCAGCACCGATTCCACGTCGTGGTGATCTCGATACCCGGGTACGGGTTCTCCGGGCCGACCCGGCGGCGCGGTGTTGACGCCGCGACGGTGGCCGCTGCGGTCGCCGACGTGATGGCGCAACTGGGCTATCGCCGATACGTCGCGCAGGGTGGTGACTGGGGCGCCATCGTCACCCGCCACCTCGGCGAGCACTACTCCGACCGGGTCGCCGCCATCCACACCAACATGCTCTTCGCGCCGCCCGACAAGAACGACCCGGAGCTGCTGGCCGCAATCACCGAGACCGAGCAGGCCGCAATCGTCGATGCAGCGCAACGGATGACCGGCGGCATGGCCTACTTCAATCAGCAAGCCACTCGCCCGCATTCGCTGGGTTTCGGTCTCGATGACTCCCCGGTGGGTCTGGCCGGCTGGATTCTGGAGAAGTTCCACGCCTGGTGCGACACCCGTGAAGGCATACCGATCAGCACCGATCGACTCATCGACAACCTGATGTTCTACTGGCTGACGGCGACCGCCACCTCTGCGGCGCGGCTGTACTGCGAATCCGCCCGCGGCGGTAACGGCGCGCTGAGCACATGGACCGGCCGGGTCGCGGTGCCCACCGGCTACGCGGTCTACCCCTACGAGATCCTGCAGACACCACGGGCGTGGGCCGCTCATCGCTACAACCTGGTCCACTACAGCGTCGCAGACCGTGGCGGGCACTTCGCCGCGTTCGAGCAGCCCGCGATCTTCGCCGCCGACCTGGCGGCGTTCGCCGATGTGCTCGTGGAAAAGAAGGTGTTCTAAATCGGTCCGGGCGGCCTTGCGGTCACCCGCTGCCGCGGCGGGCGCTGACGCACGAGCGTCGGCCACCAGAACCACGGCCCGTAGATCCGGACCAGGCACGGGACGATGAACGACCGCACGATCAAGGTGTCCAGCAGCAGCCCGATGCAGACCGTGGAGCCGAGCTGGCCGATGGTCCGCAAGTCGCTGGCGAGCATCGCCAGCATGGTGAACGCGAACACCAGGCCGGCCGAGGTGACCACGCCGCCGGTGCTGCCCAGTGCCCGGATCAGGCCGGTGTTCAGCCCGGCGCCGAGCTCCTCTTTGAGCCGGGCGATCAGCAGCAGGTTGTAGTCCGAACCGACGGCGACCAGGATGATGAACGTCAGCGGCAGGATCAGCCAGTGCAGGTGCAACCCGATCAGATGCTGCCAGATGAGCACCGACAATCCGAACGCTCCGGCGTAGGAGAACGCCACGGTACCGGGAATCACCAACGCCGCCACCAGACTTCGGGTGATCACCAGCATGATCAGGAAAATCAGCACGAAGGCCGCGATGGCGGCGATCAGCAGATCCGAGCGGGAATACTGCTGAATGTCCTTGTTGTTCGAGCCGGATCCGCCGATGTAGATCTTGGCCCCGGCCAGTGAGGTTTCCTTGAGTGCGATCTTGATCGCGTCGGGGAATTTCTCGACGTGCTCGATACCTTCGGGTCCCATCGCGTTGCCCTCGTGGGTGACGATGAATCGGGCCGCCTTGCCGTCGGGGGACATCATCAGTTGCATCCCGGTCTTGATGTCTTCATTGTCGAACGCCGGCCGCGGTATGTAGAAGAAGTCGTCGCTGCGGGAGGCGTCGAAGTCGTTGCCGACGTTGATCATGTCGTCGAAGGTCTGGTCGGTGTTGCGGGCCTGGATGTCCGAGGGCCCGTAGGTGTTGACGATCAGCGACCGCAACGCGATCTGGTCGTCGGCCATGATGTTGAGCTGGGTGACCAACTGCGGGAGCAGCGTGTCGACGACCTCCAGGGACGACACCGCATTCTTGATGTTCTCGGCCAGCTTGTCGACGCTGTCCATCATCTCCCACAGGGAGCGGAACGCCCAGCAGACCGGGATGTCGTAACAGTGTGGCTCCCAAAAGAAATAGCTGCGAATCGGCCTCATGAAGTCGTCCAGATTGGAGATCTCCTCATCCATCTGTTCGGTGAGTGCCTGCATCTCCTCCATCGTCAGAACCGTGGAATGCATCTCGTCGGCCAGCTTCTGGGTCAGCGCGATCGTGGTCTGCAGCACCTCGACGGTGTGGCCCATGATCTGCGCCTGCTGGTCGGTGTTGGCGTTCTGTTCGCGGGTGAACGGCAGCTGCTGACCATTGGCGCTGCCCTGCATGGTGAACAGGTAGGGCAGCGACGCGTGCTCCAGCGCGCGGCCCATCGGTCTGGTGATGCTCTGCACCATCGCGACCCCGGGCAGCCGGATCAGCGCCTTGGCCACCCGGTCCAGCGAGATGAAGTCCGCCGAGTTGCGCATGTCGTGATCCGACTCGACCATCAGCATCTCGGAGAACAGCTTGCTGCGGGCGAAGTGCCGATCCGCGGCGTCGAAACCCTGATTGGCGGCGGAGTCCCGCGGCTGATAGCTGCGGTCGTCGAAGCTGACCTGGTAGCTCGGCACGAAAACCGCCCCGATCGTGACCAGCGCGGCGCTGGCGGTCAGGATCGGCTTGGGCCAGCGCACCACGCTGGTGGCGATCCGGCGGTACAGCCGCGCCTTGACCTGCTGCCGCGGATCGAACAGTCCGATCAGGCTGCCCACGCTCAGCACCGCCGGCCCGAGCGTCAACGCCCCGGTGACCGTCAGCACCATGCTGATCGCCACCGCGGGCCCCATGGTGTTGAAGTAGTTCAGCCGCGCGAAACTCAGACAGAACGCGGCGCCGGCGATCGTGAGCCCGGATCCCAGGATCACGTGCGACACCCCGCGATAGGCGGTGTAAAACGCGTCCTCGCGGCTCTCGCCGTTCAGTCGCGCCTCGTGGTAGCGGCCCATCAGGAATATGCCGTAATCGGTTCCGGCCCCCAGGGTCAACGCGACAACCAAGTTCACCGCGAACGACGACAACTCGATGTAGCCGAAGTGCCCGAGGGTCGCGATGACCCCCTTGGCGGCCAGCATCAGGATCAAGACCCCGAACAGCGGCACCAACATGGTCACATAGGAGCGATACACGATCAGCAGCATGCAGATGATCAGCAAGATCGTCGCGATCGTGATGTTGTTCAGGCTCCGGTTGGCGGTCGCCACCGTGTCGGCGGCCAGCGGAGCCGCGCCGCTGACATAGACCGACAGCCCCGGCGGCGGATCGGAGGTCGCGACGGTGTCGCGCACCGCGGCGACCGACTCGTTGGCCTGCAGCTGGCCGATGTCCCCGGCCAGCCGCAGCAGCACGTAGGCGGCCTTGCCGTCGAGGCTCTGGGCCCCGGCCGCGGTGATCGGCTTGCCCCAGGTGTCCATCACGTACTGGACGTGGGCGGTGTCGTCCTGCAGCGTGCGGACCAGGTCGTCGTAGTAGCGGTGGTCCGCCTCGCCCAGCGGACGGTCGGCCTCCAGCACCAGCATCGTCATGCTGGTCGAGTCGGACTCCTGGAACTTCTCCCCGATCGCCAGCATGGCGGCCTGCGAGGGCGCGTAGGTGGGGACCATCGGCCCGGCAAGTTCCTCAGCCACTCGCTCCACTTGTGGCACAAAGGTATTCGTCACCACGGCTAGTAGCGCCCAGAAGATGATGATCGGAATCGCCAGCCGGCGCACCAGCCGGGCCGCCAGCGGACGAGTCGTCTGATGCCGGCTCATGCGGACTTCACCCGGCAGGTGATGTCGGCATTCGCCCGGGTGTTGGTGTGCTCATCGCGGACCACGTCGTCGACCAGAATCCGGCAGCCGACGTGGTCGCCGCGCACCTGCGCCGAGATGCTGCCCGAGACCACCGTGAGCATCGTCGTCTCCTGATGAGTCCAGGGCAGGGCGTCCAACTCGACGGTGTGCGGATGCCCATCGATATCGAGGTAGGACAGCAGGGCACCCTCGCCCGCCGAGCCGAACACCTCATAGGTGAGCTTCTTCGGGTTGAACTGTTCGGGCGCCTGGGGTGGATTGACCGTCAACACCGGTCCCGGAGAGGACATCTGGTGCACCTTCCACATGCCCATGGCCCCCACGCTGAGTGCGATCAGCGCGACCAGCGGCATCCAGATGCGCGCCAGCAGCGGCCGGCGCGGTGAACTGCGACTCATTCGGTTTCCTCGTCGGCTTCGTCGACGGCCGCCGGCAGCCGCTTCTTCAGCTTCGCCGCCCGCACGAGTTGGGCGGTGACGTTGAACGATCCGAGCATCGGGATCACCCCGAGGAACGTGCGCTCCGACGGGGTGGCGCCGTGCAGCTGCTCCAGACTGCCCAGCACGTAGAAGCAGCCCAGCGAGAAGATCGCGGCGGGAATGCAGAACGCCAGCGGAGAACGCTGGTCGCTGATCACGCGGGCGGCGAATTCCAGCTCGTGGGCGGACAGCGGTTCGCGCTTGCGCACCTTGGCCAGCACCGCCTTTCGGGCGCCGAGCCCTTCGCTGATCGGTAGGGGCGGCCGGTTTTGCAGGCGCTGGACATAGCGGAAGACCCCGGCGGCGAACAGCACCAGGGCCACGAAGGCAAGGGCAGCCAGGTCGCCGAACAGGTGCCAGTCGGTGCCGAAGACATTCCAGTGCATCCCGGAACCCGCCCCCTTGTCTGTGACGCCGACCTCATCCGTTAGTGGACTTAACCATCCGTCGACGGAGAGTATACGTCTATTAATCGGACGTCAACGTCCCATTAATGGACGGGCTTGCGGCTATCATCGGGGGATGGACGTCGAGTGCCGGGAGCTGACCGGAGCGCAATCGCGCACCCGGGCGGCGATCCTCGATGCCACGGCATCGGTGCTCGCCCGAGACCGCACCGCCACCCTCCCCGAGATCGCGGCGGCAGCCCAGGTCGCGCGCTCGACCCTGCACCGCTATTTCGCCGACCGAGATCGGCTGATCTACGAGACCACCCTGGATTCGATCCGCATCATCAGCGACATCCTCGCCATCGCGGCCACCGACGAAGGCTCGGCGGTCGACGCGATGCGCCGGGTGATCACCACACTGGTCCCCGAGGGGGATCGAATCGTGTTCCTCTTCGCCGACCCGGCCGTACTGCGGGACATCCCGGCCGAGCAACTGCCGGACTCCGCGCCGGTCCGCAACCTCATCATCCGCGGCCAGCAAGAAGGCGTCTTCGCCCCCGAACTCGCCCCGGAATGGATTCGGATCGCCCTGTTCGGCATGCTGGTCAAGGCCTGCAGCGAGGCCGCGCACGGCACGGTGCCGCGCCACAGCATCGTGCCCTCGATCATCCGCATCTTCGAGCGCGGTGTGACGGCCGGCTGACCGGTCAGTTGCTCGGCGGAGCCAGAACCGCGGGCAACACCACGGTGTCGATGACCTGCCGGACGAACGCGGCATCCAGGACCTGGCCGCGGACGACTTGCAGCAGTCCCATGGCCAGCACGACATCGGCGACCATCGACCAATCCCGGTCGCCGTCGATCTCACCGCGGGCCGCGGCCCGCCCCAGGATCGTGGCGACCATGCCCTTGCCCTTGACGAGCACCAGATCGTCAACGACGGAGGCCAAATCGGGCTCGTGGACGGCTTCCAGCGCCATCCGCAGCACCAGCTCGTTGGGAACGCGGTCGTCGTCGTTGCGCCCGACCTGTTCGATCAGGGCGTCGAGATCCCCGGCGAGGCTGCCGGTGTCGGGAGTGTCCTTGGTCAGCAGATCGGGGCGCCAGTAGATGAGCGCGTCGGTGACCAGTGCCGCTTTAGACGCCCAGCGGCGGTAGATGGCGGCTTTCCCGACACCGGCTCGCGCGGCGATGTCGTTCATGTTGGCCGCGTCGTAGCCGTGCTCTGATACGACGGCCAACGCGGCGTCCAGGATCGCCGGATCACGGGACCTGTCTAGCCGCCCGTCGGTGCGCTGGCGCAGTCTGGATTCCATGTGGCTGACAGCTTTCACGCGTTGATCGGTTGCGGAATGGGTTCGGTGCGAACGGGTTCGGGCTGGGGGTCGTGCTTGGTGCGGAAGGTGTTCAGCGGCCACCAGAACCAGTGCCCCAGCGCGGCGGCGATCGCGGGGGTCATGAAGGCACGCACGATGAAGGTATCGACCAGTAGGCCCAGTGCGATCGCGGTGCCCAGCTGTCCGATCACCCGCAGGTCGCTGACCAGCATCGAGGCCATGGTCGCGGCGAACACCACCCCGGCTGCGGTGACCACCCGGCCGGAGGCGCCCATACCGCGGATGATGCCGGTGTTGAGTCCGGCGGGGATCTCCTCTTTGAGCCGTGATACCAGCAGCAGGTTGTAGTCCGATCCCACGGCCAGCAGGATGATGACGGTCAGCGGCAACACGATCCATTGCAGGCCGAGTCCGAGGATGTCCTGCCACAACAGCACCGACAGCCCGCATGCGGTGCCCAGCGATGCCAACACGGTGCCGACGATGACCAGGGCTGCCACCAGGCTGCGGGTGATCAGCAGCATGATCGAGAAAATCAGGATCAACGTGGCGATCCCGGCGATCGTCAAGTCGATCCTCACGCCTTCTTGCATGTCGCTGTACATCGAGGCGGTACCCGCCAGCGATACTTTCGCCGATTCCAGCGGTGTCCCCTTGATCGCGTCGGCGACGGCCTCCTTGATTCCCTGCACGTGCTTGATGCCCTCGACCGAGGCGGGGTCGCCCTGGTGGGTGATGATGAAACGCACCGCCGTGCCGTCGGAGGAGACGAACATCTTCAGGCCGCGTTTGAAGTCCGGGTTGTCGAAGACTTCCGGTGGGAGATAAAAGGAGTCGTCGTTCTTGGCCTCGTCGAAGAACTTGCCCATCAGCGTCGAACCTTCGGCGGCCTCCTGCATGTGACGCTGGATTCCCGACATCGCGCTGTGGGTGGCCAGCATGAAGCCGCGCATGTTCTTCATCGACTCGATCGTCTTGGGCAGATCCGCCAGAATCTGCGGCATCAGGGTGTCGAGCTTGTCGACGTCTTTGACGGTGACGCCCATGTCGTCGGTCATGATGTCGACGTCATCGAGCATGTCGAAGACCGATCGCAGCGCTGCGCAGGCCGGGATGTCGAAACAGTGCGGCTCCCAGTAAAAATAGCTTCGGAACGGCCGGAAGAAGTCGTCGAAATCGGCGACGTGTTGGCGCACCGTTTCGATGTCGCTGAGCAGCACGTGCATGTCGGCGGTCATGTCATGGGTGGCGTCGGTCATCTGGGCCATCACGCCGTACATGTGTTCCATGACGGCGATGGTGCGGCCCATCTCGTCGGCCTGCTCGAGCATCGAGGCCATGCTGTCGTTCATGAATTTCGCCGTCTGCAAGGTGCTGGAGTTGCCCATGGCGATGACGAACGGAATGGAGCTGTGCTCGATCGGTGCGCCCAGCGGGCGGGTGATGGTCTGCACCCGCCCGATGCCGCGCTCGTGGAACACGCTCTTGGCGATCCGGTCGATGACAAGCATGTCGGCGGGGTTGCGTAGGTCGTGATCGGCCTCGACCATCAGCAGTTCGGGATTCATGCGCGCCTTGGAGAAATGCCGTTCGGCCGCGGTCTGCGCCACATTGGCCGGGATCTCCTCGGGAGTGAACTTCTGGTCATTGTAGTTCGGCACATACGTCGCCAGGCTGACGAAACCGATCACCGCGATAAAAGACGTCACCACGATGATCGGTTTCGGCCACCTCGTCACAAAGGTGCCGATGGTCCGCCAGCCGCGTTCCGAGACCTGCCGGGTGGGGTCGAAGATGCCGAACTTGGATCCGACCACGAGTACCGCCGGCGCCAACGTCAAACCGGCCATCATGGTCGCGGTCAAGGCAATGGCACACGGCAGCCCCATCGAGTGGAAATAGGGCAGCTTCGTCGCGGTCAGACACAGGCAGGCGCCCACGATCGTCAGGCCCGAACCCACGATGACGTGAACCACACCGTGATAGGCGCTGTAGAACGCTTCTTCACGGTCCTGGCCGCGAGACCGGGCTTCCTGGTAGCGGCCCAGCAAGAAGATGAAATAGTCGGTTCCCGCGGCGATCGTCAGCATCGTCACCATGCTCACCGCGTACGGGGTCAGCCCGATGATGTTCAGGTGGCCGGCGGTGGCCACGATGCCTTCTGCGGCATAAAGCTCGAAGCGAACCAGGATCAGCCCGACGATCGCCGACCGTAACGAACGGTAGATGGCCAGCAGCATCAGGAAAATGACGCCGATGGTGACCGCGGTCATCAGTTCCATGCTGTTGTGGGCGGCGATCAGCGTGTCGGTGTTGAGGGCGGTGTTGCCGGCCACATGAGCTTTCACGCCCGGCGGCGCCGGCACGCTGTTGACGATGTCGCGCACCGCGGCCACCGACTTATGGCTGCGGCCGGTGCCCTGGGAACCATCGAGGAACAGCTGTACGTAGGCGGCCTTGCCGTCCGGGCTCTGCGAGCCGGCAGCGGTCAGCGGGTCACTCCAGAAATCCTGGGCGAATTGCACATGATCGTCGGCTTCGAGCTTGGCGACGATCCGGTCGTAGTACTCGTGCGCGCTGTCACCGAGCTTGTCGTCGCCTTCGATGACCACCATCGCCGAGGAGTCGGTATCGAACTCCTCGAACTTGTGCCCGATGTTCATCATGTCCTTGTATGCCGGCGCATCCAGCGGCGACATCGGCACCGAACGCTTGGCGGCCACCTCGCCCAGCCCCGGCACGAACAGCGTCGTCCCGACCGCTATCAGCAGCCAAAACAAGATGATGGGAACCGCCAAGACCCGCAGCAGGTGGGCGATGCGGGAACGCGGTTGCGGTGAATTCTCGTTGCTCATACCGACTTCACCAGGCAGTAGATGAAGGGCTCGTACTGGTCGATACTGCGGTCGTCACGGACTTCGCCATCGACGATGACCCGGCAACGCAGGTGGCCCATGCCGGCGTCGCCCTGCGCCACGATGTTCGCCGACATCGAGGGCAGCGTCGTGACGATGGTGTGCGACCACGGCAGCACAGCGTCCTCGACCAGATGCGGCTGCCCATCCTCGTCGAGGAAGTTGAGGCTGGCGGTGCCCCCCGAGGGCGCCGTCACCTCGTAGGTGATGTGTTTGGGGTTGAACGGCTTCGTCTCGTCGGCGTTCGCATCGGCGGTCGACGCGTAAGCGTTGGCGCCGAAACTATCCCGCACCCGTACGACGACGTAGGCGCCGAGTGCGGTCACGACGACCAGAAGCAGTGGGATCCACAGCTTCTTGAGCAGTCCGTACACCCACCGCCTCCTGTGTCTACCCCGCACCGTCGCGCGCCGGCGAGCATGGACGGAACTCGGGTTCCGTCTGGGTCGAAGTGAAATGTACCCCATCACGCCTTGGGGTTTACAGCGATTCCGCTGCCGTTTTCGCCAGACACCGGCCGTCGACGGTGCCATCATCACCTGCAGCAGACCATCGTTTTTCAAGTCCACAACGTAAGGGCGACGACATGGGCGAGCGGGTGATCGACCGGCTGATCGAGATCGCCGACCAGTTGCGCGAGCAGGCCGGCGAGGCGGAGCGGATCGGCCGGCTGACCGATCAGACGGTCAAGGCGATGAAGGACGCCGGCTCGATCCGCCTGCTGCAGTCGGCCAAGCACGGCGGATATCAGGTGCATCCTCGCGAGTGGGCCGAGACCGTGATGGCCACCGCGGCGCTGGACCCCTCGGCGGGCTGGGTCACCGGTGTGGTCGGCGTGCACCCCTACCAGCTGGCCTACGCCGATCCGCGCGTCGGTGAAGAGGTGTGGGCCGACGACATCGACACCTGGATGGCCTCCCCGTATGCCCCGCAGGGGGTGGCCACGCCTGCAGATGGTGGCTACCTCTTCAACGGTCGCTGGCAGTTCAGTTCCGGCACCGACCACTGCGACTGGATCATTCTCGGGGCCATGCTCGGCGGCGCCGACGGCATCCCGGTCATGCCGCCGGCCATTCTGCACATGATCCTGCCGCGCAGCGACTACGAGATCGTCGACGATTCCTGGGATGTGGTGGGGCTGCGCGGAACCGGCTCCAAGGACGTCATCGTCAAAGACGCATTCGTCCCGAGCTACCGCACGATGGACGGCCTCAAGGTGATGGACGGCAGCGCCCAGCGCGAAGCCGGGATGACCGACCCGCTGTATCTGATGCCGTGGTCGACGATGTTCCCGCTCGGCATCTCCTCGGCGGTCATCGGGATCGCGGAAGGGGCGCTGGCCGCCCACCTGGACTATCAGCGGGCGCGGGTCAGTGCCACCGGGACCGCGATCAAAGACGATCCCTACGTCATGTACGCGATCGGCGAGGCGGCCGCCGACATCAACGCCGCCCGCCAAGAGCTGCTAGCCAACGCCGACCGGATCTACGACATGGTCGCCGCCGGCAAAGAGGTCAGCTTCGCCGATCGCGCCGCGGGGCGCCGCACCCAGGTCCGTGCGGTGTGGCGTGCGGTAGCCGCCATCGACCAGATCTTCGCCCGCTCCGGCGGCAACGCGCTACGGATGGACAAACCGCTGCAACGGTATTGGCGCGACGCGCACGCCGGGCTCAATCACGCGATCCATGTACCCGGCACCACCTTCCACGCCTCCGCGCTCAGTTCCTTGGGCATCGAGCCGGAGGGCCCGTTGCGGGCCATGATCTGAAGCACAGACCTACTCGCGTACCGGCGCCATCCGCTTGAGGGCCAGCCCGCCCTCGAATGGCCGGTAGCCGAACGCGGCCGGCGCGTGATAGCCGGTGTCGCCCAGCGGTGTTGCCACCTCGGTGACGGAAGGTCCGATCTTGGCGGCGACGGGCGCCAGGGCGTCAAGGTCGAAACGGTACAGGCGCCCCGCGTTCTCACCCAGGATCTTGCGGCACTCGTCTTCCGTGCGGTCGTGCAGTGCCCAGCGGATCGCCAGTTTGGACTGCGGCGCGAAACCCTCCTCGTGCGGATAGTCGCTGCCCCACATGATGTGCTCGGCCCCCAGGTAGTCGATCATCGCCGTGTCATAGGGGCCCAGCTCGCTGGCCAGATAGCAGTTTCTCCGGGCGTATTCGCTGGGCATCAGGGTCATTTCGTCGACCGACGAGCCGCCGAACATCCCGTAGGTGCGATTGTTCGCCTCGGACTTCATCGTGGGCACCATGGCATCGAGCACCATCAGCTGTTGTTGCACCCACAGGGTGCCCTGCTCGGTGGGTACAAACCGCAGTGTCGGGTACCGCTCGAAGACCCCGGCGAGAATCAGGTGGCTCAGGGTGCGCTGCGCCCACAGTGCCATCTCGGTGATCAGCACCGCGTTGGAGGCCGGCTGGTCCATCGGCATCTCGGGGCTGCCGGCGCCGGCGTGCTGCACCACGGTCAGGTCCAGGTCCGAGCAGAGTTCCCAGATCGGGTCGTAGCGGGTGTGAAACAGCGGGGCCACCTGCTGGTCCCCCGGCGATACCGGTGGAATCAGCACGCCGCCGAAGCATGGCTGCTCGGCGCCCCAACGGATCTCCTGCAGCGCCAGCTCGATGTCATTGGGGAAGATCTGAATCAGGCCGCGGCGCCGGGCCGGGGCCAGTGCGCAGAAGTCGACCTGCCACCGGTTGTGCGCCTGCACTCCGGCCCACCGCTTCTCGAAGTCGTCGCGCGTCCGCGGCAGGCTGATGGTGATGTTGGGTGTGGTCGGGAAGAACGGCGGAACGGTGTTGGGCAGCAGTACTTCTCCGGCGACCCCGTCGGCGTCCATTTCCGTGATCCGCAGCTCATGGTCCCAGTTCCGGTTGGCGGTGGCGACGATCAGGTCGTCGAACGGGCTGCTGTAGGTCTTGGCCCAGGCCTCGAAGTCCTCGTGCAGCGCTGCGGGCAGATACGGTTTGTAGTCGTAGAGATCGGCTCCGGCGTGGGTGTCCGTGGAGATGACGACGTAGCGATCGTCGGAAGTTGCGGTCATGGTGTCCTCAGTTCTGTACTAGGTCGGGGATCGGCTCCGCGTCGGTCAGCCAGTGCCGGCCGGCCAGGCGAGCCGCTTCCCACTTGGGGATGCTCACCGCATCGTCCTGGCCGAGTTCCTCGGGTGTGGGCCCGATACGCTCGGCCAGCGGGGCCAGGGCAGCCAGATCGAAGCGGTACATCTCGGCCGCCGCCAGGCCCAGCATCTGACGGGTCTCCTCGACCGGGATGTCCCAGAAGGAACGCCGCAGCCAATCGCGGGTGTGCGGCCACGTCCCCTCCGGGTGGGGAAAGTCGTTGCCCCACAGCAGGTTGGAGACACCGATCTCGTAGCGTCGGGCCAGTTCCCTGCGCTCGGTGGTGGTGGCCCCGATGAAACAGTTCCGGTCGAAGTAGGCCGACGGCGGCATCGTCAGGTCGCCCTCCATCTGGTGGCTCATCTTCTTGGCCGAATGCTCACGCAGAAACCGGGTGTCCATCAGCCAGAGCAGATCGTTGGCCCAGAACGCGCCGCATTCGGTGACCCCCCAGCGTAGGCCGGGAAAGCGCTCGAAGACCCCCGACCACAACGCGAACCACAAGGGCCGGGCGCCCCACCAGCGCACCTCGGTGACGTAGATGCCCAGGTGGCCGCCGTACTCCTCCTGCGGGGCGGGCCCGGAGTGGGTGTGCACCGGCATCTGCAGATCCTGGCAGGCCGCCCAGACCTTGTCGTAGCGCCGATCGTGGTAGGGCGGATAGCCGACCCAGCGGGCCGGGATCAGAATCCCGCCCCGCAGACCGGAGTCCGCCGCGCGGGTGATCTCGGCGACCGCCGCGTCGAGGTCCGCCAGGACCGGCACGACCGCGACCCCGGCGCGTCGCTCGGGGCTGTGGCTGCACAGTTCGGCCAGCCAGCGGTTGTGGGCCCGCGCGCCGGCCATGGCGCGCCCCGGGTCGAGGTCGCCGGACTGGCCCAGGCCCGCCCCGAACGGGGCCCCGGCCACCCCGGTCACCGCGTCGGCGTCGGGGAAGATGACCTCGCCGACCACCCCGTCGCCGTCGAGTTCGCGGTCCCGCAGTGCGACGTCCCAACCGCCGGCGATGCCCTCACCGTGCTCGGAGAACCACTCCTGGGCGAACTCCTCGTCGATGAACCCGCCGGCCTGCGCCGCGGCTGTCTTCTCGGCCAGATAGGTCTCGAAGTCCTCACGGTATTCGGGGTCGACGTATTCGCGGTAGCGCTCGGTCGGGAGTTCGGCGTGGGTGTCGGCGGAGATGATCGTGTACGGCGCGTCGTGATTCACGGCGGGCGTCCTTTCGCTACCAGGTGCGGATCGGGTCGGGCTCGAAGACGGTGCTGCTCGCATCGGGGGGCACTTCGGCCAGGGGCTCGGATACCTCGGCCACGGTCGGGCCGATGCGGTCGGTCAGCGGCGCCAGGGCGGCCAGGTCGAAGCGGTAGACGGCCGCCGCATTCCCGCCCACCATGGCCGCCACTTCGGCCTGCGGTACACCGGCGAAGGTGTGCCGCAACGCTTCCCGGGTATAGGGCGCGGTTCCCTCGTAGTGCGGGTAGTCGCTTCCCCACATGATCTTCTCGACGCCGATGGCGTGTCGCTCGGCGCACTCGACCGGGCGCATGAAGCTGGCGCCGACGTAGCACTGCCGGGCCCAGTACTGGCTGGGCTTGCGGGTCAGTGAGCCGGCGGTGGGCCCGGCGAAGCGGGCGATCGCCGAACCCGGGCGCGCGTACCGGGCCGCGGCGACATCGAGCGAGTCCAGCGTCGCCGGTATCCACCCGGCGCCCTGTTCGGTGAAGACCACGGTGAGGCCGGGGTGGCGGTCCAGTGTGCCGCTGAAGATCAGATGCCACAGTGCCCGGTGGGCCCACCAGTGGGTCTCGTAGACCCACACCGCGAACGAGCTGCCCCAGCCGTCGATCGGGGACGGGCCGGCGTTGCCGCCGTGATGATTGACCACCACACCCGCCTCGTCGCAGGCCGCCCACAGCGGCGCCCAGTGCTCGGCGTAGAGCGGTGGGATGCCGGTGCCGGGGGCCACCCCGGGCAGCAGCACACCGCCGCGCAACCCCAGCCCGGCGATCTGCGCTATCTCGGCGACGGCTTGGTCGAGGTCGCCGAGCAGGATCTGGCCGACTCCGGCGCGCCGCTGCGGCGACAGCGAGCAGAAGTCGGCCAGCCAACGATTGTGCGCACGCAAGCCGGCCCAACGCAGTTCGAGCTCACGGGCCGTCTCCGGCGGTGGGGCGGCCAGGCTCCCGTGCGGAAAGAACGGCGGCACGGTGTTGGGGTAGATGACCTCGCCGGTGATGCCCTCGGCATCGAGATCGGCGTTGCGCCGGTCGCTGTTCCAGTTGCGTTCGGCCTCGGGCTCGGTGAGGTCACCGAACGGGTTGACGAATTCCTTCGCCCAACTGTCGAATTCGTCGCGGTAGGCCGGATCGAGGTATCCGCGGTAGTCGAGCAGGTCGGCGCCGGCGTGGCAGTCGGCCGAGATGACCGTGTAGCGGTCCATGCGTTTACCGCCGCGCCGACTCGGGCGTGGGGGCGGCGAGCAGAGCCACATCGTCGTATCGCTGGTGCACGTAGGGCAGCAGCCATTCCTGCGGCACCCGCTGCGCTATCCGCCCCACCTGAACGGTGCGGCGGCGACACCAGGTGATCGATCGGAGCTCCCGGATCACGATGTCGGCCACCGGATCCAGCGGCGACTCCCCCAGCTCGCACGTGCCGTCGACGATCTCCAGTGACTCGTAGTGCCGGTGGTATTCGCCGTACACCAGGTGGGGGTCGGTGATGCCGCTGCCGTCGGGGGCACGCAGGAACTTGAAGTAGAACTCGATGTTGACCTGGTCGGGCGGCAATTCGCCCGGGCCCGTCACCCGGCCGTTCACCTGGATGAGGTGGTGGCCCAGCCGCTGCACGCCCGCGCTGATGTTCGCACCGTCGCGCTCCACCTCGATGTGGGCCAGTTTCTTGGGCTCGCCGAAGGTTTCGCGTCCCCCGGTGACGGATTGTTCGGTGGACTGGGGCATGAACAACGGGTAGTCGCCGTCGATGTCGCCGTGCCGGGCGGCCACCGAGAACACCGCCGATCCGAACGGCGGCCGGCCGGCCAGCTGGACCCGCTGAAGCTGAATTCGCACCAGCGGTTCGGCGGCCGGCTCCAGCGGTTTGGGCAGCACGGCCGCGACGATCTCCGGATCGGTGAGGTAGGCGATGGTCACCGCCTCGGTGGCGATCGGCGCCGTGGTGGCATCGATCTCGTGGTCGACCCGCTCCTCGGGTGGACGAGGGCCGTAGCGGACTGCGGTGGTACTCAACGCTTTCCTCCTTTTTCCCCCGCGTTCTGGGCATGCCGTCCCAGGACGTCGACCAGGTAGTCCGGCTCGCCGCGTGCCAGGATCGACGCCGCCTTGGCCGCCACAACCTGATCGGAGGCGGCGGGCGGGCCCATCATCCAGAAGCGATCTGCCTGTATGCCCTCCACGACCTGGTCGGCGACCGTTTCGAGCGGGGTGAACTCGACCTGCGTGCCGGCAGCCTCGAATCGGGCCACCACCGCGGCCAGGGTCGCCTCGGGGGTGCGGCGCTGGTGGGTGGCGGCGTAACGGTGCGGGCGGTGCCGCCAGGACTCCCAGATCCCGGTGTTCAAGAATCCGCCCGGGAAAAGGACGTGCGCCCGTACCCGCGTCCCGGTCATCTCCAAGTGGGTGTAGAGGCTTTCGGTCAGGCAGAGCACCGCGGCCTTGGTCATCGGGTAGACGGCGGTGGCCGGTCCGCCCAGGGCACCGCGGGCGATCGGGGCGAAGCCGCCGTTGCCCGAGCAGGTGTTGATCACGTGTCCGGCGTCCTGCTCGAGCAGGATCGGCACGAACGCCTTGATGCCGTGGATGACGCCCAAGACGTTGACGTCGATGCCCCAGCGCCAGTCGGCCAGGTCGTGCTCCCACAGGTAGCCCTCGGAGACGGCGCCGGTGCCGGCGTTGTTGCACACCACATGCACCGCGCCGAAGCGTGCGAGCGCCTGCTCGGCCAGCGACTCGACCGAGGAGTAATCGGTGACGTCGGTGATGACCCCGACGGCGTCAATACCCTCGGCCTGCAGCGCTCGGGTCGCCTCATCCAGCGGTTCGGCCAGCACATCGGCGAGCACCACGTTCATACCTTCGCGGCCGAACCGGCTGCCCAGGGACCGGCCGATGCCACCGGCTCCCCCGGTCACCACCGCCGTCTTGCCCCGAAGATCCATGATTGTGGCCATCGTCACATGGTCGCGCAGTCCACCGCAAGGAGTCGCACTATGCGACTCCCCGGCTAGGGTTCTGCTATGGCGCCACGTCCCTCCCCGCAGACCGAACGGGTGGTGAATCTGTTCGACCACCTGGCCGGCCTGGGAAACGAGGGCATGACGCTGGCCGAGATTTCGCGGCATCTGAGCGTCCACAAGGCCAGCTGCCATTCGATGCTGGCCGAACTGCTCCGGGCCGGCTGGCTGCTGCGCGACCCGGTCCGCAAGACCTATCACCTCGGTCCCGCCCTGGTGCGGCTCGGCCGAGAGGCGGCCGGCCGGTATCCGGCCCTGGTGTTGGCCCGTTCGGCGATGGCCGAGCTGGCCGCGGCCACCGGCGCGCACTGCGTCGCCTTCTCGGTCAGCGACGACTACTCCACCGTCGTGGATCAGGTTCGCAGCCCCCAGGGCGGTGGCCACCCGATGCCCATCGGCACCCAGTTTCCGCACCGCCCGCCCTACGGGGCGTCGATCGTCGCCTGGTCCGGACCGAGGGCCCGGGATCAGTGGCTGGCCGCGCTGCCCGAGGACGCGCGCGATCGCTACCGCCGGGCCCTGACCGCCGCCGAACAACGCGGCTACGCGGTCGGACTGCACATCCTGCCCGACCTACGCCTGCAGGAACTGGCGCTGATCGTGCGCAGCGCCGAGGTGCGCTCCACCCGGCTGAGCCAGCTGGCGCAGGCGTTGACCGACGAACTGATCCACACCGAAGACTGGTTCCCCGCCGACCTGGATCCCGACCGCAGCTACCGGGTCAGCCACATCGACTCCCCCATCCTGGGGCCGGGATCCCGTGTGGCACTGATGCTGAGCCTGGTGCCCAGCGCCGACCCGATGAGCGGCGCGGCGATCACCCGGCTGGGGACGCAACTACATTCGGCGACCCGCCGGCTCGGCGCCGCGCTGGCCGAGGAGAGGTAGGTCAGCTGGGAACGGCGGCCTGCAACGACGCCAGCGCATCGGTGCTCAACCGGGCCAGCTCCTCGGCCTCTTCCCCACTCAGCGCGGCGGCGAACAATTCGGCCATGCGCCGGTTCGTGGCCTGTTCGATCTCGTCGTAGCGGTCCTTCTTGTCGGCGCCGTCGGCGAAAGGTTCGGGCCAGCCGAACATCGCGGCGTACTGCGGCCCCTTGTTGAGCATGTGCGCCTCGATCGGGGCGATGCCCGAGATGGCGAGCGCATTGAAGTGCACACCGGCCCGCAGTTCGCGCAGGATGAACATCACCTGCAGTGCCCGCGCCGCGGCGTCGTCGGCCACGGGCATGGCACGCCACCCGGCGAACAGCGGCAGCCCCCCGGTCGGTGTCGCGGCGATGACCTTCTCGCCCAGGGCGGCGATCCGATCCAGCCCCTGTGCACCGGCGAGATATTTACGCCCGAAGTCGGCCGTTTGGGCCCAATACTGTTGCGCTGCCGCGGCAGCGCCGCGCACCGCGACACCTTCGTCCCACATCGCCGCCAGTGCGGTCGGTTCGAACACGGTGAAGACCGCACCGACGGTGGCACCGGTGGTCTCGCCCAGCACGCCGGCCCGTCCGGCGACGTACCCGGTCAGCGGATTCTGATAGCCCGCGGCGATGCTGTCGGCGAAGGTCTCCGGGTGCAGCATGAACACCGCGACGGCCTGTTCCATCGCCGTTCCGGTGGCAGCTGCCGACGTCTCGATGTCGCTCATGGGTTCGGCTCCTTCTAGGAAAGTCTCGTCACGGGTCACCGCCCCGGATCCTAACTGCCTCGAAATAGCGCTAGTACCGCCGCGCCATAACTACTACACTCTGTCGTAGCATCGGCTCCGCAGCTCCGGGAGATCGCCCATGGACGTCGTCGACGTATCGCGGTGGCAATTCGGGATCACCACCGTCTATCACTTCATCTTTGTGCCGCTGACCATCGGTTTGGCGCCCTTGGTCGCGGTCATGCAGACGGTGTGGGTGCTCACCGACAACGTCGCCTGGTATCGGCTGACGAAGTTCTTCGGCAAGCTGTTCCTGATCAACTTCGCCCTCGGGGTGGCCACCGGGATCGTGCAGGAATTCCAGTTCGGGATGAACTGGAGCGAATACTCGCGGTTCGTCGGCGACGTGTTCGGCGCCCCGCTGGCGATGGAGGGCCTGGCCGCGTTCTTCTTCGAATCCACCTTCATCGGCCTGTGGATCTTCGGCTGGGGCCGGTTGCCGCGGGCGGTGCATCTGTTGTGCATCTGGATCGTCGCCATCGCCACCAACGTGTCGGCGTTCTTCATCATCGCCGCCAATTCGTTCATGCAGCATCCGGTCGGCGCGCACTTCAATCCGGAGACCAACCGCGCCGAATTGGACAGCATCATGGCGCTTTTCACCAACAACACCGCCCGGGCCGCCCTGTCGCACGCGGTCGCCGGCGCGTTCTTGACCGCGGGGACATTCGTCGCCGCGGTGGGCGCCTGGTGGATGGTGCGGTCGCGGGCCGGTGTTGCGGCGGGCGGCGGTGGAGCGCAAGCCGCCGGTGTCGACGCGGCCACCATGTATCGCCCGGCGACCATCCTCGGGTGTTGGGTTGCGCTGATCGCCGCGGCCGGGCTGTTCTTCACCGGCGACATTCAGGGCAAGCTGATGTTCGTCCAGCAGCCGATGAAGATGGCTTCGGCGGAATCGTTGTGCGACACCGCCACCGACCCGGATTTCTCGATCCTGACCGTCGGACGGCAGAACAACTGCGACCATCTGACCCGGGTGATCGAGGTGCCCTACGTGCTGCCGTTCTTGGCCGAGGGCCGGTTCAGCGGGGTTTCGCTCGAGGGGGTCCGCGACATCCAGCAGCGCTACGAACAGCAGTTCGGGCCGGGTGACTACCGCCCGAACCTGTTCGTCACCTATTGGTCGTTCCGCGCGATGATCGGCCTGCTGCTGGTCCCGGTGGCGTTCGCGCTGGCCGCGCTGTGGCTGACCCGCCGCGACCGGATCCCGAAGCAACGCTGGTTCTCCTGGCTTGCGCTGCTGACCATCCCCACCCCGTTTTTGGCCAACAGCGCGGGCTGGGTGTTCACCGAGATGGGCCGCCAGCCCTGGGTCGTGGTCCCCAACCCGACCGGCGATCAGAACGTGCGGCTGACCGTCGCCGAAGGGGTGTCGGGCAATTCCGTCGGCATGGTCGTCACCTCGCTGGTGATGTTCACGTTGGTCTATGCGGTGCTCGCGGTCATCTGGTTCTGGTTGATCAGACGCTATGTGGCCGAGGGACCACTGGAGCACGACGCCGAACCCGCGCCGCCGGCACCGCCCGCCGACGACGAGGTGGCGCCCCTGTCATTCGCCTACTGAAGCCGCCGCAGCGAAAGGAGACCTCGCGATGGACCTACACCAGGTGTGGTTCGTACTGGTCGCGGTGTTGTTTCTCGGATTCTTCGTGCTGGAGGGCTTCGACTTCGGGGTGGGGATGCTGATGACGCCGTTCGGCCGGGTCAGCGCCGGCGATCCCGAGGCGCATCGGCGCGCGGCGCTGAACACCATCGGCCCGGTCTGGGACGGCAACGAGGTCTGGTTGATCACCGCCGGCGGCGCGATGTTCGCCGCGTTCCCGGGCTGGTACGCGACCGTGTTCTCCACGCTGTACCTGCCGTTGCTGGCGATCCTGTTCGGGATGATCGTGCGCGCCGTGGCGATCGAGTGGCGCGGCAAGGTCGACGATCCGAAGTGGCGGGCGTGGGCGGATTTCGGGATTGCCGCCGGCTCCTGGCTGCCCGCGATCCTGTGGGGGGTGGCGTTCGCGGCTCTGGTCCGTGGCCTTCCGGTGGACGCCGAACATCATGTCCGGTTGGCATTCGGCGACGTGATCAACGCCTACACGCTGCTGGGCGGGCTGGCGACCGGCGGGCTGTTCCTATTCTACGGCGCGGTGTTCACCGCACTGAAGACCGCCGGCGCGATCCGTGACGATGCCCACCGCTTCGCGGGCCGGTTAGCGCTGCCGGTAACCGCACTGGTCGCCGCCTTCGGGGTGTGGAGCCAGGTGGCCCACGGCGCCGGCTGGACCTGGCTGGTGCTGGGGCTCGCCCTCATCGCCCAACTGGCAGCGGTGCTGCTGGTGTGGCGCCGGGCATCCGACGGCTGGGCGTTCGCCTGCACCGCGCTGGTGGTTGCGGCGGTGGTGGTCTTGCTGTTCGGCGCCCTGTACCCGGCCCTGTTGCCCTCCACCCTGGATCCGCAGTGGAGCCTGACGATCTACAACGCGTCGTCGACTCCGTACACGTTGAAGATCATGACCTGGGCGGCGGTGATCTTCGCCCCGCTGGCGATGGTGTACCAAGGCTGGACGTATTGGGTGTTCCGGCAACGTATCTCGGCAGAACAGATCCCGCCGTCCATCGGGTTGGCCAGGCAGGCGTCCTGACCGGCGGAACGTCCCGGGCCCCACTGGACCCGCGGCTGTGGCGGGCCTCGATGGAGGTGCGCCGCTTCCTGGCCGCCACGGTGGGCTGCGGCGTGGTGATTTCGGGTTGCGCGATCGCCTCGGCGATCCTGCTGGCGCACATCGTGTCTCAGGTGATCACCAATCCATCCACCCGCAGCGTCGCACACTGGGTACCACTGCTGGCGGCGCTGGGGCTGCTGTGGACGGCGCGCACCGTCGCACAGTGGGCACAGGCCCGCGTGGGTCAGCGCGGGGCCGGAGCGGTGATCGCCGAGCTGGCCGGGCAGGTGCTCGCCGCGGTCACCGCGCGCTCCCCCCGCCGGCTGGCCGCCGAACGCGACGCCGCGGCGGCCGTGGTCACTCGGGGGCTCGACGGGCTGCGCCCCTACTTCACCGCCTATCTGCCCGCGCTGCTGTCAGCCGCGGTCCTGACCCCGGCCACCGTGGTGGTGATCGCCTGCTACGACCGACGAGCGACCCTGCTCGTCGCGATCACCTTGCCGCTGATCCCGGCCTTCATGGTGCTGATCGGCCTGGCCACCGCGGACCGATCGGCGGCCGCCCTGGCGGCCATGACGACGCTGCAGGCGCGGCTGCTGGACCTGATCGCCGGAATCCCCACGTTGCGTGCGCTCGGCCGCGCCGCCGGGCCTGAGCACCGCATCGCCGAGTTGTCCGCCGCCCACCGCCGATCGACGATGGCCACTTTGCGGATCGCGTTCCTCTCGGCGCTGGTGCTCGAACTGCTGGCCACCCTCGGCGTGGCGGTGGTGGCCGTGAGCATCGGCCTGCGGCTGGTGTTCGGCGAGATGAGCCTGACCGCCGGCTTGACGGTATTGCTGCTGGTGCCCGACGTGTACTGGCCGCTGCGCCGCATCGGGGTGGAGTTTCACGCCGCCCAGGACGGGCGCGCCGCCGCGGAGAAGGCGTTCACGCTGATCGGTGAACCGATCCGGGGCACACCCGCACACCGCGTCGTGACGGCGCGCGGCGCGGAGATTCGCCTCGAACGGCTCAGCGTGGCCGGCCGGGACGGTGCCGCGCCCGCCGACCTGACCGCGGTGATCGAGCCCGGCCTCGTCACGGTGCTGACCGGCGCCAACGGCGCGGGAAAGAGCACGACGCTGGCGGCCATCGCCGGGCTGACGGTGCCCACCGCGGGGCGTGTCACGGTGTCCGGTACCGACATCGCCGATCTCGACCTGCCGGCGTGGTGGCGACAGCTGTCCTGGCTGCCGCAGCGTCCGGCACTGATCCCCGGCAGCGTCGCCGACAACCTGGCGCTGTTCGGGGAACTCGTCGATGCCCAGGCCGCCTGCGCGGCAGCCGGATTCGATGTAGTCGTCACCGAACTGCCCGGCGGCCTGCACACCGGGTTGGGGCGCGGCGGTGTCGGGTTGTCGTTGGGCCAGCGGCAGCGACTGGGGCTGGCGCGAGCGTTGGGGTCGGCGGCGCCGGTGCTGTTGCTCGATGAGCCGACCGCCCACCTGGACGCCGCCACCGAGCAGCGGGTGCTGACGGCCCTGGTTCAGCGCGCCCGCGCCGGGTCGACCGTGGTGGTGGTCGCCCACCGCGCGCCGGTCCTGGCCATCGGCGACCGGGTGATCACGGTGCGCGCCCAGGCGGGTGAGGCCGATGCGGCGCGCTGATCTCCGGCGGGCCGCGTGGGGCCTGCTGCGGCCGCGGCTGCCCCGGCTGCTGCTGGCCGGGGCCCTGGGGGTGCTGTCGCTGTGCAGCGCGCTCGCGTTGGCCGGGGTCTCGGCGTGGCTGATCACCCGCGCCTGGCAGATGCCGCCGGTACTGGACCTGACGGTCGCCGTGGTTGCGGTGCGGGCGCTCGCGATCTCCCGCGGCGTCTTGCACTACTGCGAGCGGCTGGCCGGCCACGACGCTGCGCTGCACGCCGCAGGGACGGCGCGCGCGCAGATCTATCGGCGTCTGGCCCACGGGCCGGTGGGTGCCGCGGCCCGATTGCACACCGGCGAGCTGGTGACACGGGTGGGCACCGATGTCGACACATTGGCCGATGTCCTGGTGCGCGCCCTACTGCCGGTCGGGGTGGCGGCCGTGTTGGGCGTGATCGCCACGGCGGTGATCGCGGTGATCTCGCCGGCGGCGGCCGCGGTGTTGGCGGGTTCTCTGCTGGTCGCCGGGGTACTGGCGCCGTGGCTGTCGGCGCGGGCCGCCGCCGCGCAGGAAGACCTGGCCCGCCAACACCTTTCCGAGCGCGACGTCTCATCGATGTTGGCCCTCGACCACGCTCCCGAGCTGCGGATCGCCGGGCGCCTGCCCGGGGTCATCGCCGAATCGCAGCGCCGGCAACGGGCCTGGAGCACGGCGATGGACACCGCCGCGCGGCCGGCCGCCATGGCCGCCGCGATGCCCACCGCCGCCGTCGGGGTCAGCGTACTGGGGGCGCTGGTGGTCGGGATCGGGCTCGCCGACGCCGTCGCACCCACCACCGTGGCGATTCTGATGTTGTTGCCGCTGTCCGCGTTTGAGGCCACCACCGCCCTGCCGGCCGCCGCGATCCAGCTGACTCGTTCGCGGATCGCGGCGCAGCGACTGATTGACCTGGCCCCACCGCACGCATCCGTGGTGGCCGGCCCCGACGCGGCGCTGCCTTCCGCAGCGACGCGGCGATTGTCGGCCGATGTGCGCTTCGGCCACCGCGAGGACCGCGCGATGCGGGTTGCGCTGGACCTGGCGCCCGGGGACCGGCTGGCGATCACCGGACCGAGCGGGGCCGGAAAGACCACGCTGCTGATGACCCTGGCCGGGCTGCTGGCGCCGCTGGAGGGCCGAGTGGAGGTAGACGGGATCGCGCTGCAGCGGCTTCCCGAGAACGAAGTACGGGCCGCCGTCGGCTTTTTCGCCGAAGACGCGCACGTCTTCGCCACCACTGTTCGGGACAACCTGCTGGTGGCGCGCGGGGACTGCCGCGACGACGAACTGGCCGACGTCCTGGACCGGGTCGGTCTCGGCCGGTGGCTGGCCGGCCTGCCCGACGCTCTGGCCACCATCTTGGCCGGCGGCGCCCAGGGCCTGTCGGCCGGCCAGCGCCGGCGCCTGCTGCTGGCGCGGGCGATGCTCTCACCCGCCCGGATCGTTTTGCTCGACGAGCCGACCGAACACCTCGACGCCGGCGACGCCGATGATCTGCTGCGCGCGCTATTGCAGGTCCCCGGCCTGTTCGGCGCCGATCGCACGGTGGTGGTGGCCACCCACCACCTGCCCGCCGACAGCCCGTGCCGGCGCCTGAGCATTGCTGATGTGTCCCGCTCCGAGCCCGCGCGCTAGTGTGCTCTGGTCAGCCTCAGCAAACAAGCCGACAGAACGGTTGAGTCGATTCATGACCACAGCAGAGACATCGGCGCTGGAAGCACGGGTCGGCCACTACTACCAGATGGACGGCACCTATCTGGTGGGCCGGGAGAAGGTACGCGAGTACGCCCGGGCCGTGCAGGACTACCACCCGTCGCACTGGGACGTCGCCGCGGCGGCGGAGATGGGTTACTCGGACGTGGTGGCGCCGCTGACATTCACCTCGACGCCGGGCATGAGCTGCAACCGCGAGATGTTCGAGTCGGTGGTCGTCGGATACGACACCTACATGCAGACCGAAGAGGTCTTCGAGCAGCACCGGCCGATCGTCGCCGGCGACGAGCTCAAGATCGACGTCGAGCTGACGTCGGTGCGCCGGATCGCCGGTCGGGACCTGATCACGGTGACCAACACCTTCACCGACGCCGCCGGCGAGCGGGTGCACACCCTGCACACCACCGTCGTCGGGGTGACCGCCGAGGATATCGATCCGGCCATCAAGACGGCCGTGCACAACGCGATGATGCACGACGTCAACATCCTCGGCGTCGGGGAATCCGATGCCGCCTACCAGAAGACCCTGCGGCCCGACGGTGAGGTCCGGATCTCCGAGGGCGGGCTGACCCGCACCCCGGCGACGCCCTCCTTCGACGAGGTGAAGGTGGGTGATGTGCTGCCGGTACGCCACACCCGGCTGTCGCGCGGCGACCTGGTGAACTACGCCGGGGTGGCCGGCGATGCCAACCCGATCCACTGGGATGAGGAGATCGCCAAGCTGGCCGGGCTGCCCGACGTGATCGCCCACGGCATGCTGACCATGGGCCTGGGCGCCGGATTCGCCTCCGCCTGGACCGGCGACCCCGGTGCGGTCACCCGGTATGCGGTGCGCCTGTCGGCGCCGGCGATCGTGTCGGCCAAGGAGGGCGCCGACATCGAGTTCAGCGGCAAGATCAAGTCCCTGGATCCGGAGACCCGCAGCGGTGTCATTTTGGTCGGGGCGAAGTCCGGGGAGCGGAAGATCTTCGGCCTGGCGACGCTGAACGTCCGCTTCCGCTAGCCAGCAGTCGGAGGGCGACATCGGCGGCCAGCTCCGCGGTGCCGGCGTCGGGGCCCCCGGTCGCGAAGCTGCGGCGCACCAGGGCCAGCGGCGCATCGATGACGGCCAACCGCACCCGGTCACGGTCGGCGGCCGGGAACCGCGCCAGGAATCCGGTCAGCGCCTCGGTAGCGCGCCGGTCCAGGGCGTCGGCGTCGGCCAGCACCGTGGCCGAGCAGTCGGCACTGACGAAATCGGAGCGGCTGTAGCGGGCCAAAAGGGCGGCCGCTTCCTTGTGGTCGGCGCTCCAGCGCAGCACGTGGCGCGCGGCGGCCACGCCGATTTCGACCGGGTCACCGTCGGCGGTTAGCAGCGGCAGGAACTCCGCCTGGAAACGGCGCACCGGGCTCAGCCAGGCCTCGGCTAACAGATCGTGGCGTGTCGGGAACCGGTGATACACCGACCCGCTGGGCGCCCCCACCGCCTGGGCCACCGCGGTGGCGGTGGCGGCACCCGGCCCGCCCGCAAGGATCAACCCGATGGCGGCGTCGACGAACTCGTCGGCGGTGAACTTCCCTGGCATCGGCATGAAGTAGAGAGTACTCTCTAATCAATTAGCGACAGTTCTCTAGATTGGAGCGTGCGATGCGAATCACCAACGTGCACAGTCGAGTGTTCTCCGCCGATAGCCTCGACCGGGTGGGCGCCTTGATAGACAGCCTCGCCGGTGGCGACGATCGCCTGTGGCCGCAGGAGAAATGGCCGGCGTTGCGGTTCGACCGGCCGCTGGGCGTCGGTGCGAAGGGCGGGCACGGTCCGATCCGCTACGGCGTCACCGAATACGAGCCGGCGCGCCGGATCCGGTTCGCCTTCAGCAAGCCCACCGGCCTCCGGGGGTATCACGAGTGGCAGGCCCAGCCGGTGCCCGCCGGCTACGAGTTGCGCCACAGCCTGGTCGCGAGAACCGTGGGCTGGACCGTGCTGAGCTGGCCGTTCATCTGGCGTTGGCTGCATGACGCGCTGCTCGAGGACGCCCTGGACAAGGCGGCCGTAAACCTGGGCTGTGGCGGCCCGCGCAGCTCGTGGCCGGTCTACGTGCGGGTGTTGCGGTGGACCGCAGGCCGGCGGGGGCGGCTGTGATCGACCCGTTCGACAACCACACCGACCTCACCGTCTGTGGTGGGCCGGTGCGGTGCTACCGCGGCGGCGAGACCGGACCGCCCCTGCTTCTGCTGCACGGAGCGATGCTCGACACCGCGCAGGGAGTATGGCGTCGGGTCGCCCCGGCGTTGGCGGCCGACTACCGGGTGCACCTGATCGATCTGCCCCGTCACGGGTCCAGCCGGCCGTGGCACGGCGTGCTCGACGACGCGTTCTTCCGCCGCTTCCTGCACGAACTGGTCGACACGCTCGATCTGGCCCGGGCGGCATTGATCGGGCTGTCGATGGGCGCGGGTATCGCCGCCGGTTTCGCCGTGGCGCACCCCGAACGGGTGAGCGCCCTGGTGGCGGCCGGGCCCGGCGGGCTCGACGTCAAACGCCCGGCGCAATTCTTGACCTGGCTGCTGCTGCGCACGCCCGGACTGCTGCGCGCCGCCTCCTGGTATCTGGCGCGATCCCCCGCCGCGATCCGCCGGACCATGATCGCCAATCTGGCCGCCGGCGAGCGCACCCCGGATTTCGACGCGATCATCGCCGACGCGGTGCGCGAGGCGCGCGCCAAGCACCGCTACGGCGAAAGGGCGCTCGACGACTGGCAGATCGAGGCCTACGGGCCGGGCTCGATGCGGTTGAACCTGCTGCCGGAACTGCCGGGACTGTCCGTGCCGACGTTGTGGGTCCGCGGCGCCGAGGATCCGCTGGTCGGCGCGGCCGAACTGGCGAAAGCCCATGCCGCCACACCGAATTCCCGCCTGGCCACCATCGCCGGCGCCGGGCACATCCTCACCTACGACCGGCCCGAGGAGTTCGTCCGGCTGGTACGGGAGTTCTTGGCCTCCCGCTCGGCGCCCGGGTAGGGGTCAGTGGATCCGTCCTGCGATTCCGTCGACCAACAGGGCGCGGCTGTCGGCACTGCCGTCGAGGAGACGGGTGATCCGTTTGACGATCTGCCATCGCCCGGGTGCCGCCGATTCCCGCCTGAGCTGGAAATAGTTGGCGCCCCCGCGTGCCACGTGGTAGCCGGCCTCCCGTTTGACCAGCAACGTCGACGCGCATACCGCGGTCGCGTCGTCGCCGTGGACGGTGACCACCGCCGGCCCCAGGAAATGCACACAGCCGCCGTTGATCAGCTCCTGGTGTCCCGATGAGCGCACCATCGCCGCGATGTCGTCGCGGCCCTGCATCAGCCAGCCTTCGACGTCATAGACGCCGTCGTCACACCACAGTGCGGCGGTGGCGTCAGGGTCGCCGGCGTCCACCAGTGGGCCGTAGGAGGCGATCAACCGTTCGATCGCGCGTTCGTCCTCGATCTGTTGCAGTCGGCGTTCGAGATCGATCAACCGTTGGCCGGTCATGGGTGCTCCTTTCCCGCGAGGTCGGTGAGCTGCGCAAGGGCCGCCAGCTGCTCGCGGAAGTGCGCCGAGGATCGTGCCGAGATCACGCAGTTGACATCGGTCGCCCCGGCTTCGGCCAGGCGACCGATCTGGTCGGTGGCCCGCTGCGGGGCGCCGCTCGGGTCCAGCGGCGAGGTCGCGAGAACCACGGTGAAGTCGTCCGGACGCTCCACGGAGTCAAGCAGTTTGGCGATCTCGGCCGTCGTGAGGCCGAAGGGCGTCCAGCCGTCACCCAAGTCCACGGCGCGCCGAAGTGAGCGCCTGGTGCGCCCGCCCACCCAGATCGGCACCCGCGGCTGCACCGCACAGGGCTCCACGATCACCGAGTCATAGCGATAGTAGGGGCCGTCATAGGCCGGCCGACTGTTCGACAGCGACGCGCGCAGCGCCTTCATCGCGTCGTCGGCGCGGGCGCCGCGATCATCCCAGGCGCAGTCGAGTAGCTCGAACTCCTCGCGCAGCGAACCGACACCCACGCCGAGGGTGAGCCGGCCGCGGCTGATCCGATCCAGGGTGCCGTAGCGCTTGGCGATCTCCAGCGGATGGTGATAGCCCAGCACCAGAACGGAGGTCACCAGCCTGATCCGCGTGGTACGGGCGGCCACAAACGCCAAGGTGGCCAACGGATCCCAGTACGTCGCGCCACGAACAGCCGCCACCTCTTCGGGAACCGCCACATGTTCGGAGCAGGTGAGGTGTGCGAATCCGAGTTCATCGGCGGCCGTGGCTATCTCGGTGATGTCGTCGATGCTGCCGTCGGCCTCCCAGTCCGAAGCCGCGCCGGGGAGCTGAATGACCACCGGGGTGGACAGGCCGAAGCGCATCAACGGGCTCGGGGAACGACGTACCGCAATGGCTTCATGCACTTTCCCTGCGCCGGTGGCCGAGGTAGCCTCGCCCCATCAGAAAATAAAATGAATTTTAGTTACGGAGGTAGCCCTTGTCCAGCGGTGACGAACCTGCCTGGCGGGCGCAGTACGGGCCCTGGGCCCTGATCGCGGGCGGCTCGGAAGGCGTCGGCATGGAGTTCGCGCTCCTGCTCGCCGGTGCGGGGATCAACCTGGTGCTGATCGCCCGCAAACCCCAACCGCTGCAGCACACCGCCGATCGCTGCCACGAACTGGGCGTGCAGGTCCGCGAACTGTCCCTGGACCTGTCGCTGCCGGAAAGTACCGAGCAGATCATCTCGGCCACAACGGATCTCGAAATCGGTCTGCTGATCTACAACGCGGGCGCCAATACCCACAGCGCGGAGTTCCTCGACGGCGACCTGGCGGCGTTCCAGCAGGTGATCGACCTGAATGTGACGACGCCGCTGGCGCTGATTCATCACTTCGCCGGCCCGATGCGCGCTCGCCGCCGGGGCGGCGTGATGTTGGTCGGCTCTCTCACCGGCTATCTGGGCTCGGCGCGGCACACCGTGTACGGGGGCGTGAAGGCGTTCACCCGGATCTATGCCGAGGGGCTGTGGCTGGAACTGCGTGACTACAACGTGCACGTTCTCGAACTCGTTCTCGGCGTCACCAAGACACCGGCCATGGGGCGGGCCGGGCTCAACTTCGACATTCCCGGCCTGCGGGTGTCCGATCCGGCCGATGTGGCCCGCGAAGGCCTCGCCCAGCTCCCCGGCGGGCCCGTGCACATCGTCTCCGAACACGCCGCGAATCCGGCACTGCACGCCGGACACGACCGGGCCGCGGCCGTCCTCGCTTCCCATCGGATGATGCAGAAGCTGCTGGGCGGCAGGTCCCCGGCGACGCCACGGTCCGATGCCCCGCCCTCCTCGTGATCGCGAGCCGGCGGCCCCCCGGACGCCCGCACAACGGCACCGCTGTGACCGGATCCTCGCCACCGCCGCCCGACTCGGCGCCCGCGACGGGCTCGAGGGAGTCCGGATGCAAGACGTCGCGGACCAGTCGGCGGTATCGATCACCACTGTCTACCGCTACTACCCGACCAAACACCACCTGTTCACGGCACTGCTGCTGCACTACACCCGCTCCCTAGCACTCCCGCAGCAGCGCACCGGGTGTGCGGCGGCCGATGTCACCGAACTCATGGCCGGGATCTGCCGCACCATGCTCGCCCGGCCGCGGCTGGCGCGGGCCATGATCACCTCGGTCAATGCCCGGCGTGCCGAATCGACCGCTGCCGGCGACTTCAACCTGCGCGAGACCATCTTGTCGGTAGCCGCAATCGCGGAGCCGTCTCCGCAAGACGCCCAACTCGCCTTGTTGGTCGAACAATGTGCTTACGGGATCCTGTCGTGGGCCGTGATGGGCGAGACCACACCGGCCCGGGCCGAGTCCGACATGCGCCGGGCGTGCGAGCTGCTGTTGGCGCCCTGGGCCGAGACGACCGGAGGCCGGGTTAGGCAAGCATAGCGGGTTGGCACAGGGCGCACAGCAAGGTCTACGGGTATTCTGTGGCGAACCACCGCAAGAACGCGCCTTTACCTCCGACGAACCCGGTTGATGCACAGCATATTTCGGCAGCTAACGCACAGATTGGGATTTCGCGTCAACAGCTCGGCGTTCTTTCGCGCCGAAACATGTTGTACTCCAACAACAGTCGGCTTTCCCGCCGACTTTGAGTCAGAACAGCGGCGCGCCCGAGACGTGCCGTTCGAGTTGACGCCGTTCGCGGTTGCTGCCACCATGGCCCCGAACGCACCTCGCTAGGCGAGGCGTCTGTGCGGATACAGGCCACTGACCTCCAACGTCGAGAGACGCCAACGGTCAGGACAGCTCTTCCCGGCTTAAGGGTTGAGCCCAAGTGGCTTCCGGCTGCTGGCCGGATACGCCGTGCAGTGCCGAAGCTCTGACGAGAGGGGTGCCGGCCGGCTCTTGTGCCGGCACGACTCGCCCCGCTGTGCACGCCGCAACGGCATCCCCGTGTGCCCTGGCCGTGAGGAGGTGAGAGCGACATTGAGTCCGAACGATAGTCCCTATTGGAGATCGACGACCATTTCGTTCGAATCCGTTCCCGGCGCCGCTTTCACCCGCTGAATCGGTTCACGCCGTCCCGTACCCGCGCAGTCTGACCGCGCCCTGCGGCGCTGTTTCAGCGCGCGAGTTTGCTTGCGATCAATCCGATTCGCCATGCCTTAAAGGAGTTTCGATGTCTTTTGTGTCCGCCCTGCCCGAGGAACTGGCCGCTACAGCGGCTGACCTGCTTGGCGTCGGCGCTGCTGTGGCAGCACAGAGCGCCGCAGTCGCGGCGCCGACCACCGGTCTGGTTCCAGCAGCAGCTGATGAGGTCTCCGCACTGACCGCCGCCCAGTTCGCCATCCATGCGCAGATGTACCAAGCGATCAGCAAGCACGCGGCCGAGGTGTGCGAGAGGTTTGTGGACACGCTGCAGATGAGCGCGCACTCGTATGCGGCGACCGATGCCGCCAACGTCGTTTCGGTGTACTGAAAGGTTGTTCAGGGATGGATTTCGGATCGCTTCCACCGGAGATCAATTCGGCACGGATGTACGCCGGGCCGGGAGCCGGGCCGATGCTGGCCGCGGCGGCAGCGTGGAACCAGCTTGCCGCGGAACTACGCGCGGCGGCGATATCTTTCGAGTGGTCGGTGGCGAGTCTGGCGAGCCAAGGATGGTGGGGGCCCTCCGCGAACGCGATGCTCGCCGCGGCCGAGCCTTACATGACCTGGATGAGTCTCACTGCCGATCAGGCTGAGCAGACCGCGGCACAAGCGAATTCAGCTGCTGATGCCTATCTGTCGGCGTACGCCATGACGGTGCCACCGGCGGAAATCGCGACTAATCGGGTGATGCTGGCGGCGTTGGTCAAGACCAACGTTCTCGGACAGAACACGCCGGCCATTGCAGCGACCGAAGCGCGCTACAGCCAGATGTGGGCGCAGGACGCCGTGGCGATGTACGGCTACGCGGCCGCTTCGGCGACGGCCGCGAAGCTGGCCCCGTTCACTGTCGCACCGGAGACCACCAGCCCCGAAGAGCAGGGCAGGTCCGCCGGCGTCCCTGCCGACTCCGCCGATGCGCACTCCCGGGCGCAGAGCGCATTGCGCGGTACGGCTGCGCCGGCAGAGGGCACGTCGCCCTCGTCACCCGATTGGGACTGGACGAAGTTTTTCGACGGCTTGTTCGGAGATACCTGGGGCAGCGACGACGGATCGGGGCTGAATGTCAACGCTCAGCTGTGGAACACGATTGCCGCGACCGGGATTTTCGACCCCGGCGGCAATATCGAGGGTTTTTCGGGTCTGGCGACGCTCGGTTTTCTCGCCCGGGGTGTAGACGGCGGCACGGCAGCCCTGTCCGGCGGCGGCCTCGGCGCCGCGCCGGGTATGTCCCTGGCGTCGTCGGCCACCGGCGGGCTCGAGGCCGCCGGGCGTGTTGCCGGCGGCGCAGGCTCGAGTGTGTCGGCCGGAGTCGGTCGTGCCGCCCTGGTCGGCTCGTTGTCGACGCCCCCGGGCTGGGCAACGGCTGTCCCGGCGGCGGCTCCCGGCGCCGGATCGGCCAGCGGCTGGAGTGTCGCCCCGGAGAGCAGGTCGATGACCGCCCTTCCTCCGCCGGTCCCGGCGGGCGGCGGCGGGCGCACTGGCGGCTCCGGTTTGGGGCTGCCGCGCTATGGCGTCAAGCTCACCGTCATGCCGCGCCCGGTCGTGGTGGGGTAGGCATATCCGTGCTCCGGTCGGGAGCCGGCGCTCACCGGGCGAGATCCCACTGGCCGAAATCGGCTGCCAGGACGTCGTCGACGTCGACGTGGATGTCGCCGATCATGAAACCCGGGTCGGTTGCGGTGACGACTTCACGCTGGAAGAGCACGGCCGCCGGCTCCCGTTCGCCGCCGGACCACGCCTTGGTCTGCCATGCCCACCGGTGGCCCGGGCTGGTCGAGTGCCCGATGACACCATCGGCTATCGCCCAGCCGAGTTGGCGGGCACCGCCGTAGATCCCGGTGCGCTCGGTGCCCAGCACCGAGTTGATACCACGAAACCATTGCACGGCTTGGCTTTTCCATGTCTTGGCGTCGATGTCTTCGTCGACGCTGAAGAAGATCGGCGCCGAGTCGGGGCCTCCGGCCGCGTTGTGCAGCCGCAACGCCGTGCGGGCGTCGGCCACTCCCCCGTCATAGCCGCGGGTGAAGTCCGACGGGGAGTTCACCCATCCGGGCTTGCCGAACTGGTAGCAACTGACGACCTGCAGGCCGGCGGCGCGAAGCCGATCGGCATAGTCGCGGGTGACCGGTTTGAAATCGAACGTGGCGCCCGGCCGCAACTCCGAGACGTAGACCAGGGCCCCGGCGAAGCCCGCCGTTTTGATCTGTTCGGGCTGAACCAGCCGGTCGGCGAAATCGAGGAGCTGCAGGCCTTCGCCGCCGGCCTTCGGGGTGCCGGTCATTGCCCCGATAACGCCCGGGACGGCCAGCGCCGGCGCCAGCAGCGCGGTGCAGCGCAGAACCTCACGGCGTGAGACCGATCGCGTCACAAGGAAAAGGGTAGCCGCCGTCAGTGGTCTTGTCCGGCATGCCCCGAGCGGGCCAGGGCGTTGCCGGGACGCAGGAAACCGGGTTGTTGCAGCCGACGCACCGCGCGTACGACCCCCGAGGGGATCACCCGTCTGAAGAAGACGTTGGCGTCGAAGGCGCCGCGCACCTCGGTGACGTAGGACCGCGGAAGGCCGAACCTGATCAGGCCCTGGCTCACGTCGACCAGGTCGGCACGGCGAACGGCTTCGACCAGCGGCGCATAGGGGCGAGACGGGCGGTAGCCGGCCAGCCGATGGTGCTGGGCGACCACGAGAGCCAGCTCCTGCGACCATGCGTCGCGGCCGGTCTGCTGCAGCCACGCGTCCTGCGCTTCGATCGACGGCACCAGATAGTCGAGCGTGTCGAACGCGGCCAGGTCGTGAAATGCCGCGGCGATCGCGAGTTTCTCGTCACGGTCGGGGGCATCGGGTGTCAGTGCACGGGCGAAATTGAAGATCCGGTACACGTGGGCTTTATATGCGTCCCAACCGATGTCGTCACCGCCGGCTCGGTGGCGGTGTGACTCGAGGATCTCCTCGGCCAGCGGCACACTGCGGATGATCTCCGGCACGGTCATATCGCCACACTATCGTCGGCGCGGCGTGCCTGACAGCCGGGCGCTACACCTTCTTTATCACCGATTCGCCGAACTGGGTTATCGCCTCGATAGCCTGGCTGAGACCCGCGCCGGGAACGGCGACCTGAACCCAGGTGACTCCCGCATCGGCCAGATGCTCCAGGCCGTCCAGGTAGGCGCTCGCATCGAAGTCGCCGTCACCGAGGCGGCCTCCGGCAAGGTTGGAGAAGCAGACGTCGATGGCCGTCCAGTCCCGGCCCGCCTCCTCGCAGCGCCGTCGCAGATCCGCGATGCCTGCGGCCAACGCGTCGAGGGAGTCCATGGCGGCGGTGCGCGCGGTGCCGGCCAGGCCCGGCGGTGCGGCGAACGGCGCCCACCCGTCGCCGCGGGTGGCCACGCGCTGCCGCGCCTTGCCGGTGTTTCCGCCGATCCAGATCGGTGGATGCGGGCTGGTGGCCGGGCGTGGGTGCGCGGTGATCCCCCTGGCCCGGAAGTGCCTGCCCTCGAACGAGACGTCGTCGCCGGTCCAGATGGCTCGGATGACGTCCAGACTCTCTTCGACCAGCTCGGTGCGTTCATCGAAATCCACGCCCAGTGCCGCGAATTCGCCCTTGAGGTAGCCCACGCCGACGGCCAGGGTGAATCTGCCGCCGGACAGCAGATCCAAGGTCGCGCCCGATTTCGCCACCACGAACGGGTTGCGGTAGGGAAGGACGACGATGTTCGGGATGAACCGAATCGTCCGGGTGTGCGCGGCTGCGAATCCCATCGCCACGAAGGGGTCCAGGCTGTCGTGGCCGCCGGCGTCGAGCCATCGCTGCGTCGGCGCCGGGTGGTCGGTGAAGCCCATGGCGTCGAACCCGGCGGCTTCGGCGGCCCGCGCGACGGCGGCCACCCCGTGCGGGGACACCAGTTCCGGATCGCATGGATGCGTGATGATCGGGTAGGTGAACGCGAACCGCATACGGATCCTTTCGGCCCTGAAGGGGCGGGCTGCTAGGTGGTGGCCGGCCGCGGGGGCCCGAGTATGTAGCCGCTGCCGTCCGGGTGGTGATACCACCCGCCCGCCGCGTGGGTTCCGCCGTCGACGTGAAGCGTCTGCCCGGTGACGTAGGTGCTCAGTCCGCCGGCCAGAAAGACCGCGGCTCCGGCCATCTCGTCGACATGACCGGTACGGCCCATCGGGATCATCCGGTCGGCGTTGGCCAGCATCTCAGCCGAGCCGATGCGCTCGATGCCTTCGGTGAGGGTGAGATCCGGTGCCAGGCAGTTGACCCGGATGCCGTGCGGCGCGAGCTCCAGTGCCGCCGTCTTGGTGAAGTTGATGACACCCGCCTTCGCCGCTGCGTAGGCCGCGAAGCCGGGCGCAGCGCGGGCGCCCTCGATGCTGGCGATGTTGATGATGCTCCCGGACGCCCCGTGCCGCACCAGTGCCTGGGCGACGCGCTGCGTGCACAGCAGCACATGGGTGAGGTTGGAACGGATCAGGGTGTCCCACCCCTTCGGGGCGGTGTCCAGCAACGGTGCCGAGAACGCCCCGCCGGCGTTATTGACCAGCACTGTCGGTAGCCCCACCTCTGCCATGGTTCTGGCCAGCGCCGTATCGACCTGATCAGCGTCGCGGACATCGATCGCGCAGGCGAGACCCTCGACCGCGGCGGCCGTGCGTTCCGCGGTCTGCGGGTCTTTCTCCCAGATCACCACCCGGGCACCGAATTCCGCGAAGGTCTCCGCGATACCGCGGCCGATGCCGGCCCCGCCGCCGGTGACGACGGCTACTCGACCGTCGAGGGCCGACGCATCCTTCGGCAATGCCACGATCCACCTCCGGGTGGTGTCTCGACCAACCGGTCAGAGGCTGACGTAGACCGACTTGGTGTTGAAGTAGGCCTCCAGGCCCTTGCGGCCGCGCTCCCCGCCCCAGCCGGATTGCTTGTGCCCGCAGATCGGCATGGACGGGTCGGCGGCGAGCGCGCAGTTCACCCAGATCTGGCCGCCGCGAAGCTGGTTCGCGACCCGGTGGGCGCGGCTGAGGTTCTCGGTCCAGATGGCGCCGGCCAGCCCGTACTCGGTGTCGTTGGCGGCGGCGATCGCCTCATCCTCCTCGTCGAAGGGGATCACCGATCCGACCGGGCCGAAGATCTCCTCACGGATCAGCCGCATATCGGGGGTGGTGTTGGTGATGATCGTCGCCTCGTAGAAATAGCCGCGCCGATCCATCGGCTTGCCGCCGGTGATCACCTGCGCTCCGGCGGCCAACCCGTCGTTGACGATGCCTGACACGCGTTGACGCTGCTTCTCACTGATCAGCGGGCCCAGCACCGAGTCGGGGTCGTCGCTGCCGCCCATCGGCAGCATCTGGGCGAAGTTGGCCAGGCCCTCGACGACTTGGTCGTAGATGCCGCGCTGGACGTAGATCCGCGAGGTGCAGGAACAGTTCTGGCCGGAGCCGGCCAGCAGGCCCATGCCGGCCATCATGATGGCCTTGTCGAGGTTGGCGTCGTCGAACATGATCAGCGGTGACTTGCCGCCGAGCTCAAGGGTGAGGCGCTTGAGGTTGCCGGCGGCGGCCTTGACGATCAGCCGGCCGACCTCGGTGGACCCGGTGAACGAGATCTTGTCGACTCCCGGGTGGGCGGTCAGGGCCGCACCGGTGGTCTCGCCGTAGCCGGTGACGACGTTCAGCACGCCGTCGGGAAGGCCGGCCTCGCGGAAGATCTTCTCGAGCTTCAGCGCGGTCAGCGGTGTCTCTTCGGCGGGTTTGAGCACGCAGCTGCAGCCCGCCGCCAATGCCGGGGCCACCTTGAGCATGGCGACGAAGAACGGCCCGTTCCACGGGATGATCAGGCCGACCACTCCGACCGGCTCCAGCTGGGTGAAGGTGTGGTACTCCTCGAAGTGGCCGAGTAGCCCGTCGGAGACCAGGTTGCTCGACTCGCCGTGAATCTTGCCGACCCATCCGGCGTAGTACGTCAGCATCTCCTGGGAGACCTTGATGATCTGGCTGGCGCCCATCGCGGTCATTCCGTTGTCGCGCGACTCGATCTCGGCGAGCTCGGCGGTGCGTTCCTTGATGATTTCGGCGGCGCGGAACATGATCTCGGCGCGGCGCGCGGCGGGCAGTTTGCGCCACACCCCTGATTCGAAGCTCTCCCGCGCCCGGGCCACCGCCGCGTCGACGGCCGCCTGGTCGGAGTCGGGGACTTCGGCGATCTGTTCCTCGGTCGAGGGGTTGTAGACCGGGATCATCCCACCCGTTTCGACGGCGGGGTCGGCTTCGATGGTGCTACTCACTGTTGTGATCCTTCCTTAAATCCCGGGGGCGCAGTCGGATTCGTTGTCGGCCGGATGAGAACTTCTTGGGCGGTGCTGGCCACGTGCCGCCCGGCCGCGTCGACAATGGTTCCGTGCACGAGGGCGCGATGCCCGACGACGGCGATCGTCTGCTGGGTGTAGGAATGCCACTGGTCGAATTGCACCGGGCGGTGCAGCCAGATGGTGTGGTCGAGGGTCAGTCCCCGGTGCGTGGCATAGCCGACACGCTGCGGGTGGGAGCGTAAGGCCATGTCCACCAGCAGATAGTCGCTGGCGTAGGCCAGCAGCACGGCGTGCGCTTGTGGACCGGCGTCGACCGCGCGCGGCAAGCGCATCCAGTGCGTGCGCTGCCCGGGTGCCTGTGCGCCGCCGAGGAAGATGGGCGCTTCACCGATGCGCATCTCCAGCGGCGGCGGCCGGTCGATCCACGTCATTGCCGGTCCGGCCAATCCTGCCGGGGCGTGCTGTGCCCAGTGCTGCAGCAGCGGTAGGGATTCCGGGGCTGTGGCCGGGGCCGCTGCGGTGCCTACGTCGGTGCTCTCGGCGTTGGCGTCGAAGGACACCGTCGCTGTCACCAGCGCCTTGCCGTCTTGTTCAATGACGACGTGGCGCACCGACATCGAGCGCCCGTCGCGGGTGCGCTCGACGATGATGTCCAGGGGTGCGCCTGAGTCGCCGAGACGCAGGAACGACGCGTGGATCGAATGCGGGATGAGCTCGGCGACGGTGGCGGCAGCCGCCGCCATCGCCTGGGCGACGAGTTGGCCGCCGAAGATCCGCCCGAAGCGGACGGCCTCGTTGCCGACCCGGAATCGGTCGGCGCCGACCGGCTGCGGCGTCAGCACCCCGTGCAGCTCATCGAGGGCGCCGAGGGTGCCCCGTTCCAGCGGGCTGTCCGACCCGCGAAGGGGACCGCTGAAGTCGGACTGGGCGGTGGCCTCAGGCGGCGACGACATGGGCCTCCTCGATGGACTGCCGACCCGGGAACCGGCGGCGTCACCTGATTTAAGTCAACCGCTTGACTTATGTCAAGGGCCGGTCGGCCCCGTTATCGGCACTGCCAACATTCACCGGCAAACGCGAGCGGTGCCGGCTGCCACCGCGACCGACGAAAGGGTCCCGGTGAACGAGAACTCAGCAGCCAATTACTGGGCGCGCACCCTAGCGTTCCTGATCAGAAGACACGTTCGCACGAGTGTTGCGGACACAGGCCCCGGGTGAAAGGGAATCGACGTGTTTGTCGGACTCGGCATCCTCCGGCCAGTCCGTCCCAGCGCAGCTTTCCGAAAGAGGTCTGGACTGCCGGCCACGCACAAGGGCTCGACAGGCGCCGTCCCGTGAGTCTGCTCGATCATGGGGGCCGGCGGGAGCGCATTGTCAATGCCGCACTGCGACAAGCCGTTAACGGCTACGAGTCGGTGCGGATCCGGGATGTGGCCGACGTTGCCGGGGTCCCCGCCAGCGCTGTCTACCATTACTTTCCATCAAAGGATGGGCTGCTGCTGGACTGCCTCCACAGCTGGCTGAGTGAATTCGCGGGTGAGCTAGGGGGCGACATCGTCGGGCCGGCCGAACCACACCAGCGGCTCTTACACGTCATCGCATGTCTTACTGAACAGCTGTCGGTGACACCGAGACTCGCCGATACCGCGGCGCGCGCATATCTGCAAGCGACCGGATCCGCCGCCGTCAACGCTCAACTGGTGCGGAACAAACTGATAGACATCTTCGTCCATGCCATGGAGCCGGACCAACCGACTCGCGCCGACCATAACCAGCAGGTCGCCGCGCTGCTGGCGGATGTATGGATCGCGAATCTCCTCGCGCTCGCGCAAAACCGAGCAACACCGCGTGAACTGCACCGACGACTTGAACATGCCGTTACGGCAATCAGGGAAAACGCCGATCGTCAGAAGCAGAGGCCCAGCGTCGGCGAAACGCTATCCGCTCCGGGCGCTTGACCTCCACCGCTGGCTTCCTTCTGCCATTCGCCCCGGCAAGCCGCCGCATCCGCGGTTGCTAATCGACACGCTCCCGTTGGATTTCCAGGGCGATGTCGATGAGCTGGTCTTCTTGGCCGCCGATGAGTTTGCGTTGGCCGGCGCGGTGGAGCAGTTCGTGGGCGGGCACGCCGTAGCGCTCCCCCTGGCGCACCGCGTGCTTGAGGAAGCTGGAGTACACCCCGGAGTAGCCCATGATCAGCGCGTTGCGGTCCAGCACGCACTCGGCCGGCATCACCGGGCGCACCACGTCCTCGGCGGCATCAGCGATGTCGAAGAAGTCGATACCGGTCTTGATCCCGACCTTGTCGAACACCCCGATCAGCGCCTCCACCGGCGCGTTGCCCGCCCCGGCGCCGAAGCGGCGCACCGAGCCGTCGATCTGCTTGGCCCCGGCACGCACCGCCTCCAACGAGTTGGCCACCCCGAGCCCGAGATTCTCATGACCGTGGAAACCCACCTGAGCCCCATCTCCCTGGTCACCGAGCTCAGCGACCAGCGCCTGAACCCGATCACGCACCCCTTCGAGCACCAGCGCACCGGCCGAATCCACCACGTACACGCACTGACAGCCCGCATCGGCCATGATCCGGGCCTGGGCGGCCAGCTTCTCCGGGGACACGGTGTGGGCCATCATCAAAAACCCCACCGTCTCCAACCCGAGCTCACGGGCCAGACCGAAATGCTGAATGGACACATCGGCCTCGGTGCAGTGCGTGGCGATCCGGCAGATCTGTCCGCCGTTGCCCTGCGCCTCTTTCATGTCGTCTTTGGTGGCCACCCCGGGCAGCATCAAAAACGCGATCCTGGCGTCTTTGGCGGTCTGCGCCGCGAGCTTGATCAACTCCTGGTCGGGGGTCTTGGAGAACCCGTAGTTGAAGCTCGACCCGCCCAGCCCGTCGCCGTGGGTCACCTCGATCACCGGCACCCCGGCGGCATCGATCGCGGCGACGATCGCGGCGACCTCCTCGCGCGTGAACTGGTGACGCTTGTGATGGCTACCGTCGCGCAGGCTGGTGTCGGTGATCCGCACATCGAAGATGTGATCGCTCATTTCGCTCCTCCAGCCTTGGCCGACGCCATCTCACGGGCGATCTCCTCGCCGACCTTGGTCGCCGCCGCCGTCATGATGTCCAGGTTGCCCGCATACGGGGGCAGATAATCGCCGGCACCCTCCACCTCCACGAACGTGGTCACCACCGCACGCCCCCCGGAATTCAGTGACGGCTCGTCGAACTGCGGCTCATTGAGCAGCCGATACCCCGGCACATAAGTCTGCACCTGGGCGACGACATCGGTGATCGACGCGGTGATCGCATCCCGGTCGGCGTCCTCGGGGATCTGGCAGAAAATGGTGTCGCGCATGATCATCGGCGGATCAGCCGGGTTCAAGATAATGATCGCCTTGCCCTTCTGCGCACCACCGATGGTCTCCACCCCACGCGAGGTGGTCTTGGTGAACTCATCGATATTGGCCCGCGTCCCCGGCCCCGCCGAAACACTGGCCACACTGGCCACGATCTCCGCATACGGAACGCTGCCGCCCTGCTCGGTCACCGCCCGAGTCACCGCATACACGATCGGAATGGTGGCCTGCCCACCACAGGTGATCATGTTGACGTTGGGGGCATCGACGTGTTCGTGCAGGTTCGCCGGCGGAATCACCGCCGGCCCCACCGCCGCCGGAGTCAAATCGATCGCCCGGATCCCGGCCGCCTCGTACTTGGGCGCATACGCCTTGTGCACATAAGCGCTGGTCGCCTCGAACACGAAATCCGGCAACTCATCCTGAGCCAGCAACCAATCCGCGCCCTCGGCGGAAGTCTCCAAACCCAGCTTGCGCGCCCGCGCCAACCCCTCCGACTCCGGATCAATACCGATCATCCAGCGCGGCTCCAACCACTCCGAACGCAACAGCTTGTACAGCAAATCCGTACTGATATTGCCCGACCCTACAATCGCGACACTGGCCTTGGCCGCCACGTCAACCTCCTCTACTTGAAAATCGTTCGGACAGGGATCAACGGTCATCGAGCTCAGCGTTTGGACCGCCCATAACCGAGGAAGCGCACCAGGTAGCGAGGCAGACTCCTGGCGGGCACGGCGACCGGCCAGGAATCGGCGCGGAAGTAGGCATCAGATCCTCCGTCGACGAAAACGACGCTGCCGCACATGAAGTCAGCTGCATCGGAGAGCATGAACAGCATCCAGTCGGCGAGCTGGCCGGCGTCGCCGTAGCCGCCTATCGGTACCGGGAACGCCTTGACCGCCTTGGCTTCTTTGGGATTGGCGAGCTGCTCGGCCAGCAGAGGGGTCATGATCGCTCCCGGGGCGAGCGCGTTCAACCGGATGCCCGCGCCGGCCCAGTCACCGGTGACGGCGTGGCGGCGGACCCAGCGCGATACCGCGATCTTCGATGCCGCGTAGACGATGGCCGCCGACTTCTTGCCGAAGACCCGGACCGCGCGCAGCGCCTTGTCCACGTCGCCGGCGAGCAGGGCGCGGATCGCCCGGCGGGGCACCAGCGGAGTGGTGGTGGTGGAGTTGCTGGCAATCACGACCACTTTGGCGCGCTCGGCGCGAGCCAAGGCGGGTTGTAGGGACATCAGCAATTCGACCACGCCGAAATAGTTGACCTGTGCAATCAACCTTTGTCGTCCCTCGACGGGGCCCAGTCCCGCAGCGAGGACTGCCCCGTCCAGAACGCCACCGCAGGCAGCCAGCGCAGCTTCGGCGGCCGCCCGGCGTCCCACCGTTGTCGACAGGTCGGCCGATATCTCCGCGTCTTTGATGTCGATTCCGATAACGCTATGCCCTGCGGCACGGAGCTTTTCGGTGGCTTGCCGGCCCATGCCCGATGCGGATCCGGTTACGACATACGTTCCCACAACGCACCTTCCGTCACATCGATGGCCTTCGAAGAGATCGTCACCAGTCCAACCACGGGTTAATGGCGCGCAGCGGGGTATCGAGCACTATTTCGCCAAGGCCGGGCAGCGTTCGCGAGCCGCGGATTTCCGCGGTCCGGTCGCGCACCCGCGCCGTCGTGACCAGCGGGTCGTCATCGAGGTAGAGCAGTCGCATCCGCAGCGCGCCCGCGGTGTCGGATGCTTCTTGCGACCGCAAGCCCATGGCGTTGTCCTGATGGCGATCGAGCGTGAAGGTCCAGGCGCCCGCCACCCCGGGAAGCCGGAGCAATTCGGGAATCACAACCTGATCGTCTAGCCGGTACTGCTCGTGCGTATCGGTACCGAGCGGGTCGTGATAGCGGGTGAGTGTCAGGTGCAGGCCCTGGTTGGGTCGGTAGGGAATCGCTGCCGGCGACACCAGCGACGACGGGGCTGAGTATCCCTTGACCGGCCGGAAGAAGGCCAACAGCGTTCGGCGCACGCCCGGGATCATCGGTCCTCTGCCCCACTGGACGGAATCGGCGCCGAGTTGCTCCCATTCCCGGACGGACCGTTCGACCGGTTCCCGAAACCAGTACATCGCCACGTAATCGACGCTCTCCTGCTCCGCGGTCGCCGTGGATATCTCTTTGCAGTCCGGGGGCCTTCGCCAGCGCTCTCCTGCGGCAACCCCCGGCAGCGCCAGGTTCTCCGGGCGATGATCCAGCTGGTGCCACTCGTTGTAGCGACGATGGTCATCGGGGCCCGCGTTATGCAGCGAGATGAACGAGAAGAACACCAAGGGACAATCGGCCATATTCACTACCTTTGTCGCTGAGTACTGCCGGCGTCCACAGGCAGGGTCACGGCCGTGATGTAGCGGGCCTCGTCGGAGGCCAGAAACAAGGACGCATTCGCCACATCCACCGGTTCCACCCACGGGACATCGATCATGTTCATCTTCCGCGCCGACTCGGCGAACTCCTCGCGGGTCGGTGGCCGGTCGAGGTCGGGCCGGAACGCGCTGCGGACCGCGTCGTTCTGGATCAGCGGGGTGTCGACGTTCGTCGGGTGAACCGTGTTCACCCGAACCCGGTGCGTCGCGAGTTCGTTGGCGAGGCTACGCATCAGACCCACCACCCCGTGTTTGGCCGCGGTGTAATGCGCCACTCCGACCAATCCCTGAAGCCCTGCTATCGAACTCACAAGGATCATCGCACCGCCTCCACGCGCGATGAGATGCGGTGCGGTGACCTGGCAGGTGTGGAACACCCCGGTTAGGTTAACGTCGAGCATGGTGCGCCAGGTCTCCTCTGGCAGCTCAGCAGCCAACCCGCGGGAAGTGATTCCCGCGGTGGCGCAGACGATGTCGAGTCCGCCGTATTCGCGGATCCCGCTGTCGATGGCAGTCCGTAACAGCTCTCGTTCGCGCACATCGGCAACCGCGGTGATCATCCGCCCGCCAACGGCCCGTACCTGCGCCGCTGTCTCGGCGAGGTCGTCGTGCGTGGACGGCGGCACCACAACGGTATCGACCGGACCGCACAGGTCGATTCCGATGATCTCGGCCCCCTCTTGGGCAAAGCGAACCGCCTGCGCCCGCCCGATTCCACGGGCCGCGCCGGTGATCAGCGCGACCTTTCCGGCAAGCCGAGGAATCGTCATGTCTTCTGGGTCAAGCCGGCGTCGACGACGAGCTGGGCACCGGTGATGTAGCGGGCGCTGTCGGAAGCCAGGAAGGCGACCGCTTCGGCGACATCACTCGGCTCCACCCACGGCACCGGCAGCAGGTTGCGCCCAGCAAGCACCTTGATCGCGTCGGCCTCGGTCGGATTGTCGATGTCGGGGCACAGTCTCCGGTAGGTAGTCTCGTTGCGGACCGTGGACGTCGCGACGGCACCGGGGTGCACCGTGTTCACCCGGATTCCGAGCGGGCCGAGCTCGTTGGCCAGGGTTCGGGCCAATCCCACCACCGCATGTTTGCTAGCGGTGTAGTGGGCGGTGTCGGCGGTGCCGCGAAGTCCGTTGGTGGAGCTGATGATCACTATCGCGCCGCCTGACCTCAAGTGCGGTACGGCCGCCTTGACGGTGTGCCAGACGCCGGTGACGTTGACGTCGAGCGCCGCTTGCCAGACTTCGCTGGTCAGCTCCCAGGCCGGCGCGCCGGGGGTGTGGATGCCGGCGTTGGCGACGACGACATCCAACCCGCCGAGCGCTGCGACCCCCGCGTCGATCACCTCGGTCACGGCATGAAGGTCCCGTACATCGGCGATGCCGGTGAAGCAGCGCCTGCCGTTGTCTGCGAGAGCGTCCGCCATACCCGCGAGGTCATCGACCGCGGCTGCCGAATCGACGGCGATGACGTCGGCGCCCGCGTCGGCGAGACGGAGGCAGTGCGCGCGGCCGGTCCCGCGGGCTGCACCGGTCACCACCGCGACTCTGCCGGCGAGGTTCGGCATCAGGACGCCAAGGACTTGCGCAGCTCGAATCCCTTGTATCCGGCATTGGCCACCTCGGCGCAGATGTCGAGGTAGGTGGCGAATCCGCCGATGAACAGCATGAACACCCGCGGCTTTCCGGGGACGTTGGCGCCCATGTACCACGAGTTCGCCTTCGGGAAGAGCGTCGCGTCGGCACGCTGGTTGCACTCGGCGATCCAACTGTCAACGGCATCTGCAGTCGCCTCGATGGCCGCGTAGCCGTGCTGGTCCAGATAGGCGATGGCATCCGAAATCCAGTTGATGTGCGCCTCGGCGTGCAACACCATGTTGGCCAGGACCGCCGGTGCGCCCGGTCCTGACACCAGGAACAGGTTGGGGAAGCCGTCGACACCTAACCCGAGATAGGTGCGAGGACCGTCGGCCCAGTCGTCGGCCAGCTTCTGCCCGTTGCGGCCGACGATGTCGATCTTGGCCAGCGTGCCGGTCATGGCATCGAAACCGGTGGCCAAAACCAGGGCGTCGAGATCGTAGTGGGCCGCCGAGGTCTGGATGCCGGTCTTGTCGATCGACTCGATGGGCGTCTTGCGGACACTGACCAGTGTCACGGTGGGCCGGTTGAACGTCTGGAAATAGTTGGTGTCGGTGCAGATTCGCTTGGTGCCGATCGGGTGGTCGTCGGGGATCAACAGCTCGGCGAGCGTGGGGTCGTCGATCTCCGCACGGATCTTCTCTTCGTAGAACTTGCGGGCTTCCTCGTTGGCCTCGAGGCTGACCATCTGGTCGGAGAAGGTCTTGGAGAACAACACTCCCCCCAGCTGCCAGCGTTCCTCGAACGCCGCGCGGCGCTCCTCGGGCGTGACCTCCATGGTCAGCTTGGGATGCGCCACATGCGGCGATCCCCCGCCACTGCGCCAGGACATTTGGCGCCGTTGGGCGTAATTGGCCTTGGCATACCTGATCTCTTCGGCGGTCAGCGGACGGTTGCCCGCCGGGACGCTGTAATTGGGGGTGCGCTGAAAGACGTAAAGATGAGCGGCCTGCTCGGCGATGATCGGAATCGACTGAACACCCGACGATCCGGTACCGATCACACCGACACGCTTGCCGGTGAAGTCCACCCCTTCGTGCGGCCAGTGAGCGGTGTGATAGGTCTCGCCCCCGAAGGTGTCCAGGCCCGGGATGTCGGGCGTCAACGGGGAGGACAGCGGTCCGGTAGCCATCACCACGAACCGCGCCGCAACCGACTCGCCGGTGTCGGTGGCTACGGTCCACCGCGCGGCGTCTTCGTCGAAGACGGCCGACACGACCCTGGTGTTGAACGTGATCCCCGGCCTTAAATTCAGCTTGTCGGTGACCCACTTGATGTATTCGAGGATCTCGCTTTGCGTGGCGTACTTCTCGGTCCAGGTCCACTCCTGCTGCAGCTCATCGGAGAACGAGTAGCAATAGTCCAGGCTCTCGACATCACACCGTGCACCGGGATACCGGTTGAAGTACCAGGTCCCCCCGACCTCCGGCGCCGCCTCGAAGACACGGACCGCCAGGCCCTGCCGTCGGAATTTATGCAAGGCGTACAGGCCACCGAATCCTGCGCCCACCACGACGACATCGACATGATTTTCGGTCGCGCTACTCACGACGGCTAGGTTAGGCCGCACGCGTGCTGAGGCCGCTGGTCGTTTCCCGGTCAACGGGCATCCAGATTTTCTCCCGGCTACCGGTGAGGACCGCTGACCGAATCCACGGTCCTGCTCAAGATGTCACCCATGATCGACGCAGAATGCGGCAACCGATCCGAAGCCGCCCCCCGCACCGTGGTACTGACGATCACCGAGGTCATCGAGGAGAACCACGACACGAAGTCCCTTGTGTTCTCCGTCCCCGACGAACACCGGACGCGGTTCGGGTATCGCCCCGGCCAGTTCCTGACGCTGCGCATTCCCAGCGACGTGACCGGGTCGGTGGCGCGCTGCTACTCGCTGGCGAGCTCTCCCCACACCGACGACGCTCCCAAGGTCACGATCAAACGTACGACCGGCGGGTACGGTTCGAACTGGCTGTGCGACAACGCTTCCGCCGGAGACAAGATAGCGGTGTTGCCTCCGGCCGGCCTGTTCACGCCGCACGATCTGAACGCCGACTTTCTACTGTGGGCCGCGGGCAGCGGGGTCACACCGGTGATGTCGATCCTCAAATCGGTGCTCGCCGCGGGGAACGGCCGGGTGGTCCTGTGCTACGCCAACCGCGACGAACGTTCCGTCATCTTCGCCGCCGAGCTGCGCGAACTGGCAGCCCGTTACGCCGGGCGATTCACTGTTCTGCACTGGCTGGAGTCGATCCAGGGCCTACCGACCCGCGCTCAACTGGCCGGGTTCGCCTCCATGTTCACCGGCTACCACTCGTTCATCTGCGGCCCGGAGGCGTTCATGGCAGTGGTCAGCGAAGCGCTCACCGAGGTCGGCGTTCCCCGGGAGAACATCCACCTGGAGGTCTTCGCGTCACTGACCGGCGATCCGTTCGCCGAGGTAGTCAGCCAAGACATCGACGACGGGGGCGAGGTCGCCGAGGCCCAGATCGTCCTCGACGGAGAGGTTCACCACCTGCGCTGGCCCAAAGGACGCAATCTGGTCGACGTCATGCTCGCCGCCGGACTCGACGTCCCCTTTTCCTGTCGGGAGGGCAACTGCGGATCCTGCGCCGCAACGATGGTCGACGGCGAAGTTGACCTGGGTAACGCCGCCATCCTCGAGGAGCAGGACATCGCCGAGGGGCTGTTCTTGGCGTGCCAAGCACACCCCCGGACTGACACGCTGAAGATCGAGTTCTGATCGAGGCTCGCGATCCCGCTCACCGGGATCGCGCGCGCATTTGACCGCTCCCCGCGGCCACCATCGTTGCCATGACTAAACGGGTGATCGACAGTCTCGCCGAGCTCTCCGAGCAGCTCCGCGATCAGGCGACGGAAGCCGAGAAGATCGGCAAGCTGACCGATGACACGGTCAAGACTATGAAGCAACTCGGCAACATCCGGCTCTTGCAGCCGAAACACTTTGGCGGACTCGAGGTTCACCCGCGTGAATTCGCTGAGACGGTGATGGCGACCGCCGCGCTGGATCCCTCGGCGGGCTGGATCAACGGCGTGGTCGGGGTCCACCCCTACCAGTTGGCCTACGCCGACCCCCGAGTAGGCGCCGAGATCTGGGCCGACGATGTCGACACCTGGGTAGCGTCGCCGTATGCGCCCCAGGGGGTCGCCACACCGGTCGACGGGGGCTACCTCTTCAACGGCCGTTGGCAGTTCAGCTCCGGCACCGATCATTGCGACTGGATCATCCTCGGCGCGATGATCGGCGACGGCGACGGCAAACCGCTGATGCCCCCGCAGATGCTGCACATGATTCTGCCCCGCAAGGACTACGAGATCGTCGAGGACTCCTGGGATGTGGTGGGCCTGCGCGGAACCGGGTCCAAGGACGTCATCGTCGCCGACGCGTTCGTGCCGGCCTACCGAACGATGGACGGAATGAAGGTCATGGACGGCACCGCGCAGCGCGAGGCCGGGATGACCGAGCCGCTCTATCTGATGCCCTGGTCGACAATGTTCCCGCTCGGCATCTCCGCCGCCACCATCGGTATTGCCGAAGGGGCACTCGCCGCCGCGCTCGATTACCAGCGCGAGCGCGTCAACTCCAGCGGCGTGGCGATCAAGGATGACCCGTACGTCATGTATGCGATCGGCGAGGCCGCCGCCGACATCAACGCCGCCCGCCAGGAGCTGCTCGTCAACGCCGACCGGATCTACGACATGGTCGCCGCCGGCAAAGAGGTCTCGTTCGAGGACCGGGCGGCCGGCCGGCGGACGCAGGTGCGCGCGGTGTGGCGCGCGGTCTCCGCCGTGGATGAGGTCTTCGCACGCTGCGGCGGCAACGCGGCCAGGATGGACAAGCCGCTGCAACGCTATTGGCGCGATGTCCACGTCGGGCAGGCGCACGCGATCCACGTGCCGGGCACCGTCTACCACGCGTCGGCCTTGAGTTCACTCGGCGTGGACCCGCAGGGTCCGCTGCGGGCGATGATCTAGCGAGGTTTGCTCCATGAGCCCGATCAAGAGCCTTGGATATGTGTCCGTGCAGACCAGTGACATCGATCGATGGCGGCACTTCGCGTTCGGGGTCCTGGGTTTCGCCCAGGGCAATGGGCCCGATGCCGACTCGCTGTACCTGCGGATGGACGAACGTGCCGCACGGATCATCGTCACCCCGGGTGATACCGACAGGATCGACACGGTCGGCTGGGAGGTGCGGGACCACGCCGGCCTCACCGAAGTCCGACGCTCCCTCGAAGCGGCCGGCATCATCTACCGGGAACTGTCGCTACTCGAAGCCGATGCTCGCCGCGTGGAAGAGGCCATCGCGTTCGATGACCCCGCCGGCACCCACCTCGAGGTGTTCCATGGCCCGGTGCTCGATCACAGTCCCGTAATCACCCCGTTCGGCGCGAGGTTCGTGACAGGCGACCAGGGCCTCGGCCACGTGGTGTTACCGGCGCTAGACGTCAACGGCCTATTCGAGTTCTACACCGAGACACTGGGGTTCAAGTCACGTGGCGCATTCCGGATACCCGCTCCGGCGGAGTTCGGGCCGATACGCGTACGGTTCCTCGGCGTCAACCAGCGACATCACAGCCTCGCGCTGTGCCCGGCAGCCACACTGCGCGACCCCGGGCTGATCCATCTCATGGTCGAGGTCGACACGCTCGACGCCGTCGGCCAGGCTCTCGACCGGGTCAACAAGGACGGCTTCCAGCTGTCGTCGACACTGGGTCGGCACACCAACGACAAGATGGTGTCCTTCTATGTTCGCGCCCCCGGAGACTGGGACGTCGAGTTCGGCACCCAGGGCATGCGGGTCGATGAAAGCCATTACACCGCTGAAGAGATCACCGCCGACAGCTATTGGGGCCACCAGTGGGTTGATGACCTGCCGGCGGCGATGCGCCCGTGACCGCTGACGTCTCCCCGGTTGCCGCAACAGATATCCGCGGCTGGGACCACGAGGCCGATGTCGTCATCGCCGGGTTCGGGGTGGCCGGAGCCGCTGCCGCCGTAGAGGCCGCCCGCGCCGGCGCCGATGTCCTGGTGCTTGAGCGCACCGGCTCATGGGGCGGGGCAGCGGCGATGGCCGGCGGATTCATCTATCTCGGCGGCGGGACGCCGTTGCAGGCGGCGTGCGGCTTTGAGGATTCGGTCGAGAACATGGCGGCGTTTCTCAACGCTGCGATGGGACCGGGTGCAGACGAGAGCCGCATCGCCGACTACTGCGCGGGCAGCGTCGCTCACTTCGATTGGCTGGTCGGCTGCGGAGTCCCGTTCAAGGCCGAGTTCTTCGACGAGCCAGGCTGGGAGCCGCTGGGCGATCAAGGGTTGATGTACTCCGGCGGAGAGAATTCGCACCCGTTCAACACGATCGCCGCCCCGGCGCCGCGCGGGCACATCCCGCAGATGGCCGACAAGAAGCAGGGCGAGGCCAGTGCCGGCTACATGCTGATGAAGCCGCTCGTCGACACGGCCCTGGCCGCGGGCGCCCGGGCGCTCTACGACATTCGCGCGCAGCGACTCGTCGTCGAGTCCGACGGCCGGGTCGTCGGGGTCGTCGCGCGCCAGTACGGCACCGAGATCGCACTTCGTGCTCGCCGCGGGGTGGTGCTGGCGACGGGAAGCTTCGCCTACAACGAGGCCATGGTGACGCAGTTCGCTCCCCGCATCGCGGGCCGGCCCGCGGCTTCGGTGGAGCAACACGATGGTCAGTCGATCCGGATGGCCCAGGCGCTCGGCGCCGACCTCGCCCACATGGATGCCACCGAGGTCGCTATCTTCATCGACCCGCAGCAACTCGTGCGCGGCATCATCGTCAACGGCCGGGGCCAGCGCTACGTGGCCGAGGACACCTATCCAGGCCGGATCGGCCAGCTGACGCTCTACCACCAGGACAACATCGCCTACCTGATCCTCGACGACGCCGCCCAGGAAGCAGCGATGGCCTCGGTTTCGCCGAAGCTCATGATGCGGCCACCCACCTGGGTGGCTGACACCGTTGCCGATCTGGAATCCGAGCTGGGCATGGCCCCCGGCGCGCTGCAGGCCACGGTCGCCGCCTACAACGAGGGGGCGGTCCGCGGGATCGATCCGTTACTGCACAAGAAGGCGCAGTGGCTCAAGCCCATCGGCTCGCCGATTGGGGCCATCGACCTTCGCGAATGCACCGGCGGGTTCACCCTTGGCGGTCTGGCCACCACGCTCGACGCCGAGGTGCTGCACGTGAGCGGCGCGCCGATCCCCGGGCTCTTCGCGGCGGGACGTTCGGCCGCCGGGCTCGCCGCGTGGGGCTATGCCAGCGGAATCTCGCTGGGCGACGGCAGCTTCTATGGCCGGCGGGCGGGACGCAGCGCCGCACAAGCCTGATCAGGCGTGCATGCCGCGGCTGTGCCGCAATTCGAATCCGGCGATGGGTGTGACAGCAGGCACACACATGTGATAGACATATGCCCATTAGGCATATGTCTATTAGTAATACGGAGGAGAACTCGATGGCCCCCGCCGCCACGTTGCCCGCAACCGCTCCCAAGAAGGCCGCAACCGAAACCCCCAGCGCCGTCATCGACCGGGTCTCCCTGGTGCTCGACGCGTTCGACGGGCCCGGGCGCCTGACATTGGCCCAGATCGTGCGACGGACCGGCCTGCCGCGTTCGTCTGCGCACCGGATGCTCGAGCGCCTTGTTCAGCTGCGCTGGCTACGCCGCAGTGGACGCGACTACGAGCTGGGGATGCGGCTGGTCGAACTCGGTTCGCTGGCCGTGCACCAGGATCGCTTGCACAAAGCGGCCATCCCCAAGCTGCACGAGCTGCACGCGGTGACCGGCCTGGTGGTCCACCTCGCCGTCCTGGACGGGCCCGATGTCGTGTACATGGAGAAGGTCGGTAACCGGATGGCGGCGGCGCTGCCCTCCCGGGTCGGCGGTCGCCAGTTGGCGCACTGTACGGCCTTGGGCAAGGCGATGTTGGCATTCGCCGACGGGGACGGGTTGGACGCGCTGGACGGCGATCTGCTCCCGCGACAGACCAAGTACTCGATCTCCACCCATGCTCAGCTGCGTAACGAACTGCTGAAAGTACGCTCTCGCGGCATTGCCTTCGACCGAGAGGAGTCGCTGCCCGGCTTCGGTTGCGTTGCCGCACCGATAGGCGAGCCGGGCGAAGCGGTCGCAGCGATTTCCGTCTGTGGTCCGATGAACCGGATGATGTTCGACCAACGTCTGGTCGCCCCGGTGCGGATCGCCGCGATGGGCATCTGGCGGGCCGTGGACTGCGGACCCATCCGCGTTGCGCCGACGCTGCAGCCGATGCGGCCGCTACGCGGAGGTCCGACCGCGCGCCCAGCGGTTCACAACGCGAGCCTGCAGCTCGCATGATTCTGGATCCGCAGATCGCGGCCATCATCGAGGTGCTGGACGCCGGATTCCCACCGGTCCACACCATGACGGGCGACGAAGCCCGGGCCGCCATCCGCGCCCGTTTCACACCCGCAGCGAACCCCGAACCCGTGGCCCAGGTGCACGACCGCACAATCGCCGGCCCCGATGGACCGGTGCAGGTCCGCATCTACCGTCCCCGCTCGGCCGATGAGACGCCGGTCCCCACCCTGGTCTACGCGCACGGCGGCGGCTGGGTGTTCTGTGATCTGGACAGTCACGACGGCCTGTGCCGCGATTTCGCGAATCGTCTTCCCGCCGTTGTCGTCTCAGTGCACTACCGGCGCGCGTCAGAGGAGGGGCGCTGGCCTGCTGCCGCGGAGGACACCTACGCTGTCACCAGCTGGGCGGCGGACCACATCGCCGAACTCGGAGGTGACCCGGACCTTCTGCTCGTCGGCGGCGACAGCGCCGGCGGTAACCTTGCCGCCGTCACTGCTTTGATGGCGCGGGACCGGATGGGGCCGAGTTTGGCCGCGCAGCTGCTGTTGTATCCGGTTATCGCGGCCGACTTCGATACGCAGTCCTACCGCCAGTTCGGCCGTGGCTACTACAACCCGCTGCCGGCGCTGCGGTGGTATTGGGATCAGTACGTGCCCGAGGCTGCCGACCGCACCAACCCTTATGCGTCGCCCTTGCATGCCGCGGATCACTCCGGACTGCCACCGACGGTCGCGGTGATCGCCGGTCATGACCCGTTGCGCGATGAGGGGCTCGCCTACATCGAGGCGCTACGGAGTGCGGGTGTGCCCACGGTGCAGCGCTACTTTGAGGGTGCCGTCCACGGATTTATGACGATGCCCAGCCTCGACATCTGCGAGCGGGCACGTAAACAGGCGTGTGCGTACCTCACTGGTCTCGTGCCCCGGCCCGTCAAAAAGTGACCGTCTGCGCCGTCGAGGAAACGGGCGTGGCGTCTCCGTAACGCTGGTCGGGGTCGAGGACGCAGTGCGTTCGCGCGAAGACCGTGACCATGCACTTGTTGCAGTGGGTGCAGCGACTGCGCACCCCGGCGTCTTCGCTCATCCTGGCGACCAGATCCGGCTCGCGCAGCAGCGCCCGGCCCATGGCCATGAAGTCGAACCCTTCCCGCATACCGGTTTCCAGGTGCTGCCGGTTGGTGATACCGCCGAGCAGGATCAGCTTGGTGTTACGCATCACCGGAACAAACTGGCGCGCCGCCGAGAGCATGTAGAGGTCCTGGTACGGATAGGCACCCATCGCCCATTTCCCCATGATGCGGACCCCGGGGCGCATCGCCGGCGGCATCACCCGGGCGAACTCGCGTACCGGCACGTCACCCCGGAACAGGTACATGGGTTTGAAGACCGACGAGCCCTGGGTTAATTCGATGGCATCCAGGGTCGCGTCGGTGTCGAGCAGCTGGGCGGTACGCAGCGCCTCGTCGATCCAGATGCTGCCCGGCAGACCGTCGTCCATGTCGAGTTTCGCGATCACCGCGATCTGCCCTTGCACGACATCGCGGACTCGCTCTGCGATCTCCCGCACCAACCGCGATCGCCCGTCGATGTCTCCGCCGTACTCGTCCTTGCGACGGTTGATCAATGGGCTCAAGAAGGAGCTCGGCAAGTACAGATGCCCGAAGTGCAGCTCAACCGCATCGAATCCGGAGTCGACGGCCACCTGCGCCGCGGCCGCGAATTGATCTATGACGACCCGGATCTCATCACGGCGGATCTCACGGCAATACGCGAGCGAGGTGGGATTGACAAAGCGGCTCGGCGCGACCGCTGTCACGCCGGTCAGCTTCTTCTGCGCCACCACACCGGCGTGGCCGAGTTGCGCCGAAATGGCCGCACCCGCGCCGTGCACCGCGGCGGTCAGCTTCTGCAGTCCCGGCAGGGCCCGCGAATCCATGACGATCTGCCCGGGTGCGCTCGCGCCTTGTGGGGACACGCAGCAGTAAGCCACCGTGGTCATCCCGACGCCGCCCTCGGCGAACCGGAGGTGAAAGTCGATCAGGTCGTCTGTCACCAACCCGTCGGGTGAACGGCCCTCGGACGTCGCGGCCTTGATGACCCGGTTACGCAGTCGCACCGGACCCAGCTCGGCCGGAGCGAACGGATTCGGGTTGAGATCTGCCATGAGGCAACAGTCGCCCCCTGAAGATGTGTCCGTCAACGGTGGTCTCCCGATGTCCGGGACTGCAACCGCGCACGACACCGGCCGGACCTTAGCCTGGCCGGCATGGCCGAGGTGTTCGTCATCGACCGGGTACTGACCAAACCGGGCCAGGCCCGCCGATTCGTCGACCGCTATCTCACCGAATACGCGCCCGGCGCGACCGAGCGCGGCATGACGCTGCGCGACGTTCTGGTCAGTCCGCCGATCTGGTTTGCTGATCAGCCGAATACGGTCACGATCACCTGGTCGCTGCCCAGTCCGCTGGCCTGGTGGCAGATGACCTGGCGGGGTCGGACGGATCCCACCTTGGGGCAATGGTGGTCGTCGATCGAGGACCTGGTGGTGGAGCGGACCCGCTCGGTCGCAGCGGCTGCCGGCGATGTCGACGCACTGTGCGCTATGGAGGGGACCGATGTTTAACGTCACCCGGCTCCTGGACGTCGAGGCACAGGATCACGAGCGGGTGCTTGCGGCCGTCCGCGCGGCGGCAGCCGACAGTGCGGCTCTGCGCTGGACGGTCCAACCGACCGAACCCGGATCGCGTAACGGCGGGGACGTGCTGGTGCACCTGCGCTTCGCCGAAGAGGAACACTGGCGGATCGCCGAGCCACGATTCAGCCGAACACTGGCCGATCCGGCGATCACCCGGATCAACGGAGCGACCTACCAGGGAGACGCCACCTGCGGGGGCAGCCCGGGAACCGTGTATCGAACACTGCTGCTGCGGGTGCACCCCGACACGGGGCCGGACACCGCGGCACGTTTCGAAGCAGAGCTGGCGTCGATGGCGCGCTACGTCACCACGATTCGCGCATGGCAGCTCAGCCGGGTGCTCGAACCGGTGGGTGCCACGGCGTGGACGCACGTCTTCGAGCAGGAGTTCACCGACGTCGACGGACTGATGGGCCCGTACCTGATGCACCCGATCCACTTTGCGGTGGTGGATCGCTGGTTCGATCCCGAGAGCACCGACGTGATCGTTCGTGACCGGATCTGCCACAGCTTCTGCACGTTGGAGCGCCCCGTCTTGCATCCGTCCCGCTGAAGAGCGCCCGGCCCGTCAGAGTCCGGCGGGCAGAATGTTCGGATTGGCGGCCTTCGGCGGCTCGAGTGGTGGAAGCGTGGCGGTGCCGTCGAGGCTGTGCACCGCCAGCTGCTGTGACCACGGGTAGTGCAGGCTGAAGGCCACCAGGCCGGTGCGCTCGGCGGCCGGAAGGTGACACATCGCCAGCACGGTCTCGGCGAGGTACTCCACCGGTTCGGTCGGAAACTCCTGGGGTATCAGGCTGTCGGCCCCGGGTGTGCGTACCGCGCTGGAGGGACCCACGACGTTCACGGCGATGTTGGAATCCAGCAGTTCAGCCGCGACTCCCAGGGTGAGTCGGTGCAGCGCCGCCTTCATCGATGCGTAGACCACGTCCCCGGATGACTTGTTGTACTCACGGTAGGGCCGTGCCGGTGCCAGCCCGGTGACCGATCCGATGTTCACGATCCATCCCGCGCCTTGTCGGCGCATGTGTGGAATCGCCTGCTGCATAAGCACGAAAGGTGTACGTACATAGTGTTCAACGGTGCGGTCGAAGGTTTCCATCGACATCTTCTCGAGGATCGAGTAATCGGCATAGCCGGCGTTGTTCACCAGGATGTCGAGCCGCCCGGTGCGCTCGACCACCTGGTCGACCAGCTCGGCCCGCTGCCCGGCATCTTCTAGATCGGCGACAATACCGAAGGCCGAACCGCCGGCGGCCTCGATCAAACCGATGGTCTCGGCGATGGTGCCGGGCAGCGCCGTCGTCCGCCCGGCGCGCACCGACGGCGACGGCCGGTGCGAACGCGCCGTGACGGCCACGGTCGCGCCCTCGGCAGCCAACCGCTGCGCAATCGCCCGGCCGATACCGCGGCTGCTGCCGGTCACCAATGCGGTTCTGCCGCTGAGTAATCCGCTCACCGGAGATTGAGATCCTCTTCGACCGGGGCCCGGTGACTGCGCCACACGTCGATCAGCCGAAACGGAAACGCGGTGACGATACGGCCGCCGGAGCGATAGTAGGTGTGTGCGGTGGGGGTGTGGCACCACACGGTTTGCTCCATCGCGTCGTCGATCTGGCGGACGTAACCTTCGAACGCCTCCGGCGTGACTTCGATGGTCGACGCATCGCGCAGCGCCATCAATTGCAGGCATTCCATCACGTAGTGCACCATCACCTCGACGCCGAAGTTGTGCCCGGCGCCATGGCCCGGGCTGTAGTTGGGCGCCGAGGAGATGAACAGGTTGGGGAATCCGGGCACCATGCCGCCCCGGTATGCGCTCGGGCTGTCCCCCCAGACCTCGCTGAGCTTGAGTCCGTCGCGGCCCCGGATATCCACGGTGGACAAGAAATCCAGGTAGTAACCGGTGGCGTAGACGATGACGTCCAGGTCGATCTGCCGACCGTCCTGCGTGACGATGCCATGCTCGTTGACCCGCGCGGGTTCGCTGGCTTCGACATCGACGTGGGGCTCGGTCAGCGCCGCGTAATAGCCGCCGGGGTCTCGGATGATCCGCTTGCCGTACGGCGCGAAGTCGGGGGTGACCTTCTTCGCCAGCTCAGAGTCCGCCCCGAACACCCGGTCGATGTAATCCAGGCACATCTGCAGCAGCACGTCGTTGGTCGGCGAGATCGACAGGTGCTCGGCAGCCCATTCCGGGTCTCGCACAATGACCGGATAGTTGTTGTCCGCGGTGCCCCAGAACGACTTGAGCCGGTTCCAATTGGCGTAGAACGGGATGTGGGTGTTGAGCCAGCGGCGGTGCTCGGGCACATCGTCGGTCAAACGTTTGCGCGGCGCCACCCAGTGCGGCTGGCGCTGGAACACCGTCAAATGCTCGACGTCGCCCACACACGCGTCCACGATCTGGACCGCGGTACAGCCGGCCCCGATGATCGCCACCTTCTTGCCGCGCAGGTCGAGGGCGCGATCCCACTCAGCGGAGTGGATGCTCACCCCGGCGAAGGTGTCCTGCCCGGGAAAGTCCGGCCTCCGGGGGCGATTGAGGTAGCCGGCAGCCGGGATGACGACGTTGGCGTAGCTGAGATCGCGGGTGCCGTTGGCATCCACGGCGTGGATCTGCCACTGCAGGCGGTCTTCGTCCCACCACAGGGCTTCGACCTCGGTGCAGAACCGGGTGTGGTCGCGCAGATTGTTCTTGTCGGCCACCGACTCCAGATACTTCTGATACTCGGCGCCTTGCGGGTAATAACTCGACCAGTCGCCGTTGATGTCGCGCGACAGCGAGTAATAGGCGGACGGGGTGTCGACACCGATGCCCGGATACACGGTGGTGTACCAGGTGCCACCCACCTCATCGTTGCGGTCGATGATCTCGTAGTCGATGCCGGCGGCGGAACATTCCAGCGCCGCTGCCATCCCGGCGATACCGGCGCCGATGATGACCACCTTGAACCCGCTCGGCAGGGAGGCGGTCCGCGGCAACACCGGCTGTGACGGCTGAAACCCGCCCTGCTCGAGCAGCAGGCCGATGTACTCTTCGGCCACCGGGGTGCCGAGCGCAAGCGGGGCGATGCGGGCGAACAGACCGGGATCGTCGACCGGCGGCGCTGCCTGTGGACGCGGTGCGCCGAGCGCGGCCGCCACCGCGTCCACCAGCCGTTCACGGGTTTCTGGATCGGTGAGGCCAACCTGCTCCGGCGGGTCGGGCTCGAAGAAGATCTTGTCCGCGAACCGATCGACGACGGCAGGGTCGCCGGTCAGCTGCGCCAGTACAGCGACCAGGACGCCGGCGTCGGCCTGACGCAGATTGGCCCGCAGCTCCTCGGGATCCAGGCCCGTGCGGTCGGCCGTCACCGGCACGTCGGTCGTCATCGAACCTCCTTGGTCGTGACGACGAGTATCCGACCGGCGGCGGCCAAGCGCCCGGCTCGTGTCTACTCAGCGGGACGCTGTTTGAGTGTGGATTGACCGTTGGGCCTACAGTCCGGGGCATGAAGGAGCTGGATGCCGTGCTCGCAGCGGCCCGTAGCCACGCGCTCGGCGACATCCCGCGGCGCCCGGCCCGCAAGCACCCGGACAAGATCGCGCTCATCGACGGCGAGGTGTCGCTGACCTTCGCCGAGTTCGAGCGGCTTGTCGACCGCGCCGCAGCTGCGTTGCAGGACCGTGGATTCGGTCCCGGCGACCGTGTCGCGGTACTGGCGCGCAACTGCTGGCAGTACGCGGTTCTGGCCTTCGCCACCGCCCGGGCCGCGGTGGTGCTCGTTCCGATCAACTTCATGCTGACCGCCGAGGAGATCGCGTTCATCCTCGAGCACAGCGGGGTCAGCGGATTCATCGTCGAGGCCGATCTTGCTGCTACGGCCCAGACCGCGATGCAAGGCAGTCGGTCTGTTCGTACCACCGCGGCCTTGGTCCCGCCCGGCCAGACCCTGCCCTCGGGTTGGAGTGACTTCGCGCAGTGGCTGCAGACCACCTCAAAGGCTCCGCAGCCGTATGTCGCCGACGATCAACTGATCCGGCTGATGTACACCAGCGGGACCGAGTCGCGGCCGAAGGGCGCGATGCATTCCACCCGAAGCCTGATGGGCAACTACATCAGCTCGATCATCGCCGGGTCGATGGAGAGCACCGATATCGAGATCCACTCCTTGCCGCTCTATCACTGCGCGCAACTCGACAACTTCCTCATCACCGATATCTACCTCGGCGCCACCAGCATCATCCTCCCGCGTCCCGAACCCGAGGCTGTGCTGCGCGCCATTGAAAAGTACGGTGTCACGAGTTATTTCGCGCCGCCCACGGTGTGGATTTCGCTGCTGCGCTCACCGTTGTTCGACCAGGTGGATCTGTCCACACTGCGCAAGGGCTACTACGGCGCATCGGCCATGCCGGTTGAGATCCTGGCCGAAATCCGCGATCGGCTGCCCGGTCTGCGGTTGTGGAACTTCTACGGCCAGACCGAGATGGCGCCGCTCGCCTCGGCCCTCGGACCGGACGAACAGGACGCTCACCCCGGTGCGGCGGGACGGCCGGTGATCAACGTGGAGACCGTGATTCTCGACGAGGACGGCACCCCGGTCGGCGCCGGCGTGGTGGGTGAGATCGCCCACCGCAGCCCACATCTGATGCTCGGGTACCTCGACGATGAGGCCAAGACGGCGGAAGCCTTCCGGGGCGGCTGGTTTCATTCCGGCGATCTGGGCTACTACGACACCCACGGCCTGCTGCACGTGGTGGATCGCAAAAAGGACATGATCAAAACCGGCGGCGAGAACGTCGCCAGCCGCGAGGTCGAAGAAGTGCTCTACCGGCACGCCGGCATCGAGGAAGCCGCGGTGTTCGGCCTGCCCCACCCGGTATGGGTGGAGGCAGTCGTTGCCGCAGTGGTGGTCCGCGGCGGCATCGAGATCACCGAAGGTGATGTCCTCACCCACTGCCGGGCGCATCTGGCCGGGTTCAAGACACCCAAACGGGTGTTCTTCGTCGAGTCGTTGCCCAAGAATCCGAGCGGCAAACTGCTCAAACGCGAGTTGCGGGACCGGTTCAGCCTCGAGCAGCAAGCGGTGACGTAGCAGGTTGACCGCTGGGCGGGAACGCCGAAGCCACCCGGCTCGGTGGCCGAATACGGTGCCGCGAGGACGTCGCTGCGCGCCCCACAAGCCCCGCCGTCGGACGTACCGGCGACAACCGCGCCGCATCGAATCCGGTTTCGACCGAGAGGAATCCGATTGTGAGTACTCGACCGCGCCAGGGCCGTATCGCCCGTTTCGACGAGCCGGGCAGGCCGTTCCAGATCGATACCGTCCCGGTCCCGGAGGTCGGCGCAGGCGAGATCCTGATCCGGGTGACGCGCGCCAACATCTGTGGTTCAGATGTGCACGCCTGGCATGGAACGTTCGCCACCCGTGGCCTCGGCGGGCAGCTCCCCACCGTGCTGGGCCACGAGATGGTGGGCTCGGTCGCAGAGCTCGGCGCAGGCGTAGCCGCCGACGCCAACGGCAAACCGCTGGCCGTGGGTTCCCGGGTGGTGTTCCCCTACTTCTTCTGCTGCCATACCTGCCGCAACTGCCTGGCCGGACGCCGCAACGCCTGCCTCAACCTGAAGATGGCGATGCTCGGCCGTGCCGATGAGCCGCCGTACTTTGTCGGCGGCTACGGCGACTACTTCCTCCTACCGGCTGGTGCGGTCGTCTACACCGTGCCGGACTCGGTGCCGGACGAGATCGCCGCCGGAGCTAATTGCGCTCTGTCGCAGGTGATGTACGGCCTCGAGCGGGTCGACCAGCAACTCGGCGAATACGTCGTGGTCCAGGGCGCGGGCGCTCTCGGCCTGTACGCCGTCGCGGTGGCCAAGGCGCGCGGTGCTGCCAGAGTCATCGCCATCGACGGAATCCCGGAACGTCTCAAGTTGGCCGAAGCGTTCGGCGCCGACGCCGTCATCGACATCACCGAGGCCGCCACCGACAAGGAGCGGGCCAAGATCGTCCGAACGCTCACCGACGGCCAAGGCGCCGATGTGGTGGTCGAGGTGGTCGGCCATCCTTCCGCAATCGATGAGGGGCTCAAGCTGCTCGGTCAGTTCGGCCGCTACGTGGAGATCGGCAACATCAACATCGGCAAGACCTTCGAGTTCGACCCGTCGCGGTTCGTGTTCGGTAACAAGACCATGATCGGCGTCTCGCTCTACGATCCGGCCGTCCTGTCCCGGGCCCTGGACTTCCTGGCGGACCACCAGCACAAGCTGCCCTTCGAGCTGCTCACGGCCGCCTGCTACCCACTCGATGACATCAACGAGGCCTTTGCGGCCGCGGACGGCAAACGTGACGTCCGGGCCAGCATCGTGCCGTGAATCCTCTCGACCGGAAGGCGACCATGAGCAACCACGACTACGCCCGCAGCCAGCTGTTCATCGACGGCCGGTGGGTCGAGCCCGCCGGAACCGCCACCATCGAGGTGATCGATCCCGCGACGGAGCAGGTGTGCGGTTCGGTGCCCAGCGGTACCGAAGCCGACGTCGATGCCGCCGTCGCCGCGGCACGCCACGCGTTCGACCCGCTGATCACCGTCGACGAACGCCGCGCACGGCTGGACGCGGTTATCACCGCGATGGAGAAACGGCTGCCGGACATCGCCGAGACCATCACCCAAGAGATGGGCGCTCCGATCCGCATCGCGCAAAGCGTGCAGACCCAGGTCCCTCTTGCCGTCGCACACGGGTTCGCCGATGCGCTCGCCACGTTCGAGTTCGAGGAGCGGATCGGCAATTCGCTGGTGCTGCGTGAACCGTACGGCGTGGTCGCCGCCATCACGCCGTGGAATTACCCGCTGTACCAGGTGGTCGCCAAAGTCCTGCCGGCCATCGCAGCCGGGTGCACCGTCGTGCTCAAACCCAGCAACGACGCACCGCTGTCGGTGTTCGAATTCGTCGATGCCCTCGAGTCCGCCGGCCTGCCGCCCGGTGTAGTCAACCTGGTGTCCGGGCCCGGCCGAGTGATCGGTGAGCGCATGGCCGCGCATCCCGATGTCGACTTCGTGTCCTTCACCGGCTCAACCGGCGTCGGCAGCCGCGTCGGCGAACTGGCCGGGCAGTCCGTCAAGAAGGTCGCCCTCGAGCTCGGCGGCAAGTCGGCCAACGTGATCCTCGACGGCGCGGACCTGGCCACCGCCATCAAAGTCGGCGTCGGAAACGCCTTCCTCAACGGCGGTCAGACCTGCATGGCCTGGACCCGGATGCTGGTGCCGCTGTCCCGCTACAGCGAGGCACTGGATCTGGTGCAGGCGGCAGTGGCCAGGTATTCGGTGGGCGACCCGTGGGATCCGGAAACCCGCATCGGCCCGTCGGCCTCCCACGCCCAGTACCAGAGCGTGCTCGGGTTCATCGAGCGGGCGCCGCACGAGGGGGCGAGGCTGGTGGCCGGTGGCGGGCAGAAGCTCCGCGACGTGGGCTACTACGTCGCCCCTACGGTGTTCGCCGATGTCGACCCGGCTTCCGAGCTGGGCCAGGAAGAGGTGTTCGGGCCGGTGCTGGCCGTGATCCCGTTCCGGGACACCGACGAGGCGCTGGCCATCACCAACGGCACGCCCTACGGCCTGTCCGGTGCGGTGTGGGCCGCCGACGACGACACCGCGATCGCCTTCGCCCGCCAGGTCCAGACCGGCCAACTCGACATCAACGGCGGCAAGTACAACCCCGCGGCACCGTTCGGCGGCTACAAGAAATCCGGAATCGGGCGCGAACTGGGACGGTTCGGGTTCGAGGAGTATCTGCAGATCAAGTCGCTCCAACTACGGTAGGACCGGTATCAGGCACGCCTGACGCACCGACCGTTCACCCGACGAGAATTCGAGGTTTTTCAGCCATGACCACGTCAGCCGGGTCTCTGGTCATCACGACAGAGGACGCCGTCGCGGTGTGGACCATTGATCGGCCCCACATCGGCAACGCCATCTCCGACAAGGAGTTCGTCACCGCCTTCGAGACCGCCGTCGACGCCGCGAATCGCGACGCATCGGTGCGGGCGGTGATCTTGACCGGTGCAGGCAAGATCTTCTCCGCCGGCGGCAACGTCAAAGAGATGGCCGACCGGGAGGGAATGTTCGGCCTCGACCCGCTCGACCAGCGCTATGCCTACGTCGACGGAATCCAGCGTCTACCCCGTGCCCTGGCCCGACTCGAGGTTCCGGTCATCGCCGCGGTCAACGGCGCGGCGATCGGCGCCGGTTGCGACCTGGCCGCCATGTGCGACATCCGGATCGCCTCCGAACGGGCTTCGTTCGCCGAGAGTTTCGTGCAGATCGGCCTGGTTCCCGGCGACGGCGGCACCTGGTTTCTGCAGCGGGCCGTCGGCTACGAACGGGCCGCCGAGATGACACTGACAGGCGACCGTATCGACGCCGCGACCGCCCTGGCGTGGGGACTGGTCGGCCGCGTCGTGCCGCACGACGAACTCCTCAGCGCGGCCAAGGATCTCGCCGACCGGATCGCCAAGAACCCGTCGCATGCACTGCGGATGGCCAAGCGCCTGCTGCAGGAGTCGCGAACCGGCCCGCTGGAGTCGACGCTGGCGATGGCGGCCGCCATGCAGCCGCTGGCCCACCGCGACGCCGAGCATAAGCGTCGCATCGCCCAATGGCGGAGCTCCTGATGGCGCTTCCCCGCTTGGTTCCCGCGGCCACCGCGGAGTCGGAAGGTGCCGCGAAACTGCGCGCCGAGGTCCGCGGCTTCCTCGCCGAGCAACTCACCACCGGTGGTTTCACCCCGTCGGTGGACGCGTGGTTGTGCGGTTGGGACGAGGCCTTCACCGCAGCGCTGGCCGCCCGCGGTTGGCTGGGCATGACGGTGCCGAAGGAATATGGCGGCCAGGGCCGTTCGTTCATCGACCGGTTCGTGGTGACCGAAGAGTTGCTGGCCGCCGGGGCCCCGGTGGCAGCGCACTGGATCGCCGACCGGCAGATCGTTCCGTCGCTGCTCAAGTACGGCACCGAGTCGCAGAAGCGGGAATTCCTGCCGAAGATCGCGGCCGGTGAGTGCTTCTTCGGTATCGGCATGAGCGAACCGGACTCCGGTTCGGATCTGGCCAGCGTTCGCACCCGCGCGGTGCAGGCCGAGGGCGGCTGGCGGCTTACCGGCACCAAGGTCTGGACGTCGGGGGCACACCGCGCCCATGCGTTCATCGTCCTGGCCCGGACCGCACCGGTGGACCCGGCCCATCGGCACAGCGGGCTGAGCCAGTTCATCGTGCGCCTCGACGGTCCCGGTGTCGAGGTGCGGCCCATCGTCTCGATGGGCGGCAGCCACCATTTCAACGAAGTCATTCTCGATGACGCGTTCGTTCCCGACGCCATGGTGTTCGGCAGGATCGGTGAGGGCTGGCGCCAAGTCACCTCGGAACTGAGCTTTGAGCGGAGCGGCCCCGAGCGACTGCTGTCCACCTTCCCGCTTCTGGCCGCCTCGGCGGAGGCCATGGCCGGTCAGCAGATCCCCCATGACACCCACTTGGGTCGCTTGGTGGCCAGGATCGCGGGGCTGCATCAAATGTCGACCGCCGTGGCGGGCGCGCTGGAACGCCGCCAGCCCGCCGACGTCGCGGCAGCCGTGGTCAAGGTGCTCGGCACCAGCACGGAGGGCGATGTCGCCGACTTCGCCGATCTGCACACCGGCGACGGCTCGCCGATCGAACCGTCCTACCGGGAGCTGATCGCGGCCGCGGTGGACCAACGGCCCGGCTTCACGCTGCGCGGCGGAACCAATGAGGTGCTGCGGGGCGTGATCGCGCGGGGATTGGGGATGCGATGACGACCTCGGAACGCAACACCAACGCTGTCGACCGGGGCCTGGTCGACATGATGAACGCGGTGTTCGCCGACTACCGGGAGACGCACCCGCCGACCGGGCCGGTCGGCCGCGACACCGAATTGTGGTCCAGGCTGGACCAACTGGGTTTGGTGCGGTTGTCCGGCTCCGCTCAGGCCGGGGGCAGCGGTGCGGGCTGGTATGAGGCTGCCGAACTGATGTCGGCCGCGGTCCGGCACGGCGTCCGGGCCCCGCTGGCCGAGCACGACGTCCTGGCCTGTTGGCTCCTCGAGGCGGTCGGGGCGCCGATCGACGCGGCTGCACGTACCGTCTGCACACTCGATGCGTCCGGCACCGCCACCGCGGTGCCCTGGGCCTCGACCGCCGAGAAGGTTGTGGTGATCTGGCGGCACGATGACATTCATCTGGTGGCCGACGCCGACAGCGCCGATCTGCGAATCACATCGGGCAGCAACCTGATCGGCGAACCGCGCGACACCGTTTCCGCTGAGGTCGCGGCGCTCGCCGGGGTCGCGGTGGCCGAGGAGCTTCTGACGAAACTTCGGCTCCGGTCCGCCTTGGTGCGCTCGATACAGGTGTGTGCCGCCTTGGACAAGATCCTCGAGCTCTGCGTCGAGCACACCGGCGCCCGCACCCAGTTCGGTCGCCCGCTGTCGAAGTTTCAGGCGATCCAGCATCTGGTCGCCGACATCGCCGCCGAAGCCGCATTGGCCCGGGCGGCAACCGAAGCCGCCCTCACCGCAGCCGTCGGCACCGACTGGTCGGCACCCAACCTGGGGTTCCTCGTCGCGGTGGCGCGGTCCTGCGCCGGCCACGCGACCTCGGTGGCGGTCCGAAACGGCCACCAGGCGCTCGGGGCCATCGGCACCACGGTCGAACACCGGCTGCACGAGTACACCCGTGCCGCACTGGCGTGGCGCAGCGAGTTCGGTTCGGTCCAGCACTGGGACGAGGAGGTCACCCGGGCGGCGCTGGCCGCCGGGGCCGCCGGGCTGTGGAGCCTGCTCACCGACTGAGCACAGCGCTGCTTCGGTGTTCCACTGACCGGTTACCGACGTGCCGCCGTGGGCCGATCGGCGGTTGACTCCAATGAGCAGTTGGTTTCCGCACTGATACTTGGGAGACATGTTCCGTGAGCACTGACAACACCATCTCGCTGACCGAGCTGCACAACTTCATCGGCGGATTCTGGTACCACTACGATCAGGCCGACTACCCGAATATGGCCGCCGCTTTCGCCGCGGACGCTACCTATCTCAGTCGGAGCGACTCCGGCGCATGCCCCTTCGAAGAATCCCTCGCCGCTGACCTGACCGGTGCGGCGGAGATCGTGCCGTGGCTGATCGAACATCGCGACGCAAGTCCATACCCCTTGCGCCACCACACCACCAACCTGCACATCACCGGCCACGAGGGTGACGTCACCTACGCGCGCTTCTACATCTTCGTCAACCAAATCACCAACTTCGTTCCGTTCGCGGTGTCCAGCGGAGTCACCGAGGTCGGTGTGCGTCGCGGAGGCAGCAGCCCCAGCGGGCTCGAGTTCACCATGATGTCGGTCATTCTCGATGTCACGAACTCCGAACCGTTGGTCGGCAGCGGGCTTCCCGGCGCTAAGAACACCGCAGCGAACACCTGACCGGTGGGCACCGGTTCCTTGAACGCACGCGACGTCTTCGGCGGCGGTGTCGCCGTCATCACCGGAGCCGGCGCCGGAATCGGCGCCGGGCTCGCCCGGCAGGCGCACCGGCTCGGCATGTCGCTGGTCTTGGCCGACGTCGACGGCGCCGCCGTCGCGGCACTGCGGGACGAGATCACCGCCGATGGCGGAACAGCCGTCGACGTGGTGTGCGACGTCCGGGACCCGGCTGCGGTGGACGCGCTCGCCGAACGGGCCTACCGCGACGTCGGCCCGGTTCGGCTACTGGTCAACAATGCGGGAGTCGAGCAGTTCGGCTACCTGTGGGACACCCCGGTGGCCAACTGGAACCGGGTATTGGACATCAATGTCAGTGGGGTTTTCCACGGCGTCCGTTCCTTCCTGCCCAAGATGATCGCCGCCGGCACCCCGGCTTGGGTGTGGAACCTGTCGTCGATCGGGGGGGTTGCGGCCGTCCCCCTGCAAACCCTTTACATCGTCAGCAAGCACGCGGTGCTGGCGCTGACCGAATGCCTGCGGCTGGAGGTCGCACTGGCCGGGCACGGTGATCGCATCCATGTTCAGGTGGTCCTGCCCGGCGCGGTCAAATCCAACATCTTCGAGGCCGCCGGCGGTGTCGACACCGACGGCGCCGCCGACGTGGCCGTGGCAGAGTCCCAGCGCGAAGCCATGCTCGACATCAAAGCCGGCGCACTAGATCCCCTCGAGGCGGCCGAGGCGGTGTTCGAGCAGTCTGCGCTGGGCGGGTTCTACCTGCTGACCCAGCCCGAACAGGTCCGCGCGGCGATGGCCGAGCGGGCGCAGGGGCTGACCACGCTGGTGCCGCCGCAGCCGCGCAGTCGGTCCCGCTTCGATCCCGCCAAACCCTAGGGAGTCCCCCGTGATTGCGTCGCGTCGCCCTGTGTTGGATCCCGATGCCGCTGCCCGGGTGGCAGCGTTCGGCCCAGCCATACCGCTACGGGAGCGGGGACTGGCAGCGGTGCGTGCTTCGCTGGAATCCGCGCCCCTGCCGGCCGACATGCCGGAGATGGCCGACATCACCGACACCGCAGTTCCCGGTCCCGCCGGGGACATCCCGGTGCGGATCTACCGCCCGGAGTCCAGCGACGGGCCCGCGCCGGTGGTCGTCCACCTTCATGGCGGTGGCCTGGTGATGGGTTCGAATCACTCGTTCGAACCGATGGCACGGGCGATGGCCGCAGCAAGCGGCGCGGTGGTGATCGCGGTCGACTATCGGCTGGCACCGGAGAATCCGCCGCCGGCGCAGTTCGAGGACGCCTGGGCCGCCACCGAATGGGCTGCGGGCAATGCCGAGGCACTCGGGTTGGATCCGCACAAACTGGTCATTGCCGGTGACAGTGCCGGCGGCGGTGTGGCAGCAGCGGTCGCTTTGTCGGCGCGGGACCGTGGTGGACCGGAGATCTTCGCGCAGGTGTTGATGTATCCGGGCCTGGACCGGGACATGGGGGCGGCGTCCGTGGTGAGCCGACCGGATGCCCCGATGCTCAGCCGTGATGACATCGACTATCTGCATGAGCTTGCCGACGTCGGCGCCGACGCACCGCATGATGTCCGTCGCTTCCCCGCATACGCCTCCGACGTGAGCGACCTGCCGCAGGCCATCGTGATCACTGCTGAGCTGGACCCGATCTCGGACTGGGGTGAGCGCTATGCCCGGCGGTTACGCGACGCCGGGGTGCAGACCACCGTCACCCGGTATCCCGGTATCTACCACGGTTTTTTGATGCGCTCGGAAGCGACCGCGCGGGGGCGTCTGGCGATGGCCGAGATCGGGGCGTTGCTGCGCGCCAAATTCGCTCATCCACTCCCCTTCTAAAAGATTCACTCGCCGCGGTCACGTCCCGGTGGCCGGACACCATGGGTCGCGAGGCCGGTGACACCGCAGACAATCGAGAAACAGCAATGGCGCTCAACGACGCCGCCAGTTCACCAGAAGGAGTCCTCGTGATGCTCACCGACGAGCGGCGAACGGAGCTTTCCGACATCCTCCGCCCCGCTTCGCCGCCCCGCGAGATCGACAACGTCTACACCGACGATCAGCGGGAACGTCTCCTCGACGTAGTCCGCACGGATGGCCCGTGGAAGCTGATCCTGGCTCAGCACTTCGCGTCGCCGGAAGAGCTGATCGCGACCATGAGCGGCCGGTTCCCCGAGGGGTACACGCCCACTTTGGACCTCTTCTTGACTCCGACCTTTCGCGGATTCCTGGCCAATCACGGCACTGTGCTTTATCCCGAACTGCACGACTGCTTCTACAACGCCGAATTTCTCGACATGGCGAAGTCGTATTGGCACGCCCAGTACGCCAAGCCGCAGATGATGCTGTTCAACATCAACGGCCCGTGCGCCAATCGCGATCCCGGGCACCTTGATTCGCCGAGCTTCCGTGGTGTCCGCTACGAGAACGCCCCGACCTGGCTGGTCAGTGTCATGGGCAAGTCCGGGTTGTTCACCGACTATCTGATCAAGATGGCGCAGGTCATCACCTGGTTCTCGTTGGACAAGGGCAGTGGGTTCACCTATTGGCCCGACGGTCCGCTCAAGGCGCCCAAACGGATTGAACCGCCGGTGTACAACCGCGGTGTGGTGGTCCAGAACGAGATGCTGGTCCACCGGGGCGAGGCCAACGGTCCGCTCGATCAGCAAGTGCCCGCCGGGCTGGCGTTCGACACCGTCTTCGCCGGCGATCCGGAGTCGCGCGATCATTGGGTGCTCAAGAACGGCGACGAGGTCATCGCACGTCATCACACCGACGAGCTGCGTTTCCTGGTGCACTGGTCATCCGAGGTCTACCAGGACTACGACGAGCTCAAGAAGAACATGGACCACACCGACGACCTGACCGTCGACAAGGCCATCGACATGATGGTCGACGATCTCGGCAAGCGGGGCATCAAACTCGACATCCCGGGCGCCCCGCTGCACGACCCCGCCTTCATCGCCGCCCTGAACGCCGGCTACGACCTCGGCGGACCAGCGGTCTACCCGGACGAGGCACCCTTGAGCGCCTTCCAGTTCAGCTGACCCAACGTATTCCCGATGTGGCCCTGCGGTCAGTCCGCACGGCCCAGGACTAGGGCGCGGTCAGTGCTCGTCGAGCACCGGCAACGAACCCGCGTCGACAGCGGCCTCGATCGAAGCGCGCAATTGCGAGCAGGTCAGGAACATACCTGGCCGCAGGGCCGCACCGTCGACCGATCGACGTGCGTCCGCCCTCGGGCGCTCCTGGCACCGGCCGATGGCGGCGCCGTCCCATTGCACGCTGGTCTGCTCCCAGCTGCTCTTGCGAGCCCACACCTGGGCCCCGCATGACCCGCAGGTCACCGGCGTCATCGGTGCGTCGTTGAGCCGATTATCGCGAGGCATCAACGTGTTTGGTCAGGCCCACCAATCGCGGTAGCCGGTTGTTGGCGAGGTTGTCCTCGACTTCAGCCATCCACGCCTCGCGGGGACGGGTGGTGTCGATCTCGAACTCGAAGCGATCCACCATATCGGGGCTGACATCATCGACGTCGACGTAGAACTGTTCGTACCATCGGCGTACCTGGTAGACCGGGCCGTCCTCTTCGCACAGCAGCGGGTTGTCGATCCGCGCCTTACGGCGCCAGATGGCCACATCCTGCTCGAAGCCCATCTTCACGAAGTCGCCGAGCGCGACCGCCATCTGCATCGCGGCGTCTTCCGGCAGCGTCTCCGATTTCTCTACCGTGATCCCGTATTGCAGAACAAAGGAATTCGCATCGATCGGGTAGTGGCAGTTGAGCAGAACCGTGCGTTGATCGCCGTGTTCGTAATGGTAAGTCAGATCGTCGATCATGAACGAAGGCCCGTAGTAGGAGGCCACCGACGTCGTTCCCAGAATCCGGGCGCCCTCACCGGAGCCGAGATCCGGACGCGCCTCGCTCTGGTAGTACTGCGTGGCGACGTGGCCCTCGAACACGTTCTTGAAGCTGGTGGGAAGTCCACCGTGAATGTAGAAGAAGTGCGCCATGTCGACGATGTTGTCGATGATCTCGCGGCAGTTGGTGTTGACGACCGTGGTGTACCAATGCCAATCGGTCCACTGTTGGCTCCCGACCCCATCGATGCGCGGAATCGTCACATCGGCGGGCGGAGCCTTCTTCTCCGGGTCGTTCCAGACGAACAGCATGCCGTCCTGCTCCATGGTCGGCCACGCCGCGGTGCGGGCCAGCCTGGGAACCCGTCGGCTGTAGGGGATCTTCTTGCATTTGCCGTCGCCGCCCCAACGCCAGTCGTGGAACGGGCAGGCGATCTCGTTGCCCTTGACCTCGCCGTCCGATAGGTCGCCGCCCATGTGTCGGCAGTAGGCGTCGAGAACATTGAGCTTTCCGTCCGCCCCGCGGAAAACCACCAACTTGCCGCCGAACGCGGTGACGGCGTGCGGTTTTCCGTCGCCAAGGTCGCGGGTCAGCCCGAGGCAATGCCAGCCGCGCGCAAAGCGAGTCGGTGCGGCCTGCGCCTCGATCTGGCGAACCTCTCCGAGGCAATCGGGCTCTAACGCTGTCATTTCGGACATCCTCGCTGTTCATCGCTGGTGGGAACCCTTGCTGTTGTAACACCGCCACACTGGTCGATCAGCCCGGTGTTCCACTGACCGGGCACGGGGGAGCCATGTTGTGACCATCGGCCCCAGAATCGGCCGGTGACCGATCCCCACAACATCACCGTCGATCTCCTCGTCGTCGGCTCTGGAACCGGGATGGCGGCCGCACTCGCCGCCCAGGAAGTGGGCCTGTCGACGCTGATCGTGGAGAAGACCGGCTACGTCGGAGGCTCCACCGCACGCTCGGGCGGGGCGTTCTGGATGCCGGCCAACCCGATACTTGCCTCAGCAGGCTCGAGTGACACACCCACCGCAGCGCGCGCCTATCTGGACGCAGTCGTCGGTGACGCCGCCCCACACGATCGCGCGCACGCCTACCTCGATCACGGTGCGGCGACAGTGGAGATGTTGCGGCGTACCACGCCGATGAAATTCCAATGGGCCAAGGGCTATTCGGACTACCATCCGGAACGCCCCGGAGGCAGCGCGCTCGGGCGCACCTGCGAATGCCGTCCGTTCAACACCGCGATGCTCGGCCCGGAGTTGGCGCGGCTGCGTCCCGGCGTGATGAAGTCCTCGTTTCCCATGCCGGTGACCGGGGCAGATTATCGATGGCTCAACCTCATGGCGAGGATGCCGCTGAAAGCGGTGCCCCGCATCATGTTGCGTGCCTTCCAAGGCATCGGCGGACTGCTGTTGCGTCGGCGCTACGCCGCAGGCGGTCAGGCGCTGGCAGCGGGAATGTACGCCGGAGTCCTGCGCGCCGGCATCCCGGTGTGGACCGACTCACCGGTTTCATCCCTGATCGTCGACGGCGACCGGGTCACCGGGGCGGTCGTGGACCACGACGGCGCGCAGGTCTCGGTCACCGCCCGGCGCGGTGTCGTGCTGGCCGCAGGTGGCTTCGACCACCTGATGAGTTGGCGGCACAAATTTCAGTCCGAACGGCTCGGTGAACACGTCAGCCTCGGCGCCGAGGGCAACACCGGCGATGCCATCCGTCTGGCCCAGGACTCGTGCGGCGCCGGCATCGCGCTGATGGATCAGGCGTGGTGGTTTCCCGCCTTCGCGCCCCTGCCAGGAGCAGAACCGACGGTCATGCTTGCCGAGCGTTCCCTGCCGGGCTGCCTGCTGGTCGACCAGACCGGGCGGCGTTTCGTCAACGAAGCCATCGACTACATGTCGTTCGGGCAGAAGGTGCTCGACCGTGAGCAGGCGGGAAACCCGGTCGAAACCATGTGGATGATCTTCGACCAGCAGTACCGCAACAGCTACCTTCTTGCTGCAGAACTGTTTCCACGCATGCCGATCCCCACGACGTGGTACGACGCGGGCATCGCGCATCGCGCCGAGGATCTGCCGACTCTGGCCGGCGCCATCGGCGTCGATCCGTCGACCTTCGTCGAGACTCTGGATCGGTTCAATGGTTTGGCCCGGGTGGGTGTGGATGCTGACTTCGACCGCGGCGTGAGTGCCTATGATCGCTACTACGGCGATCCCACGATCACGCCCAATCCCAACCTGCGTCCCTTGGACCGGGGCCCGTTCTACGCGGTGAAGGTTGTCCTCAGTGACTTGGGCACCTGCGGTGGCCTTCGTGCCGATGTTCGCGGGCGAGTACTACGCGAAGACGGTTCGGCGGTCGAGGGGCTGTACGCGATCGGAAACACCGCTGCCAACGCCTTCGGCGCAAGCTATCCGGGCGCCGGTGCCACCATCGGTCAGGGCCTGGTGTTCGGCTACATCGCGGCGCTGCACGCGGCCGGCAAGCTCAACTGAGCCGACCGTCCGCGTACTTAGGCCTGGTCGTCTTCGGCGGCGATGCGGCGTTCGACCTCGTACCAGTAGTCGCGCACCGGGAACTTGGTGCCGTCTTCGGCCCCCTTGGCGAAAACCTCGTCGACTTCGTCCAAGTCTTTGATCATTCGCAGCGCCAATTCCCGTTCGGCCGCGTAGTAATCCTCGGACCACCGCAGCGCCAGCCGGGCATAAGCCCATGCCGGTTCCGCGCCGGCCCAGCGTGCCTCGGTTGCCGCGGCCTGGTGCATCTGCTCGACGTGTGCGACGTAGGTGGTGAGGACCTCCCGCAGCCGGCCGGGGTTCATCAGGTGCCCGAAGATGACCCGCAACAAAGGGTTGTGCTTGAGAGTGGGCGGCTCGACCGGCTCATCGTTGGCCCATCGCGTCACCGCAGTCAGGCCGGCATCGGTGATCTGGTACATCCGGCGGCTGCGCACGCCGGCGTCGACGCGCGACGTCACGAGGCCTTGTTGCTCAAGCCGCTTCAACTCCGAATAGATCTGGCTGTAGGCCGGACTGGAGTAGAAGAACCGAACCGTCCAGTTGAACCACTTCTTGATGTCATAACCCGACAGCTGGTCCCCGCCCGACAGCATCCCCAGTAACGCCCATCCGGTGGGCGATACGCTCACCCCGTCGGGACCATCGCCGGTCATTACGCTCACTGAACAAGGCTAACAACCTCTGGCACCCTGGATACGCCTCAATTACCGCTGATCGGGAGCCTGCGTTGCGCCGGGCGGTCCTCGAGGGCGACGGTAGCCAGCAGGAAATCACCACCGCAAGGGAGAGGCATGCCCGAACAAGCCACCGGAGCCCACACCGGTCAACTGCGCACCCCGCTCCCCCCGGAGATGCGTCGCGTCCTCGGTCACTTCTGCACCGGGGTAGCCGTCATCACCGCCCATGACGGGCAGCGCCCGCTCGGCTTCACCTGCCAATCGGTGACCTCGGTGTCGCTGGACCCGCCCTACATCTCGTTCTGCCCGGCCACCACCTCAACCAGCTGGCCCCGGATCCGGCAGGTCGGCACACTGTGTGTCAACGTCCTATCCGAGCGGCAACAGGACGTGTGCGCCCAGTTCGCCGCCCGCGGAGCAGACAAGTTCGCCGGGCTGGGATGGTTGCCGGGCGTCAACGGGGCGCCGGCACTGGAGGGCACGCTGGCGTCGATCGAGGCCGAGGTGGAATTCGAGCATGCAGCCGGCGACCACACGATCGTGGTGGCGCGGGTAACCGGTCTGCAGGCCCACGAGGAACGGCGCCCGCTGTTGTTCTATCGGGGCGGGTACGGCGGATTCGACGGGGACCGCCATGCCTGACTTCGACACCGACTTCGATGTGATCGTCGCCGGCTCGGGTGGCGGCATCGCCGGGGCTTATACCGCTGCGCGTGAAGGCCTTTCGGTGCTACTGATCGAAGCCACCGATTACTTCGGCGGAACCACCGCATACTCGGGCGGGGGCGGAGTCTGGTACCCGTGCAATCCCGCCCTGCAACGTGCCGGCTGCGACGACACGATCGACGCCGCTCTGCGGTACTTTCACGCGGTCGTCGGCGACCGAACGCCGCGCGACCTGCAAGACGCCTACGTCCGCGGCGGCGCCGGGTTCATCGAATACCTGGAGAAGGACCCGGGATTCGAGTTCGCGCCCTATCCCTGGCCGGACTACTACGGCTCGGTCCCCGGTGCCCGCAACGACGGCTACCGCCACACCGTCCCGGTGCCGCTGCCTGACGAACGGCTCGGACGCTACCGCGGCTTGGTACGCGGACCGCTGGACACCGAACGCCTCGGTTCACCGGCACCCGATGTCCTGACCGGCGGTCGTGCCCTGGTGGGCCGGTTCCTGGCGGCACTCGACAAACTTCCGAACGCCTTCTGCTGGCGCAACGCTCCGCTGACCGAGCTGATCGTCGACAACGGCCGGGTGATCGGCGCGGTGGTCGAACGCGACGGCGCCCCGACACGGGTACGGGCTCGGTCCGGCGTGCTACTCGCCGCGGGTGGCTTCGAGCAGAACGCGGCGATGCGCGCGCAGTACGGTGTGCCCGGTCGCGCCACCGACACGATGGGCGCTCCCGGCAACGTCGGACTCGCTCACCGGGCAGCCATGGCGATCGGTGCGGCCGTCGATCTGATGGATCAGGCCTGGTGGTCACCCGGGATGGTTCACCCGGACGGGCGGGCGGCTTTCGCCCTGTGGTTCACCGGCGGCATCTTCGTCGACCAGAACGGCCGCCGATTCGTCAACGAGTCGGCCCCCTACGACCGGCTCGGCCGCGACGTGCTCCGCCAGGTCGACGCCGGTGACGCAACGCTGCCGTTCTGGATGGTCTATGACAACCGCAGCGGCGATATCCCCCCGGTGGGCGCCACCAACGTGTCAATGGTCGACGCCGCCGAGTACCGCACGGCCGGGTTGTGGCACACCGCAGACACCCTCGCCGATCTCGCCGCCGCCATCGGAGTACCGGAAGGCAATCTGAGCGCGACGATCGACCGTTTCAACACGTTTGCGTCCCTGGGCACCGACGAAGACTTCGGCCGAGGGAACGAGGCCTACGACCGGATGTTCACCGACGGCGCCTCCCCGCTGGTTCCCATTGACACGCCGCCGTATCACGCTGCCGCCTTCGGTCTTTCGGATCTGGGCACCAAAGGCGGGCTGCGAACCGACCCCCACGCCCGGGTGCTCGCCGCCGACGGTTCCCCGATTCCGGGGCTTTACGCAGCCGGGAATACCATGGCGGCCGTCAGCGGAACCACCTACCCGGGTGGCGGCAACCCGATCGGAGCATCCATGTTGTTCAGCCATTTCGCCGCACTCGACATGGCCGCGGCGGAGATCAGCGAGTGAGCCGTGAATTCAGCCCGGCCGAAGTGCAGCTCGGCGAGGCCGTCTTCGGTCCGTTGACGCAGTCGTTGCGTGAACTCATCGACGTCACAATCCGTAGCGGCGCCGATGAAGCCGACGCCCGCCGGGCACACGCGCTGATCGAGGAAGCCACCGAACTGCTCGGGGCCCGGCTGGACCCGAAGCCTTTCGGTGTTCCCAGCACCGGCGATGGACGCTACCTGCCGTGGGGCAACGTGGCCATGGGGCTGCGCAATGCGATCGCTCCCCCGCTGATCATTCAATACGACGACACCGGCGGAGTTGCCACGGATCTGGTTCTCGGCGCGGCCTACGAAGGCCCGCCAGGACAGGTACACGGTGGCATGTGCGCGCTGGTCCTCGACCACGTGCTGGGTGCGACCGCCCATCGGCCCGGACAGCCGGCCTTCACCGGCACACTGACCCTTCGCTATGTAGCGCCCACACCACTGGGCCGGTTGCGGGCCGAGGCCTGGATAGACCGCGAGGACCGTGGAAAGACCTTCGCGGCCGGTCGCATCCTCGACGCGCACGGGGTAGTCACCGTGCAGGCGGAAGGGGTCTTCATCAGGCCCAGAAGTAGCGCCTGAGCTACACCGGGTCGAGCGCCGATATCCGCCATTCGTTGTCGGTCCTGGTGAGGCTGACCACCACACTGCTGGCGGTGCGTGCGGGCTCGGGCCGGTCCCGGCTGACGGTCTCCTGATTGAGGAACACCAGCACCTTCGCGTCCTTCGACCGGATTTCCATCAGGGCCGCATTCAGCACCTGAGCAGATGCCTTGATGCCCTTGGTCCGCACGGCCGGAGCGACCACGTCGTTGCTGAACTTTCCGTAGTAGGTCGAGAAGCCGCCGGTCATCAGGGTCCGCGCCCTGTCCAGGTCGCGATCGAGGGTTTCGGGCGCGTAGGACAGCAACGCCACCGTCCCCGACGATGCCGCCTCGACGGCGCTTTGGGCGGCCGCGACATCCGACTGCCGATCGAAACGGTGGACGCCGGCGTAGAGCACGCCCGCCAACACCGTCGTCGCCGACAAGAGTGCCGCGAGAGCCAACGTCTTTCGCCGCGCGGAGAGCGCGGTCTTGGTTCGGGCCGCCAGCCCGGGGGCCGCGACCGGATCGCCGGCGGGGTCGGCCGGCGGGTCGGCGCTCCCGGTGACCGCGGGATCGACTGTCTCGTTCACCGTCACGGCACGAACTCCACCTTCGACATCTTGATCTGATCTCCTTCACGCTGCAGGTCGACCGTGAGCCGCCAGCGTCGCGGAGCCTCCTGTGCGCCTGCCGCGTTGGTCACGGTCGAGGATGCGGCCACCAGCACCACCGCGGCATCGGGCGTCATCGACTCGACGGCGGCGGCGTTCACCGTGGCCTTGGTGGTCACCTTCGCGTCCTTGGAGACCTTGATGAAATCATCAGCGGCGCCTTGAAATTCGGTACGGAAGGGTCCTGTGGAGTTGTCGACGATACGCTGCACGCTGCCTTCGGCATCGTTGTAGTCGATCGACATCAAGGTAACGACGACCTGGCGCGCGGCGGCGACGAACTCAGCGCGATGCCGCTGATCGGCCTGCGCGTGCTGATGTTGGCGGATCATCCACGCGCTGAAGGCCAGCAGCGCACAGCTGCACAACACGACCGCCACCGCAGCTAATCGTCGCCAGCCGGGCGCATGATCCCGGACCCGGGCGAATCGAGACCGACCGCCGTTGGCGAGTGGCTCGGCAATACCGGCGCGGGGTTGGCCGTCTTTGTCAGCGCCGGCGTTCTGCGCCTTCTCCTGCAACCGGATCGCCCGGGCGCGCGCCTGTGCCGCCACTGCTTCGGCTTCGGCGGCCTCAGCCTCCGCCAGTGCCACCAGCGTCCCGGTTTTCGACATACCGCCCACCGGTTTCCCTTCATTGCCGGGCCGGCCGTTCGCGGGCCCGCGTACGCACCGTAATCAGCCGTGCTGCCGGTCGCCCACCTGATTCCCATCCAGTGGGCGGCGTCAGCGGCGGCGGATCACCAGTGCCGCAAGGCGCACAGCGCGCCCTTGGGGCCGTCCGCGGTGGCGACCACGGCCCCGTCCACCGACAGCTCGCAGTGAAACATCGGCTCGGCCGACAGTCGGCCGCTCGTCGCCGTCACCATCGCCCAGCGCTGCGGGTCGATCAAGTCGGCGTGGAACACCCATGGCTGTCCGGGGCCCACTTCGACGCGAGCCCTGGGGCTGAATTCATACGGGTTGTGGCTGTAGTCAGCCCAGCTCGGCGGATCGACGTCGCGGTAGTAGATATCGGCTGACACCGGGGTGGCAGCGGTGACGGTATAGACGACGTGGTGCGGAGTCGATGTGTCCGCGTGGACGGCCGGCGCGGAAGCGAACCAGCCGGCCCCGCTCAGTGCCGCCGCCAGCGCAAACCTACGTATCACCACGACTCCACCGCGCGGCGCCGTTCTTGGATTGGCAAGTCAGAAACAATCCGTCGGGAGCCTGTGCGACCCAGTTTTCGTAGCCTTCACAGCTCGAATCCAGGTGCTTGACTCCGGCCATGGACGGCGATCGGAAGTATCGCGGCTCGTATCGGCGCGGTGAGCCGCAGAACACCAGCCTCCCGGGCTGGATGGAGGGACCCGCGACCGCGGTCCCGAAGACGTAGTAGTCCGTCGCCTGGCACGGCGCGCCGAGTGTGACACCGGGGGTGATCCCGGGTACGCACGCCGGGTCGTCACAGGAGACGGGTTCTGCGTAGGCGCGAACCGGGACCGCCCACATCGCGATCACGACTGCCGCAACCACTACCGCTGTTCGCCGCATACCCCGGCACTCTGGCAGGACAGCCGGCCCCGCAGACATCGATGGTCCACTCAGCGGACATGTCGAATCGTCGGCCGCGGCCTGCGGTGTTTACTTCGGAGCACCGCCGATTCCGTGCCTGTGCGAGGAGGGGCAATGCTGCGTGCGCCCGCACTCGCGGCGACCGCCGCCGCCGCGATGCTCAACGCCGTGTCCACCGGTGCGGTAGCGGCGGCCGACCACCCGGACTGGGGCCTCAATGGCACCTACACCGCAACCTCCAACGGTGAGTGGGCGCGCAAAAACGAGGTCTTCTACGAGCAGGAGAGCCGGCGCAGCACCTGGACGATCACCACGCACTGCAGCTATCCGGGGGAATGCACCGGCACCGTGCGCAGTGACGGAGGCTGGACGGCACCGATCTACCAGCAGAGCAACGTCTGGTACGTCAAACGCCCTGTCGATAACTGGGTCCCCTGCCCGGACGGCAGTACCGCCCCCGGGCTGCAGACTTTCCGGTTCAAGGCGATGACGCCCGAGGGCGCCTATGCGGACCCGGCATCGACCACACTGACCGGCGAGGACATCACGACCGGACCCAGCGGAGCGTGCGGAGTGAACAAGCCGGTATACATCAATATGCCGTTCAAGCTCGTCAAGCTCGGCTGACCCCGGCTTACTTCGGCAGCAGATCTTCCCAGCTCTGGGTTTCCGGCCGCACCAGGTCGGTCTGGCTGTACACCTTGCCGTCGGGTGCCGCGTACTGCCCGGTCCGCGGGTTATAGGTGGCAACGGCGACCGGGGGCCGTTCTGCTCCCGGCACATAGCCGCTCGGCGCCACCCCAGGGGGCATCGGCGTACCCTCGACCGGCCCGAAGATCTGTTCTTCCACCGTGATTCGATCGTCTGGCGGAATACCCTGCGCGATGAGGCTGGGGTCGATCGGATACGGCCCTGTTGCGTGCTGACGCATCGCCAGGGGTTCGTAGGGGCGGTCGCTCTCGCAGATCTCGACGGTGGGCGCACGTTTTCCAGGCTGGGCCATACACGGGTAGTTCCGCGCGCCGCGCACCCCGATGGCGGAATCCTGCGGGAGTTTGCAGTACAACCCGTCCGGGGTGTCCACGTCGCTCAGATCCGCCGGCGAACGCCACGACGATGGCGGTAAGAATCCGACCGAGCACGCCGGCGGGTCGCCGAGAGTGAGGCTGAACTCGGACAGTGCCATGCCGGTCGGGTTGTTCAACGAAGACCCGTAGGACTGGGTGGCGGCCAGATAGGGCGGCAACAGCACCAGCAACTGTTCGATCGACCGATGGTAGGTGACGCCGATCTGGCCGACCGTGCGCAGATTGGCCAGCAAGACCGGCAGCGTCGGCCGGACCTGTTCGAGTAGCCGGGACGCTTCGTCTGCGGCGCCGACTCCGGTGCGGAGGATGGTTTGCACCTCGGTGTCACGTGCCGCGACCTGCTGGGTGATCCCGGCCAGGCTGCGCGCCCACGTCCGGAGGGCGTCTGCGCTGTCGGCCTGGCCCTCCAAAAGGGTTCGGCTGTCGTCGATCAAGCTGCGAGTGCTCTCGGCGACGCCGTTGAGGTCGGCGGCGAGCCGACTCGATGATTCGAACAGGGCGCCGAGGTCGTTCCCGGTTCCGTTGAGCGCCTTGAAGGATTCGTCGAGCACAACACCGAGCTTTCCGGTGGGGATGCTGTCCACGAGCGCGCTCATCTGATCAAGCATGGGTCCGACCGGCTTCGGCAGCGACGCATTGTCTGCGCTGATGGTGGAGCCGTTTTTGAGATAGGGTCCGCCATCGCTACGGGGCACCAGGTCGACGTATTGTTCGCCGACCGCGGAGACGCTGCGGACGTTGGCCTGTAGATCTGCGGGGATCTTCGGCGACGGCTTCAAGGACATCGTTACTTCGGCGCCGCCACGAGTGGGCCGGATCTCGGTGACCTTCCCCACCTCGACACCTCGGTAGGTCACGTTGGAGAACTGGTAGAGACCTCCGGTGGAGGGCAGGTGGAGCGTTACCGAGATGCGTCCGATGCCGAGCAGCACCGGAGCCTGCAGGTAGCCGAAGATCATGGTGCCGACACCGATCACCGAGGCGACCGCGAAGATGATCAACTGATTCCGGACGAAACGTGTCAACATCAGCTGCCGCCCGGGCCGGGGACGAAGGGCGCCTCGGACGTGTCCATCGGCGAGTCGATGAGCGGCGGTACGGTGGCCACCTCGCTGGGGCGTTCGGCCAGCGGGGCCTTGAGCGGATCCCGCGTGTAGGTGGAGTACCAGGGGTCCCCCGGTGCCGGCACCAGCGAGGCACCCGGTTCGCCCCACCTGGTGCCGAGCAGTATGCCGCTCTTGAGCCGGGGGATCGTGAAGTCGAAGACGATGAACTGATTCATGTAGTCACCGCGGATGCCACGGTCGATGAACTCTTGGGTATACGGGTACGTCGGTAGATATGCCAGGGCGGTGGCCAGATCGGGTCCGACATCGGCCAACGCACGTACCGTCGGTTCGAGGTTCTTGAGGTTGCGGACGATGTCGGCCTGCGAGTCGTTGAGGAGTTGCGTTGCGGTGGCACTGAAGTCGCCCAACTTCCTCAGGGCAGTGGTCAGCTGCGGACGCTGTTTGTTGAGCACGTCGAGCGCTGCCGGGATGCGGTTCAGGGCGGCGGTGAGCACGTCCCGCTGGCCGGCGAAGGTCTCGGCCAGCCGATTCAGCGATGAGATCGAGGCGATGATGTTGTCGTGCTGGGTGTCCAACAGGGTCACCACGGTGTTCATTCGGGTCAGCAGATCGCGAATCTGGACCTGCCGTCCGTCGAGCGCTGCGGTGAAGTTGCGGACGATGTCGCCGATCTGGGTCAATCCGCCGCCGTTGACCACCACCGACAGCGACGAGAGCGTCTGCTCGGTCGAGGGGTACGTCGAGGACTTGGAGATCGGGATGGTCGCACCGGGACGCAGTCGCCCGGTCGCCGGTTCGCCCATGGGGGGATCCAACGCCAGATGCATCGATCCGAGCAGGCTGGTCTGGCCCACGGCGGCGACCGCATTGGCAGGAATGTCGACGTCGGATCTGACCGAGATCTCGACGTCGGCGCGCCAGTTGTCAACGGCCATTCGGCGGACCGTGCCGACGATCACGTCGCCTACCATGACCGGCGAATTCGATTCCAATGAGCCGACATTCGCTATCTGCACGTGGTAGGTGGTGGCTCCGGAGCCGGTTCCTACCGTGCCGGGAAGCGGTAGCGAATTGAGGCCGTCGAACGAGCAGCCGGAGGACAGGAGGGCGATACCGCATGCGACGGCCGCCCCTCTTCGTCTCAAGGTCGTCGTCACGGCGCTCCTCCCGTCGATGTCAGTCCGGCTTGAGGCAGCAGCAGCTCGGGAAGGTTCGATGCGGCCGGCGTCGGTGGTGGCAGCACCGGGACTCCTGGCGGAACGGGTGCGCCGGGATAGAGGGCCGGGTGCCGGTCGGCGGGTAACCCGTCGGGGGTGTAAGCCCCTGGTGGGTGCGGCGGATCGGTCCATCCGGGCGGGGGCGGCACGTCGCCGGCTCCGGTGTAGGCAGAGACCGCGGGCGGTATCTCCGCCGGCCCCGGGGCCGGCCCTCCCCCGCCGGGGGCCAGTCTCGGGTCGGAGTAGATGACGTTCTTCGGGGCGGGCCCAAGGTAGGCGTTGAACGGCAGCGGGAGATAGTTGAAGTTCATCAGTCGCAGTGCCGGGCCCAGGTACTCCGCACATGCCTTCCCGGACGTTTCCGCGGTGGCATTCTCGACCGCGGCGATCGCCGAGCAGATCGTGGCGACGGGGTTTGCGAAGTTGTTCATCGCGAAAGAGCCACGGGGGCCACCGGTATCGGGGTTGTAGATGTTGTAGCCGTTGACCAGAGCGTTCGGTGCGGCGTGCAGGATGTTTTTGACCACCATGCTGTTGTCGGACAACACCTGGGTTACGTTCGCTAGTCGCTGTACCTGTTGGGCGGACTGATCCCGGGACCCGGCGATGAAGCGTTGCACCTTTCCGATTGCGCCCGAGAGTTCGTTGATGGCCGAGTCGAGGTCGGAGCGGCTGCCATCGATCACGCTTGTCACGTCGGCGAGCCGGTCCTGAAACTCCACGATCTGGGTGTTGCTGTCGCGTAGTGCGGTGACGAAGACCTGAAGGTTCTTGATGACACTGACGATGTCTCCGCTTCCGTTTCCGAGGATTCGGCCGACGTCCGACAATTGCCTGATGGTCTCCCGGAGTTTGTCGCCGTTTCCCGCCATGGCATCGGCGGCGGTGTCGATGAAGCGTCCCAGTGACGTGTTGGACACCCCACTGGAAGGGCCCAACTCGGCGGCGAGACGGGTGAGCTGATCTTTGATCTCATCCCACTCGACCGGGATGGCGGTGCGATCCTCGCTGATCTCAGCGCCGTCGACCATGGTGGCGCCGCTGGCCGCTGGACTCGACCCGTATGCGGGCGTCAGCTGCACGTAACGGGCGGAGACTAGGTTGGGCGCCACGATGATGGCTTTCGCGTCGGCGGGTATGGGCACGTCGTGATCGACTGAGAGGGTGATCCTTGCCCGCGTCCCCAGCGGCTCGATGGATTTGACGGTGCCTACCCGCACCCCGACCACCCGGACCTCGTCGCCGGGATAGATGGCCGTCGCCGACTTGAAATAGGCGATGATCGTCCGGGGGCCCGCGAACTTCTGATAGCCGAGGTACCCGGCAGCCGACGCTAGCAGTACCGCCACGACGATTACCAGGAGCTTTTTGGCCGGCCCCAGCGGCTTGTCACCGATCATCGGGAACCTCCCGGAATCCCGTTGTACGGGAACGGGAATTCTGCGCGCGGCCCGGCGTTGTCGGGCGGTTGCCCGGCGTCGACCCCACGGCGGAGGCCGAGCGCGTAGTCCAGGAACGGTTGAATCGCCGGTCCCGGAAGCAGGTTGGACGCAAAACCGTAGTAATAAAAGCCGTTGTTGACGGCCTCACCTTGCGTCAGTTGGTATTTGGCGAGGCCTGTGAGGGTTTTGGTGAGGTTGTCGCGGTTGCGTTCGAGCATCGCCGAGACCTTGTTGAGCTGCTCGAGGGTGGGAGCCAGTTCCTGCTCGTTGTCGTCTACCAGACCGGAAAGCTGCTGAGCCACCGCTGTGGTGTTGGCAAGGAGATCGACGATCGCATGGCGCCGGTCCTGCAGCACCCCGAGTAGATCATCGGCGTTGAGGATGAGCCGGTTCACTTGGTCGCTGCGTTCGGACAGGATGCCGGTGACGTTCGAGGCGGTCGTGAGCAGGCCGGCCAGCGACTCGTTGCGGTTGTTCAGCGACCTGGACAACCGGCTGATGCCGTCGAAGGTGGGAGCCAACTGCGGGGCAAGACGTTCCACGGTCGCCGACAGCGTGTCCAGGGACTGGTTGATGGCCGCGGTGTCGGTGGCGGCGGTGTTCGTCGTGAACTCACCGAGCGCATCGGTCAAGGAGTACGGCGAGGCGGTGCGGGACAGCGGGATGACACCTCGTGCGCCGATGCTGCCGCTGCCACGCGGTTCGATCACCAGAACCCGTTCTCCGAGCAGGGTTCCGATGCCGATGTGAGCCGTGGTGTCTTTGCCGAGCCGGACCTTGCTGTCGACGGCGAAGGTGACCAGCGCTTTACCGTGGTCGAGTTCGACGCCGGACACCGCACCCACGTTGACGCCGGACACTTTCACGTTGTTGCCGGCGGCCAGCCCGCCGGCCTCGGCGAAGACCGCCTGGTACCGGATCGAGGTCGCCATGGCCAACAGCTGTTTGGGATGCAGTCCGATCAGGATGACCAGGACCATCACCACCAAGCCGACGAGCCCGGTTCGGACCAGCGCAGAGTCACGATATTTAAGCATCAGGGCTCTCCGCACCGTCCGGTCTGCTGGATCACCCAGGGGAAGTGGGCGGTGCGGCCTTGTAGGTCCGACACCCGGACCGAGACGCCGCAGATGTAGAGGTTCAGCCAGCTGCCGTATGAACCGAGCCGCACCAACTTGCGGTAGTTCTGCGGTGTCTTGTGCATCAACAGGTCGAGGCGGGCGAGATCGGTGTCGTTCGCGAGCAGCGGAGCAAGCCGGGTCAGCTGGTCGACAGTTCCCGACAGGGGCGCTCGCGCCTCGGTGAGCAGCGTGGCCAACGAAGCGCTTCCGTTGTCCAGTGCCGTGATGGCCTCACCGATCGGATCACGCTCCTGGGCAAGGCCGCTCACCAGCCGCTCCAGGCCGTCGACCGCATGGGAGAACTTGTTGCCGTCCTTGGCCAGTACGGTCAGCGTGTCGTTGAGATTCTCGATGAGCCGTTCGACGGTCTGCCCGTTGTCGGCCACCGCGTTGGTGAACGACGACGTCCTGGCGAACAACGACTCCAGGTCACCGCCCTGTCCCTGCAGGATCTGGATCAGGGAGCTGGTCAGCGTATTGACGTCGTCGGGATTGAGTCCCTGGATCACCGGTTTCAGGCCGCCGAGCAATAGGTCGAGGTTGAGGGCCGGTTCGGTCCGGTCGGTTCCGAAGCGGTACCCCGGTGGCCGGATGCGAGCAGGGCCGGGGTCGTCGATGAGTTCGAGGTAGCGGTCGCCGACGAGGTTGAGGTAGCGCACCGCAACCTTGGTGCTCTCGGTGAGCCGGATGTTGTCATCGGCGTCGAAGGCGACCAGCGCGGTGTTGTCCGACTGCAGCGCGACCTTCCGGACGGTGCCCACCCGAATGCCGGCGACTCGAACCGAGTCGCCGGTCTTCAGGCTCGAGACGTCCTGGAACACCGCCGAATAGGAGTTGGTGGAACCGGACCGGTACTGGCTGAAGATGACGAGCAGGGCCGCGGTGAAGAGCACCATCGTGATTCCGAACGCGCCCAACTTGACGGCGGTCTTTCCGAGCCCGCTCATCCGGGATGCCCGATCTGTGCGCTGTTGCGTGGCGGTCCGTCGATCGGCCCGTACAGCAGCTGTTTGAGGCCGTCGGAGTTCAGCAGGATTCCCTCGTTGCCGTACTGCGCGGGGTTGGCATCGACATCGGTGATCACGAACGGTGGATGCTTCTGGTATCCGACCTTGGGCAGATCGGTGCACTGCGGTCCGCCGGTTGCCGCCACCTTCGGCAGATTCTGCGGATACCGGTAGCGTTCCTGGCCCAGGACCACGGTCTGCAGCAGCAGGCCACCCGGCACGGGTGTGCCTGGGGCTTTGGCCAATTGGACGGCTCCGCCCAGACCGCAGGTCAGCGCCTCGTGGTACTGGTTGGTGAGGTCGGTGGTGGGGCCGAGCAGTGCCATGGTGTCGGTGATCGCCTGGCTGTTGGTGCCGACGACGTCGTTGCCGGTCTCCGCCAGGCCGATCACGCTGAGCAGCAGCGCATCCAGGCTGTGTTGCTCGCTGACCACCGTACTGCTCATCCGCGTGGCCGCGCCGGCGGTGCTGACCACATCGGGTGCCGCATCGGCATAGGCCTCGAGCACGCGGGGAGCGACGGTGAAGTCGTGTTCCAGGGCCGTCAGGCTCGGGTCGACCCGCGCCAGAAACTCATCGAGATCGGACATCATCTGCCCGATCCGGTCTCCCCGGCCGTCCAACGCCGTTGCCAGGGCTCCGAGCGTCTCGTTGAGTTTGGCGGGTTCGATTTTCGCCAGCACCGACGACAGCCGCTCGAAGACCGTGTTGATCTCTACCGTGACATGGTCGGCGTGCAGCACCTGCCCACGCTGCAGAGAGTGTTCGGACGGTTCGGCCGGCGGGATCAGGTCGACATACTTGGAGCCGAACACCGTCGACGAGGCGATGTCGATGCGAACGTTCGCCGGTATGACGTCCATGTACGACGGGTCCATGGCCAGATGCAGGGCCGCGCGTCCGTCCGCCAATGATTCGATCGACTTCACCGAACCGACCTGCGCCCCATGCAGCTTCACTTTGGCGTCCGGATTCATGACCAGGCCGGCCCGGCTGGACAGCACGGTGATGGGAACGGTTCTGGTGAAGCTGCCGCGAAACAGTCCTACTGCCAGCGCGACGGTGGCCGCTACGACGGCCACCGTGGCCAATCCCGTCAGGGATCGTCTGATGCGCGAACTCGTTGCCATCACGCCGCCCTAGCCGGACAGGTTGAAGTTGCCGTTGGAGCCGTAAACGGAGAGCGACACCAGCAGGGTCACGGAGATTACGACGATGAGTGACGTCCGCACGGCGTTGCCCACGGCAACGCCGACCCCGGACGGTCCGCCGCTGGCGAAGTAGCCGAAGTAGGTGTGCACGAGCAGCACCGCGATGGCCATCAGGATTGCCTGCAGGAACGACCACAGCAGGTCTTTGGGGTTGAGAAACGTCCCGAAGTAGTGGTTGTACAGGCCGGCCGACTGCCCGAACATCACCACGGTGGTCAGCTTGCTGGCCGCAAACGACAGGATCACCGCGATCGAATACAGCGGCGTGATCGCCACCATTCCGGCCACAATGCGGGTGCTCACAAGGTATTCGACGGCGTGGATTCCCATGGTCTCCAGCGCGTCGATCTCTTCGTTGATCCGCATGGCGCCCAATTGAGCGGTCACGCCGGCGCCGAAGGTGGCGGCGAGGCCGATGCCGGCTACAACGGGAGCGGATATCCGGACGTTGATGAAGGCGGCCAAGAATCCGGTCAGGGCTTCGATGCCGATGTCGCCGAGGGAGCTGTAGCCCTGCACCGCAAGCGTGCCGCCCGCTGCCAAGGTGAGGAATCCGACGATGACCACGGTGCCGCCGATCATCGCCAATGTTCCCGCGCCCATACTGATTTCGGCGATGAGACGAACGACTTCGCGGCGGTAGGCGGTGGCTGCGTGCGGCACACCTGCGAGCGCGCGGCCATAGAAGGCGGTGTGGTCGCCGAGTCGGCTGAGGGTGTCGATCGGTCTGTTCAGCTCCCGCGCCACCTGCGGGTAGAGCACTCGTAGGCCAGCCATCGTGGTCTCCCGGCTAATCCGAAGTCAGCTGGATGCCGATGGCGGTGACCACCACATTCACCACGAACAACGCCATGAAGGCGTACACCACCGTCTCATTGACGGCGTTTCCCACGGCCTTGGCACCGCCGCCGCTGATCGTCAGACCGCGATAGCAGGCCACGACTCCGGCGATCAGACCGAACAGTGCCGCCTTTACGCACGAGATGATCACCTCGGGCACCCCGGTCAACAGGGTGATCCCCGCCGCGAAAGCGCCGGGATTGACGCCTTGGATGAAGATGGAGAAGGTGTACCCACCCAGGATCCCGATGATGACCACCAGGCTGTTGAGCAACAACGCCACCACGCCCGACGCCAGCATCCGGGGAGTCACCAGCCGTTGCACCGGGTTGATGCCGAGCACCTCCATGGCGTCGATCTCTTCGCGGATGGTGCGCGATCCCAGATCGGCGCACATCGCCGTCGCCCCGGCGCCGGCCACGATCAACACCGTCACCATCGGCCCGACCTGCGTGACCGCGCCGAACGCCGCCCCGGCACCCGAGAGGTCCGCCGCGCCCAGCTCACGCAACAGGATGTTCAGCGTGAAGCTGACCAAGACGGTGAAGGGGATCGCGACCAGCACGGTGGGCATCAGCGACACCCGCGCGACGAACCAGGACTGCTCCAGCAGCTCCCGGCCCTGAAAGGGCCGGCAGAACAGGAACTTCACCGCGTCGACCGACATCGCCAGCAGGCCTCCGATGGCCCGCAGGGGCCCGGATGTGCCGGCGCCGACCGCGGTCAACCCGGCGTACCAGCGGTCCTGGGCATTACTCACCATGTGCCGCAAAACCTCCACTGCCGGACCGAATGCCGTCGCTGACGCCGCCCGAGTCAGCGGCTTGCCCAAGACGGTGACAGCCGAACCTGACCGGCGACACGCCACGTCCCATCCACCGGGAAGGGTCGCATCACCGCAGCGACTCGGGCGGGAACGTAGCCTGCTGTTGATCCGCACAACCGGAGAACCAAGACCGACAGGAGTCGTTCTGTGTCCCAGCCCGCCGAACCCCAGCCTGGCTGCTTGCGCTATGTCGACCGCCGAGTGCTGATCACCGGGGGCGGTTCGGGTATCGGACAGGCCTGCGTCCTGCGGATCCTCGCCGAAGGTGGCCGCGTGGTCGCCGCGGACATCAGTGCCGACGGCCTGGACGACACCGTTGCGAAAGCCGGCGAGCTGGGAAGTCGCCTGTCGACCGTGGTGATGGACATCGGTGATGAACCCTCGGTTCGCGCCGGGGTGGCCGAGGCGGTGCACGTGCTGGGCGGACTTGACACCCTGGTGAACGCCGCCGGGATCCTGCGCTCCTCGCATTTGGCGCAGACCACGCTGGCCGACTTCGAGCAGGTGCTGCGGATCAACCTGGTGGGCACATTCCTGGTGACCCGTGAGGCCATCCGTGCGCTGCACGAGGGCCGGTCTCCCTCGGTGGTCAACTTCAGCTCGACGTCCGCCCACTTCGCTCACCCCTACATGGCTGCTTATGCGGCCTCCAAAGGCGGGGTGTTGTCGATGACCCACGCCTGGGCGATGGAGTTCGCAAAGGCCGGTATCCGGTTCAATTCGGTTCAACCCGGTTCGATTTCGTCGGGAATGACCGACGGAACGGGGGCATCACGGAAAAGCGTCGGCCCCGGGCTTCCCGAGGACGCCGATTTCACGCTGTTCGGCAAGGTGGCGCCGATGCTCCCGCTGGACGGCGGCGCGATCTTCGCCGATCCGGACGCGGTCGCAGGCGTGGTGGCGATGCTGGGAAGCGATGACGCCTCCTTCATCACCGGTACCGAGGTCCGGATTGACGGCGGCTCCCATATGTAACGGACTGCGCGGAGTAGGGCACGACCGACGGAGGAGAGGCATGAAGACTGCGGGCCTGCTGTGCACGCTCTCCGCGTTCGCGGCGGCCGGGGTATGCGCCTCACCGCCAAGTCATTCCGAACCGTTCTTCGCCAACTACCAGCTGCTGCTGCCGGACCGCTTTGACTTCCACACCTGGACATGGGCGGTATCGCACTGCATACCGGCCGCGGATGACTGCGCGCACATCCAGGCGATTCCGATGCCGGTGGCCAAAGCGTTCGAGTACTCCGGCGACGCCCACCTCGCCGACGGGCGCTACACCCTGACCGTCGATATCCCGGACGGATTGCGCTGCGGCAACGTCTATTACGGGCAGATCATCCCGACGCGTGACGTGTACTCCTGGGATGCGGCGACGTTGCAAGGGACGTTGACGTCGTCGCCGGCCGGCGGATGCGATGGGGCTCCCGGCGGGGTTCTCACCTATCCGTTCAGCTTGGTTCGCCTTTGATCGCTACCGCGGCGTTGTCGTCGGGTCGCCCCCCGGATACAGCCGCGCAACGCTGATCGCCACGACGAGGCCCATCGTGAACCATGACATCGCGCAGCAGGTCGAGTAGATGTCAGACAGCGGAATGACCCTGCCGCCCTGAAGTGTCGCCGTGGCATCACCGACGCGAAGCATCTCCAGGTTGACCTGCAGCGCGAGTCCGAACCAGATGACGGCCGGCATCAACAGCGTCGCTCGCGGCGGCGTTGCCGTCGGTTCTCGCCGCCACCGCCGTTCCACCAACGAGAAGACCTGGAACATCACCCATCCGGTGAACAGCCACCCGAAGTAATTACTCAAGGGAACGCCGAGCGCCCCACTGGGCGACCCATAGGAATACAGGCCGCGGGCGTAGGCCGCGATCGGGTCGATCACCAGGTCATATCCGCCGAGGATGAACGTGGCGATGACGGGGGTGACGATCACGAAGGCCCGGTGGCCGCGGTCCTCGCCCACGATCACCCGGGCCAGAACCCATGCCAGCCAGGCCAGCACCACCCAGCCGAACACGACCGTGAACGGAACCCCGAGCGCGCGTGGTCCTTCGAAGTGGTGAACGTAGGAGCCGAAGGGGAAACCGGTTGCGACACTGCACGCCTCGAAGCCGAATGCCACGGTTACCGCAACAGCGAAATAAGTGATGGCGCCGGCCGGCCGGTACAGCGTCAGGGTGTGCAGCACGACGAACGCGGCCAGCGCGGCGCCGTACACCGCCTCGGCCACATTCTGTATCGGCGTGCCGGCGCTCAGGGCCGCTGTCACCGTCGCGGCGAACCACACCGCGACCAGACACCAGCCGGCCACGGCCCGCCCTCGAGTGCGTGTCGACATCGCCGCATCGTAACGGCGCAGCCTGCCCGGCGTGGGCAACACCATTAACAGTAGCCACATTGTTAACATCGGGCGATGCAGGACCATCCGGTGACCCGTCGCCTGTCACACCCGGTTTCCCGGCGTGATGTGCTGCGGTACGCATCCGCCGCGGCGCTGGCCGGGGTGGGCGCTGCAGCCGCTGCCGGCACGCCCACCGCCTCGGCCGCCGCGCCGACGCTGATCGACTACGCCATGCGCCAGATCCCGGCGCAGGACATCCGGGCCGCCGGCCATGCCGGGGTGATCAACTACGTCTCGACGTCCCGGCCGGGGTCGAACTTCGGCGCCAAACCGATCACCCGCCCCTACGCGGAGTCGCTGACCGCCGCGGGACTGGTGATCGTCAGCAACTACCAGTACGGCAAGCCGGGCGGGACAGCGCCGTCGGACTTCACCCGCGGCTACGCCGGCGGCGTCTCGGATGCGCAGACCGCCTGGAATCTGCACACCGCGGCCGGTGGCGGCCGCAATGCACCGATCTTCTTCAGCGTCGACGACGACATCAACCGTGACACCTGGAACAACGTTGCGCTGCCATGGTTTCGCGGTATCAACTCGGTGATCGGAGTGCAGCGCACCGGGGTCTACGGGGGCGTCAACGTCTGCCAGTGGGCCGCGGCCGACGGTGTCATCGGAAACTCACGCACCCCCGGGTACCGCTGGGCCTGGCAGACCCGCTCCTGGTCGCGCGGCCAACGATTCCCCGGGGCGGTGCTTTTCCAGCGCATCGTGAGCACCGCGTCGACGCCGGGACCGATCGTGGGTGGGATCGAGGTCGACGTCAACGACGTGCTGGCCCAGGACTGCGGGCAGTGGAACTTCCATCAGTGAAGCGGCGGTAACCGGGGGCTCGGCGGCCGGCCCTGGTCACCGGTTTCAGCCGGCCGGCGTCACAGAGTCACTGCTGCGGGGCAGCTTCCAGTCCGGTCGCACGTAGTGGCACGTATAACCCGCGGGGTAGCGCTGCAGGTAGTCCTGGTGTTCGGGCTCTGCCTCCCAGAACTCCCCGGCCGGAGTGACTTCGGTCACCACCTCACCCGGCCACCGTCCCGACTTCTCGACATCGCCGATGGTGTCCAACGCGATCCGCTTCTGCTCCTCGTCGAGGTAGAAGATCGCCGAGCGATAGCTGGTGCCGACGTCGTTGCCCTGGCGGTTCCTGGTGGTCGGGTCGTGGATCTGGAAGAAGAACTCCAGCAGGCTGCGGTAGTCGGTCTGGTCCGGCCGGAAGGTGATCTCGATCGCCTCGGCGTGGCCGGGATGGTTGCGGTAGGTCGGGTGCGCATTCTGGCCCCCGGTGTAGCCGACCCGGGTGGAGACCACTCCGGGCTGCTTGCGGATCAGGTCCTGCATGCCCCAGAAACACCCTCCGGCCAGGATGGCCACCTTGTCGCGGGCGGTCATTTCTGCTGCTCCCCGGCCTCGACCGCGTCGCTCGGCGCCGCAGTCGGTTCGCCGAACAGGCTCAGGTACTGCCCGTAGCCCTCGGCGGCAAGGTCATCGCGGTGGATGAACCGCAGGGCTGCCGAGTTGATGCAGTAGCGCAAACCGGTTTCGCCCGGGCCGTCGGTGAATACGTGGCCCAAGTGGCTGTCGGCCTGAGTGGAACGCACCTCGATACGCTCCACCAAGTGGCTCCGGTCGCGTTTCTCCACGACGTTGTTCGCGTCGATGGGCCTGGTGAAGCTGGGCCAGCCGGTGCCGCTGTCGAACTTGTCGAGTGAGGCGAACAACGGCTCACCGGAGACGACGTCGACGTAGATACCGGGCTCCCTGTTAGCCCAGTACTCCCCGGAGAATGCCCGCTCGGTCCCGTTCTCCTGGGTGACGTAGTACTGCTTGGGGTTCAACGCCTCGACTGCGGCGAGGTTCTTGGTGTATTGGTGTGACACGGTTCCTCCTTGGTTGGGTGCTCGGCCGATCGGCCGGCTAATTGCGGCCCGCCATGATGCCGCCATCGACGTTGAGAATCGCGCCGGTGACCCAGCTGGCCTGATCGGAGAGCAGATAGGTGACGGCGTTGGCGACGTCGGCGGGGGTGCCCACTCGCCCCAGTGGATGCAGCGGAGCGAAGGTCGCCAGGGTGGCGTCGATCTCGTCCTTGGGTAGGAAACCTTCGTAGAGTGGCGTCTTGACGACGGCCGGTGCCACCGCGTTGACACGAATGTTGTGCTCGGCCAGCTCGATAGCGAGGTTGTGGGTGAGCGCATGCAGCCCCGCTTTTTGCATCGAGTACACCGACGACGGTGTCAGCCCGATTGCCTGATGCGCCCACATGCTGCCGATATTGACGATGGAGCCGCCCTCGCCCTTGGCGACCATGCCGGCGACGACGGTCTGCGTGAGGAAGAACAGCGCGTGGTTGAGCTCCATGTAGGAGTCGTAGGCCTGCGAGTCGTAGGTGAGAAATGGTTTCGGGATGAAGAATCCTGCCGCATTGACGAGAAGTGTGGCGTCACTGTGCTCTTCGGAGAGCACCCGCTGCACGTCGGCGACCGCGGCGCGATCCGTGAGCTCCGCGGTGATCCCGCGGACCACCCCGCGCCGACCGGTCAGCGCGGCGACGGTCTCACCGACCCGGGTTTCGGAGCGTCCGATGATCACCGCGCTGCCGCCGTGGTCGACAACGTCGTTCGCGACCTGCCGGCCCATTCCCGAACTGCCCCCGACGACAACGACTTTCTTAGCCTCGAAATGCATGTCGCGGCCTTCCTATCCTGATCTCATCTGACAGCCGGTGTATGTCGGGCCGTCGTTATCCGAATTCGAGTCGGCCCAAATCGGGCGCTACTCGAGATTGCGGCCGTTCCGGGTGAAGTGTCATCACCCCGGCGCCGGGTTCACCCGGGTGATCGGCCCTAAGCGCTGTAGTCGGCGCGTGCGTCGAGCCAGTCGGAGTATCGGGTGCTGAAGATGGTGGCGTGCTTGTCGGGGGCGAGGCTGTGATCGTCGATCACCGCCCCGAAGTACGGCGCCCGGGCGTCGGCGACGACCCGGCGCCGATCACCGATGGCGGCAAGGCCCTGACGCGCAAAGTCGTCCATGGCGACCTTGTCGGGCCCGGCGATCTCCGTCACCGCGTTGCTCGGACGAGCAACGGCCGCGCGGGCCACTGCGGTAGCGACGTCGTCGGCGGCGATGGGCCGGAACACCGCCGGCGGCAATAGGACGATGTCGCCCTCCGTCGCCGAATCGGCCAGGGCGACCGCGAACTCATAGAACGGTGTCGCCCGAACGATCGAATAGGGGCGGCCCGACTCCTTGATCAGCTTCTCCTGGGCTGCTTTTGCCGTGTTGTATCCACTGTCGGGCATGACCTCCGCACCGACCACAGACAATGCGACGTGGTGTCCAACTCCTGCTTCCCGCTCGGCAGCGAGGAGGTTGGCGGTCGCGGTCGTGAAGAAGTGCATCACCGGCTCGTCGTCGAACAATGGTGAGTCGGCGACGTCTACCAGGACATCGGCGCCGGAGACGGCATCGGCCAGGCCCTCACCGGAGAGGGTGTCCACACCTGTGCGACGTGAGGCGGCGATCACGTCGTGACGCTGTCCGCTGAGGGTGGCGACCACCTTCGAGCCGATCAGCCCATGGCCGCCGATAACTACGATCTTCATGATGAGCCTTCCCGTGTTTCGGTTGACCGGCGACACTCGGCTACCGAGGCCGCCTACAGATTGATCGCGTTCCCGGCCAGGGCGTGAAAGCATTCCTGCAGCCCTTCGCCCAGCGTGGGATGGGTGTGGACGTTTCGCGCCAGCTCGGTGACGGTCAGGTCCCACGGCCGCGCCAGCGTCAACCGGCTTGGGCGGCGCGGATCGCTGCCACATATCCCCCGGAGCCTGCGCCGAGGACGATCAGGTCGTAATGGTCACGCGATGGCGATGTCATCTCTGCGCTCGGGCTGCCTCGATGGCGTCCGCCAGCAGCCACAACGCTAGGCCGAGGAGTGCGATGTCCTTCATCAAGAACTCCCCGTCGGCAGACAGAACGGGAAAGCCACCGGCAGACGCCTCACCGGTGCCGGGCGTGGTGACCATGAAGCTCAGTGTCGTCACGAAGAACAGCGACGCGAAAATGCCACCCACCACCGCGGCCTTCGGCAACCACGGCTTGAGGGCCAGCAGGGTGGCGGTGATCAACTCGACGGTTCCGTTCAGCCGGCCGAACGCGTCGACGGAGATGATCTGGTACGTCCAGCTCATGAGCGGACTGTTGGCTACCCAATGTGAAATACCCTGGGCTTCATACGAAGTGAACTTCATCGCACCGAACCAGGCGAGCACTGCGACCAATCCATACCGCGCGATGTATGCGGCCACACGCGTCGGCTGATCTTGTATAGGCGTGCCCATCAACATCGGTGTAGCGCCCTCGTGTGACATTGGATTCTCCGTTCTGCGGGTAAAGGTGCTACCCACCATCGGTGCGCGGCGGGTGAGTTGTCTTCATCCCTGTCCGGAAATCACCCGGGTGAGGTGCCGACGAACGGGCAGGTCTGTGATCGCGTCTGCCCCAATCACGCACGGTTGCCGGATCATTGCAGCTCCCACCCCCAGCCGCGGACATCCTCGTCGGAAACGATGTGCATGGCGGCCTCTTCAGCCGAGGCGGCGCCGCCGTCGATGCCGACATCGTGGGCGAGGTACTCCGCAGCCGGATCCGTCGGGTCGAAGTCGAAGGAGACGAGCCGCCCTGCTCGCATGTCGCCTACCTGGTCGTCGATCGCCTCGCCATCGCTATCGGCGCTGTCACCGATGCCATCGCCGTCCCACTGGTCGGTCACATCGGGCAGCTCACGGGCCAGTCGGCGCGCCAGGCTTTCATGGGTGCGGGCTTCCCGGGTGGTGAGTCCCCACGCCTGGAGTTCACGCGGGCGTTCCGGGGGTGAGTAGCCCTCGTCCAGGTCGATGCCCGTCTGTTCCGAATCCGTGCTTTCCTCCGGTTCCAGCAGATGGGCCTGCACGTCGTCGAATTCAGACATGTCCATCGGCGCTACCTCCGTATCCGCAACCGCAAGGCACCTTGCGTGTTGGCGCCGCCGACCACTCGGCTCTTGCTAGGAGGGTGCCGCCGGACGGGGTGAGTCGTCATCACCCCCGCGGTCTGTTCGCCCGGGTGATCGAGAGGAGCATCGGCGCCTGGCGGTGACCGGGCCGGCGAACTACAGCAGTGTCCGTTGACATCCGATGTGATGTATTGCCACCGTATCTGCGGTATCGGCGTGTCTTTGCCAATCTATCCGAGGTACCGCCGGTAGCGTTGTTTAGGTGAGTGTGGCGCCGGCGGCGCTATGGCCGCAGGTCAACGGTGGCGTTGAGGTGGAATTCAACTCCTCCGGGGGTTCTTCGCGCTTGCCGCTGGCGGAGTGTGCCGCAGTGGCCTTTGAGTTGGACTGCTCACCCGTGCGTGGTTTCCCAGCGTTTCGCGGGCAGGGCAATTATCCAGGCCTGTGGTGGTTTTCGACGACTCGTGAGCACGTTGGGTACGAGTCGTGGTCGGAGCGTGACCATTTGATCGCGCTGGACGCCGATCCCGCGGTGGTTGGTGTTGCGTCGCAGCCGTTCCGGCTCCATTGGGGTGACGGCAGGCACCACGTGCCTGATTACTTCGTGCGGTTGTCCGACGGAACGGCGACGGTTCTTGACGTGCGGGCCGATGACCGAATATCGGATGCTGATGCTGAGTTGTTCGACCGGTCCGAGCAGGCGTGCCGTTCCCTGGGATGGGCCTATCGGCGAGCGGGCGTTGCGGATCCGGTCGTGACGGCGAATTTGCGCTGGTTGTCTGGGTATCGGCATCCACGGGTGTACCGCCCGGCGGTCGCCGCAGCGTTGGAGGCGGTGTTCGACTCGGCGCGGCCGCTGATGACCGGGGTGAGACCGGTCGGTGAAGCGATCATGGTGTTGCCGGTGCTGTTTCACCTGTTGTGGCACCGGCGACTGGGCGTGGATCTTTCCGCGGCTGTCTTGACCGAGGAGTCGATCGTCGGGCCCGCGTTGTCACGATGACGGGTATGCGGTCGGGTGTCATCCGCGAGGGCGATGAAATCCGGTTATCCGACGGCGTATTCACGGTTGTCACACTTTCGGGCAGTTCAGCCAGGCTGACCGATGCGGTCGGCGGGCAGTCGGTGGTACCGCTGTCTCGGCTGCTGGGCGACCCGGCGTTGGAGTTGGTGTCAGGATCGCGACCGGCTTTGTGTTCCGAAGAAGCGTTGGCCGGGGTGCCCGAGGCTGCCGCCGAGCGGGCCCGCTGGTGGGAACGGCACTTGATCGAGGTGTTGACGGGTCGACGGGTTGATTCCGAGGCGGGTAGCCGGCCGCGGCCGGAGTTCGATCCGGCGTCGCGTTCGTTGCGGCAGCGCGAATTGGCCAAGCTCGCCGAGCTGCGCTCGGCTGGCCACGAGATCAGCTTGTACACGTTGCAGCGGCAACGCTATGCCTACGAACGAGACGGCCTGCTGGGGGTTGTGGATCGCCGGCACATTCCCCGGCGGGCGATGTTCGGCCGCGTCGACGAGCGGCTGGTGGCCGCAGTGCGGCAGGCCATCGATGACGAGACCGACGTGTCGACCGGGACGGTGAGCCGCCTGCAGCGACGGGTGACCAAATCGCTGGTGGCTCAATACGGTGCCCAGGACGCACCGGCGATGCCGTCTCAGCGGACGTTCTATCGTCTGGTGAAGAGGCTGTCGGAGGGCCGGCACACGTTCGGGTCCGCGCGCACCCGGCGTTCGTTGTCCAAACAGCCCGACGGCCCGTTCGGTGCGCTGACGGTGGCGCGCCCCGGCGAGGTGGTCGAGATCGATTCGACCCCCCTGGATGTGCGGGTGGTCCTCGATGACGGCACGGTGGACCGGGTCGAGCTGACCGGCATGGTTGACGACGCGACCTGCTCGATTCCGGCCGCGGTGTTGCGGCCCACGACCAAAGCGGTCGACGCGGCGCTGCTGCTGGCCCGAGCGTTGACGCCAGAACCGATGCGGCCGGAGTGGTCCGATGCGCTGCGGATGTCGCGGTCGGTGCTGCCGTATCGCTGTTTGACCGGCGTGGATCAACGGTTGGCCGATGCGGCCGCCCGGCCGGTGATCGCCCCGGAGACCGTAGTGTGCGACCACGGGAAGGCGTATCTGTCGCAAACCTTCCGGCAGGCGTGTTGCACGTTGGGGATCAATCTGCAGCCCGCCCACCCGGATACGCCGACCGACAAACCCAAGATCGAGCGGACCCTGCAGTCGGTGGCCACCTTGTTCGCCCAGCATGTCGCCGGGTATGTCGGCTCCAGCGTCGAGCGGCGCGGCAAGAACGCCGAACAGGACGCAGTGTGGTCGATCGTGGAGCTGCAAGCCCTGCTGGATGAGTGGATCGTCGCGGTATGGCAAAACCGGCCCCACGACGGCCTGCGTGACCCCGTCACCCCGGGCAAGGCGTTGACGCCCAACGAAAAGTACGCCGCCTTGGTCGAGGTCGCCGGGTATGTTCCGGTGCCGCTGTCGGCCGAGGACTACATCGAGTTACTGCCGTCGTGCTGGCGGCGCATCAATTCCTACGGGATCCGGGTCAACAACCGCAGCTACGACGCTAAGGCACTCAACCCCTACCGCCGCCAGCACTCGGGGGTGGAATCCAAGAAGGGCCAGTGGGAGGTGCACTACGACCCCTACGACGTGTCGCGGATCTGGGTGCGCAACCATCACGACGAGGGCTGGCTGGCCGCGACCTGGACGCATTTGCGCAGCCACCCGGTACCGTTCGGCGAATTGGTATGGCAGCATGCGCGGTCCGTGCTGGCCCAGCGCGGATGCGATCAGGCCACCGAAGCCGAGATCGCCCGCGCGGCCGATGACCTGCTCGACCGGGCCGCGCAAGGCCCCGCCCCCACCCGACAGGAATCCAAGGATCGCAGGGTGGCGGGTCGAACGCGAGCCACCGCGACACCGGCCTGGCCCCGCCCGCCGGATACCGCAGAACCCTGCGATGAGGAGCCGCCGCCAGGCGGTGACGAGGACGCCGACGACATCGAGATCGCCCAAGTCATTCCACTACCGGTGTTCGATGCACGCAAGGAGGCTGAATCGTGGCGGCTGTGAACACTTTTGCCCCGGTGAGCCAACTCGAGGACCGGCGCCAACCCACCACCACGCTCGAGGGTTGGCGCCGTTTCGTCGATGCCGATCCACCCGAGTTCACCCTGTTACCCGATGAGCAGTGGAGCACCCTGTCGGAGACCGAACGGACCAACTACAACGAAGCCCGGGTAGCGCATCACAGTGAACTGGTCGTGGTCACCACGTCGGCGATCCAGCGCATCACCAACGAAGGCCGGCTGCTGACCCTGCTCAACCAACGCGAGATCGGCGCCCGGCGCGGGCTGATCATTTCCGGGGCGGCCGCGACCGGCAAGACCACCGCGGTCAAACAACTCGGCCGATTCCACGAACTGCGTATCAGGACACGATTCGCCGACAAGTCCCGGATCCCGATCGTATACGTGACCGCGCCCCCGAAAGGCTCGGCGCGCAAACTCGCGATGGAGTTCGCGCGATTCCTGGGCCTTCCGCCGATGCAACCGCGGATGAATGTCACCGATATCGCCGACGCTGTCTGCCAGGTCCTCATCGACGCCCGAACCGACATCGTGATCGTCGACGAGATCCACAACCTCAACCTCGATACCCGGGCCGGCGAGGAACTGTCCGATCACCTGAAGTACTTCACCGAACACCTGCCCGCCACGTTCGTCTACGCCGGCATCGACGTCGAGCGCTCCGGTGTGTTCACCGGCACCCGCGGACGCCAGCTCGCCGGGCGCTGCGGTGTGATCAACACCAGCCCGTTCCCGTACGCCGGGGAATGGAAGTCGCTGGTGGCCGCGATGGAAGGCACCCTGCGGTTGCACCATCACACCGCGGGAACGCTGGTCGCCGAAGCCAAATACCTGCATCGACGCACCGGCGGAATGATCGGCAGCCTGGCGCACCTGATCCGCTCGGCTGCGATCCGCAGCATGCTCGACGAAACCGAGAACCTCACCAGGGATCTGATGGACACGGTGCTCATCGACTACGCAGCCCAAACATCGGCGCAACGCCATGCCAGCTGACGTATCAACCCCACCGGCGTGGCCGCAGGGGCCTGCCGCGCCACTACCGCGCACCGTCACACCGTTTCGTGGCGAAACGGTGCAGTCCTATCTTGATCGGCTCGCGCACGCCAACCACCTAGAACCCCGAGGTCTGCGGCGCTACCTGGCCGACGGTCCAGCGATCTGCCGTCCCCGGCCGGACTGGTTGGCAACCGCCAGCGGCCAGCCCGTGGGCATCCTTCACGCCCGGCTCATCGGGCTGGCCGCCCCCGACCGCGACACCACCCGCCAACGCCGCCACGCCCGGCCCGCATGCCGCCTGTGCATGGCACGCCGCGGTGTCTATGAGCCGGTCTACTGCTGGTTGCCCGACTACGCGACCGTCTGCTGCCGCCACCGCCGATGGATCGGTGCAGGCACCTCCACCCTCGACGATCAACGCGATCTGCGCTGCGCCCCCGCGGTGATCGCCGCAGCGCAGCGCCATGCCCGACTGGATCGGTGTCACGGCGACGCTGCGCGCTTCGCGGTCAGGGATGCCGCGCGGATTCACCGCTGCTGGGCACGCAGCACCAGCCCGTTTACGCTGCCGCCTGCCCGCGCCGACGCCGACACGCACATCGGCGCCTACCCGGACCTGATCGCCTTGGCCGCCATCCTGGCCGGCGCTCATCGCCGGATCTGGGGCACCGCGCCAGCCACACCCGCCCGTGCCCGCGCCGTCGATGCGGTCTACGTCAACGTCAGCGCCCGGTTTCCCCAGCACCGCGACCAAACCCGCCCCATCGAACAGTGGATCCACGATCAACAACTCAGCGCCACCCGCCGCGCACACCACTTCGACGCGTGGAAACCACGACCAGGTCAATCCCCGCGATCACCGTGCCCGGCTGGGCCAGCTGGGCGGCGTCAGGGCTGACGGCGGCGTGTGGAGCCATGGCACAATTCAGCCCTTGCTGACATATCAGTATGGGCTGTACTGTTTGGTGCATGCTGACGTGTGAGACGCGGGAATCGGCGCTGGCTCGGCTGGGCCGAGCGCTGGCGGATCCGACGCGGTGTCGGATTCTGGTGGCACTGCTCGATGGGGTGTGCTACCCGGGCCAGTTGGCTGCGCAGCTGGGGTTGACACGGTCGAATGTGTCCAATCATTTGTCGTGTTTGCGGGGCTGCGGGCTGGTCATCGCGACCTATGAGGGCCGGCAGGTTCGCTACGCGCTGGCCGACCCTCACCTCGCCCGTGCTCTGGGCGAGCTGGTCCAGGTTGTTTTGGCGGTGGATACCGACCAGCCCTGTGTCGGCGAGGACGCCGCATCGGGCGCAGCCGAGGCCACCGTTGGTCGATGACCATCAGTGGCAGCGATCCGGTGACCTTGAAGATCGCGGTCGCTCAATCGTAGTGAGTTGGCAGAACAGAAGGGATAAGCAGTGGCTATACATGGGTTCGTGGCCAAAGCAGCCGGGACAGTGTTCACCGGGCTGGTCGGGGTGAGCGCCTACGAGGTGCTGCGCAAGGCGGTGGGCACGGCGCCGGTTCACCGGGCAGCGGTGACCGTGACGGAGTGGGGACTGCGCGGAACTCGGAGCGCAGAGGTAGCAGCGGAGTCGGCCCGGCTGAAAGTCGCCGACGTGGTCGCCGAAGCCCGCGGACGCATCGGCGACGATGCCCCTCGGCCGCCCGCCGCCAAGGCTGACGATGACGACTGCTGCCAAGTGATGGGTTAGCCGTTTTCACGGGGAAAGGTCGATTGTGCCTACTGCTGAGGTTTCCTCCGATCACGGGGCCGCGCTGGTTGTCGTGTCTGCGGGTGCGCGACGAATACGGGTGCGTGCTAACTGGTTTCGGTTCGACGCGGTGCGGGCTGTCGCGATCGAGGACTCGGTCGCCACGGTGGCTGGTGTGGATGCGGTCCGCGCGTATCCGCGCACGGCTTCCGTGGTGGTCTGGTATTCACCCGAGCGCTGCGACACCGCTGCCATTTTGTCGGCGATCGCCGCCGCCGAGCACATCCCTGCCGAGTCGGTGCCCGCCCGGGCGCCGCACTCGGTCGAGGGAGGCAACCCCGGTGTGCTGCAGAGGATCCTCGACTGGAGCGAGCGGACGCTATCCGGCGAGCAAGCTGACAGGGTTTCACAACGACCAGTGCAACGAAGCGATGGCTGCTGCGACCACGACGACAGCCACCCTGAGTCGGAGCGGCTGTGGGGCGTTGTCAAGCTGCGGCGGGCCGCGTTCTCCGGGGTGGTGCTGACAGCCTCACTGGTGACGGCGTGGCTGACTCCATTCGGGCCGGTGGCGTTGGGATTGAAAGTCGTGGCGCTCGCGGTGGGCGCTTCGACGTTCGTGCCCTCAACCGTTAGGCGACTGACCGAGGGCCGTGTCGGTGTAGGCACGTTGATGACTATCGCCGCCCTCGGCGCTGTTGGACTCGGTCAGGTCGGCGAGGCTGCGATGCTGGCGTTTTTGTTCTCCATCAGCGAGGGTTTGGAGGAATACGCCGTGGCGCGTACCCGCCGCGGCTTGCGTGCTCTGCTGGCGCTGGTGCCGGATCGGGCCACGGTCCTGCGCGCAGGTGTCGAAACCGTGGTGGCCGCAGCCGAACTGCGCGTCGGTGATCAGATGATTGTCAAACCCGGGGAACGTCTGGCCACCGACGGCATCATTGGTGCCGGGCGCACCGCCCTGGACGTCTCGGCGATTACCGGCGAATCGGTTCCGGTAGAGGCCGGACCCGGTGATGAGGTGTTCGCCGGGTCGATCAACGGGTCCGGAGTGCTGCAGGTGGACGTCACCGCGACCGCCCAGGACAACTCGTTGGCGCGGATCGTGCAGATCGTGGAAGCCGAACAGGCCCGCAAGGGCGCCAGCCAGCGCCTGGCCGATCGGATCGCGCAGCCGTTGGTGCCGGGCATCATGATCGCCGGGGTGCTGATCGCCGGGGCGGGGAGCATCTTCGGCAACCCGCTGGTGTGGATCGAACGCGCTCTGGTGGTGCTGGTCGCCGCGTCCCCGTGCGCGCTGGCCATCGCCGTGCCAGTGACCGTCGTGGCGGCAGTCGGTGCCGCCTCGAAGATCGGGGTACTGATCAAGGGCGGTGCCGCGCTGGAAGTCTTGGGCACCATCGGTGGGATCGCGCTGGACAAAACCGGAACGTTGACGGCCAACCGGCCCACCGTCATCGACGTCGCCACCACCAACGGTGCTACCCGCGACGAGGTGCTGGCGGTGGCGGCCGCACTGGAAATCCGCAGTGAACACCCGCTGGCCGCGGCCGTCCTGGCGGCCAACACGGCGCCGATCGTCGCAGCCGACGAGGTGCAGGCCATTCCCGGTGCCGGGCTGACCGGCCAACTCAAAGGACACAGCGTCCGACTGGGGCGGCCCGGCTGGATCGACCCCGCCGACCTGGTTGATCAGGTGGCACGTATGCAACAAGCCGGGGCCACAGCGGTTCTCGTGGAACGCGACGACCAGCTACGTGGTGCCATCGCCGTGCGCGACGAGCTGCGTCCCGAGGCAGCCGAGGTCATCGCCGGGCTCCGCGCCGGCGGCTACCAGGTGACGATGCTTACCGGCGACAATCACGCGACCGCCGCCGCGCTGGCTGCCCAAGCCGGCATCGAGCACGTCTATGCCGAACTGCGCCCGCAGGACAAGGCCCGCCTGATCGCAGAACTGGGCGCTCACCGGCCCACCGCGATGGTCGGCGACGGCGTCAACGACGCTCCAGCCCTGGCCGCCGCCGACCTGGGAATCGCGATGGGCGCCATGGGAACCGACGTGGCCATCGAAACCGCCGACGTCGCCCTGATGGGCCAAGACCTACGTCACCTGCCCCACGCACTAGCACATGCTCGACGCTCCCGGCAGATCATGCTGCAAAACGTCGGGCTCTCCCTGGGCATCATCACCGTGCTGATGCCGCTAGCGGTGTTCGGCACCCTCGGCCTGGCTGCCGTCGTGTTGGTGCACGAGCTTGCCGAAGTCGTCGTCATCGCCAACGGTGGACGCGCCGGGCGCATCAGGCCTCTTGCCGGGCCAACACAAGACACCCGGCCGCAGGCCGACTCAAGGTAGCGGCGGCGCGCCACTTAATCCGAGGCATCGCAGGTCAGCGCTCAAGCGTGCCTCAGCCACAACGACAACGGACAACAAACACCCCGCCGAGTGCATCTAGGGCCGCGGGCACCAGCCGGTAGTACGCCCACTTGCCGCGCTGGGTTCGGTCGAGCAGGCCGGCCTCGACCAGGATCTTGAGGTGATGCGACACCGTCGGCTGGGATAGCCCCACAGGGGCGGTCAGGTCGCATACACACGCCTCGGCGCCCTCATGGGCCGCGATCAGCGACACCAGTCGCAATCGGGTGGGCTCGGCGAGCGCCTTGAGCACGCCGGCCAACCGCTCGGCGGCGGCCGCATCCAGCACCCCCTCGGCGATCGGGCTGCAACACGCCGCAAGATCGGCGACGAGCAGCGCGTCATCGCGGTCGGTTGAGGACGCGATCGTGGCGGACATGACCACAGTATGACATACGCATTGACAGATATCGATGCATCGTGCAGACTGCTCCCATAGATACTTGTCGATGGAAGGAGTGGGTGGGATGACCGCCGAACACAATGAGCTGCGTGATCAGGTCCGGGCGAGCTACGGCGCCGCCGCCACCGCGGTGCGTAGCGGTGAAACCAACAGCGATGTGCTGACCGCCGCGAGCTGCTGCGGGTCCGCCGATTCCGCCGATATTGGGACCATCTTCGGCGCCGGCCTCTACGGCGACGACGTACATTCCGAGCTTCCCATCGAAGCCGTTGCGGCCAGCCTGGGCTGCGGTAACCCGACCGCGGTCGCCGACCTGCACCCCGGAGAGCGGGTGCTGGATCTGGGCTCTGGCGGCGGGATCGACGTGCTGTTATCGGCGCGCCGGGTCGGCCCGAACGGGTTTGCTTACGGCGTCGACATGACCGACGAGATGCTGGCCCTGGCGCAGGAGAACAAGGCCAAGGCCGGTGCCACCAATGTCGAGTTCCGCAAGGGCACCATCGAAGACATTCCGCTGCCCGATGCCGCCGTCGATGTGGTGATCTCCAACTGTGTGATTAACCTGTCGGCCGACAAACCAGCCGTGATCGCCGAGATGTTCCGGGTGCTGGTGCCCGGTGGGCGGATCGGGATCTCCGACGTCGTCGCCGAGGACCACCTCAGTGCGGCCCAGCGCGCCGAACGCGGCTCCTACGTCGGCTGCATCGCCGGAGCGTTGTCCCGCCAGGAGTACCTCGACGGGCTGGCCGCCGCCGGGTTCACCGATGCCACGGTCACGTTCACCCACCAGGTGGCTGAAGGGATGCACGGCGCGATCATCCACGCCACCAAACCCGCCGCATCGTCCGAGTGAGACAGCCGCAGCGAAAGACCGCATCACTGCCCCCGACCCACCTCACGTTGACAGTTGCCAGTGAAGTTATCTGGTGTCGCGAGCATGTGTGTATGACTGTTACCGATTAGGTGCGTCCCGTGCCGATCAGCCTAATCGGGAACGATTGAATCGCACGGTGTGCCCGCCTAGGGATTGCGCGGCTGCCATCCCGGCCCGTTTCTCCTGTCGCCTGCCCGGTTGCACTGATTGCGCCCCGGGAGAGCGCTCACCCCGGGCGGTTGTCGTCTGTGCCCCTTTGACCGTCGGGCTGTGGAACTGCGGATTGGGCTTCCTGGGTCCGGTGAGTGGCCAGGAAGTCGTCGACGATGCGGGCGCAGTCGTGTGCGGTGATGGATCGCAGGCCGGTCATTCGTGCGAACGCGAGTGGTCCGATGAGTTGGCACAGTGCGAGATCCGGGTCCAGGCCGTCGAATTCAGCAGCGGCCTCAATGTCTTGCAGGATGGCGTCGAAGGGCTGCCGGTATTGGTTGATGACCCGCGCTCGCAGCGCCTGCGGGGCATGTTCGGTGCTGGCGTGATCGATTGTGGTCGGGCCCAGGGCGAGCCAGGCCAGCATGGTGATGTGTGCTGGGGCGTCGGCGAACAGCGCAGACTGTCGGGTGAGCAGTTCGATGAGTCGTTCGCGCAATGTCCCACTGGCCGGCCCGGGTGGGGTTACTTGAGGTAAGAGTCGCTCGAAGGTGGCCGCGAGCAACTGCGATGAGCTGCCGAAATGGCGGTAGAGGGTGGTGCGGGCCACCTTGGAAGCTTTGGTGACCGCCTCGATGGTGACGGCTTCGATGCCACCGCTGCTGAGCAGCGCGGTCGCGGCGTCGAGCAAGCGGTTGCGCGACCGGGTCCGGCGGGGGTCAATATCGTCGTCATCGGGCACCGGCGGTACCTGCTCGCTGCTCACACCCACTCACCCCTCGCCTCATTCCAGATTCCCGACCAATTACCCGCGTCACCGCCCGTAACGGGTACCGTACCAACGGTAGCGCAGCGAAACTATGTGTACCGAAGGTGTCGTTGGTGGCCGATCACTCACCGCATCACGATGTCGCGTCCGGCCGCTCGGGTGCGGCACGGCCTGAGCTGCTGCCCGCACATACTCGGACGTGTATGGGTTGCGGACCGCAGAATCCGCACGGTCTGCAGCTGGTGGTTTACCGCAGCGGCGACACGGTGTACGCGGACGTGACTTTCGACGAACGCCACGTCGGCGCGCCCGGTCTGGCGCACGGCGGGGCGGTCGCCGCCGCCTGCGACGACGTGCTGGGGTTCGCGCTGTGGATTGCCGGCGCGCCCGCTGTGACACGCAGCCTGACCGTCGAATACCTCCAGCCGGTCGTGCTGCATCGATCCCACCGCATCACCGCGCACATTGCCTCCCGGGAAGGCCGCGTGCTGCACATCGGCGCAACCGGCACCGACCCCGAGGGGGCCACCCGATTCACCGCAAATGCGGTGTTCGTCGTGGTCACCGCCGATCACTTCGCCGCCTATGGCGACGTAGCAGCGTTCGAACATCTTCTTCGGCGGCTCGGGGACAACGGGGCGCCGAGCGATCCGGAATCCTGACCCGCAACCCGTAACGCTATTACTAGTAGCGCAGCGCTACTTGCCGTACCATTTCAGTGCAGACCGGTTGGGCGTCGACGGAGGTGCGCGATGTACACCACGTGGATCGAAGGTTGCACCGTGCAGCGGATGTCGTTGCAGGGTGATCTGGTGTTGAGCTTTGATGACGCCAACGAGGTAGTCATCAGTTGCCTGCTGTGGCTTGCCCTGCCGGCTAGCGGTGAGTTTCCGGCCGAGGAAGTGCTCATCGACCCGCGCGAGGTCGCCGCCCACCAACGTCCGCTACTGGATCTGGCGGGTGCGGTGTGCACGAAGGCATGCCACGACGATTCCGGTCGGCTACTCCTGAGCTTCTCCAACGGCCTGCGCATCGAGGTCAGCGCCAACGAGCGCGCCACCGTCTGGGAGCTCTACGGCAAACACCACGGTTACATGGCGTGCCTGCCGCACGGCAGGGTCAAGGTGGTCCGCCATGACATCCCCTACGACGAGGACGACAATGCCGGTGCAACGACCCCCAACTAAGGATCTTCGTCATCGCCGGCAGCCGAGTCATTGTGACCGGCGGCAGCGTCTTTCGTGGGCGCAGGCGCGGTGAGTGCGGACAACCCGGGCGGTGCGGGCACGGCAACCCTGCCTGTGCGGGCCCGCAACGGGGTGGCCGATCCGGGCCAATCCAGTGAGTACAGCAGCCGGTTAGCAACACTGGCCGGGTTCACGGTGCGTCATAAAGCACTGGTCATCGGCGGCTGGATCGCCGTCGCCGTGCTGCTTGCACTGGTGTTCCCGCAGCTGGAAACGGTGGTACGGCAGCAATCGGTGAACCTGATCCCCCGCGACGCCGCGTCGTTTCAAACCGTGGACCGCATGAGCGCGGCCTTCGGTGAACAGGGCTCCAAAACGATGCTGGTCGTGGCGATGGAAGACCCCGACGGCTTAACCGCGCCGGTGCGCAACCGCTATGAGCAGTTGGTGGTGCAGCTGCGCGCCGATACCGACCACGTCTTGCTGGTTCAAGATCTGCTCGCCGACCCGGTCACCGCGGCGCATGCGACCAGCAATGACGGCAAAGCCTGGTATCTGCCGGTGGGTGTGGCCGGCACCCTGGGTGACCCCAAGGCCGCCGAATCCGTCCAAGCCGTGCGCGACATCGCCGCCGGTTTATTCGCCGGTTCACCGACGACCGTGCACGTGACGGGCCCGGCGGCCACCTTCAACGACCAGATCGCTGCCGCCGAACACGACCTGCTGCTGATCTCGATCGCCACCGCCGCGCTGATCGCACTGATCCTGCTGATTGTCTACCGGTCGGTGTTCACCGCCTTGCTGCCCCTGCTGGTGATCGGGGTCAGCCTGGCCGTCGGCCGTGGTGTGCTGTCTGTCCTCGGCGAGAGCGGCATGCCCGTCTCGCAGTTCACCGTGGCGTTCATGACCGTGATCCTGCTCGGGGCGGGCACCGACTACACGGTGTTTTTGATCAGCCGCTACCACGAACAGCGCCGCGCACATGTCCCCGCCGATCAGGCCGTCATTCATGCCACCGCCAGCATCGGGCGCGTGATCCTGGCCTCGGCGGCCACCGTTGCGCTGGCCTTTTTTGCCATGGTTTTCGCTCGCCTCAGTGTTTTCGCCGGGCTCGGCCCGGCCTGCGCGGTCGCCGTGCTGGTCGGATTCCTGGCCACCGTGACCCTGTTGCCGCCGGTGCTGGCGCTGGCCGCCCGCCGTGGAATCGGCGAGCCGAAATCCGATCGAACCCGCCGCTACTGGAACAGTGTCGCTGTCGCGGTGGTCCGCCGGCCGGTGCCACTGTTGGCCGTGAGCCTGGTGATCCTGCTGGCCCTCTCGGCCATCGCCACCACGATGAAGATCAGCTACGACGACCGCAAAGGCCAGCCTGCCACCACCGCCAGCAACCAGGGTTACCAACTGCTGGATCGCCACTTCCCCAAAGACGTCGTCATCACCGAATTTCTCGTCGTGGAGAACCCCGACGACATGCGCACCAGCAAAGGTCTGGCCGACCTCGACGAGATGGCCTCCCGGGTCGCCCAAGTATCCGGGGTCACCAAAGTCATCGGGATAACCCGCCCCACCGGCACCCGTCTCGAACAAGCCCAACTGTCTTGGCAGAACAGGCAGATCGGCGACAAGATGGCCGACGCCGTCGCCGATGGCGACGCACGAAAAGGCGACCTCACTCAACTCACCGACGGCGCCGATCAACTCGCTGGCGGCCTGGCCCAGCTCGATGCCGCCCTGCACGCGATCTTGACCCCGCTGTCGGGCGTACTGGCCCGAGCCCAATCCGGTGACACCCTGCTGTGGTCATCTCGACCGTTGCTGCAAGAACTTTCGGCCTCCGCACCCACCGTCGACCAAGCCATCCAATCCGGCCCCGGGCTGCGGTCGCGGGCGGATCAAGCCGAAACCGCCCTCGCCGTGCTGGCCCCCCTCGTCGATGGCCTGAACACTTCCGAGTGGTGTGCCACCACGCCGCAATGCGCGCAAATCCGTAACCAGGTCCGGATCCTGGTGAGTTTGCGCGATAACGGATTCTTCACCGAAGTCGCCACCCTCGGCGATCGCTACAACCCTGACACCGACGCCACCATTGCTGGCACCCTTGCCGACATACAAGCCGCTGCCGCAGCACTTGACAAGGCCTTCGGAACTCAGGGTGATCCCGCGGACCCGGCCGGCAACATCGGCCGGCTCCAAGAGGGCGTCGGCCAACTCGCTTCCGGGGCGCAAGCGCTGGCCGCCGGTGTGCACGCCCTGGCCGACAGCAACATCGAAATGTTGGCTCGGATGGGCCAGGTCGCCGCCCAACTGCAGAACTCGGCCCGCGCCAGCGCCGGCTCTGACGCAGCGAGCGGTTTCTACCTGCCCGCCAGTGCCTTCGATAACCGTCAATTCACCGACGTTGCCAAACAATTCCTCTCACCCGATGGCAAAACCGCCCGCTTTGTCGTCGAATCCAGCTACGACCCCTACAGCGCGCAGGCGATCACCCTCGCCCGCCAGATCGTCGAGACCGCCGACACCGCCCGCCCCAACACCACCCTGGCCAACGCCACTATCGCCGTTGCCGGGTTCCCCGCCGTCAACTCCGACATCCAACGGCTCCTGTCGGCTGACTTCACCCAACTGGCCATCAGCACCCTGGTCATCGTCGGACTCATCCTCATCCTGCTCTTGCGCGCCCTGCTCGCCCCGCTATACCTGCTGGGGACGGTCGTGCTGAACTACCTGGCCTCACTGGGCATCGGAGTGCTGGTCTTCCAATGGGGACTCGGCTACGAAATCGCCTGGCCCGTCCCGTTGCTGGCTTTCATCATCCTGGTAGCCGTCGGCGCCGACTACAACATGCTGCTCGTCTCACGGCTGCGGGAGGAATCCAAACACAACATTCGCGTAGGGGTACTGCGCACCGTCGCCCGCACCGGCTCGGTCATCACCTCGGCCGGAATCATCTTCGCCGCCAGCATGTTCGGACTGATGTTCGGCTCCATCGCGATCATGATCCAAGTCGGCCTCATCATCGGCTGCGGACTCCTACTCGACACATTCCTCGTTCGCACCCTCACCGTCCCCGCCATCGCCACACTCCTGCGCGAAGCCAGCTGGTGGCCCAACACGCCGCGCTCTATCCCACCTCCACACCGTCAGGCCCGCCTGAGCGATCCGTATTACGACACAGGCACCCTGTAACCGCCGCAGATTGGGGGATTACGGCTACGGGTGCGTGGTTTCGGCGCCACAATGGCTGGAATCGCGAGTGAAGTGCAGGCGGTGCCCCAAGCCGTTGTTGCGATGGCACCCATTAGCCGCCGCCCCCTGCACCGTTTCCGGCGTCGAGTTGTCCGTAGAGCAGTGCGATTGTCGATTCTTGTTCGGCAAGCTTGGTTCTCAGTGCGCGGATCTCACCGTCCTTGGCGACCAGTTGGGCACGTAGGGCGGCTACGACGGTGCTCTCGCGGCCCGTCGCGGCGTCGAGCGAAGGCGGCTGGCGTCGGTAGGCGTCGATGATCGCGACGAGGTCGCGGTGCTTGTAGACGGTCTTGCGTTCTACGCCGGCGCGGGCAGCGACGGTGGATATGTTGATGATGGCGTTGGTCTTGCGCAGGTGTTTGATGGCGCGTTCGATATCCCGGCGCTTGGTCTGGGAGATGTTCTTACGGTAGTCGGCCAGGGCGCGGCGGGCGTTATCCGAAGGGGGAGGGGGGCGTTGCCTCATCCGGTTGCGTTGGGGTCGGCTTTGCGTAGAACAGATTCGTGGCTGCCGCGGGTCTTGACCTTCAACAGCGGCAACCGGTTTGAGGCACCAGCACCGCCCACACTGGCTCCGTTCGCGAGGCCCTCGGTGTCGGTGTGCAGACGCTCGATGATCGCGTCCAGAGAGGCGATCTCCCGGCGCCGTTCGTGAATCCACACGTTGTCGTCGGTGAGTTCCCGCCCGCTACGTCGCCGGTACTGTTCGCGGCGGACCTCGATCAAGTTGACGGTCTTGGCGCGCTGCGCGATCAATTCGTCGAGATGAGTGGCGTCGGTGGCGAAATGCCCGCATGACAGACAAGCATTTCCTTTGTCACAGCTCTTCAGCGGAGGAAGCAGGCACACGCCGTTGGGAAGTACCCGATCCGTGCGGGCCGCCAGTTGAGTCATGTCATAAATATCGGATGGACTGATTGCGATATCGGTGCCGTGTGCGCCGACCTTCTTGTGCCGCAGGAATTCTGACTCAGCTGTTGCAGCAAGCGTCGCAGCGTAGCGCAGGGTCATCTCAGGGGATGCGTGCCCAAGGTATCGCTGTACCACGTGAATGGGAACGCCGTCGTTTAGCAACTCGGTGGCCCGGGTATGGCGCAGCCGATGGGTCTGGCTGAACCGCAGCGGACGCCCGGCCGAGTCGGCCAGGCCGTGAACCTTGTCGAGTTTGTTCAGTGCCACACCGTAGGACTGGTAGGTGCGGGCCCGGTGGCCCTGATGCTGGTGGCGCAGTCCGAGGAACAGGTACTTCGGGCTCAGCCCAGGGTAGCGGCGGCGAACCCACTGTTGCTGTTCGGTGATCACGTTGACCACCGCCTTCTCAACCAGGATCGACGGCAGTACCCCGTCGACCTTGGTCTGCTGGTAGCGCAACTTGGCGACGAATGCGTTGGGGTCATCGGAATCTGTGGGGCGTTCCTGGCCGGGAATAGCGGTCAGAGGGTCGAAGTCGAGCATCAGTATCTCCGAGGCTCGGCGTCCGGTCAGCGCCTGCAGCAGCCAGACGCGCGCGGCTTGCGGGTCTCCGAGGCCGGCGACAACCGAGATCGTTGCATCAGGGTGAGTGATGGCCACCGGCATACCGCGATCGGCCGCCAGCACATCGAGGTAGCACAGCATCTGCTGCAATTCCGACGTGGAGAACCACGTCAGCTCCCGCTGCCGGTTGGCGCGGCGCGTTCGAAACGCCGCGCCCCACAGACGCGTGTAGGTGTCGGTGATCTGAGCCCACCGGGGGTCGCCGGTCGCCGCAGCGGCTTCCTCGGCGTGATCAACCATGAAGGCGTAGAACACCTGGGCCTGCGACTGGGTCGAGTCCACCGCGGATGCTGACAACGGCCGGTCTGGTTTGAACTGTGCGGATGGGGATTTCAGGTAGTTGGAGAACTCGGTGAACAACAACCGCAGGGCGGCGCGGTCATCGGCCAACAGTGGGGTGCTGATGTTGCGGGCGGCCAAGAACGGGCCGAGGTGCCTGGCCATGTTGCGAGCACGATCGGCTACCGATGACCAGCGCAGCAATTCCGCGGTTATGGAGGTGCGCAGCCAGAACCGCACGCCCTCACGCAGCCAGGGCGGGTGGATCGCGGCAAGTTTGACGACTTGGTCATGGCTGGGTTCATGTTCGCGCTGTGGTATGCGGGGATCAGCCCGTAGATCCCAGATGTCATGGGCCCACCACGGGGCATCGGTGCAGCGCACCGATACGTAAAGATGCAGGTGCTCGATCAAGGCCACGACCTGGCGCCGAGCCCCCGCGGAGGGCAGGCGGGCGTTGCGGCGCTCAAAGCGCACCACGGCGTGACGTACGACATCCTCGGCCGCGAGGTCTGCAATGCTCACTGGAGGCCGGTGATACCGCTGCTGGTGCTCGGCGGCGGCGTCGGTCAAGGCGACGGCCGTCCACTTCAGCAGGAACGGCTCGATCTTGCGGATTCCTTCGTGGCCGCACAACCACACCCACCACGCCATTTCTTGGCGAAAGCGTTCTGGGACATCGGCGGGGGTGAAGTCGTGGCCGTCGGGATTGTTCAGGTAGCGCTGGTTGCGCACGAACACGGCGTCGAACGGTGCAGCGTCGATGCGGTAGTGCAAAGTTCGCCACGATTCAGGGACCTGCTGCCATTGCCGATCCCACACGGTGGCCGCCGCGGATCCTGCAGAATCGACGTGACTGTTACGGGGTTGAGTCATGGCTCACCTTCCAGCCGGCGACGAAGCTCTTCCACTGCGCGACCGTGCGCATCTCGGCGTCGGCGGTCACCCACCCGTAGATCGACAGCGTGGTCTGCACATCGGCGTGGCCGAGACGGCGCATCACCACGTGTTCAGGCACCCCAGACAACAGCAGAGCTGTAGCGTGGGTGTGGCGCAGCCAGTGAGGAGTCCAGTCCTGCGGCAACACATCAGCATGGGCGGCCGTGAGGGTGTCCACCTTGTCGTAGACGGTTTCCGGGCGCAACGGTGCATAGCGCTGGCCGCGTGCCAGATTGACGAACACGAAGTGCGACGCCAGATCGGCAACCGCGACGTCGGCGGCCCACCCGATCAGCTGCCACACGTACTCGCTGTAGAGGGCTACCAGATCATCGCCGATGTAGATCCGGCGTGCACCGGACTTGGCTCGTACCCCATGGGGGTGATCGTCGCGGCCGGCCACCAGAATCGACGGAGTCTCACCCCCGGTGATATGGAAATCATTGTGGCGCAAAGATAATGCTTCACCTATTCGCATTCCGGTCTCGGCCAGGACGGCGAAGAATAACCGGTCACGCAAACCCGCCTCGCTGCCGGTCCACTCACCCGACGGCGACTGCACACTGCAGCCATCCAGGATGGCGTTGACTTGATCGGGCAACAACACCGGCGTCTCGCTGCGATTGGGTGCACGCCGGCGGTGCACAGGCACCTCCTGATCACGTCGCGGTCCGACACCAGCCAGGGTGGGGGCATAGCGGCGCCGCGAGGATCGGGCGTGGGAGGAAAACAAGCGGCGGTACGGGCGGGTCAAATCGTGGGCGTCGGCGAAGTACCGGTACATCGACAACACCGCAGCCCCCCGCGGCTGCAACGACGACTCGGCCATCCCAGGCCCGGGCTCACCGATACGGACCATGCCCGGCAGATCCCCAGTCCGCAGATAACACAGGAACTCGAGCAATGATCAGAACCTGTGGATGAGCCTCGGTGAGGTGGCGTAGGAAAGGGCGCACCTTCCCGAGGATGATCTTC